>JAFDVJ010000019.1 GCA_018269075.1 Acidobacteriota bacterium
CGCCGAAAAACGAATTGCCGCTGCCGGTCGTATTCGCCAGTCCCGCAATGTTACCGAAAAAAGAATTTGCCCCGCCGGATGAATTGCCGGCGCCGGCGGCCGCGCCGAAAAATGAATTGCCGTCCCCGTTGTTGAAAATGCCCGCCGCATCGCCGAAAAATGAGTTTGCAAATCCGGTGGTGTTGGTTTCGCCGGCGGCCGTGCCGAAGAAGGCGTTCAAAGTGCCGGTCGTGTTGAGTCGTCCGGCGGCGCTCCCGAAAAAGGCGTTGCGGTTTCCGGTGGTGTTTGAAAAACCGCTGCGGTCACCGAAAAACGCGTTGTTCACGCCCGTGTTGGCTTGTCCGGCCTGCCAGCCGAAAAAGGAGTTGTTGCTGCCCGTCGTGGTGGCTTGACCGGCGCGAAAGCCGAAAAACGAGTTTTCCGCGCCGGTCGTATTGTTTTGACCTGAAAATGCTCCGAAGAATGAGTTTTCGCCGGCGGTGCTGCCAAGTCCCGCCCGAAAACCGAAAAATGAATTGTCCGCGCCCGTCTCGTTGCTGACCCCGGCGAACGCTCCGAAAAATGAATTTTCGCCCGATTTCGTCGCCTGCCCCGCGACCACGCCGAAAAACGAATTGCCGCTGCCCGTTGTATTCTGGATTCCGGCCGCCTGACCGAAAAATGAATTGTCGCTGCCCGTGGTGTTCTGGCTGCCGGCGGCGAGGCCGAAAAAAGCATTCGACCTGCCCGTCGAATTAAACTTTCCGGCGCCGATTCCGACAAAGGTGTTGTTGATTCCCGAGAGGGAAGTCGGAACGCCCGGCGTGGTGTTAGTTCCCGCATCCAGCCCGACGAAGAGGTTGGAAATGTTTCCGCCGATACCGCTGTCGCTCAAAATGCGCTGACCGCCGAGATTGAATTGCGTCTGCGCGTTGACGATATTGTAAGAGACCGCGCCGGCGACGGTTAAAGTTCCGCCGATCGAGACGTTGCCGCCGGCGTCCTGCTGCAGGAAACGAGCTGCATCCAGACCGCCGAGCTGCGCGGAATTGTCCGCCGTCCGGCTTTTGATCGCGTAGGGCGCGGACAGAACCGGCTGGCGCGGGCTCAACACCGTGTAGGGATCGGCGGGCAGTTTTTTGACCGAGATCTCCAGATAGCGGTTCGCGCCGTCGAACGCCGCCGCGCCGAAATCGAGCGTGGTGTTGAAGACGCCGTTCGCGGCCGCGACGTTGACGTCCGCGAGGGGCGGACCGGTTTGCGCCCCGCCCGTCGCGGCGTCGAAAAGGCGGAACCGCAGGATGTAGGTTCCATTCGCCGGACTGCCCAGATCGGTCAGGCTTCCCTGATACGAAAATTCGGTCGTCTGGGCCCACGACACCATCGTCGTCAGCCAGATAATCGCGAAAAGCAGACAGGTCCGGCGCGAAATCATTTTCTTAATCATTGCTTTCTCCTACAGTCGATGTTTGTTGGCGGGAGATGGATTGACAATTTATCGTAGACAGCCGAGATCAGGGCCGCCGTTCGGCGCTCCGTTCACCAGATCGGTCATAAAACGGTTGCCGCGCCACAGATTTCCGCCGCACGCCGCGCTTTCGTCGAACATGTCGCTCAGGCCGTTGCCGAAAACCGAATTGCGGCGCACGGATGCCGGGACGCCGCCCGTCGAAACCCAGATTCCGAGCTGCGAATTGCCGCTCACGGTGTTATTGTTCGCCTGATTGCCGGGCGAAGAAATGCGGATTCCGAAATCATTGCGATCGGCGGCGTTGCGGCGGACGGTGTTTCCCGAACCGCTGAAAATGGCGACGCCGTAGCCTTCGTCGGAATCCGCGCCGTTGTTGTTAAGAACGTTGTCTTCGATGATATTGCCGGCGGACGTGTCGGAAATCACGACGCCGGCGCGATTGTTGCCGGACAGATTGTTCGAAGCGACGCGGGCGTCGACCGCCGGCGAAAGGGCGACTCCGTCGCCGTTGGCCGTGATGGTGTTTGTTCTGACCACGTTGTTCGATCCCTGCACGGCGATCCCGAACTGGCACGCGCGGCTGACCGTCACTCCTTCGACAACCGAATTCGACGAGGAAAGCACGATGCCGTTATTGAACCCGCTGACCGCGCCGCCGTCGATTTTGACGTCGGTCAGGCCGCCGGCGACAAAAATGCCGCTCAGATTGCGTTCGAGATCGCAATCCGTGCTCGCAACGGTCCGTCCGGCGAGATGCAGCGTTACGCTGCTCGCGATAATCGTTACGCCGTTGTAGTCGCCCGTCCCCGAACAATTTAAGTTGTTCGCCAAAACGTATTCGCCGGAAGCCGCGAGAACCTGCCCGCAGGCGGTTACTTCAGCCGGCACCGCGCGAACTGTCTGCACTGTTCCGGCCGCCATCATAAATCCCAAAATCATTAGCAAAAATTGTTGTTTCATTTCAAAATCTCCTTTTCCACGAGGGTAAATTTTGACATCTGCCCTCGAACTTCGATCGACATGTTGAAACCGGGTTCAAATAAAGGAACCGGGCTCGGTTTGAAGATCGAAAAAACGGTAAACATCATTAATAGGGAATAAGGTAACGAACTTAGCTTACAGTCCGAGTTCGTTCCCGTTTGCTTTACTCAAGACGCGTACCTGTTTCGGTGGCGCAGCCGCGCCCGATCAAAATGTTGTTGGCATCGAAAATTTCGCTTCTGACGGTTGCTTCAAGACTATTGCCGCCGCGCCCGAGTTCGATCTGGCGGTAAAATTTGAGGCTGCCGGCGTAAGAGCCGTCGGCGGCAAACCGGAACGCCTTGGCCGTGGAGGCAAATTTTCGTTCATTTTGGTGTCGCCAGACGCCCTGCGCGTCACTGCGATCGAGCGGGGCGCTGCCCGTCCCGAATTCCTGCATCATTCCGCCCTGAAAAAACGACATTAGTCCGGGCCGCGTCCGGAGCGGTTCGTTGGTTTCGCAATTGCGGAAGGTGACTGTTATTTCCCAGACGCCTTCCATCTGCGTGTCATTTTTTTGTTGGTCGACCGGGTCTGCGGACTTGACGCCGTCACCCGTTTCCTGACCGGTGCGGTTTTGACCGAGCATCCGGGACTGCGCCAGCAGCGTCAATACCAAAATCGCCAGCACCGCGCCGCCGATTATTTTCGTCAATCTGTTTTTCATTTATTTTCCTCCCTAAATTTGTGATGTCGGCCGGAACTTTTTTTCACGGCCGATGTATGCCATAATCGCCAATAATCGATGTGAAAATCGTTAGAAAACGGCTGAGAATTTATAAAAATTTGTGAGAATTTGTATGAACGAGTCTCAAGATTACGTTTATGAATTCGACAATTTTCGTCTTTGTCCGGCGAAACGGCTTTTATTAAAAGGCGTTGATGAGATTGTGCCGCTGATGCCGAAGGCGCTCGACACTTTGCTGTTTTTGGTCGAAAACTCCGGAAAGACGATCGCAAAGGACGAATTATTATCGGCCGTCTGGGCGGATACGATTGTCGAGGAAAATAATCTCACGCAAAATGTTTCGATCCTGCGCCGCGTGCTCGGCGAAAAACACGGAGAAAATCGGTTTATCGCCACCGTTCCGGGCCACGGCTATAAATTCGTGGCCGAAGTTCGCAAAGTGCGGGCCGCGGCCTCTGCGCCCGACGACCCGGAGACGGCGGAATCAAAGGACGCGGACGACAAACCTCGGATCGAAGATCGAAAATCCGGCAAACGGGTAAACCGCTTTGTAGTTGCCGGCTTGATCGTCTTCGTCGTTTTCGCGCTCGGAACGGCGGGCGCCTATCTATGGCGAGCTTCGAGCCGTTCGGAGGGTTCGGCGGCCGAGCCGAAAGTTAAAACCGTCGCCGTTTTGCCGTTCAAACCGCTCGTCGCCGATGATCGCAACGAGGCGCTGGAGCTCGGAATGGCGGACGCCCTCATTTCGAAACTCGGCGGCGACGATGAAATCGTCGTGCGTCCGCTCACCTCTGTTCGCCGGTACGCGGCTTTAGAACAAAATTCTCAGATCGCGGGGCGCGAACTCGGGGCCGACATTGTTTTGGACGGAACGATCCAAATGGCCGGCGAAAGAATCCGGGTTTCGGCGCGGCTGGTGCGCGTCAGCGACGGCAAACAATTGTGGGCCGGACAATTCGACGAAAAATTTACCGATATTTTCGCCGTTCAGGATTCGATTTCGGAACGGGCGGCGGCCGTCTTAAAGATGCGGCTCGTCGAGCGGCGGAAAAATCGCCGGCCCGAAAGCATCGAGGCTTACGGATTTTATATGAAGGGCCGTTTTCACGTGCTAAAGGCCGTACGGTCGGACATCGAAACCGGGATTTCATACTTTCAGCAGGCAATTGCGGCCGATCCGAATTACGCGCTCGCTTACGTCGGCCTTGCCGACGCCTACCGGGCAATGTCGCTGGCCGGTGAAATGCCGGCCGGTGACTTTTGGCCGAAAGCCAAAACGGCCGCCGACAGAGCGATCGAAATCGACGACCAGTCGGCCGAAGCCCACGCGGTCCTCGGTTCGATCCTGTTCTGGTACGACTGGGACTGGAAAGCCGCCGAAGATCAATACCGGCGAGCCCTCGCGCTCGATTCGAACAGCGCCGACGCGCATCAGTTTTACGCGCATTTGCTGTCGAATACGGGACGCCACGCGGAAGCGCTCAGCGAGATCAAACGCGCCGTCGAAATCGATCCACTGAATCTGCGAAGCGGCGCGCTCGAAGGTATGTTTCTGCTGCACGCCGGAAAAATTGACGAAGCTTTGACGGTCTCGCGGAAAACCCTCGAATTGGATTCGAACTACTGGCTTGCCAACACGGTCGTTTCGTGGATTTACCTCGAAAAAAAAAGGTACGCCGAAGTCCTCGACATAACGCGCAGACAAAGACAGCTCGCCGTGGTTTCCGAACCCGTGGCGATCGGCGCTTATGCTTTGTCAAAAGCCGGCAACGATCGCGAAGCCCGGCTCGCGCTGGACGATTTGCTGAAACAGTCGGCCGCGGGATACGTTTCTCCCTATAATATCGCGCTGGTTTATGCCGCGCTCGGCGATCAGGAAAAGGCGCTTGATAATCTGGAAAAGGGGTTTGCGGAAAAAGACGTGCGAATGGTGTTTTTGAAAGTGGATCCGAAATGGGAAGGTCTTCGCCTTGAACCGCGCTTTGTCGAATTGATGCGGCGGATGAATTTTAGTTGAAATACGAACGAAACGATCTGCTAAAAAGTAAACTTTTCCGGCGGGCGCTGCGTTAAATTCAGTAGTAAAATAGTCGACAAAGGGGATTTGACGCGATGCTGGAAGGGACACGACTCGGTCGTTACGAAATAAAGCAGAAAATCGGAGCCGGCGGAATGGGCGAGGTTTATCTCGCGCAGGACGAGCAGCTCGACCGGAATGTCGCGCTCAAGGTTCTGCTGCCCGAATTCTGCTGCGACGAGGAACGCGTTTCGCGGTTCAAGATGGAAGCGAAAGCCGCCTCGGCCCTGAATCATCCGAATATCATCACGATCTACGAGGTCGGCGTCGCCGACGAGCGGCTGTTCATCGCGACCGAGTTCGTCGACGGCGACACGCTCCGCGAAAAGATCGTCGCCGGCAGCCTGACCTATCTCGAATCGATCCGCGTCGCCGAACAGGTCGCCGACGCGCTCGCCGTCGCGCACGAAGCACACATCGTCCATCGCGACATCAAGCCCGACAACGTCATGATCCGCCGCGACGGGATCGTCAAGATCCTCGATTTCGGGCTCGCCAAACCGGTTTTCGAAAAGCTCGTCGGCGCCGAGGACGAAACCGTCCGGCTCGTCAAGACGCAGCCCGGAATGGTGATGGGCAGCGTCCGCTATATGTCGCCCGAACAGGCGCGCGGCAAGGAAACCGACGCGCGCACCGACGTCTGGAGCCTCGGCGTCGTCCTCTACGAGATGCTGACCGGCAAAAATCCGTTCGAGGGCGAAACCGTCAGCGATTCGCTGGCCGCCGTCATCCACGTCGAGCCCGCGCCGCTCGCCGAAGTGCCGGAAGAGCTCCAGCGGATCGTTCGCAAGGCGCTCCGGAAAAAAGCCGCCGACCGTTATCAGAGTATCAAGGATTTCGCGCTCGACCTGCGCGATCTGCGGGTCGAGGTCGAGCATCATTCGGCCGAAACGCGGCTCAGCCAGTTCGCCAAAACCGTCAGCATCCCGAAACACGACACCGGCGAAAACGAAACCGTTCTTCACCAGACGCTCTCGGCCGAACGGGAAACGCGGGAACAGGCCGGTTTTACGAATACCGGCGAAAAGACTTTCGGCGGGAAACGGCCGCAGCCGTGGCTGCTGCCGCTGACGATCGTTTTGTCGGCGATCATCCTCGCGATCGGCGGGCTGTTTCTGATGCCGAAACTTTTCGGCTCGGGGCCGCCGGTCTTCCTTTCGATCCAGGCTTCGCGGTTGACCGACAACGGGACGGCGAATCTCGCCGAAATCTCGCCCGACGGCAAATTCGTCGCCTTCATCAACCGGCAGGACGGCCGCGAATCGCTCGTCGTCCGGCAGGTCGCGACCGGGAGCCTCGTGACGCTCGTCCAGCCGTCGATGACGATGTTTTTCCAGCCGACCTTTTCGGCCGACGGGAATTACATTTATTTCGTCCAGACCGAAAAGGGCGTCGGCACGCTTTACGAGATCCCGACGCTCGGCGGCGAGACCAAAAAGATCATCGTCGACGTCGATTCGAAGCCGACCTTTTCGCCCGACGGCAAACGGCTCGCGTTTATCCGGCATAACCCGACCGAGGGCGGCGACACGATCGTGACGGTCGATGCCGACGGCGCGAATCCGGGCGATTTTCTCAAGACCAAGGAGATCGGCTACGACCAGTTCATCGGCGTCGACTGGGCGCCGGCCGGCGACAAGCTGCTCGCCGGCGTCTTCAAGAACCGCGGCGAGCTCAACCCGAAGCTCCAGCTCGCGATCATTAGTCTCAAAGACAAACAGTTTGATTTTCTCGGCGAAAAGGGCTGGATCGGTCTCCGCAATTTCGAATGGCTGCACGACGGCAGCGGCGTCATTCTGGTCGGCAAATCGAATCCCGGCGAGAATTCGCAGATCTGGTTCATCTCGTACCCGCGCGGCGAGACGCGGCAGATCACCAACGACACGAGCGATTACGGTTCGATCAGCCTGGCGGCCGACAACGGCCAGATGATCGCGACCCGGATCGACACGATTTCGAGCCTCTGGTCGCGCGTCCCGCAGACCGGCGAGATGCGCCAGCTGCTCGGCGAAAACAAGAACCTGCTCGGCTTCGCCGGTCTTTCGCAGGCGCCCGACGGCCGGATCATGTTTGTCAAAAACACCGGCAAGGAAGTCAACGTCTTTGCGATCGACGAGGCCGGCGGCAGCGAAAAACAGCTGACCTCGGGCGGCGGGATCAACCAGAATCCGGTCGCTTCGCCCGACGGCAGATATATTTTCTTCAGCTCGAACCGGAACGGAGGCTTTTCGGTCTGGCGGATGAACGCCGACGGCACGAGCCCGCTCCAGCTGACGAACGATCCGGGCGCGGTCGATACGCAATTACAGGTTTCGAAGGACGGCCGCAACGTGATCTTTATGCGGCAGACGAGCGACGGCGGCCGGACGCGGCTGATGAAGGTTCCGGTCGCGGGCGGCGAGGCGCAGCCGGTGCTGCCCGAAAGCGGCGCGTCGGAATTTTTCCCGCGGCTTTCGGCCGACGGCAAGCTGATCGCTTATCACACGTTCGAATTCGACAGCCGCAATCCGAACATCGAGCCGAAGGTCAAGGTGCTCGGGTTCGACGGCGATAAGCTCGACAAGAGCGGCCGCGAGTTCGAATCGCACATCAATCCGGAATTCAAATTCTCGCCCGACAGCAAATCGCTGACCTATCTCAACCGGGCCGGCATCGACAATCTCTGGAGCCTTTCGTTCGACGACCGCAAGGAAAAGCCGCTCACGGATTTCACTTCGGGCAACATCTCGAACTTCATCTGGTCGAACGACGGCCGCCGGCTTTTTATCGTCCGCACGCTTTTTAACAGCGATCTCGTTTTGATTAAAGACGGGAAAAAGGTGTAAAAGTGTAAAAGACGGCGATTCGATTTTCTTTTTTGATCTTTGATTTTGGGTCTTTGGTCTTTGAATTTAAAACCGAAGATCAAAGACCAAAGGTCAAAGATCAAAGACCGAAAATCTCGACCGTCAATATTCACACGACATCGAATCTATGGCAAAAATCACATTTTTCGGCGGCGTCGGTTCCGTTACGGGATCGAAGTATCTGCTCGAATCGAACGGGAAGAAGATTCTCGTCGACTGCGGGCTGTTTCAGGGCGAGAAGGAGCTGCGCGAGCGCAACTGGCAGGATCCGCCGTTCGACCCGAAAGAACTCGACGCGGTCATCATCACGCACGCGCACATCGATCACACCGGCTTTCTGCCGCGGATCGTCAAGCTCGGCTTCGAGGGCAAGGTCTGGACGTCGCGCGCGACCGCCGATCTGATGAAGATTTTGCTGCTCGACTCGGCGCGGCTCCAGCAGGAAGAGGCCGATTACCGCAATCGCCACGAGCTGACGCATCACCGGCCGGCGCTGCCGCTTTACGACGAGGACGACGCGCGCGACACTTTCAAATTATTGACGCCGGTCCCGAACACCGGCGAATCGTTCGAGATCTGCGAGGGCATCACGGCGAGCTTTCGGGTCGCGGGCCATATCATCGGCGCGAGTATGGTGCTCGTCGAGCTGGCAAACGCGCGGCCCGACGGGTCGAGCATCCGGTTTTTGTTTTCGGGCGATCTCGGTCATTACGATCAGCCGATCCTCAACGACCCCGCGCCGCCGCCGGCCTGCGATTATCTGATGTGCGAATCGACCTACGGCGACCGGCTTCACGGCGAAGTCTCGTCCGAGGAGCAGTTCGGCGCGATCCTCAATCAAGCCTACAAGCGCGACGCGCCGATCCTGATCCCGGCGTTCGCGGTCGGCCGGACGCAGGAGATTCTGTATATGATCCGCGACCTCGAAGATCTCCATAAGATCCCGTCGCATCCGGTGATCGTCGATTCGCCGATGGCCGCGCAGGCGACCGCGATCTACAACCGCTTTTCCGAGGAGCACGACGAGGAATACGCCTCGATCCTCGCCCGCAAAATCCATCCTTTGAAGACCGACTGGATGAAGACCGCCGCGACGCGCGAGGAATCCAAGCAGTTGAATAAGATGCAGGGCCCGCGCGTCATCATCTCGGCGTCGGGAATGCTGACCGGCGGCCGCGTGCTGCATCACGCGATGCGCGTGCTGCCGAATCCGAACGCGACGCTGATCTTTGTCGGCTATCAGGCCGCCGGCACGACCGGCAGGCGCATCCAGAACGGCGAGCGCGAGGTCCGGATAATGAAGGAATGGATCCCGGTGCGCTGTCACGTCGAGCGCGTCGAGAGCTTTTCCGCGCACGCCGACTGGAAGACCGTCCTGCGCTGGCTGTCGGGCCTGCCCGAAGCGCCGAAATGCGTCTTCACGACGCACGGCGAACCGGCCTCGGCCGCGGCGATGGCCGATCATATCCGGCAGAAGTTCGGCTGGAAGGTCGTCGTCCCGCGGTTCGAACAGACGATTGAACTTGAATAGATTTTGGGGTAAATCAAGCATTGTATGAGGGCGCCGCCGAAGAAAAACTACATCTCGCCGGAAGAATATCTGGCGTTCGAAAGGGAATCGCCCGAAAAGCACGAATATTTCGACGGCGAGATATTCGATATGGCCGGCGCGAGCGAAGAGCACGCCAATATTACTTCCAATATCAATATCAGTTTGGGCGTCGAGCTCAAAAAAAGGCCGTGTAAAACGTATCAGTCCGATTTACGCGTCCATATTCCGGCGACCGGCCTTTACACCTATCCCGATATTTTCGTCGTCTGCGGCAAACCGCAGCTGCTGCCGGACGCTTATCTCGACACGATCACGAATCCGGTGCTGATCGTCGAGGTGCTCTCGCCGACGACGGCCGATTACGACAAGGGCGCGAAATTCGATCATTACCGGACGATCGAGACGCTCCGCGAATACCTGCTCGTCTGGCAGGACAAGAAACGCGCCGCCCGCTACACGAAACGGGACGACGGAAGCTGGGTGCTCCGCGACTTCATCGGCGACGAAGCCGCGATCGAGTTAAGCTCGATCGACTGCCGCCTGACGATGGACGACATCTACGACAAGGTCGAATTCGAAAACACCGAAGCCGACAACGCCGAAACCGAACCGGCCTGAGCGATTCCTGCCAGATGCTTCGGACGAAAAAAGCCGGCGAAAACAACCCGCGCGAATTTACTTTCGGAATAGGTGATAAGGGATAGGTGATAAGTGATAGATTCGGTTCTCCCTATCACCTGTCACCGATCCCTTATCACCTGTCATTGCTGTTAAAAGGATTTCATAAATCGGAAGGTGCGGCCGATGTTATTTGAAAAATAAAATCCTTATTAAGCCTGTGGAACAGGCGACAGAATATAGCTACAGGCGCCAGCCTGTAGGCAAGCGCGCCCCCGAATTCCAAAGCCTGTTGACAGGCGACAGAAGAAAGACTTTCATTAATAAAGACCGCTCGTGGTTATCGACATTCGGCCCGCGGCGGCATCGCAAAACCTCTGTCGCCTGTAAACAGGCTCAAATTCATATTCGGCCGTTGACTACAGGCTCGCGCCTGTAGCTATATTCTATCGCCTGTAAACAGGCTTTTTAAGGATTTTATTTTTCAAAATACATCCTTTTAACACTAATGATCACCTGTTCCGAATCGTTTTTTTCGACATCCTTTGGATCCCTTTTACAACAACCGGATTATCCCCTTTTCGATGCGGATTTCGCCTTTGGGGGCGTGAATTAAGACCTTTCACGCGCACGTGAAAGCTTTTAACGTGCGCGTGAAAGCTTTTAACGTGGACGTGAAAGCCTTTAACGTGCGCGTGAAAGCCTTTTTACGTGCGCGTGAAAGCCTTTCACGTGCGCGTGAAAGCTTTTAACGTGCGCGTGAAAGCCTTTCACGTGCGCGTGAAAGCTTTTAACGTGCGCGTGAAAGGTCTTAATTCGCGGGTTAAAGATCGAATTTCAGGTTTTGAGTTCCGCCTTCAGGCGGCCCCGCTTCTCGCTGTCGGAATTATTTGATGGCGAATCGAAAAGCCGCCTGAAGGCGGAACTCAAAACCGTTTCGATGGCTGAAACTAGATAATGATCGTGGGAGTTTTCGGGGGCGTTGAAAGATGTTCGATCTATTCGTAGCGCAGGCATTCGATCGGGTCGAGCCGCGACGCCCGGAAGGCCGGGAAGACGCCGAAGACGAGGCCGATAAAGACCGAGATGAAGAGCGCGAAACCGATCGCCCAGTATTCGATGATCGCCGGCAGCGACGGGAAGAGCGCCATAATCAGCTTGCTGATGACGACCGCGATCGTCACGCCGACGAGGCCGCCGAAACCGGTCAGCGTCATCGCTTCGAGCAGGAACTGCAGGACGATCGCGCCCTTGGTCGCGCCGATCGCCTTGCGGATGCCGATTTCTTTGGTGCGTTCGGTCACCGAGACGAGCATAATGTTCATCACGCCGATGCCGCCGACGAGCAGGCCGAGCATCGAGATCGCGATCGCGGCCGCGCCGACGCCGCCTAAAATGCCGTCGAACTGCGCGATGAAATTGTCCGCCGTCTTGATGTCGAAATTGTTCGGCTCGCCGTATTTGACGCCGCGTCTTTGACGCAGAATGCCCTCGATCTCGAGGACGGCGTCGTTGAGCTGGCCCTGTTTGGCCTGCACGATATGAAGCACGGCGTCGCGCGTCGGCGCGGCCTTGCGCGCGGTGCGGTACGGCATAAAGACCTTGCGGTCCTCTTCGTTCTCGCCGAAGAATCCGGCCTTTCGTTTTTCGATGACGCCGATGATCTCCCACGTCGTCCCGTTCATCCGGACGTGTTTGCCGACGACGTCGTCCTTTTCGTTTTCAAAGAGCGCGTCGACCGCGTTGACGCCGACGACGAGCACGTTGCGCCGCTCGTAATTGTCCATTTCCGAGATAAAGCGGCCCTGTCGGAGCGTCAGATTCGTCATCGCCGCGTAATTCGGCGTGACGCCGTCGGTCAATGCCCAGCGGTAGTTTTTGCCTTCGTAGACGAGATTGTCGTCGAAGCCGTCGCCCCACGAGCCGATCGACGGCGCGACGAGCGCGACGTCGTTGACCGTCGACGACTGGGCGATGACCGCGTTGGCGTCGTCCTCGGTCAGCGGCTTGCGGTTGCGCTCGTCGCGGTTGCGCGGGCCGAAGCCGGTCGATAAATGAAAGACGTAGACGTTGTTCGAGCCGTATTCCTCGATGATCGAGACGATCGACTGGCGCATCCCGTTGAGGATCGAAAAGACGACGATCCCGGTAATAAGCCCGATGACGATGCCGAGAATCGTCAGCGCCGAGCGGAATTTATGCGACATAATGCTGTCGATCGCCATTTTGAGAACTTCCAGCGGAAGCGAGCTGTTGATAATCATTTTCCCCTCCTTAATTCTTGGTCAGCGCGACGATCGGGTCGAGCCGCGCCGCCTTCCACGCCGGGTAGAGGCCGGCCAAAATTCCGATCAGGCTCGAAATGCCGACCGACAGGATCATATAAAAAGCGGTGATCGTCATCGTCATTTCGAGCAGCGCGCCGATGATCCGCGTCGCGCCGGCCGCGAGGACGAGCCCGAGAATCCCGCCGACCACGCAAAGCAGCGACGATTCGATCAGAAACTGGAGCAGGATCTGTTTGCGCGTCGCGCCGAGCGCCTTGCGCAAACCGACTTCGAACGTCCGCTCGGTGACCGAAACGAGCATAATATTCATCACGACGATCCCGCCGACCACCAGAATGATCAGCGTGATCGGGATCACGACGGCCGCGATCGCGCCGGTGAACTGATCCATCTGCGTGTTGAACTCGTCCGTATTGACGACGCTGAAAGTATCGTCCTCGCTCCCGACGAGCTCGCGCCGGTTGCGAAGCGCGAGCCGGGCGTTTTCGATCGTGTCCTGCAGAATGTCGCCGTTCAAGGCCTTGCCGTGGACCTGCAGGCCTTCCTGTTTCGAGAAGATCTGCTTATGAAGCGTGATTGGGATATAGATGTTGCGGTCCATCGAATCGCCGAAGAACGAGCCGCGTTTTTCCTCGATGCCGATGATCAGCAGCGGCACGCCGCGAACCTTGATCGTCTGGCCGATCGGGTTTTGATTCGGAAAGAACTTGTCCTGAACGTCGGTTCCGATGACGCAGACCTTGGCCGAGCGCTCGACTTCGGCGTCGGAGAAGAAACGGCCCGGAGCAATCGTCTTGTCCTCGATGTCGACCATGCTCGCGGTGTCGCCGATGATCCGGACGGACGGCATCTCGATCCCGTTCTGATCGATCTCCGCGCCGGAGTTCATCTGCGCGCCGACGGTCGTGCAGAGCTTGCAGTTGTCGCGGATGTAGAGAAACTCTTCCCACGTGATGTCCTTGTTGCGGCGGTTCCGGCGTTCGAATTCATCGTCGGAGATGCGGCCCATATTGGCCATCCGGGTCATCATAAAATGGTTCGAACCGAGCACTTTCGAGACTTTGTCGATGACGTAGGTCTTCAGGCCGCTGATCGACGCGCCGACGACGACGACCGCCGCGACGCCGATGATGATGCCGATCAAGGTCAGAAAGGCACGGAGCTTATGCTCCAGAATCGACTGCAGTGCGATCCGGAATGCGTCCGCGTAAAACGAATATAATTGCCTCATAAAACCCCTGGAAGAGATAAATAAAAAAGAATTATTGCCTGAAAATATAGACGTTAATGAAAACGTCAGTATTAACCGGAAAGTTTCGAGAAAGTTTCGCTCCCGAGAATTGCCAAGCAAATGCTTTCTCGTGATATACTTGCAAATTGTAAATTTTTGCACTTATCATTCAGGAGAAACTTGTTTTGAGCGTTTTAATCGATAAAAATACGCGCCTTATCGTTCAGGGAATCACCGGCAAGGAAGGAACTTTTCACACCCTGCAGATGATCGATTACGGCACGAACGTCGTCGGCGGCGTCACGCCCGGAAAGGGCGGCACGACGCACGAGGGCGTGCCGGTTTTCAACACGGTCGCCGACGCGGTGGGCGAAACCGGCGCCAACGCGGCCGTCGTTTACGTGCCGCCGGCGTTCGCGGCCGATGCGATTATGGAATCGGCGGCCGCCGGCCTGCCGCTCGTCGTCGCGATCACCGAGGGCATTCCGGTCGCCGATATGGTCAAGGTCCGGGAATTCCTGCGCGATAAGAACACGCGGATGATCGGGCCCAACTGTCCCGGCATCATCTCGCCCGGCAAATGCAAGATCGGCATTATGCCCGGACATATTCACAAGGAAGGCCGGATCGGCGTCGTTTCGCGCTCGGGCACGCTGACCTACGAAGCGGTCGGTCAGCTGACCTCGCTCGGATTGGGTCAATCGACCGCGATCGGCATCGGCGGCGACCCGATCATCGGGACGACCCACACCGACGCGCTCCGTTTGTTCGAGGCCGACGACGAGACCGACGCGATCATTATGATCGGCGAGATCGGCGGCACGGCCGAAGAAGACGCGGCGGCGTTCGCCAAAGATCACGTCACCAAACCGATCGTCGCTTTCATCGCCGGCCAGACGGCCCCGCCGGGAAGACGGATGGGCCACGCCGGCGCGATCATCTCGGGCGGCAAGGGAACGGCGGCCGAAAAGATGAAGGCCCTGACCGAAGCCGGGATTCGCGTCGTCGAATCGCCGGCCGACATCGGCCGCGCCGTGCAGGAGCTGCTCGGCGCAAAGGCCGCGGCTTAACATATTCAATTACCCCCGTAGTTGTTTTTTGAAATTCCCAACTTCATATTCCCACGTGAGATTAATCCCACGTGTTTAAAAATCTGCCGGATTTGAAAAATTTAATTTGATTTTTTGGGGAAGAATGAGGGAGTTGAATGAAGCTATTTTTTATCGTTGGATAGAAGAAGTCTGGAATCAGGGAAAGGAAGAGACGGTTGACGAGCTGCTCGCCGATCAGGCGATCGTCGATTACCCGTATCATATTGAGAAAAAACTGATTCACGGACGGGATGAATACAAGAACTTTCTTCGTGTCATTCGCGGATTGTTTTTTAATATCAACATCAAAATCGAACAGATCGTCGCCGACGACCGGAAGGTGATCGCCTTCTGCTCGGTGACGGCCGATCGCCGCCGGGTCGAGAAAAACGGCGGCCCGGTCAACATCCCGGCCAAAACGTCGGGGCTCTGTCAGATGATTATCGAGGACGGCAAGATTATGCAGGCCTGGTGCAACATCGATATTTTCGGCAAAAGCGAGCTGAAGACGAGCGGCGTGTCCGGTTAGGAGGCAGGATGATGCAGGAAGAGACGGTTCTTCACCGATGGTTCGACGAGGTCTGGAATAATAAGCGCGAGTCGGCGATCGACGAACTGCTGGCGGCGGATTCGATCCATCACGGACTCGGCGGGCCCGAGGGACAGGTTATGCGCGGCACCGCCGATTTCAAGCAGTTTCACCGCGCCTTTCTGGCAGCTTTTCCCGATCTCGAAGTAACGGTCGAAGACGTCGTCAGCGACGGCCGCAAGTTTGTCGCCCGCTGCACGGTCCGCGGGACGCATACCGGCGAGGGGCTGCCGATCGCGCCGACCGGCCGGCGGATCGAGTTTACCGGCATCGGAATGTGCATTTACGAAGACGGCAAATTCGTCGAGGTCTGGAACGAGTACGATTTTATGAAGATGTATTCTCAACTCGGCGTGCTGTCGCTCAATCTCGAATGAAATTCTCGCATTCTTTTCACGTCGCGGGCGCCGACATCGACGAGCAGGGCCACGTCAACAACGTCGCCTACGTCCGCTGGATTCAGGACGTCGCCGTCGCCCACTGGTTCGCCGTCACCGACGAGGCCCTGCGCGAGAAATACACGTGGGTCGTGCTGCGCCACGAAATCGACTACAAAAAACAGGGCTTCGAAAACGACGCGGTGACCGCGACGACGTGGGTCGGCGAGCCGACGCGAATCTCGTGGGAACGCTTCACGGAAATCCGCCGCGGCCACGAGCTGCTCGTCAAAGCCCGCAGCGTCTGGTGTCTGATCGACCGCCGCACAACCAAACCGTCGCGGATCACATCAGATCTGATAGATTTACTTTTTTGAGGTGTGCGATGAAGTTGTGTTTTATTCTTCTTCTGCTTTCGATCGTTTGCGTAAATGCTCAAAATCAGGGGAAATCAACGGTTTTAAGGGGAAAGGTAACGGATCAGATGGGAGCCGTCATTCCCGATACGAAAGTCGTTTTGACAGGCGAAAAGGGAATCCGGCTGGAAACGGTTTCCGATCAGGACGGCGCGTATCAAATAACCGTCGCGCCGGGAACTTATTCGATCACTGCAAGATATTTGAAACATCGCGGCTGGGAAGATTTCCGGCTCGAAAAATTCGAGCTTTCCGGGGCGTCGGAAAACAGGCTGGACATCACTTTACGAGTCGACGCCGAATTCAGCCGCAAAGCTGCCGAGCCGATAGTCGGAGAAAAGCGGAGCGCCGACGGTTCGGATTCTCAAGCCTTTGCGATCCTGACGGGGACGGTTTATGACGCGGCCGGCGCGCGAATCGTCAGGGCCGTCGTCACGGCGGTCAATCCGAAAGGCGAGACTTTTACCGCCGAAACCGACGATTACGGCGTGTATTCGCTGCGATTGCCCTTTAATCCGAACTACCAGTCGTTCGGTTTCAGGATCAGCCGCTACGATTTGATCGTCGAAGCCGAAAAACAGGGCTTTGAAAAAAGAATCGTCAGGGACATCCGACTGGTGTCGGGTAAAATGTTTTTCGACGCCGCGCTCGATGTGCCCGACCCGGAGCCCTGCGGCTATGGCGGCGCGGGTTGTTTGCCGCCGGTAAAAGATCTGGAGTTAGGGCCGACGAAATTATCTGATAAAATTCAAAAACAGCCTTTGAAAAAAACAAAAAGGCGAAAATCAATTAAAGGACAATAATTAATAATGAGTAATTTAACATTTGGCATCATCAAGCCCGACGCCGTTTCGAAAGGGCATACGGGCAAAATCATCGATCGGATTTTAGCCGACGGGTTCAAGATTCGCGGGATGAAACTGATTCATCAGTCGATCAAACAGGCCGAGGGCTTTTACGCCGTTCACCGCGAGCGGCCGTTCTTCGGCGAGTTGACGGAATTTATGTCGAGCGGTCCGTGCGTCGTGCTCGCGCTCGAAAAGGAAAACGCCGTCAAGGCGTGGCGCGATCTGATGGGCGCGACCAATCCGGCCGAAGCCGCCGAAGGCACGCTGCGGAAGGAATTCGCGGGCTCGATCGGCGAAAACGCGGTCCACGGTTCGGATTCGGAAGAAAACGCCGCGATCGAGATCGCTTACTTCTTCAGCAAACTTGAATTAGTTTAAGTAAAAGGCTATAAAAAGAGTCAAGTAAGTTGAAAAAGTTCAGGAAGTTTTGGAAGTCGGGGAAGTTACGGAAGTTCGATTTTTCCCCAACTTCCAAAGCTTTCAAAACTTCCAAAACTTCCCAAACCAAACTTCGAGGACGAAAAACAAATGAAAAAATGCCCGATCTGCCAGAAAGAATTTCCCGATACAATGCGTTTCTGTCAAACCGACGGGACTCCCCTGTTGGATGCGGCCCCCGAGGCGACGCCGGAAGATCCGTTAAAAACGACCGTCGTCCGGCAGGAAGACATCGCTTCGTCGATTCCGTCTTCCGATCCTTTTAAAACGGTCGTGGCAGGTTCGGAAACAAAGGACGAAAGCGGCGATCTGCTGCAGCTTCCGGAAGAATTCGATCCGATGAAGACGATGGTCGTCGCGCCGCTCGGCCAGGACAAGCCGGCCGCCGAGCCGCCGAAGTTCGAGGAGATCAAGGAAGAGATCAAGGCCGAAACGCCGTCGTCGCCGTTCGGCGCGTTTTCGCAGCCGAGCGAACCGCTGCCGGAACCGGTGCCGGACATCTCGAACGATCCGACCGTTTTTCAGCCCGATCCGCCGAAATTCAACGAGCCGGAAGTCGCGCCGCCGAGCTTCGGCGCCGCGCCGCCGAACGATCCGGTCGAGGACGATCTGCCGGCGACGATGATCCAGAATTCGTGGGACGCCGGCACGCCGCCGTCCGATTCTTCGCCTTTTTCGGGCAGCTCGCCGTTCTCCAAACCGGCCGACACGCCCGTTTCGTCACCGTTCGACGCGCCGAAACCGAGCTTCGATCCGCCGCCCGCGAGCGATCAGCAGTCGCCGTTCGGAGCGCCGTCATCGCCGTTCGACGCGCCGAAATCGCCGTTCGACACGCCGCAGGGTTCGCCGTTCGGTCAGCCGCAACAATCGTCCTACGATCAGCCGATGTCGTTCGATCCGCCGAAACCGACCTATCAGGAACCGGTCAACCAGTTCGGCGGGCAGCAGTTCGATCAGATGAACCAGATGAACGATCCGGCCTACGGCGGCCAGCCGCTCCAGCAGAACGACTGGACGCCGCCGCCGACGCCGGTCGCCGGCTGGCAGGATCAGGGCCTCGGCCAGCAGACGCCGTTTCAGCCGCCGGTCGCGATGCAGGGCCAGAACCAGACGCTGCCGATCATCTCGCTCGTCTTCGGAATTCTCAGCGTCTGCTGCTATGTCGGCTGGATCACCGGCCCGGTCGCGCTGATCACCGGTTATCTCGGAATGAAGAACGCCAACAGCGATCCGACCCAGTACGGCGGCAAGGGACTCGCCACCGCCGGGATGATCGTCGGCGGAATTTTTACGGCAATCTGGGTTATTTACTGGATTATTTACATCCTGGTGATCGTCGGTTTGATCGCATCCGGCGGAATCAGATAAACTTTAGTTGTATGTCAATCATCTCAGACGTTTTACAATCGACGGCCGCCGTGCTCAAGGGAATGCGGCGGACCTTTGCGGAGATTCCGCGCAAAAAATGGACCGTTCAGTATCCGGACGTGCCGGTCACGGTCCAGCCACGGTATCGCGGCCAGCATCTGCTGCACGTCGACGAGAACGGCAAGGAAAAATGCGTCGCCTGTTATCTCTGCGCGGCGGCCTGCCCGTCGGAATGCATTTATATCGAGGCCGAAAACGATCCGCGCCCGTACGCCGAACGCGTCGGCCGCGACGAGCGCTTCGCGAGGGTCTACAACATCGACTACGGCCGCTGCATCTTTTGCGGCTTCTGTGTCGAGGCCTGTCCGAAGGACGCGATCACGCACGGCTACAATTTCGAGATCTCGGTCTATAACCGCGCCGATCTGCTCAAGACGAAGGACGATCTGCTGATCACCAAACAGAAGCAGTCGAAAAACTACCGCGTCGCGCTCTCGACCGAAGACGTCGATTCGGAATTCAAGGAAGTCTAGTTTTTCAGAAAAATAAACGGGCCGGAAAGGCGAAAACGCGTCGGCGTTTCCGTCGATCCGGCCTTTTTTCTTTAAATCCGGCGCGTCAGGAACGCGCTTTTTTCGTCTTTGTTTTGGGTTTCGCGAGCTGCGCTTTGATCGCCGTGTCGAGATCGCTGTAGAGCAGGTAATTGATCTTGCGGAGGCTTTCGAGGACGCCGGTCGCGGCGGCCGGGTTCTGCATTTTGAGATAGGCCGTGCCGGTGCCGTAGATCGCTTCGCCGTGTTCGGGGTTTATTTCGAGCGTTTTGTTGAAGGCGTCGATCGCGGCCTGATACTGACCGGCGGCAAGCAGCGCGCTGCCGAGCATATACGAGGCGGTCGGATTGCGCGGTTCGAGCTCGCACGATTTTTTGAAATAGGGCAGCGATTCCGCGTAGCGGCGGTCGTTGTAATAGGAATTGGCGATCCGGAAGTTGATGTAAAAGACGTTCGGTTCGAGCCGGTCGGCGGTCTTGTAGGAAACGGCCGCTTCCGGGTACAGCCCGCGCTGGTAGTAGACGTCGGCGAGCTTGCGGTGACCGTAGGCGGCGGTCGGCTCGATCCGGATCGCCTGCTGCATACTTTTGATCGCCGCGAGATGATCGTTCATCCTAAACTGGCAGACGCCTTTTTCGAGCCACGCGTCGAAATTCTCGGGCGTCGCCGCGAGCACCCTGTCGAAAAACGAGACGGCGGCCGCGTAACGCTCGGTGTTTTCGAGCGAAAAGCCCATAAAAAGAAAGGCCTGCGGGTCGTCGGGCCGGATCTTGAGCGCATCGTCGAGCGCCTCGATCGCCCGGTCGAAATTGCCGAGCCGGAATTCCGAAACGCCCAGATTGTAATACACCTCGGCCGAAACCGGCGGCCGCATCGCCAGCTCCCTGAAGATCTCGTTGGCTTTCCGGTAGTCTTTCGATTTCAACAGCGCGACGCCCTGATTGATCGTGACCGTTTCGGTCTGCGCGAAAACCGGCAGGCCGAACGCAAAAACGGTGATAAGAAATATCGCGAATCTTTTCATAGACGTTTGAAGGGTTTTCGGGACCGGGTCGGCAGGAGCGCCCGAAAAGATCGAATTAAGGGATGGATCGGGAATAACTTCAAAGGGCAAAAGATTTACCCCATATTTTATAATGCCTGAAAACGAGAAATTTTTCCACAAAAATTTTTACGCCGCTCGCGGCCGCCGGTCAGCGAAAACCGGCCGCGAAGCGATGAGATTGCCAAACCGCGGCCGAGTCGTTGTATAATCTTTCCCCGTGAATACCGAAAATCTTCCGCCGACCAGAAAAGGCCGAAATTACGAGATCAAGGCGCTCGGCCTGCGCGATTTCGCCGGGCTGCGGCGCGACGACGAGCGGCTCGACCCGTTCGAGCTCGCCCGCTACGCCAATCTGCTCGTTGCTTCGTTCGAACAGCTCGAACCGTTTTTGTCGGAGGAAACCAAACGCCGGCTGCTCGACGATTCGAAGGATAAATGGTCGGGCGGAGCCTGTTCGCAGGCGCTTCCCGACGGCCGCAAGCTGATCATTCTCAATCCGACGCACGGCACGAACCGCCAGAACGCGACGCTGATGGAGGAGATCAGCCACGTTTTTCTCGGCCATAAACCGTCGCGGCTCGCGATCACCAATTATAACAAGCACGGCCAGATCATCGCCCGCGACTACCACGCCGAGATCGAGGAAGAGGCCTATTCGGTCGGCGCGGCGGCGCTCGTTCCGTTCTCCGCGCTCCGCCGGTTCGTCCTTGACGGCCGGACCTCGCGCGAGATCGCCCGTCATTTCAACGTCAGCCGCGAGCTCGTCGAGTACCGGATGAAGGTTTCGCGGCTCTGGGACGATTACAAAAAATCGCTGATCTCGCGCGGCGAATCGTCGGAAAGCGTTTGAATCATCCGGGGTTAAGGTTTAAAATTCAACATTTACGAAGCCGATGAACGATTCCAGTCAAAAAAGCTCGCAGCCCGACCCGCACCTGACGACCGTCGATAAATTGCGGCTTCTCCTCGACATCACGAAAAAGATCAGCCGCTCGCTCGATCTCGACGAGGTGCTGACGCTGGTGATGGACACGCTCGGTTCGCTGATCCATTACGACGCCGCCGGAATTTACCTGATCGAATACGATAAACGCGACGAAACGCCTTATATTTTCAAGTCGAAGACGCTGCGCGGCTACAAGATCCCGTTCGCGCTCGTCGAGCCGCGGATCAAGATGGGCGAGGGCTTTATCGGCTACGTCGCGCAGACCGGCAAGACGATCATCTCGCCGAACGTCCACGAGGACAACCGCTATTTTCACGCGCGGCCGCAGACGAAATCGGAAATGGTCGCGCCGATCATCTCCAACGACAAGGTGATCGGCGTCTTCGATCTCGAAAGCGACACGCTCGATTCCTACACCGAGGACGATCTGCAGACGCTGCTGATGCTCGCCTCGCAGGTCGCGATCATCATCGAAAAGGCCGAGCTCTACGAACAGGTCGTCGAAAAGAAACGGCTTCAGGCGCAGCTCGAGATCGCCCGCAAGGTGCAGCTCGAACTGCTGCCCGAGCACGATCCGAAGATCAAGGACTTCGACATCAGCGCCTACATCTTTCCGACCGAGGAGGTTTCGGGCGATTATTACGACTGGGTCAAGATCGTCGACGATCAGATCGGGATCGTCGTCGCCGACGCTGTCGGGAAGGGCATTCCGGCCGCGCTGCTGACGGCTTTCCTGCGCGCCTCGCTGCGGCTCGCCGTGCAGATCGGCTACGCGCCGAACATCGCTTTTACCAAAGTCAGTAATTTATTGTGGGATTCGGTCGAATCGCATCAGTTCATCACCGCGATCTACGGCAGTCTCGACGCGACCAACAAGACGTTCGTCTTTTCGAACGCCGGCCACAACCCGCCGCTTCTGATCAAGCCCGACGGCGAATACCGGTTCGTCGAATACGGCGATCTGCCGCTCGGGATGTTTCGCGAGATGCGGTATCACCAGCATTTCATCAAGTTCGAGAAGGATCACGTGCTCGTTCTGTACACCGACGGCATCACCGAGGCGGCCCGCGACGACGGCGAAGAATTCGGCCCCGAAAGACTGGCGCAGCGCGTGCTCGAAGGCATCCACCTGCCGGCCAAGGAGATGATCGACCACATCCGCAAAGGCGTCGCCGATTTCACCGAGCGCAAATTTCTCGACGACGACGGCACGCTGTTCATCATCAAGGCGCTTTGAAAAAAATCCGGGATCGAAAAAATAAGTCGAGTTTGAGCTGAAAAGTTAGAATTAAGATCAAAGGTAAAAACTCGATTTATCCAGAGTTGTTCGGTACGGTAATTGACCGGTGCATTGATTCGTTCGTGAGCCGCGTTTTCGATTGAATTTGATTCGTTAACCTGGCAAACAACTGTTTTCTATCCACGAAAAACACCAAAAACACTAAATTTCTTTAGTGTTTTTGGTGTTTTTAGTGGATCCAAAAAACAACCGATCGCCGGCTGGTTTTTTCGTTTACCGTCCAATTTCGCAGCGTTTTGGATCAAACATCACTAAAAGCGCGTTTGAGCAATCATCGTGCCGAACAGTTCGGCGATTTATCAGGAAAATCAATCACACATCAATAATTTTTTTTCCCGCATCAAAAAAAAAGCGGGAGGCTTTTCAATTGCTTGAATCACCTTCCGCGTTCCTTCAGTTGTTTTTGGAAACTTTTGTGGCCGGATCAATGTCCCGTGATCGATAAATGCAGGGCGTCTCCGCCCGGGACGATCGGCGTGCGATAATCGCCGTAATTTAACTTTTCGGTCGATGTCGAGAATGCGTAGACGTCGAAGCCGAAGGCGTCGAAAAACTGAGCAAGTTCAAGTGAGCTATCCAGATAAACAACTTCTGCATAACCCAGATCCGCCCGAATTTCAAGAATTCTTTCGACTACTTCGAGCGGTGCAAAACATTTTACAGGGTCTTTGTAAGTTGCCATATTTATTCCTCTATCAAATTTCCCGTCGAACCGCGACGAGCATCCATTTAGATTACGTTCCCCTTCGAAAGGTTGTTCTGTTATTTTGGAGATTACCGACTTTCCGAAGGCCTCCTACTTATTAGACGAAAAATATTGAATTTTTGGCCTAAAAGTTCTAAAGTAAAATTAAAATCCGTTCTCAAGGGAGTAAAAAAATGAAAAAGAGCCTGCCGTTAGCCGTTTTGATCGCCGCGTTTTCTATTTTGTTCTCCGTCGTCGTTTTCGGTCAGAAGGACAAAGCCGTTTCGGCCGCCGGCGAAATGTATCTCATCTCCGCCAAAGCCGGCGGCGTCGATTACGTCGAAGGCCGGGTGACGGTCGTCCGGAAAGCCGGGAAAAGCGGCCTTCTGCTCAAGGGCGACACGCTCGACATCGCCGACCGCGTCTCGACCGGCGCCGACGGCCGGGCCGAAATCCTGCTCAATCCCGGTTCGTTCGTCCGGCTCGGCGCGAACGCCCGGTTCGAGATGGTAACGACCGATCTCGAA
This sequence comes from Acidobacteriota bacterium, assembly GCA_018269075.1. Classification (GTDB taxonomy): domain Bacteria; phylum Acidobacteriota; class Blastocatellia; order Pyrinomonadales; family Pyrinomonadaceae; genus JAFDVJ01. The sequence continues at coordinate 23,952 of JAFDVJ010000019.1, forward strand.
AACCTCCAGCTCAGACTCGCGGGCGGCAGCGCGATCTTCGAAGTGTTTGCCGACAATGAATTCAAAGTCTCGCTTCTTTTACCGAAATCGACCATCGAACTGACCAAATCGGGCGTTTACCGCGTCGATGTGGCGGCCGACGGCGCGAGCCGGCTGGCGGTCTGGAAAGGCAAGGTTTATCTCGGCCCGGATAAAACGTCCGTCAAGGACGGCCGGTCGGTGAATCTCGACGGCGGCGCTCCGCAGATCGCGAAATTCGACAAGGACGAGAAGGACGCGCTCGACGTCTGGAGCCAGACGCGCGCGAAAGAATCGGCCAAGCTCAACGAACAGCTTCAGCGGCAGAGTCTGCGCGGCAGCCTGCTCAATTCGTTCAACCGCGGCGGCTGGAATATGTACGGCTCGCTCGGCGTCTGGGTCTTCAACCGCCGTCTTGGCCGCTGGTGCTTCCTGCCGTTCGGCTACGGCTGGAGCTCGCCCTACGGTTACGATTATTATTACGACCTCTGGCGCTGCCGGATGCCGATAAGCATCTATTATCCGCCGGTCAATCCGCCGACGACTCCGACCGGGCCGCAGACCGCGCCGATCCGTTCGAAGATCCGGCCGGAAGTGATTGTGCCGCCGGCCGCGCCGCCGATCGACCGTTTCGAGAACGGCCGGCGCGCCGAGCCGCGCGGCGGAATGACGCCGCCCGACAACGGCCCGTGGAACAATACGCGCAGCCGCGACGATTCAAACGACTCGCGGCCGGTTTACAACCCGCCGCCGCCGCCGCCCGCTCCGGTCACCGCGCCGATCCGGAACAGCACGGACGGCCGCAAAGAAAATTGATCCTCCGTTTGTATCTCCATTTGGCGGAAGAACCGGTGTTCTTCCGCTTTTTTTTATGTGAAAAGTCGGAGAATTGCGGAAACTTTCTCCTGCAGGCCGGTGTCGACCTGCGTCGTGTCGGGATTGATCAGCAGGACGAGCGACTGGATGCCGTTAAAGATCGTGTGCATAATGATGCAGGGCAGCAAGCTCCCGGTTTGGGCGCGGATCATCGTCAGGACGAGGCTCAGCACGCAGATCAGGAGGATCGTCGCCGGGCTTCCCCAGTATTGCGGAACGTGGACGAGCGCGAAGAGCAGCGTCGTCGTCAAGATTGCCAGCTCCTTGCCGAAGCTCCTTTGAAACGCCGAATATAAAAGGCCGCGATAGACGACCTCCTCGACGACGGGCGCGGTGAAGGTCGCGAGAACGACGACGATGAAGACGGCCGCCCGCGAGCTCCTGAGCATTTTCAGGAGATCGTTGTCGCCGTCCGGGACGTAATGCCCGACGACGCCCGCCAAAACGAAGAATCCGATCAGGATCAGCGGATAATACCACCATTTGAATCCGCCCGAGCGGAATCCGAGCGTTTCCCCGAGCGAATACCGGTTGTTCCGCGTGACGGCCGACCAGGCGACCGCCAGCGTAAACAGGTGGGCGGGAATGACCGCCAGCAGATTCAAAAGAATCGCGGTCGGGTCCTGATCGATCCCGTGCAGCGATTCGCGGCCGTTCTTCATCACGTAGGGAACGAGAAAAAGCACCGGAAAGATCACGATCGCGAGCACGCTCAACAGCCAGACGGCGAGCGCCATCCAGCTGTTCCACGGCGGATTGTCGGGCGTCGTCGGCGCGGTTTCGATTTTGTTTTCCGCCGGCTCGGGCGGCGGGAAGTTATATTCGAGGTTGTCGATATCTTCGTTCTGCACGACTTCGAGTTTAGCGAATTTGGCGGCAAGTTCAAAACCGTTTTAAAAAAACCTGTCTTTTAATACTTGGAAACGCGTACTTTTGATGCTAATCTAAAATCCCGTGGAGCAACACGGGAATAATCACCGACAATTCGTTTTTGCCGTCATCCCGGCGCGTTACGCATCGACGCGGCTGCCGGGAAAACTGCTGCTCGAAATCGGCGGTCTGCCCCTGATTTTCCATACGATCAATCAGACTTTGAAGGCGCGCACGGTCGACGAGCTGATCGTCGCGACCGACGACGAAAATCTCTGCCGGATGGTCCGCGAAAACTGTACGGAGGCCTGTCTGACCTCGCCCGATCATCAATCGGGCAGCGACCGGATCGCCGAGGTCGCCGAAAAGCTTTTGCCCGAGGGCGCGATCGTCGTCAACGTGCAGGGCGACGAGCCGCTGATCTCGCCGGCGACGATCGACGCGGCGGTCGAAGCGCTGCTCGCCGACGAAACCGCCGACATCGCGACCACCTGCGAAAGAATCGAGGAGGCGCGCGACGTTTTGAGCCCGGACGTCGTCAAGGTCGTGACGGACGCGCAGGGTTTCGCGCTCTATTTCTCGCGCTCGCCGGTTCCGTTTCCGCGCGATGCGGTGAAAAAATACGGCTCGCTCGAAAAGGCGCTCGACACCGAGCCCGAGCTGATCGATCTGTTTCGCAAGCACACCGGGCTGTATGTTTACCGGCGCGAGTATTTGCTGCGATTTACGAAGATGGCGCAGACGCCGCTCGAAAAATGCGAGCTGCTCGAACAGCTCCGCGCGCTCGAGAACGGCGCGCGCATCCGGGTCGTCGAAACCGTCGATCGATCGATCGGCGTCGACACGCGGGAAGATTTCGAGCGCGTCCGGGCGATCATCGAGAAATCGGATGTCGGATGTCGGACGTCGGATGTTTGATCGGGGATATTTAATTTATGCAGGATTGGATCGGGCTTTTATTTTTCGTGCTGCTGATCGGCGGGATCTTCGTCGGGCTGAAGATTCTCGCGAAGCCGACGAAACGGACCGAGGCGGACTTCGAGCGCAACGCGGCCGAAAGCCCGTCGTTTCTCGGCGCGTCGATGAACGCGCTGCAGGAAATGCTCAATCCCGAGGAAGCGAAGGCCAAAATCGTCCAGACCGAGCTCAAAGAGGGCCGCTACAACAAGAAAAAGCGCGAGGGCAAGGCGAACGCCGGCACGGACGATGAAGAAGAGAAGGAACCGGCAATTTGAGCCCTGAAATTGGTTTAGTTAAAAGGATAAAGACTCCCGATTGAAAAAAAAGTGTACGGATGAGAAGAAAACTACCGGAATAAGTGAAGGTGATAAGACCAAAAAACAATGACAGGTTAGACCCCAAAAAACTCCCCTCCTTACAAAGGAGGGGTGCCCGCAGGGCGGGGTGGTTGAACAGCCCGCGAGCCAACCACCCCGGCGCTTTCGCGCCACCCCTCCTTCGAAAGGAGGGGAGTTTGGGGGGAGGTTATCGGATGGTCGCATCTAACCTTGTTGAAGAACTTCGGTGATCTCAACCAATCGCTTATCACCTATTCCGAATCGTTATATTCGACATCGAGCGGCGGCAGCGGTCGAAAGCGTCGCCACGGCGCGGTTGAATTCGATTGAAAAACGACGTCAACTGCATAAAAACAGGCGACAGATGCAAAAAAACAGCCGTCAGACGGGTTAATTCCGTAAACAGCCGAGTTAATTCCGTAAACAGGCGAGTGAAATTCGTCGACAGCCGCCAAAAAAGCGGTGCGAGATGCGGAAAAACAGGTGCGAATCGGAAAAAAAACGCCGACAATTGCATAAAAACAGTGATTAATTGCATAAAAACCGGCGTCAATCGCGAAAAAACGGCCGACAGGCGAGTAAAAAACGCCGACCGGCGAGAAAAAATCGCCGACCGGCAGGTAAAACGGCCGAGAGATGAGAAAAAACAGGCGAGAGATGAGAAAAAACGGCTGAGAAATGAGAAAAAACGGCCGACAATCGAAAAAAAACGGCCGACAAACGGGAAAAAACAGTAGTAAATCGAAAAAAAACAGGCGTCAGGGGCAATAAAACAGCGGTCGATCGCGGAAAAACAGGCGTCGTCGATATCAAGACAGCCGACAAGCGGAGAAAAACGGGGCTCAAACGGTGCGGGCGTCGCGGTCGGCGGAAAATAACGAACCTTAAACGGGAAAAATTCAGGAGAAGAGATGACAAAATACATATTCGTAACAGGCGGCGTGGTTTCGAGCTTGGGCAAGGGGTTGGCGGCGAGCTCGATCGGACAATTACTCGAGGCGCGCGGGATGCGCGTCCAGATGATGAAGCTCGATCCTTACATCAATGTCGATCCGGGCACGATGTCGCCGTTTCAGCACGGCGAGGTCTTCGTGACCGACGACGGCGCCGAGACCGATCTCGA
>JAFDVJ010000001.1 GCA_018269075.1 Acidobacteriota bacterium
CGGCCCACGCCGCGAAAGCGGTGTCGAACGTTTCACTAGTGTAAAGCTTTTTTACAGGCTGTCGCCTGTCAACCGGCTGACAGCCGATTGTACGGCGGGCTGTCGAACAATCCGAAATCCGAAATCCGAAATCCGAAATCCGAAATCCTACAGCTCGATGTCGATCGTCAGCAGCGGCGTTTGGCCGAGGGCGCCGGATTTCAGGGTCAGATACTCGTCGAAATCGACGATCATCTTGCACAACTGGATCATCACCTGATCGCCGAGCTCCGTGTTGTTGAGCCCGATCCCGTTGAGCAGCTTCCAGACGACGATGTTGGCGGGCGTTTCCGGCCGGAAGGTCATCGACATCAGGATCGAGCCGGTGACGTTCATCAGAAAATAGTTGCCGACGCCGCCGACGTCGCGGATGAGGACGTCCTTCAGGTTCCCGAACTGCGCTTCGATCGCGCCGAGCAGGTCGGGCGTGAACATTCCGGTGCCCTTCGGCGCGGTCTTCGAGAGCGCGGCCTTGGCGAACCACAGACTGCCTTCGGTCCACCCGCCGCGATTGCGGCTGAACCCGACGTTGCTGGTGGCGGTTATGTTGAATCCGATCATAATGTTTTCTCTCCTTTTCGATCCGGCGCGTGGTTTCGGCCGGCATCGTCATTAAACAACCGAACGGGCCCGAAAATCTTTAGTTTTTTCTTTGGTTTTTTTGAAGTTTTTCTGAAGAAATTATGAACGGACGCGAAGCCGGAAAAATTGAGAGGATTGGGGTTTTGCCCGCTCGACACACGAAAAGACCGGAACCGTCCGGCACGATCATTGCTCAAACGCAATTGTTTTTGATTTCGATCTCCCACGCCGCGAAACCTGCCGGTCAACGAAAATACCGGACGGCGAACGGTTGTTTTTATTTCCACTAAAAACACTAAATTCTTTCGTGTTTTTTTAGTGTTTTTGGTGTTTTTAGTGGATCAAAACCGGCTCTTCGCCGGGCTGACGATTCCGGTTCGATCGAAAACGCGGCTCACGAACGAATCGCCGGCCCGGTCAATTATCGCGCCGAACGATTCCGGCCGCCGCCGAATATTTTTTCGGGCCGGATGACAGTTTTCAAATCGTTTTCCCGTTTATAAGGTTAGGAGTCGAAAATCCGGATAATGCGGAATTCGAAAAGTCCGCCGCGTCCGTCCGCGAATCGCCGACATTTTATACGCGCCGGGCCCGGATTTTATGAACGGCAATGAAAATTTATATGAATAATAACGACATCAACGCGGGCAATAATTGCGTCGCCAAGCTAACCTGCGCGGATTTCAACGCGCCGATCGCCTTAACGACCGACCGGCGCGCCGCGGCGCGCGTCGGGCAGATCGGCAATGTCCGCACGGCGCGCACCGGCGCGTTCGGTTTTTATCGTTTCGATAATCTCACGGCGGGCGAGACGGTCGTCGTCCCGGGCATTACGAAACGATTTCGATTCGATCCGCAATTCGTAAATGTCGCGGATAATATCGCGGATTTAACTTTTGTCGCATCGAGCGAATAAAAACTAAATATAAATTTGAAAAAAAGAGAGGAGATTAATAGTAATTTAGCAAATGAAAAACATATCACTGCCCCCTTGGAAAACTTTTACTCTACTTGTCTGTTTATCGTTCGGTGCGATCTCGGCCGCATCTCAAACCAATTCTGCATACGCAAATTTCCGCTCAATTTTCGGGTTAGATCTGCCGGGCAATCCGAGTGAATCGAACGATATTCTGAAATGGTCGTTCAAAAGCCCGGCGGCGATTTTAACGGTCACAAAAACCGCCGACACGAACGACGGCGTGTGCGATGCCGATTGTTCTTTGCGTGAAGCCATTGCGGCTGCGTCTCCGGGTGACTCGATTCAATTTGCTTCGCCGCTTTTCGATAGTCCGCAAATTATTGCTTTGAACGGGCAGATCGTTATTGATAAAAGTTTGACAATTACGGGAAAAGGCGCGGCTTTGACCGCTGTCAAAAACGTCGCGGCGGCGAATGCGGCGACACGCGTTTTTCTCGTTTCGGTCAATCAGCCGGTCATTCTTTCTAAAATGACGGTCTCGGGCGGAAGAGTTGACCTCTTCGATCCCAATTCGGTTTGTGCGGGCGATACCTGCGGCGCGGAAATTCAGAACAACGGCAATCTGACCCTGAACGAAATGTTTTTCACCGGCCGCCGCGTTTCGGGAACGATCGACAACGGTGTCCGCGTCGACGGCGCGGAAAATTTAACCGTCGGCAATTATCCGAATACAAACATCGCTCTTTCAGGCAACACGACCGTTACGCCCGACGCCGCGCCGACCGATACGACTTACGCGACGGCGACGACATCTTCGGATTTCAAAGGAAAACTCGATGTGAATCCGGCGACCGGAATCGTCAGGGTAACGAATGCCCATCCGGCAGGAACTTATAATGTTACCGTAAATGCTTACAGCGGCGGTCAAACGGCGACGAAAACCTTCACACTCACCGTGACGACTCCGGCGGGCTGCGGTTCGTTCGACACATCCGCTTTTGCTCGGACGGATTATTCAACCGGTGCATCTAGTACAGGTCCTTTAGCAGTAGCAGCAGCAGATTTCAACGGCGACGGGCGGCAGGATATTGTCGCGGCCAATGCTTTTCCCGGTATCAACACCGTTTCCGTTTTCCTGAGAAACGGCACGAACGACGGCTTTGATCCGAAAGTCGATTACCCCGCGGGCAATCGTCCGCAAGTCGTCGAGGTCGGCGATCTGAACGGCGACGGGCGGCAGGACATTATTGCAGGCAATCGCGACGGACACATTTCCATATTGTTTAGAAATGCCGGCAACAACGGGTTCGACGCGCCGCTCAGTTTGACGGTGGCCGATGTTGTTGACTTTCTCGTGATAGGTGATCTCAATGGCGACGGACGGCCGGACATTGGCGCGACGACCATCGGAACGGGTATAATTTCCGTCTTTTATCGAAATTCGGATAATACGGGTTTTGATCCGCGCGTGGATTTAACCGCCGCATTAAATCCGAACGGCGCGGCGATCGCGGATTTCAACGGCGACGGGCGCGCTGATCTGATAGTTGTCGGCGCCGGCGGTACGGCTTCGATTCTCTACCGAAACGCGAGCAACACTGCGTTCGACCCGGCCGTCAACATCACTTTGCCGACCAACAACGCGGTTCCCGTGGCGGCCGGAGATTTCAACGGCGACGGGCGGCAGGACTTTGCGGTCGCATACTATATCAGCAACTTGATTTCGGTGTATCTGAGAAAAGCGGACAACAGCGGCTTTGATGCGCCGGTTAATTTAACCGTCAACACTTTTACCTCTTCGATCGCGGTCGGCGATTTCAACGGCGACGGGCGGCAGGACATCGCGACGGTTAATTCCGTGGCCGGGGCAGCGTACGTTCTGCTCAGAAGCGCGGACAACACGGGCTTTGATTCACCCGTCAGCTTCGGTGTCGGAAGCAGCCCGCAATCAATCGCGGTCGGCGATTTCAACGGCGACAATCGTCAGGATCTCGTGGCGGCCAACGCGAACAGCAACAATTTGTCGGTGCTGACGAGAGTTTGCGATTCGATACCGCCGGACACGACCATCACTGCGAATCCGGTCAACCCGAGCAACAGTTCGTCGGCGTCTTTCAGTTTTACGGGAACCGACGATCAAACGCCTTCCGGAAGCCTGATTTTTGAATGTTCGCTCGACAATGCAGCGTTTTCGGCCTGCGCTTCGCCGCAGAATTATACGAATCTGAGCGACGGGGATCATTCTTTCGCGGTTCGCGCCAAAGATCAGACGGGAAATCTCGATCCGACGCCGGCATCATTTTCCTGGACGATAGATACGAATGCGCCGACCGTCAGTCTGACATCTGCCGCGCCGGATCCGACCGCCGCCGCATTCAGCGTGACGGCAACCTTCAGCGAACCGGTCAGCGGTTTCGATCTGTCCGAGATTTCGGTCGCCAACGGTTCGGCGAGCAGTCTGACGGGCGGCGGGAATCTCTATACCTTTACGGTGACGCCGACCGCGCCGGGCACCGTTTCCGCTTTTGTCATCGCCGGCGCGGCGCAGGACGCGGCCGGAAACGGCAATAGCGCCTCGAATCAGCTGACGCGCCGGTTCAATGATCAATCGGTTTTGGTCGTCACCAAAACGGCTGACACCGACGACGGCGTCTGCAATGCGGATTGTTCTCTCAGAGAAGCGATTTCGGCGGCAACTTCCGGCACGACGATCGGTTTTGCGCCGCTCTTTAATTCTCCGCAAACGATCGCGCTGACGAACGGCGATCTTTTGATCGACAAAAATCTGACGATCAACGGAACCGGCGCCAACCGGTTGACCGTTTCGGGCAATGATGCGAGCCGTATTTTCAGGATTATAAACACGACGGCATCGATTTCCGGCCTGACCGTCGCGCGCGGCAACGCCGATAACGGCGGCGGGATCTTCAGTTTCGGCTCGCAGTTGACGATCAACGGCTGCGTCGTCGCCGGCAATTCGACGACCGGCAACGCGGGCGGCATCTACAGTATCAACGGCACGCTCGATCTCTTAAATTCGACGGTTTCGGGCAACGCGGCGGCGGTCATCGGCGGCGGCATCGCCAACGGCGGGGCTCCGGGAGTCGTCAACGTTACGAATTCGACGATTTCCGGCAATTCGGCGCAAAGCGGCGGCGGTATCTTTACCAACAGCACGGTGACGGTACGAAGTTCGACAATTACGGCTAACTCCGCGACGAACGAAGGCGGCGGAATTTCAAACTTTACGACGGAATTGGTCAGCCTTGGCAATACGATCATCGCGGAAAACTATGCGCCCACCGCGCCTGATTTCCGCGACACTCTGACATCGCTCGGCTACAACCTGATCGGCAATACGAGCGGCGCCAACATCACGGGATTGTTGGGAGGAAATATTCTCAATCAGAATCCGCGACTGCTGCCGCTCGGCAATTACGGCGGCACGACGCCGACGCACGTGCTCCTTCCCGATTCGCCGGCGATCAATAACGGAACCGATACCGGAGCGCCTTCAACCGACCAGCGCGGACGCGCGCGCGTCGGTCAGGTCGACATCGGCGCGTTTGAGGCGCAGTTTAATCTGGTCGTGACGAATACCGCCGATTCCGGCGCGGGCAGTCTGCGCGCCGCGATCGCGGCGGCCAACTCGTCGCCGACCGACGAGACCATCACTTTCAGCATCCCTTCAACCGATCCCGGCTGTGTCGTCACAGTCTGCACGATTCGTCTGACGAGCGGCGAGCTTGTCATCAACAGTTCATCCACGGCCGGCAGCCTGATGATTATTAAATCATTCGACGCGGCGAACATCATCATCAGCGGGAACAATGCGAGCCGCGTCTTTTCGGTTTCGAGCGGAGCGAATCTGACGCTCGGCGGAGTAACGGTGACGGGCGGCAACAGTGTCGGGACCACTCAGAGCTTCAATGGCGGCGGCATTTACAACGGCGGCGCGGTCAATCTGAGCAATTCGACGGTCAGCGGCAATTCGGCGGGCAACAACGGCGGCGGGATTTACAACGCCGGCACGCTGACGCTGACGAATTCGACGGTCAGCGGCAATTCGGCCCCCAACGATGTCGGCGGCGGGATTTACAACGCCGGCACGTCGACGCTGACCAATTCGACCGTCAGCGGCAATTCGGCAGCTTTTTTAGGCGGCGGTATTTTCAACTTTAGCAGCACCCAGGTAAATGCGCGAAATACGATGATCGCGGGCAATGCGGCGGGGAATGCCGGTCCCGACTTCATCGGCCCGCTCACTTCGCAGGGCAACAATCTGATCGGCAATACCGCCAACACCACCATCACCGGCACGACGACCGGCAATATCCTTAACCAGAATCCGCTGCTCGCCCCGCTCGGTTTTTACGGCGGACAAACGATGACGCACGCGCTGCTGTCGGGTTCGCCCGCCATCAACGCCGGAACTTTCGCGGGCGCGCCGGCGGCCGACCAGCGCGGCGCCGCGCGCGTCGGAAACGTCGACATCGGCGCGTTCGAATTGAACAATTCGGCGAACGGCGGCAATTACCGCGCCGTTTTGCCCGTCGGCCGCCAGAACACGGCCTACAGTTACAGCCTGATTCCGGCGAGCGGCGCAATCGCCTTCAGCCTGACCGGCGGCGCGCTGCCGGACGGCGTCAACCTGACGAGCGCCTTCGCGCCGGCGGCGACGGTCTCGGTCGCCGGCACGCCGACGCAGGCCGGAACGTTTAATTTCTCGATCACGGCCTCGGACGGCCTCAACACGAACGTCACCGATTACCAGCTGAAGATTCTCGTCCCGACGGCTGCCGGGGTTTCGATCGGCGGTCGCGTTTTGACGGGCAAACGCGGTTTGGCGAACGCGATCGTTGCATTGACAAAATCCGACGGGACGACCCTGACGACGCGCACCGGTTCGTTCGGTTATTACCGTTTCGACGACATCGCGGCCGGCGAGACCGTTCTCGTGACGGTCGTCTCGAAGCGCTTTACGTTCGCGCCGCAAGTCGTTTCGGTTAGCGATAATATCGCGGATCTCGATTTTGCCGCTTCCCCCGAATAGGCGCCAGCCCTCGAACCGGAAGCCCGGTTCAATCGAAGGCCGCGGCGTTTGACCGAAGAACGGCGAAAAAAACGAAAAGGCGCGGGAATTCTGTTCACGCGCCTTTTTCGTTTTTTTTATTCGAATACCGGGCCGGTTTCGTCCCGGTATTCGAATACGCGCCGCCGTCTTGTCCCGTCTTTTTCGGGGGTGCGGGAAACGGGGAAGCTCAGGGCGCGAGCGCCGCGCCGACCGGGAGGTCGCCCGAAGCGCCGAACGGGAACGAGAAGAACGAGCCGTCCGAAGAGCGGAGGACGAAATAGGTGCCGGTCGACGGCCGCCAGACGGCGACGTCGGTTTTGCCGTCCTTGTCGAAATCGCCGGGGACGGGTTTGTCGCCCGATTGCCCGAACGAGAGCGCGACCGTCACGCCGCTGCCCGAGCGGTAGATCCACCACGAGCCGTCCGACGGCCGGAAGATCCCGATGTCGGCGCGGCGGTCGCCGTCGAAATCGCCCGCGACCGGAACGTCGCCGGGCGCGCCGAACGTGAAGATGTCGACCGTGTTGCTGCCGGAGTTCAAAATAAAATAGTTGTGCGTCGAGGGCCGGAAGACGGCCGCGTCGGCAAAGCCGTCGCCGTCGAAATCGCCCGCGTGGTAATCCATCGCGCGCGGCTCGCCGTAGATGAAATCGTCGAGCGCGACGACGTCCGTGCCGTTCGTGCCGTCGATGTTGCCGCTCTGCAGGTTGGCGTTGCCGAGCCGGATGATGACTTTGGCGACGCGCTCGCCGGCGTTGAACGAGGTGCCGAGAAACGAGAGCCCGTTGTTCGCGACGTTGAGCGAATTGCCCGAGATCTTGTTGCCCGTCGGGTCGTAGTATTCGATGAACGTGTTGCTCGAATCGACGTCGCAGAAGACCGCGCCGAAGCCCGAAACGGTCGCCGGGATGTTCGTCCCCGGCACGAAGAAGAGGATCTCGATCTCGTTCGAAAACCGCGCCTGAAAGAGCTTTTCGCTGCTGAACGTCTGAAAGATCGTCGCGTAGCTCGCGTCGATGTTGCCGAAGCGGACGGCCGTCCCCGACGCGGCCGACGCGCTGACGCGGAATTGATGGTTGCCGCCGATGTTGGCGATCGAGTGAAAGACGACGCCGCGCGGGCTGTTCGCGTTGAAGAAATTGTAAGGGAGCGCGTTCGGCTCGGAGAACGAGTCGGCGACGCCGTCCCAGTTGATCTCGCGCCGGCCGGTCGGGAACGAGCCGCCGACGCCGTTGTTCGGGCCGCCGAGATCGGTCCGAAACTGATCGACCGCCGCCTGGATCGCCGCCGCGTTCGCGCCCGCCGCGACCCGCAGCACGGGCGAAGCCGAAACCGTCAGGGAAACCGCGCCGAACAAACTCAGCCGGATTATCATCGAAATTATTTTCATCGCACTTTTCTCCTTAGAAATCCTTTTCGAATTTTTGTCGTGCTTTCAGCCTAGCGCCGGCGGCGGCTGAGAGTCTTGGATTTCGTCTGAAAATTCGATGAATTTTCGATGAGAAGACATCGGTGTTAAAAAGATTTTATGAATCGGAAGGTGCGGCCGATGTTATTTGAAAAATAAAATCCTTAAAAAGCCTGTGGAACAGGCGAAAGATATTAGCTACAGGCGCAAGCCTGTAGACCGGCACGCCGCCAAACCCCAAAGCCTGTTTACAGGCGACAGAAGAAAGACGTTCATTAATAAAGACCATTCGGGGTTATCGATATGCGGCCCGCGGCGGCGCGAAAACCTCTGTCGCCTGTAAACAGGCTCGAATTCATATCGGGCCGTCGACTACAGGCTCGCGCCTGTAGCTAAAATCTGTCGCCTGTTCCACAGGCTTAATGAGGATTTTATTTTTCAAATAACATCCTTTTAACACTAATGATGAGAAGCTGAAAATAGCGAATCCGCGTTCGTCAAAGCCGGACGCCGCTGACGGCTTCGTAGCTGCCGGCCATCGATTTGAGCTTTTTGCGCGGCCCCATCAGAATCCCGTATTTGCCGTCGGGCCGGAAATAATAGACCGTGCCTTCCCACGCGCCGAGATCGAGCGGCGAACCGTCGCTCGACCATTCGTACTGCTGGATCGTGTCGGATGCGATGACGATCGAGCGCGTGTAATAGGCGAGCGTCGCGCAGAGAAATTTCCCGTCGGTCGTGATGTCGGTGCCGGTCGTGTCGGCCATCGCGCACGAGTTGAAAACGATGTAGCGGCACAGCCCGCGGATCTTTTCCCAGTCGCCGACGTTGTCGCTCGTCAGGCCGTCGCGTCCCAGCGAAACGCCGAAACCGCCGCGCTTGCGGCCGTCGACGATCATCGAGCGGCCGTGCGCGATGATCGAAAGCGTTTCGATCGCGCCGCCGAAAAGCGATTTCACTTTGAGCCAGTTGAAGATGTAGTCGGTCGAAGAATGCTCGTCGACGCAGAGCGTAAAGCCCGCGCCGAAAGAACTCGCGGCGGTGCCTTTGGCGCGCGTGTCGTGGACGATCTGATGTTTGATCATTTCAAATGCTCCCTGAATGTCTGTCGAAAAAAAATGTCGTCGCCGGTTTCGGAAGAGAGGCGCGGCGGCTTGACGGCTGCCGCGCCGGACGCGTCCGGCGGCGCCGGTCGCGTCCGGGTTTGACGTCTTTTCGTGATCCGAAGCCTTTCGACCTCGATCAGGATCTCGGTTGTTTTTGTGTATTTCATCGCTGTCTCCGATCCGGAATCCCGGGTCTGAACATTATCCGAAATCGGGCGCGCCGCGAGCAAGCGCCGCCGGCGCGCCCGGCCGCTTCGTTTACGGTTTTCCTTCCCATTCGCCGGCGAGCGGCAGATCGCCCGCCGCGCCGAAGACGCAGGCCGGCTGATCCGCGCCGGCCGTCTTGTTCGTGTCGAACGAAAAGGTCAGCGTCGAGGGCTTCCACAGACCGACGTCCTCGAACCCGTCGCCGTTCCAGTCGCCGGCGACCGGCAGATCTTCGGCCGCGCCGAGCGCGAACGTGTTGACGGCGGCCGGCGCGGCGGCGAGCGAATTGGTCAGCCGGAAAGTCCCGTCCGCCGGGCGATACGTGCCGGGCGTGTCGATGCCGTCGCCGTTCCAGTCGCCCGCGACCGGCCGGTCGCCGGTGAGGCCGAAATTGATAGTGATCTCGACCTGCGGGTTGACGAGCGAATTGCTCAGCAGAAACTGGTGCGTCGCGGGCCGGAAAACGCCGGGCGTGTCGATGCCGTCGCCGTTCCAGTCGCCCGCGAGCGGGATGTCGCCGGCCTGCCCGAAGGTAAAGGTCAGCGGCGGCGTCGGGTAGCCGACCGCGACGTTGAAATTGCGATAGCGCCAGCTTCCGCTGCTGAACGCGCCGACCGTGTCGATCCCGTCGCCGTTCCAGTCGGCGGTCACCGGCAGCTCGCCCGCGTTGCCGAAATCGACCGTCAGGATGCCCGGAAAACCGCCCTGCACGTTGGAATTTCGGAGCGCGAAATCGGTCGTCGAAGGCGTGTAGACGCCGATCGTGTCGCGCTGCGTGTCGAGCAGATGGGCGGCGAAGCCCTGTTCGAACGAGCTGCCGAGAACGACGTCGCTTTTGACCGCGCCGCCCGAGGTCGGCAGGTTGACCGAGGTCGTCGAGCCGCCGAGATAGATGTGGCGGTTGCCCGCGACCGCGATGCCCTCGCCGGATTCGTCGCCCGAACCGCCGAGATAGCTCGACGAGAGCAGCGCGCTCGTGCCGTTCGCGCCGAACCGGACCTTGCTGACGAACGCGTCCCGGGTTCCGCTTTTGGTGTTTTGAAAAGCGAGCACGCGCGGAAAATCGGTCGAATCGGTGACGCCCGTGACATAGGCGCTGCCGCCGACGTCGACCGCGACGGCGTTGCCCGAATCCGCGCCGCCGCCGCCGAGAAAAGTCGAGCCGAAGAGGGTGCCGTTCGGATTGAGACAGGTCAGAAACGCCTCGTTGATCTGGTTGGTCGAATCGACCGCGTTGAGGAGCGGAAAGTCGGTCGAGCCGGTGACGCCGGTGACGAACACGCGGCCGTTCGGCGTGACGGCGATGCCCTTGCCGTATTCGGTGCCGCCGCCGCCGAGAAAGGTCGAATAGACGAGCGACGCCTCGCCGGCCGCGAACGGGTTGAATTTCGCGACGACCGCGTCTTTGCCGCCGCCGCTCGCGGGCTGAAAGGCGTTTTTGACGGGCGTCCCGCCGAAATCCGAAGTGCTGACGAGATACGCGTTGCCGGCCGCGTCGACGGCGACGTCGCCGTTCGTGAACGAATCCGTGTCGAACCGCGTCGAATAGACCGGCGGATTGCCGCTCGTGTCGATCACCGTCAGAAAAGTGTTGCCGAGCGTCTGGTATTCGTCGACCTTCGGGAAATTAAGCGATTCGGTGTAGCCCGTCACGTAGACGAAGCCGTTCGCGCCGACGGCGATGCCCTGGCCGATCTCTTCCTGATGGCCGCTGAGATAGCTCGAATAGACGAGGCCGCCGCTCGCGTCGAGTTTGGAAACGAAGGCGTCGCCCGACGAGAAACCGCTCCAGCAGGTCGAGGTGAACGGCAGGCAGCCGTCGCCGTCGTCCTGAAAGGCGTTGAAGACCGGGAAGTTGTTCGATTTGGTGTTGCCCGTGACATAGGCGTTGCCGGCGGCGTCGACGGCGATGTCGCGGCCGGTTTCGAAGCGCTTGCCGTCGAGGATCGTCAGATACAGATACTGCGAGCCGATCGGGTTGAGCTTGGCGACGAAGACGGCCTCGTCGTTCGACGGGTCGCGCGAAAAATTGCCGGGCGCGAAATCGGTCGAGCCGGTCAGGCCGGTCAGGTAGACGTTGAGCTGCGCATCGACCGCGACGCCTTCGACGCGGTCGTCGCCGTTGTCGCCGCCGACGTAGGTCAGATACCGCACCGCCGGATCGATCGTCAGCGGAAGCGATTTGTCGTAGTCGCCGAGCTCGAAACCGACAATCGATTTCGGATTTCGGATTTCGGATTGCGGATTGATGACGTAGCGGGCGGCGACTTCGCGCGTTTGGCCGTCGATCGTTTGGTAGGCGAAGGGTTTTTGCTGGACGAGTCGGGCGTTTTCGGTTTTGAGGATCAGATTGCCGGCTTCGTCGATCGATAAGTCTTCGGCGCCGTCGAAGTCGAGCCTGATCTGCGCGGCGTCCGTCTGCGGGGCGACGCGGAAGTCGTATTCGAGCTGCCGCGCGTCGTTGCCGTAAAAGACGGCGTCGATCCCGTCGTAGAGATCTTTGTAAGCGACGCGGTTGAAATTCGCGATGTTTTCGAGGCGCTTCCGGCCGGTGTAGTAATTCGTTTTCGTGACGGCCCGGTCTTCGCCGGCGATTTGCGGCCGCGGGTTGGCGCCGGCGAATTTCATCCGGAGGCGCTCCGATTTGATTTCGGGGCCCGCTTCGTCCGGCTGTTTGCCGCCCGTCGTTTTTAACTGAAAAACGACTTCGCGGTCGGTCAGAAACGTCGTGCCGCCCGGCCCGCGCGCGATGAATTTCGCGGCGCGGTCGGTTTGCCCCTCGTTCCGTTCGAACAGTAAGGCCGGCCGGCCGGCGGGCGCGCGGTCCGGCGCGCCGGCGCGGACATCGTTCGCGGCGGCGCGTGCGCTTTCGCGGCCCGTCACGAGCAGGGACAGGGTTAAACTCAATAAAGCGATCGATGACATCAAAGTTTTTCTCGACATTTTTTTTCTCTCCTGAATTTTCGGTTTGTAAAAGACCGGCATTCGCCGCCCGTTGCAGCTTTATTAAACTCGTTTTCGCCCCGCAAAATCTTTAGTATTTTCTGAAGTTGTCGTGAAGATTTCCTGAAATAATTCTGAAGAGCGAATAAAAAAGGACGGACTCCCGAGAGCCGTTCGGCGCGCCGCTCGCCCGCGCTTCGGAATCCCTCATTTTGATAATCCCCACACTCGCGCCGGTCACGCTTACCCGGGCGGGCCCGGAAAAAATCGAAAGGCGCGGGAATTCTGTTTCCGCGCCTTTTTCGTTTTTTTATTCGAAGCCGGGTTGATCGGCGTTTCGGGATTCGAATGTCCGCCGTCGTCCCGGCCCGTTTTCGCCCGGGGGGCTTGAAAACAGGGAAGCTCAGGGCGCGGTCGAAGCGCCCACGGGCAGATCGCCGGCCTGGCCCCACGGGAACGAGAAGAACGAGCCGTTCGAGCTGCGGAGCACGAAGTAGAAGCCGGTCGACGGCCGCCAGAAGGCGATGTCGGTCTTGCCGTCCTTGTCGAAATCTCCCGGCACCGGTTTATCCGAAGAAGAGCCGAACTGCGCGGCGACCGTCACGCCGGAAGCCGAGCGGTTGACCCACCATTCGCCGGTCGACGGCCGGAAGATCGCGACGTCGGCCCGGCTGTCGCCGTCGAAATCGCCCGAGACCGGAATGTCGCCGTTCGCGCCGAACGAGAAGACGTTGAACGTGTTGCTGCCGGAATTGAGGATGAAGAACGTGCCGGTCGACGGGCGGAAAATGCTCGCGTCGGCGAAGCCGTCGCCGTCGAAGTCCTTTTCGTGAAACTGCTCGGCGCGCGGCTCGCCGTAGATGAAATCGTCCATCGCGACGACGTCGACGCCGCCCGTGCCGTCGGTGTTGGTCGCGCTCAGCGGCGCGTTGCCGGATTCGATGACGACGCGCGAGATGCGCTCGCCGGCGTTGAAGGAAATGCCGACGAACGACAAACCGTTGTCGAGCACCGGGGCCGACGCGGCCGAGAGCTGCCGGCCGTCCGCGCCGTAAACGCGGATCAGCGAGCGGTTGCCGCCGGTCGCCGAATCGACGTCGGTAAAGACGGCGCCGAAGCCGGAAACGGTCGCCGGGATGTTCGTGCCGGGGATGACGAAATTGACTTCCATCATATGCGCGTTTTTGACCGTGAACAGCCGCTCGGCGCTGAAGGTCGTAAAGATCGCCGAATAGGTCGCGTTCAGGTTGTTGAAACGGACGCCGACGCCGGAGGCCGTGGTGGCGCTGACCGAAAACTGGTTGAGCGCCGCGCCGGTTTCGTCCTCGATCGCGTTAAAGATCACGCCGCGCGGGCTGTTGATGTTGAAGAAATCGAGCGGCAGCAGGTTCGGCTCGGAAAAGGCGTCGGGCACGCCGTCCCAGTTGATCTCGCGGCGGCCGGTCGTGAACGAGCCGCCGACGCCGTTGTTCGCGCCGCCGAGATCCGCGCGAAACTGATCGACGAGCGCCTGGAGCGCGGCCGCGTTCGCGCCCGAACCCTGCCGCACGACCGGCGCGGCCGCCGTCGAAATAACCAGTAAAAATACGGCGCAGCCGCCGAGTAAAAATAATCTCATCCAATTTTTCATTTCTTTAATCTCTCCTTGCTAAAATCGTTTTTCGTTTGAAACCGTTCGTTTCGGTGAATCCAGAATATTCGGTTCGCGGGGCGGAAATCTTTAGTTTTTTCTGAATATCCGGTGAAGATTTTCTGAAAAAAATCTGAAGAGGCCGCCGGACGCGCCGGTTCGCCGGGCCGCTCGGAAAGCGGTGACGGGGTTGATCATTTTGGAATAATGAGCGCTATTCCCGCGGGCGGTTTTTAAACGATCCACTAAACACACTGAAAACACGAAAGAAATTTAGTGTTTTCAGTGTGTTTAATGGACGAACAAAAAAGCGCCCGCGACCGGAATCAATGCTTTTTCCAAACGGTGATGCGCGGATGATCGGGGTTTTTCGGAAAAAATAACGGACGACGCGTTCGGCGACGCGTCGTCCGGAGGGGTGAACGGGGGGGAAAGCGATGGCTGACCGTGCGGTCGGCGAGGTTTCGTTTTGTTGACCTTTGGTCTTTGGTCTTCGGCCTTTGATCTTTGAAAGCAAATCCGATGCTGTTTTGAATAAAGGCGCGTCAGGATTTTCGGCCCGGTTCTTTTAATTGTTGCGGCAAAGCGGGTTGATTAAATTCCAAACCCTCCGACAGCCGACATCCGACATCCGACATCGGTCAGCCCTATCACTCTTTGAGCAGCTTGATCCGCGAAAGATTGGCTTTCTGCTTCATCCGCGCGAGCAGCGCGAGCAGGCAGACGAAGATCTCGCCGCCGGCGCCAATTTCGAAATGACAGCGGTTGAGCTTGACGAATTCGAGAAGGTTTTCGGCCGGCGTCGCGAACAGCGCCGACGCCTCGCCGAGCGCGACGAAATCCGTTTCGCGCCCGCATTCGCGGCAGGGTAAAAGGTGAGTCCGGGCTTTCTTTCGAACGAGCTGCACACGCTCGAACTCGATGACGATTTCCCGCTTTTTCTGAATTTTCATAAAACCGGCTTTGAACATTACCCGCAGAAGATAATTTGTGTTTTTCACAAACTGCGCTAAAATCGGTGGTAATTTTCCACTTAATAGGGCGCAAGAACAGTTTTACCGTAGCGTGCGCGGCAAATTCTTTAGAAAATTCTGAATTTTTTCTGAAGAAATTATGAAGAAGCGATTATGGAAAACTATTCCGGGAAAATCTACAGTTTTGACAAGTTTCAACTCGACGCCGGCGAGCGGCTCCTGTTCGACGGCGAGCGGACGCTGCCGCTCGCGCCGAAGGTCTTCGACACGCTGCTCCTGCTCGTCGAAAACGCCGGCCGCATCCTCGGCAAGGAACGGATGCTCAAGGAGATCTGGGAGGACAGCTTCGTCGAGGAAAACAATCTCGCCCAGAACATCTCGTATCTGCGCCGGATCTTAGGCGAAACCAAAGACCATAAATTCATCGAAACCGTCCCGAAATTCGGCTACCGCTTCATCGCCCCGGTCGAACTGCTCGAACCCGAGACCGAGACGGTCACGTTCGAACGCACGCAGGCGCGGATTCTGATTCGCGAGGTGATCGAGGACGCCGGAGAAGAAGAAGGGGAGAAGGGGAGAAGGGGAGAAGGGGAGATTGTCTTCGACTCTTCGGCGGGAGTCGTTCCGTCTCCTCTTCTCCCCTTCTCCTCTTCTCCTCTTCTCCCTTCGGCGGTGCCGGAGACCCGCTACGTCGAGAACGGGGACGTCAACATCGCTTATCAGGTGATCGGCGACGGCGATCTCGACGTCGTGTTCGTGATGGGCTGGATCTCGCATCTCGAATATTTCTGGAAGCATCACCTGTTCGCTTCGTTTCTGAGCCGGCTCGCCTCTTTTTCGCGGCTCATCCTGTTCGACAAGCGCGGGACCGGATTGTCGGACCGCGTCCCGCTCTCGGAGCTGCCGACGCTCGAACAGCGAATGGAGGACGTCCACGCGGTGATGAACGCCGTCGGGTCGGAACGCGCCGTCCTGATCGGCGTTTCCGAGGGCGGGCCGATGTGCTCGCTCTTCGCGGCGACCTATCCCGAACGGACGACCGCGCTCGTGATGATCGGCACCTACGCCAAGCGGATCAAGGACGAGGATTATCCGTGGGGCGTCTCGGCCGAAGACCGCGAGACGTTCTTCGAGACGATGCGGCGCGACTGGGGAAAGCCCGTCGGGGTCGAGGAGCGCGCGCCGTCGCTCGCCGCCGACGAGGAATTCCGCGCGTGGTGGGCCGAATACCTGCGGATGGGCGCGAGTCCGGGCGCGGCGGTCGCGCTCACGAAGATGAACGCCGAGATCGACGTCCGCCACGTGCTGCCGTCGATCCGCGTGCCGACGCTCGTCATCCACCGGAGCGGCGATCTCTGTCTGAAGGTCGAGGAGGGCCGCTACGTCGCGTCGCTGATCCCGGCCTCGAAATACGTCGAGATGCCGGGCATCGACCATCTGCCGTTCGTCGGCGACGCCGACGCGATGCTCGACGAGATCGAGGAGTTTCTGACCGGAATGCGGCGCGCCGACGAGTATGACCGGGTGCTCGCGACGGTTCTTCACGTCAAGATCATCGACCCGGCGCAGCAGGCGCGCGAGATCGGCGACTGGGACAACTTTATGGAGCGCTCGGGCGTCTATGTCCGCCGCCAGATCGAGCTTTTCAAGGGGCGCGAGGTTTTGTTCGATGAGACCGGGCTGGTCGCGGTCTTCGACGGCCCGGCGCGCGCGATCCGCTGCGCGATGGCGATCAACGATTCGGCGCGGCGCTTGAACATCCGCGTCAAGAGCGGCCTTCACACCGGCGAATGCGAGGTCCGCGGCGACCGTTACAGCGGCCTCGCGGTCGAGCTCGCTCGCCAGATCGCCGACGAAGCGCTGCTCGGCGAGATCCTCGCCTCGCGGACGGTCAAGGACCTCGTCGCCGGCTCGGGCCTCGGCTTCGTCGAAAACGCCGTCAAATCGTTCCCCGACATCCAGGGCGAATGGCGTTTGTTCACGGTTATGCGATGAACCGATACCGGATGCCGGCGTTCCGGGCGGAAGATTTTCGGAAACTGTTTGAGAATTCAGGGTTCGCCGCTCGATGCCCGATGCTCGCCGGATCGGTTTCGTCGTCGGATTAATGCGCTTTTAAAACCGAATCGGTGACGAAAATGTCGAACGAACACGGCCGCCGTCGCTGAAAGGGCAATGGCATTGAGCTAAGCGAGAAAGATAAATATACTGAACGGTTAAATAGGCCGCGGATGAACACGGATTTGGCGGATTTACGCGGATTTCTTTCATTACAGCGGGTGACAAAACTTGTTGGAATAATAGGCGTTAAACTCGCGAACGGTTTTAAGCGATCCCTAAAAACACTAAAAACACGAAAGAAATTTAGTGTTTTTAGTGTTTTTAGCGAAAGAAAAAAAGCGCTCGCGGCCGGGGTCAATGCTTTGTCCAATAAGTCCTGTCACTAACTATAAATAAAAAACGAAAGAAAAATCCGCGTGCAATCCGCCGAATCCGCATCATCCGCGGCCTATTGTTTTTCGGTCTCAACCAACTTTAGTCATTCAAGATATTGTCTGCTCGCTCACTCAAAGCCCGGCGCGACGAAGCTCAGGTCTGTGATCGAATCGGCGAGCGATAAGACCTGCGGGGCGAAGTTGCCGCGTTTCGACTGGACGGAGACGACGACCGTTTGGCCGGCGGCGACGTCGTCGAAGCGGAAATAGCCGAACGAACTGGTCCGCGTCTGGCGGATCGGGCCGTCGGGAGCGGTCAGATAAACGATCGCGTTCGGGACGCCGCTGCCCGAAGCGAGCGCGACGCGGCCCGCGACCGTCACGCCGGCGGCCGTCGGGGCCGATGCGGCCTTGACGTTGACCGAATCGTGCAGGCCGTTTCCGAACGAACCGAACGGAAATGCGATCGTCCAGTCCATCGCCGCCGAGAGGCCGGTCTGCAGCGTTCGACTGGCCGAAAATCTCACCCCGTTGGCATTGTTGGTGAGAGTTGCGATCTGCGTCTGTGTGACAATCGGCGTAAAAGTGGGCGGAATATCGTTTGTAGTATCTCCGACCGCGCCGATCAAGTCGATTGCCATATCGCCGGGCGTTCCGGCGACGGTGATCGGGCTTGCGGTCGCCGTGTTGCCGAAAGACACCGTGCCGGGATTTGTCAGCGGCGTCGTCTGGTCGACGTTTTTGAGCGAAAAAGCGATCGCGTTCTGAAGGCCCGGAGCACTCGCGTAAGTGACGTCCACGGCGGCGGTGACCGGCGTGCCCAGGTCGCCCATCAGGAGATAATATATATGCTGATTCGAATTGTTGTTGATCGACGATTGAAGACGCGTCAGGCCCTGACCGTTATAAGTGACGCTCGTCGGCAGGAAGGGCACGCCGCTGCTGAGGCTGGCGTTTCTGACGAGCACCATCAGGAGCGTTTTATTGCCGGCCGGAACCGTCAGATTGGACAGCGTCAACGTGGTGCCGCCGACGATCGAGCCGGTCAAAGCGTTGTTGTCGTAAACGACCTGCGCGGACAGACCGGCGGCCGGGATCAAAAATAAAGCGAAAAGCAAAACGATTCTGTGCATTGAATATTTCATATGTTTCCGTTCGTTGTTCGTCGCTCGTCGTTCGTTTCGGGTAAACGCGGCCCGTTCGTCGTCAAATGCGGCGATCGACGTTCGGCGAACAACAAAACCTTCCCTCCCAAAAAGTTTCGTCATCATCACGCGCGCATCTTCTAAGGACGCGGCGCGCAAGTCGTGTTTCTCGTTGAGTAGGCGGCATTATCTCACATTCTGATAACGGCTTACAAGCAATGAAAGCGGCTCGGCGCGTCGATCGCGGATCGTCGACCGCGGCGGTCTTTTTTGAATCGTTTCGGGGCGGCAAAGGCCGCCCCGAAACGAACCGGCGGCGAAAATTATCCGCCGCCGGCGCGGGGCAGGAAGTTTGAAAAACGCACAAACGCTCCATTTCCACGAAGATAAAAGGGAAATGAAACGCTCGACGCCGCTTTCGCGACGTTTGCCGGCCGCGATGCCGGCGCTCCGGGGTTGGCCGGCGCTCCGGTCTTTAAAATAGAACCGGCGATGTTCCGGGCCTTCAGCCCGACGCTTCGCCGGTTCATTATAATTGTTGCTTCAGATCGGGGCCTGAGTCGAGAGTCCTGAGTCCGGGGCCGAATCGGAAAGATCGAACCCGCGGACTCTCGACTCCCGACTCCCGACTCCCGACTTTTACTTCATCCCCTCGTCACCTCCCGCCTTCCGGCGTCCCGGCTTATTTTTTCAACGGCTTCTTGACGTGTCGGTGCCCGAATCGTAAAAATAATAATTGCCGCTCCGGTTATCGCGGCCGTCCGCGCCGTTCGGATCGAGCGCCGGATCGTCGGTCGACGGATCGTCGACGTCGAAGACGCGGAATCTGATGATTTTACCGGCGAGCGCTTCGCCGAGCCGGGCGACGACCGTGACATACTGCCGGCGCAGAGAATCGGCCGGCGTTTCGAGCGGCGTTTTGTTTTCGGGATAGATCCGCAGACCGCCGCCCTGCGCCGACGGATTATTGTCGAGCGCGACGTTCGGGCTCGACATCGAACTGTTCGCATAGGTTTCGAATCTGACCGACGCGACGTTGAAGACCCGCATCGAAAACGGCGCGATGCACGGCAGCGCGGCGCCGCAGGCCGTGATCTGCGGAACCGGCGCGAGTCCGTTGCCGGCCGTCAGACCCTTAACGAAAAAGTAAGCCGTTTCGCCCGTCCCGTCCGCGCCGATCCGGATCGGAACATCGAGCGCGGCGGAAAACGCGCCGGTCGGCGTCGCCGCATATAAAAAGGCGCTCGCGTTCGTCGTCCCGACGTGGAAAATGTCGTTGGTGTTCGGCGTGCCGTTCGTGACCTTGATCTTGATGTTCGACGTCCAGCCGACCGGCAGCTCCGAAATATACGAAAACAGACTGCTCGCCGCCGATCCGGGCGCGGGCGCCGACCGGATGTTGATGTTCAGCGTATTGCCGTCGTTATTGATCGTCGTGTAAGCCCACAGCGTGTTGGCGCCGGCCGCGATCCCTTTGACATAAATATTCGGGCTGCGCGCGTAGCCGGCGGCGCTGCGCGTCAGCGGGATCGTCACGGTATCGGTAAACGGCCCGTTCGGATTCGTCGATACTTTGGCGAGCGCCGGATTGAAGGTCGTCACCGTGTAACTGTCGCTGGAAAAGAAAATGCCGCTTTCGACATAGGTTTCGAAATAAAACGTCGCGACCGTGCCGACCTCGATGTCGGTCGCGCCCGCCGCTCTGACGCAGGTGTCGATCGGGTAATTGTCGGAAAGGTCGGGACAGCCCGCGACCGCCGGATTCATCAATCCGAAGACGTTTTTTTCGCTTGCGGCGAAAAACATACTGCCGGCCGCGACGGAAATCGCCAGAGCCTGGAAGACCAGAAAAATGCAGGCCGCCCGCCGCGCGCGGCCCCGGAGCGTTTGTTTCCCCGACTGTTCGGTTAATATTCGTTTCATATTCGCGTACCTCCAAAAAAAAATCGATCGCGGGAATTAAAATCGAATTCTCGTTCGACCCGTGATCAGAATAAGGCCGGAACGCGGCGCGAATCTTTAGGAATTTCTGAAACTATTCTGAGGTTTTTTTGAAAAAATTATGAAGCGACGCCGGGAGCCGTCTTTTTTCTTTGCAAATCGGTGAATTTTCGTTATCCTTTCCACAAATGACTGTCGCAATCGGTATCACCTTAGGTTTGCTGCTCGTCGCGCTGATCCTCTTCGGCACGGAAAAAATCCCGGTCGACGTGGTCGGCATCCTGCTCGTCATCGGGCTCGTGCTGACCGGCGTATTAAATGTCAACGAGGCGCTCGCCGGGTTCGGCGACAACGTCATCGTGACGATCGGCGGCCTTTTCGTGCTGACCGGCGGATTGATCAAGACGGGCGTCGTCGATCTGATCGGGCGGCGGCTCTACAAGATTTCCGGCAACAACGAGTTTTTATTGACGGCGCTGATCATGGTCGTCGCGGCCGTCTCGGCGTCGGTTTTGAAGAATACGACGACGACCGCGATGTTTCTGCCGGTCGTCATCGGGCTCGCCGAACGCGCCAAGATCCCGCCTTCGAAATTATTGATGCCGCTCGCGTTCGGCGCGATTCTCGGTGGGAGCTGCACCTTGATCGGAACCTCGACGAATCTCGCCGTCTCGGGCGCGATGACGCGTTACGGGATGGATCCGTATTCGATGTTCGAACTCGCGCCGGTCGGCATCCTGACCTTCGCCTTCGGGATGCTCTATATGCTGTTCGCCGGCCGCAAGCTGCTGCCCGCGCGCGGCGGCGAGGATTCGCTGACCGAGCAGTATCACATCCGCGAATACATCTCCGAGCTTTTGGTGCTGCCCGGCTCGCACCTGATCGGCAAGACTTTGGGCGAGGCGGACATCAACCGCGAGCTCGATCTGAACGTGCTCGGCATCATCCGCGGCCGGGAACAGAAGATCGCGCCGGCCGCGAAAGAGCGGATCGAGCTCAACGACCTGCTGATCGTCGAGGGCAAGCTCGCCAACATTCTCAACGTCAAGACCGAGGCCGGACTCGAGATCAAGGCCGATTTCAAGCTCAACGACGAGGTTCTCGAAGGCGGCAGCGTCGAGCTCTTCGAGGTGATGGTGATGCGCGATTCGCGCCTCGTCGGACAGACGCTGAAATCGATCCGCTTCCGGCAGGTCTTCGATCTGACGGTGCTCGCGATCAACCGTCACGGCGAGACGATCGTCGAAAAGCTGAGCGAGGTGATGCTCCGGTTCGGCGACGTGCTGCTCGTCCAGGGCACGCGCGAGGAGATCGAGCCATTGGTCGCCGAGCGCGAGATGCTGCTCCTCGAAGACGTTTCGAAGGGCGCGCTGCGGACCGAAAAACAGCCGTGGGCGCTCGCCGCGTTCGGGCTTTTTCTGGCGCTTTCGCTCTCGAAGGTCGTCGTCGGCTACGAGATCCCGCTCGCGATCTGCGTGCTGCTCGGCGTGCTGCTGCTGCTCGCGACGAAAACCGTCCGCTACGCCGAGCTCTACACGCTGATCGATTTCCGGCTGCTCGTGCTGATCGCCTGTATGATGAGCTTTGGCGTCGCGATGGAGAAGACCGGGACGGACAAATATCTGGCCGGTCTGATCGTGCTCTATTTCGAGCATTACGGCGCGATCGCCGTGCTCGCCGGCTTTTTCCTGCTGACGGTCGTGCTGACGCAGCCGATGTCGAACCAGGCGGCCGCGCTCGTCGTGCTGCCGGTCGCGGTGAAAACGGCGATCGCGCTGGGACTCAACCCGCGCACCTTCGCTGTCGCCGTCACCTACGCCGCTTCTTTTTCCTTTATCACGCCGTTGGAGCCGGCCTGCGTGCTCGTCTACACGCCGGGCCGGTATAAATTTATGGACTTCGTCAAGATCGGCACCATCTTAACGATCGTCGTCTTCGTCGTCGCGATCCTGCTCGTTCCGGTCTTCTGGGACATCCACGCCAAATGAGGTCGATTTCGGATTTCGGATTGCGGATTTCGGATTGATCGAAATTGAAACGGCCTGCTTTTCCGCGGCAATTAAAGGAATCAAGCGGAAAACCTTCAGTTGCAATTATTTATCCGAAAAGGCGTGATTTGATGATCGATTCGGAAGGGCGGCCCGAGCTTTTCGGGCCGCCCTTCCGTATATTTTGTTCTCTGGTCTTCGATCCCGGTTTTCGATTTCCTTTCAAAGGTCAAAGATCAAAGGCCATCGAAACCATCTAAAGAAACTCAGTAGATCCAAATTTCGGAAATTAAATCGTCAAAACTACTGAAATAATGGAAATTTGATAATTGATATTTGATAAAGATGTCTCAGCCCCCGGAACCGTCTTTATCAATTATCAAATATCCATTATTTCAGTAGTTTGATCTGTTCGGATCGAGTTTTGAGATCGTCTCAACGGTTGATCGAAAGAAGGCTTTTTCAACAAATTTGGATCTACTGAAACTAAATTAACACAGTATTCGTCGATCCTATTCGCGGTGACGATCGCGGATCTCAAATTGCGGACCTACGGCAAGGCGGCGATCTCGAAGCCTTCGAGATCGTCCGTCACAGCGACGATCTGCGGGGCGAACAGAAAATCCCGCGCGCGGGCGGTCAGAATGTATGTTTCGCCGGCCGCCGCGCCGGTCAGCCGGTAATGGCCATGGACGAGCGAATTGGCGGCCGCGACCGCGCCCGTGACGCCGGTCGCGCCCGATCCGAACGTAACCGCGCCGCGGCCGCCCGACCAGTTGATCGACTGGACGACGTAATTGCCGTTGGCGAGAAGAAAAACCGAGCCGACGCCGTCGCCCGCGCTCGTCCCGACGTCGGTGATGACGAAGCCGCCGTTCGGGAGCACCGTCACGCTCGTCCCGAACTTGCCGCTGCCGGCCGGGCCGACGAGGTCGAACTGCGAAGCGCCGCGCGCCGCGCCGGGTATAATCAGGAAAATTATCAGACCGTTCAGCAGGGCCTTCAAAAACGTCGTTTCTTTTCGCATAAAATCATCCTCTCTGGTTCGTCCGTTACGGCAGCGCCGCGAAATCGAGATCTTCGAGATTGTCCGTGACGCTGACGACGCGCGGTTCGAAGCGCCGGTCGCGGACGCGGACGGCGAAGACGTAGGTTTCGCCGGCGGCGACGTCGTCGAAAACGTAATAGCCGAACGAATTGGTCCGGACGGCTCGCCGCGCGCCGTCCGGACCGGTCATCGAGACGAGCGCCCGCGGGATCGCCTGCCCGTTCGCGTCCGCAACGCGCCCGCGCACCGCGACGGCGGCGGCGGTCGGCGCGAGCATCGTGAAATCCGCGGCGTCGACGTCGCCGGTCAGCGCATTGACCGAAAAGACCGCCGGCGCGAACGCGTTCTGATTGTTCGAAGGCGTGACCTGACAGCTCGCGTCGGCCGGGAGATTGGCGAAGCTGTAATTGCCCGAAGCGTCGGTGAACGCGACGTTTCCGTTATCGCCGCCGAGCGCGAGCTGCACGCCGGCGACGCCGTTGCCGCCCGCGTCGGTGACGCGGCCACTGATCCCGAACGCGGCCGCCGCGCCGGTAAAGACGACCGGATTTTCGCCGTTCAGGTTGACGAAGTCCTGACTGTATTCGGTGAACAGGCTGCCGACGCTCTGCGGCCGGACGTTGTAGTTCGCGCCCGCGGTCAGATTCGGGAACATAAACAGACCGTCGCTGTCGGTCGCGGTCGTGCGGTTTTCCGCGCCGGTCAGGTTGACGCTCACGCCGGCGAGCGGATTGCCGTTCGAATCCTGCACGAGACCGGTGATCGACGGCCGGCCGGGATCGATCTCTTCGGCGACGGCGAACGGGCTCAGCGAGGTCACCGTGCCGCAGATCTTTCGCGCCGGGAAATCTTTGGAGCTCGTCCGGTCGAGCAGGACGCCGCCCTCGTTATGCATAAGCTTCAGCTGGTTGAACTGGGTCAGCGTGACGGACGCCGGGAGATTGAAGCAGACCGTGATCGGCGGCGCGACGGTCGCCGTCGTCGAGATCTCGTAGGCGCCGAACGCGCCGAGCGAGAACCCGTGCGGCGTCGTTCCGGCCGAAGCCGGCGGGATCGGCACGACCGAGGTCTGGCCCGCGCCGGCGACGGTGCCGAAGGTGATCGTCACGGCCCCGGAAGCGATGGCGACATTGGTTCCCGGATTGGTGACGTTGGCCGGTTCGGTGCCCCAGTCGGGCGTGAACGAAAACGCGGTGCTGTTGCCGTCGCTGTAAACGACGGTCTGGTTCGTGCCGTTGGCGGCGGCCGTGACGATCTGGTAAACCCCGCTGCGCAGGCGGGCGAAGACGAAGCGCTGCCCGTCCGGCGACCACGCCGGTTTGGAAACGAGCGTCACCAGCGGATCGGGCGCGATCACGACCGTCTGGTTCGTGCCGTCGGCGTTCATCGTGACGAGGCTGCGGTTCGGCCGGACGCCGAGGATCTTCGTCCCGTCCGGCGACCAGTCGCCCGAACCGATGCCGGTCGCGACCAGCCGCGGGTTCGTGCCGTCGGCGTTGACGGTTTTGAGCGTGCTGCCGTAATCGAGGTCGTAGAGGATTTTGGCGCCGTCCGGCGACCAGACGGGAAATCTGATGAAATGAGCGCCCTCGTTGATTATCTGGCGAACGTTCGTGCCGTCCGCATTGGCCGTGAAGAGCGCATAAGGCGAAATCACCTTGACGAACGCGATCCGCGTGCCGTCGGGCGATAACGCCGGCTCGCCGGCGGCCACCGGCAGATTGTTCAGACAGCTCAGACCGCTGCCGTCGTAGTTGACGAGACAGGGCAGACTGTTGTGGAGGACCAGAATGCGGCGACCGTCCGTGGAGAGCGAACTCCGGCTGTTCGCGGGCGACTGGAGCGTCGCGAGGCCGCTGCCGTCGGCGTTCATTCCGTAAAGCAGACTGCCTTCGCGGGTGAAGACGATCCGGCCGTCGAGCGGCGGGTTCGGCTGCGCCGTGAAATCGACGGTTTGATCGGCCGCCACGTTGACCGGCGTCGCCGACGGCGTGAACGTAAAGCTCGGCCGCGCCGGCGCGACCGTGTAAGCGCCGGCGGCGACGTTCGTGAACTTGTAATTGCCGTTGGCGTCCGTCTGCGTCGTCCGGTTGGCCGCGCCCGTCAGATTGACGGTCACGCCGCCGAGCGGGGTGGCGCTGCCGTTATTGACCGCTTTGATCTTTCCCGAAACGCTGAAATTCTTCGGCGATGCCGCGAAATCCTGATTGACCTTGTTTTCGATCAGGTTCGCGTAGACAATGGCGGCCGGCGTGAAATTCAGCGTGCTGCTCGCGGGCGTGACGCTGACGGCCTGCGATGTTTCGGGAATCTGCGTGAACGAATAATCGCCGTTGCTGTTGGTCATCGTCCATAAACCGCCGACTCCGGCCCCGTTCAGGTTCACGATGACGTTGGCGGCGGGCTGCCCGCCGTTTGTGATCCGTCCGGAAATGGAGTAAACCGCCGGAGACACGCCCAGACAGCGGGAAAATTCCGAGGTATTGCCGTTCGCGTCGGTCGCCGTCGCGGTGATGTAGCGTCCGAGACCCGACACGGGAAACGTCAGATTATACGGCGCGATGCCGGTCGCATCGGTCGTCAGCGTCGCGGACCCGAGATACGTTTCGCCCTGCCCGAAAAAGCTGGCGTCGGAATTGGCGGCGCAGTTCGGGCTCGAAAAGAACTCGGCCGTAAAGGCCTGCGAGGGCGTGCTGTTCAATTGACCGGAAACGGCGGTCGAGCTGCCGTTTGATGTGGCCTGGGCCAGAACCGGGTGATTCTGCAGCGTGTTCGAGCCGGTGTCGAGATCCTGCGGGTCGTTCAGCAGCGGCGACGTCCGGGGGACGCCGAGCCGGATGCCGGCGATCCGGTTGCCGAAGATCCGATTCTGCGTGAAGCGGTTTCCCGAATCGTGGTTCGAAATCTCCGTGATGCCGTAATTGTTCGGCAGCGTGGCGGTGCCGGCGGCGTTGAGGCCGATGATGTTGTTCTGAACGGTGTTGTTGTTCGACGTCGGGACGCCTTCGCTGATGATGACGCCGCCGCCGCGGTTTCCCGAGACCAGATTATCGGTAATGAGATTGTTGTCGCTGCCGGCGAAAAGGTGGATTCCGGTGGTGTTCGAAAACGCCGTCAGGCCCGCCGGATCGGTGCCCGAATAGTTGCCCTGGACCGTGTTCGAATCGCTGTTGAGCAGGTAAATGCCGACGGTGACGCCGCCGATCACGTTCCGGTCGCCGGGCGCGGGGCCGCCGATCAGGTTGTTTTGACTGCTCCATATCGTGATGCCGTCGGTCGCGCCGATGTTCGCGCCGGCCGGCGAAATGCCGACCCAGTTGGCTTTGAGCGTGTTGTTCGAACCGGTCACGTAGATCGTTTTGAGGGCGTTGACGATCGAAAATCCCTTGATCGCCGAATCGTTGGCGGCCAGCTGGAACGCGGAATTGGCGGTTCGGTTGACGCCGTCGATCTCGACCATCGGGGTGCCGCCGTAGCCGGGCTGCGTCGTCGCGTCGATGATCGCCGGATCGGTGATCGGCGGCAGGCTCGACTGCAGCTGGATCACGAACGGCGCGGAGCCCGGAATGTTGAACGAAACGGTCTGCGGGCCGGGGGCGCCGTTGGCGTTCAAAATGGCCTGTCGCAGCGAGCCCTCGCCGCTGTCGTTCGTGTTCGTCACGACGGTCGCGACCGCGACGTCGAACGCGCCGCTCGTCACGGAAATCAAGCGGGGCGAAGTCGCGGAAAGCGTGTATCCGGTGCCGATTCGATCGAGCGTCAAATTATCGAAACTCGCGACGCCGCCGACGGCGCTGCGCGTCAGGGTGCCGCCGAGCGCGCCGCCCGCCGGATTATCGGCGAGCGCGATCGTGACGGCATTGTCCGCGCTCGCCACGGTGTTGCCGAACTGATCCTCGACGGCGACCTGCACCGCCGGGGTGATCGGCCGCCCGGGCTGCGCGTTGGCGGGCGGCGTCAGAAAAGCGAGCTTGAACGGGCCGATGACGTTGAACGCGCTGCTCGTGTCGGGAGCGAGCGCGCCCGAAGCGGCGGCGAGCGTGTAGCCGTTGCCGGCGCGGTCGATCGCGAGGTCGGAAAACGTCGCGACGCCGCCCGCCGCGTTCTGCGTGAGCGTGCCGCTCAATGTGCCGCCCGACGGATTGGCGGCGATCGCGACCGTCACCGGATCGGTCGCGGTCGTCACGAGGTTGCCGAATTGATCCTCGATCGCGGCTTTGACGGCCGGCGCGATCGGCGCGTCGGACTGCGAATTCGCCGGCTGAACGGTGAATTTGACCTTACTGGCCGCGTCCGGCAGGACCGTCACGGTCGAATTGAAGATCCGGTTTTCGGCGTCCGTCACGCGGACCGTGTCCACGACGCCGGCGAGCGTGCCGGCCGTGTAAAGCCCGGTCGCCGGGTTGATCGAGGCGCCGGACAGATTGGTCTGAAGCGAATACGCGTAAGGCTCGACCGCGCCCGAACCGACAAACGTCCGGGTCTGCGCGGCGACGACCGAGGTGTTGGCCGGCGTCTGGACGAGATGCGGCTCGCCGAGCGTGTAGGTTTTGAAGTCGGTCACGCCGGTGAGCGCGAACGTGTTGGCCGTCCGGTTGATCGGGACGGCCGCGTTGCTGAAAAACCTGACGACGCTGTCGATCTCGGCGAACCGGTAAGCCGTTTCCGAGCCCTGAATGTCGAGCGGATCGACATAGCCGAACGTGAGCGTCGCCGTCACGTCGCCGTGCTCGACCGTCTTCCAGAAACGGGCGAGCGAGGTCGCCGGATCGAGGTTCGGATGCGCGCCCTGAAACTCGCCGATCGTCAGGCCCTGCGTCCCGGCCGCGAGCGCCGTGATGTTGGCCGTCACCGGCTTGTAGGCGTTATTCGTGCCGACGTCGTAGGTTCTCGTTCCGGTCGTCGTAAAGTTCTTTCTGAGATTGCCGCTGATCCAGCCGTTCGTCCGGTTGATCGTCCGCGTCGCGGCGTTGACCGTGAAGTTCAGGCCGGTCGTGATCGTCCCGTTCGTCAGGAAGAGCGGGTTCGTGCCGTTGCCGAGGTCAAGGTCCGAGCCGAGGGTGACCGTGCCGCCCGATTTATTAAGCGTCCACGTATTCGAAAAGTTCGGCGCGCCCTGATTCGTGAACGACTGGTTCGCCGCGCCCGTAAACGTAAAGCCGATATTGCCGCCGTCGAAGGTCGCCGCCACCGTCGTGTCGCCGGCGGCCTGCAGCGCGCCCGCGTTGTCGGTGATCGTCCCGTCGATCAGCGAGAGCTGCCCGGCGACCGTCACGATTCCGTTGATGAATAGGGTCGAGCCGTGATCTTTCTCGACGATCAGATTGTTGAAAGTATCGTTGAGCGCCGTGACTCCCGGCGTATTGCCGCTCGTGAAGCGCACCGTGCCGCCGTTGGCGTTGAACGTCCCGCCGGTCTGGTGACGAAAGCCGCGCGTCAGCACGAGCGTCGCCGAAGTCGAGTTGAACGTGCCGCCCGTCAGCGACAGATCGTGATCGGCGTTGGCGTCGCCGGTCAAAGTAATGTCGCCCGAGCCGCCGTTGAACGTGCCGCCCGACTGGACGAAGGCATTGGAGCCGTTGCTGGTAAAAGTGATCGGGTGGCTGCTGCCGTTGAAAGTGCCGCCGCTTTGCGTGTAGCAGAGCGCGCTGTTGAACGACGGCAGAAAGTTCAGATCGGCCGCGCCCTGGTTGAAAGTGCCCTGCTGGAGCACGAAGCCGTTCGGGAAATCGAGCGGGCCGCCGGCCGTGTCGATCGTCGTCTGCGGGTCGTTGAGCAGGATGTTCGGGTAGTTGATCCCGCCGGCGAACGTGAAGTTTCGCGCGCCGGAGCCGCCTGCGATGACGAGCCGGCTCCGGCCGCCGTCGAAGTTCGGCGAGATCGTGAACGCGCCGCGCGCTTCGAGGTAGTTTTCGAAGCCGCCGCCGCTCGAATTGATCTGGCCGTCGTCGAGCGCGAGGCTGCCGGTGACGAGCGCCTTGCCGACGGTAAAGGTATTTTGCTGGTTGGCCTTGGCAAACACGAGATTGTTAAAGACGTCGCCGGCGGGGACGGCCGACGTCTCGAAGGTGACTTGCTGAGTGTCGTTGAACGTGACGGTGCCGCCGTTGGCGTTGAACGTGCCGCCCGTCGTGTGCCGGAAAGAGCGCGACAGAAAGAGCGTTCCCGAAGTCGAGTTGAACGTGCCGCCCGTCAGGACGAAATCGTGGCCGGCGTTGGCGTCGCCGGTCAGCGTGATGTCGCCCGTCCCGCCGTTGAACGTGCCGCCAGACTGGACGAAGGTTGCCGAACCGTCGCTCGTCACGGTGATCGCGTGACCGCTCGCGTTGAAAGTGCCGCCCGACAGCGCGAGACAGGCGCCGTTCGGGTCGCCGAAGCTCGGAAAGAAATCGAGATCGACCGCGCCCTGGTTGAACGTGCCCTGCTGAAGAATGAAGGAAAAAGGGAAGTTGAGCGTGCCCGCGCCGCCGGTGTCGATCGTCGCCTGCGGATCGTTGAGGACGATCGACGGCAGGTTGAGACCGGCCGTGAAGGTGAACGCGCGCGGCGCGGCGCCGTTCGCGATGACGACGCGGCTCCGGCCGCCGTCGTAGTTCGGCGAGATCGAAAACGTGCCGCGCGCCTCGACGAAGCTGCCGAGCGAGCTGCCGCCGCTCGAGACGAACTGCCCATCGTTGAGCACGAACGCTCCGGTCGCGATCGCCTTGCCCTCGATCGTGACGCTGCCGGTCTTGGCGATCGTCAGATTGTTGAAGACGTCGCCGGCGGGGATGGCCGTCGTGTTAAAAGTGATGTTCTGAGCGTCGTTGAACGTGACGGTGCCGCCGTTGGCGTTGAACGTGCCGCCCGTCGTGTGCCGGAAAGAGCGCGACAGAAAGAGCGTTCCCGAAGTCGAGTTGAACGTGCCGCCCGTGAGAACGAAGTCGTGATCGAAATTCGCGTCGCCGGTCAGCGTGATGTCGCCCGTGCCGCCGTCGAAGGTGCCGCCGCGTTGCGTGAAAGCGCCGAAACCGTTGCTTTGAATGACGATCGCGCTCGCGCCCTGCGTGAGCGTGCCGGTGTAGCCGGTGCCGATCGTGATCGAGCGGACGGCGACGTTCGTGTCGAGCGTCGCGTTCTTCGCGCTCGTCGCGTCGAAGATGACGTCGTCGGTCGGCGCCGGGACGGTGTCGCCCGACCAGTTGGCCGCCTCCGACCAGTTATTGGTCGCGCCGCCGCCGTCCCACGTCTTGGTGGCGAGCGGCCCGGCCGGCAGCCAGCGCGCGAACGCCGTCGAACTGCCGGGAAACAGCCGTTCGATTAACGAAGTGTGGGCGAAAACGCTCGTCAACGAGCAGACAATCGATAGAATAACCAGCGACGCGAATTTTAATTTGCGATTCATAGCACCTCTTATTGTCAAAAAACGGGGGTTTTTAACGGCCGCACCGGCGGCTTACTTTTTCTCGGGCGGTGCGCAGAAACCGGCGGCCGGATTCTGCGCGCAGATGTAGTTTTTGAGCGCGTCGATCTCGGACTGCTGGCGCTCGATGATTTTCCTCTGCTCGTCGATCTGTTTCTGCTGTTCCTGAATGGCGTTGACGGCGACGACGGCGACGCGGTCGTATTTGACGCCCTCGGTCTCGCCGCGCTCGTTCGTCGTCGTCAAAAGCGGCTCGACGGCGGCGACCTCCTCGGCGACGAGCCCGAAATCGCGCTGCCCGCCGGCCTTCCACGTGAACGCGACCGGCCGCAGGCGTTTGATCAGATCGAGACCGGGCGCGAACGATACGACGTTTTCCTTGTAGCGGATCGACGACGAGCAGGTCGCGACTTCGTTCGAGGCGTTGCGGCAGAGCGCGGTCGCGCCGGCCGCGCCGAGAAAGTTGAGCCGCAGCGTTCCGCCCGGGTTGATGACGACCTGGTTGCCGCCGTTGTTTTCGCGAAAGCGGATCTCGCCGCCGGTCGGCCGGTTGATGAGCAGGATGCCGTTGCCGTCGTCGCGCAGCGCGTAGTTCGTGCAGCCGGTCATCGGTGCGTTGAATCCGATCATCACCGAACCCGTCGGACAGCCGCCGCCGCCGAAAAGAATGTTGCCGCTGTTGGTCGCGATCTGCAGCGTGCTCGTCGGCGAATTCGTTCCGATCCCGACGCTGCCGCCCGAAGCGATCGTCAATTGACTGCCGATGGCGTTTTCGCTGAAAAAGATCGCGCCGCCGGCAGCGCGATTGAAAGACAGACCGCCGCTAAAACTGGCGATCGCATAATTCGTGCAGCCGGTCATCGGCGCGTCGAAACCGATCACGACAATGCCCGCCGGACAGCCGCCGCCGCCGAAAAGGATGTCGCCGCTGTTGGTCGAGATCTGCAGCGCGCTCGTCGGCGCGGCCGTTCCGATCCCGACGTTGACGCCGGAAGTTCCGAGCACCAGCGCGTTGCTCGCGTTGACGAACGCATTGGCCCCGAGCGCCGTCGCGTTAAATAGATTGGACTGGCCGACATTGGCGCCGTTGCCGATCACCGTATTGCTGCTGCCCGAGGTGTTGTTGATCCCGGCTTGAAAGCCGAAAAAGGAATTTCCGCTGCCGTTGGTATTAAAGCCCGCCGCATTTCCGAAAAACGAATTGTTGTTGCCGACGAAATTAATTCCGCCCGAATTAGTGCCGAAAAAAGAGTTGTGGCTGCCGCCGGCGTTGTTGAAGCCCGACCCCGCGCCGAAAAAGGCGTTGTCGGAGCCCGTATTCGAGTTTCCGCTCCCGTTTCCGGCGAAAAGATTCGCAGGGCCCGGATTGGACAGGATCCGATTGCCGCCGAGATTGAACTGCGTCGCCGCGCCGACGATATTTCCGGTTAGCGTGCCGCCGACCGTGCCGTTGCCGGAGATGTTGAAATTGGCCGAGCTCTGGGCCGCCGTCGCGTTCTGGATATAGTTCGCGCTGTTCGGCAGCGGGTTGCGCGCGTCGGTCAGGCGCGCGTCCGTGGTTTGGACGTATTGACTGGCCGTCACGCCGCCGAGCTGCAGGGAATTGACGGCGTTGGTCGCGTTGGTCGCGTTGGTCGCGTTGACGGCGTTGGTCGCGTTGGTTGCGTTGGTTGCGCTCGTCGCACTCGTCGCCGTGTCGGCGGTCAGACTTTTGACCGAGAACGGCGCGCTGTTGACAAGTTGGCGCGGCGCGAGCACGGTCAGCGCGCCGCCGCCCGCCGGCCGCACCCGGATTTCGAGAAAGCGGGACGCGCCCGCGGCGAACTGGTTGCCGAAATCGAGCCGGACGCCGAAAATGCCGTTCGTGACGGCGACGTTGATCAGCGTGATCGTCGAGCCGGCCTGCGCGCCGCCGGTCGCGGCGTCGAACAGGGCAAACTCGAAATCGTAATTGCCGTTGGCCGGCGCGCCCGCGTTTTTGAGGCTGCCCTGATAGGTGAACTCGGTCGTCTGCGCGCCGACCGACAGCGCCGAAAAGATCAGCGATAAACAAATTACAATCTTCTTCATTTCATTTCTCCCTGCAGAATCGTTTCTTCCTGCAAAAATATTTCGAGCGACGGCTGGCAGACGAGCAGGTGGCCGCTGCCGGTTTCGACCGCGTGAAGCGATCCGGCGTCGATTCGCCGGATCGTTTCGCGGGTGTCGCAAGGCACGAGACTGACCGCTTCGTCGAGCGTCAGCAGCTCGACTTCCTGACGGCAGCCGGGGCAAAAACCGCGAATTTGGCGGCCGTCACCGCGGCGGATCACGAAGACCTCGCGGCTCGTGTGGGTGATCAGGATTTTCTTCGACTTCGGGGGCATATTCTTCAAGTTTGCGAATCCGGTAAACATATTAAAATCGGGGCCGCCGGCCGGTCGAAATCAAGTTTTTTCTTGACTTTGCGGGCAATTGATTTACAATCAGCCTTGACGAAAATCAATCCCCTAATCGATTGCTTCCGCCAAGGCCGCTCAACGAAGCGCAATTTCGTTGCAGGATTGGTATTAAAGCAGAAAGTGCGGGAAAAAGTCCTGAATTTTTTCTCCAATCTTTCTCCAATTTTTCTCCGAGGGATTTATGGGTAATCGAATCAGTCATTTACGGGAATTCGGCGACTTTCGGCTCGACGCCGAAAAAAAGATTCTGTGGTATGAAAACGCGCCGGTCAATCTGCCTTTGAAGGAGATCGAGCTGCTCTGTCTGCTGACCGAACACGGCGGCGAGGTCGTCACCAGGACGGAATTGCTCGACAAGATCTGGACGGATTCGTTCGTCGAGGAAAGCAACCTGTCGCGGCACGTCTATCTGCTCCGCAAGACGCTCAGGGACCTCGGCGAAGGCCGCGACCTGATCCAGACCGTCCCGCGCCGCGGCTACCGGTTCGCGGGCGAGGTGCGCTTTCTGACGGGCGCCGAGCTGATCATCGAAAAACGCACCGAGAGCCGGACGCTGATCGAGATCGAGGAAACGGTCGAGGAGAAAAGCGCGAGCCGGACCGCCGCCGGTTTTTTCAGCCGCGCGCGGCTGATCGTCGTCGCGCTCGTCGCCGTTGCGCTCGGCGGGCTCGCGTTCACGAGCTACCGCAATCTGGCGGCGAAAAATTCCGGTCAGATCAAATCGCTCGCCGTGCTGCCGTTCAAGACGCTCGGCGGCGCGAAGAGCGACGAACATCCGGGGCTCGGGCTGGCCGACGTCCTGATCACGCGGCTGACGAGCCTCAAAAATCTCAACGTCCGCCCGACAAGCGCGGTCGCGGCGTTTGAAAACCAGCCGGTCGATTCGGCGCTCGCCGCGCGGAAGCTCGACGTCGACGCCGTCCTCGAAGGCTCGATCTACCGCACCGAAAACAGCGTCCGCGTGACGATGCAGCTGCTCCGCGCCGGCGACGAGAAAGTGCTCTGGTCGGGCCAGTTCGAAAAGCCGCGACGCGACGAGATGAAGATTCAGGACGAGATCGCCGTTCAGGTAACGAACGCGCTCGCGATCAACCTCAACGACGGCGAGCGCCGGGCGCTGCTCAAAAACTACACCGAAAACGCCGACGCTTTCGAGCTTTACCAGCAGGGCCGGCTCGAATGGAACAAACGGAGCTGGCAGGGAATGATCGAGGCCGAAAGGCTGTTTCGCAACGCGATCGAAAAGGACCCGAACTTCGCGCTCGCCTACGTCGGGCTGGCCGACCGGCTGGCGACGACGACCGAGGCGAACGAGGCTTTTCAGTTGGTCGAAAAAGCGCTCGAGCTCGACCCGGACTGCGGCGAGGCGCACGCGACGCTCGGTTTTCTCCATATGTTTCAGCGGTGGGACTGGCCGGCCGCCGAAACGGAGCTGCGGCGTTCGGTCGAGCTCGCGCCGGGCTACGCGACCGGGCATCACTGGCTGGCGACGCTGCTCGAGATCGAGGGCCGCCACCCGGAAGCGCGGGCCGAATTCGAACGCGCGCTCGAGATCAACCCGCGGTCGCACAACCTGCTGGCCGATCTCGGACAGAATTATTATTTCGAGCGCGATTACGCCAAAGCCGGGGAATACTGCCGGAAGGCGCTCGAAATCTACCCGGACTTCATCTTCGCCCATCAGTATCTTTTCGAAATTTACCGGCAGACGGGTCAATTCGATCTAGCGTTCGAGGAATTTTTGAAATCGGACGAAGCCAACCACCTGCTGATCAACGAGAACGGACCGCAGAAGGAGCGGCACGAAAAATGGCTGGTCGACATTCGCGAGCTTTACCGGAAAGAGGGCTTCGAGGGATTTTTGTTGAGCCGCATCCGGGCGGCGGCGCAGACGGAACCGACTTTCGTCCCGGTCTCGCTCTTTTTCATCGCCCAATCGGAGGCCTTTCTGGGCAATAAGGAAAAAGCGCTCGACAGTCTCGAAAAAGCCTACGAAAAACGCGCGCTCTTCACGATGCCGTTCGTCAGGGTCGATCCGGTCTTCGACAACCTGCGCGGCGAACCGCGTTTTCAGGAAATACTGCGGAAAATGAATTTGTAAAGGCCCGTTTTTACGGCACGAAAGCGTTCGGCACGGGCCGGTCGGCGACGGTCCCGAACTGCCGGATCGAAACGCCGGCCGTCGAGCGGTTGATGAACCATTCGCTCGTCGCGGGCCGGAAGACGGCCGCGTCCGCGCGCCCGTCGCCGTCGTAGTCGCCCGGCGCCGGCAGATCGCCCGAAGTCCCGAACGGGAACGAAAAATACGTAAAATCTTCCGACCGGAAAACGAACCAGAAGCCGGTCGCGGGCCGGTAAAAGGCGACGTCCGGGCGCCCGTCGCCGGTGTAGTCGGCCGGGACCGGCCGGTCGGACGCGCTGCCGAACGGGAGGACGATCACGCCGTCGGTCGAGCGCCGGAGCCACCATTCGCCGGTGGCGGGCCGGAAAATCGCGGCGTCCGTCCGCCCGTCGGCGTCATAGTCGGCCGCGACCGGCAGATCGCCCGAAGTCCCGAAATTGATGAACGAGACGCCGCCCGTCGATTTGAGGACGAACCACGTGCCCGCGCCGTCCCGGTAAACGGCCGGATCGGTCCGGCCGTCGCCGTCGTAATCGCCGGGCGCGGGCGTGTCGGAAGCGATTCCGAAGGGCAGCGAGAAATACGTCAGGTTCGACGACCGGAGAACGAACCATTCGCCGGTCGCCGGTCGAAAGACGGCGGCGTCGGTC
Source organism: Acidobacteriota bacterium (assembly GCA_018269075.1). GTDB lineage: Bacteria > Acidobacteriota > Blastocatellia > Pyrinomonadales > Pyrinomonadaceae > JAFDVJ01. Next base: position 36,055 of record JAFDVJ010000001.1, read on the forward strand.
TTGCCGTCGCCGTCGTAGTCGCCGGGCACGATCCGGTCCGTGGCCGTTCCGAACTGGCGCACGCGCACCGCGGCGTCGGACGAGCGCTGATACCACCATTGCCCGGCCGCCGGGCGGTAGATCGAGACGTCCGTTTTCCAGTCGCCGTCGAAATCGGCGGCGACGGCCGCCGGCGGCAGGATCTCGCGGATCGTCGTCCCGGTCGCGGCATTGCCGAGATACGGCAGACCGAAAACGTCCTCGATCGTCCGCAGCATATCGTAGTGATTAAAGTTTCCCGCGATCGTTTTATTGTGCAGCCACGGCGCGGCCGCCGCGGTGTAGATATGGCCGCCGCCATTGACGGCCGTCGTGCCCTCGTCGAACGTGACGATCAGCAGCGTGTGGGCGAAATCCGGGCTGTTCGCGACGAGCGGGAGAAACTGCTGCAGAAAGGCGTCGCCCTGCGCGGTCGTCCCGTCGTGCATATTGTTGGTCTGGTTCGGGACGACGAGCGCGAAATCGACCGTCGGGTCGAAATCGGCGAGCGGCCGGACGTTGGCGCATTCGACCGGATTGGCCGTCACGCTCTGAAAGGTCATCGCCGGGTTGTGCTTGCGCACATACAAACCGCCGACGCCGGGGCCGTCCGCGCCGGCCGTCGCGTCGATGTCCTCGTCGAAGCAGTTTCCCGGAAAATTCTGGGCGAAGACGCGCCACGACCGGCCGGCGGCGCTCATTTGCTTGGCGAGATTGTCGACCGTCGCGGGGAAACTGTAATGACCGTCGTCGAGGATGTTCTGCGTCGAGCCGGAAAAAGCGGCGACGTAATTCGGCTCGGACGGGTGCGAGACGCCGTAGAAATTCGTGAAATTCGCGTTGTCGGCGGCAAAATTCGCGAAGGTCGGCGCGGTCGCCGGCGTGATCGCCTCCGTCTCGCGGTTCTCGAACCAGACCCAGACGACGTGCCGGATTTGGCCCGCCGCCGGCACGGCGAAAGCGACCGTCGAGAGGAGCGTCAAAATCGGAATCAGGCACAGCGGCCGAAGGTTTTTCATCATAAAGATTGTCCTGAGTCCTGAGTCTTGAGTCGGATTGACGACGTGCGGCCACGCTTGCCGGAAGACGCGGCGCGCATCAGTTCGGCAAGCTTTTTCAAGAGCCGTCGACTCCGAAACCCCTGACCCGAAAACTCAAAACTTCAAAACCGAGGACTCAAGACTCAAGACTTCAGACTCAAGACTCCTCAGGCCCCGGCGGGCGCGATCTTTTCCGGGATTTCGGGCGCGCTCGTCGGCGAGACCTCGTCCGAATCCCCGAGCAGCGCGTCGCGGACGATCTTTTCCTGTTCGAGATGATGGATCGAATAGCTGCCCGTCGCCGGCGAGGCCGAGGCCGCGCGGCCGACGTAGCGCAATTTGAGCGCGCCGCGGATCTCTTCGAGCCGTTCGCGGACGAACGCCCAGCCGCCCATATTGCGCGGCTCTTCCTGCGTCCAGAAAAGCTCCGTCGCGTTCGGGTACGACGCGAAAAGCTCCGCGAGCCGCGATTTCGGGAACGGGTAGAACTGTTCGAGCCGGAGGATCGCGACGCGGTCGTCCGCCGCGGTCGCGCGGCCGGCGTCGAGATCGTAAAAGACCTTGCCCGAGCAGAGGACGATCCGTTTGACCTTCGATTTGTCCGTGATCTTCGCGTCGTCGAGCACCGGGTTGAAGCCGCCCGTCGTCAGCTCGCCGGTCGTCGAGGTGGCCGCCGGCAGCCGCAAAAGGCTTTTCGGCGTCATCACGATCAGCGGCCGGACGGTTTCCTGCCGGACCTGGCGGCGGAGCAGGTGGAAATACTGCGCCGGCGTCGTCGGGTTGCAGACCTGCAGATTGTTTTCCGCGCAGAGCTGCAGATAGCGTTCGAGCCGCGCCGACGAATGCTCCGGGCCCTGACCCTCGTAGCCGTGCGGCAAGAGCATCACGAGCCGGTTCTTCTGCTGCCATTTGTCTTCCGAGGCCGAGATATACTGGTCGATGATGACCTGCGCGCCGTTCGAGAAATCGCCGAACTGCGCCTCCCACATCACGAGCATCTCGGGCGCGTTGAAGGCGTACCCGTATTCGAAGCCGAGGACGGCGTTTTCCGAGAGCGAACTGTCGTAGACCTGAAAACGGGCGAGCGGGTTGTCGTCCGAGCGCAACTCGCCGAGCGGCGACCACATCGCGCCGGTGATCGTGTCGTACATCAGCGCGTGCCGCTGCGAGAACGTGCCGCGCCCCGAATCCTGACCGCTCAGACGGACGCGGCGGCCTTCGAGGACGAGCGAGCCGAAACAGACGGCCTCGGCAAAGCCCCAGTCCATCGGCACTTCGCCGGTGCCCATCTTCGCGCGGCGGGCGAGCTGGCCGACCATTTTCGGGTTGATCTGAAAATCCGCGGGGACGAGCGAGATCTTTTGGGCGATCGTCTGCAGAACCTCCTGGGTGATCGGCGTCTCGAGCACCGCCGAGCCGTCGTCTTCCGGCTGCGGCGCGGGCAGTTCGGCGCGTTTCGGCTTTTCGGTCGCGATCTTTTTGGCGCGTTCGAGAATGCCCTCGTATTTGCCGACGATCTCGTCGGTCATCGCCTTGAGGTCTTCATTCGAGATAATACCCTCGCGGATCAGCTGCTCGGCGTAGAGATGCCGCGTGCCGGGATGCGCCTTGACGCGGGCGTACATCACGGGCTGCGTGTAGCTCGGCTCGTCGCCCTCGTTGTGGCCGAGACGGCGGAAGCCGACGACGTCGAGGACGACGTCCTTGTTGAATTTCTGCCGGTAGTCGAGCGCGATCTTGACCGTCCGGAAAGCGGCTTCGGGATCGTCGCCGTTGATGTGAAAGATCGGCGTCTGCGTGATCTGCGCGGCGTCGGTCGAGTAGATCGACGAGCGCGACGCCTCGGGCGAGGTCGTAAAGCCGATCTGGTTGTTGATCACGAAATGGATCGTTCCGCCGGTGCGGTAGCCGCGCAGATTCGCCAATTGCAGCGTTTCCATCACGATGCCCTGACCGGCGAACGCCGCGTCGCCGTGGAGCAGCACCGGCAGCACGCGGTCGTTGACCGCATCGCGCCACGAGGCGTCGGCCTCTTCGCCCTTCAAAAGCTGATCCTGCCGCGCGCGCGCCATTCCCTCGACGACCGGGTCGACGAATTCGAGGTGCGACGGGTTCGACGAGAGGATGATCTTGACGTCGCGGCCGCTCACGGATTTCCGCGTGCCGATCGCGCCCTGATGATATTTGACGTCGCCCTCGTCGGCCGGAAAGCTCGGGTGCGACGTGCCCTCGAAGATCGTGAAGATGCGCTCGGCCATCGTGTCGTCGACGATGTTCGAGAGCACGTTCAGCCGGCCGCGGTGCGCCATCCCGACGAAAATCTCCTCGACGCCCTTCGCCGACGCGTTTTCGACGAGCTGGTCGAGCATCGGGATCACCGTCTCGCAGCCTTCGAGTGAGAAGCGTTTCTGGCCGAGATATTTTTTATGGAGAAACTGCTCGAACTGTTCGGCCTCGATCAGCTTCGTGAGCAGCGCCTTTTTGATCTCGACCGGCAGCGGCTCGGTGTCGACGAACTGCTCGCGGACCTGCTGGCGGATCCAGTCCTTTTCGTCCTTGCTCTGGATGTGGCGGTACTCGATGCCGACCTTGCCGGCATAGGCTTTCTGGAGGATGTCGAGAATCCGCCGGAGCGTCGCGGTCCGCTCGCCGTGCATCCCGCCGGTGATGAACTCGCGGTCGAGGTCCCAGATCGTCAGGCCGTAGTTTTCGATGTCGAGCTCGGCCGCGCGAAACGACGTCATATTGAGCGGGTCGATGTCGGCGAGCAGGTGGCCGCGGATCCGGTAGGCGTTGATCAATTGCAGGACGTTCGCCTGTTTTTCGGCCTGCTCGGCGGCGCGGTCGCTAAAGAGCGACGGGTTGTGGTCCTGCGCCCAGCGCATCGGCGGGTAGTTGATGCCGAGGTCGGCGAAGATCTCGTCGTAGAACGAATGCTTGCCGACGATGAACTCGTGGATTTTCGCGAGGAACAGACCGCTTTCCGCGCCCTGGATGACGCGGTGATCGTAGGTCGAGGTCAGCGTGATGACTTTGCTGATGCCCAATTGCGAGAGCGCGGCCGGCGTCATCGCCTGATATTCGGCCGGGTATTCGATCGCGCCGGTCGCGATGATCGCGCTCTGGCCGGCCATCAGCCGCGGGTTCGAGGCGACCGTCCCGATCGTGCCGGGATTCGTCAAAGAGATCGTCGTGCCCTGAAAATCCGAGATTTCGAGCTTGCCGTCGCGCGCGCGTTTGACCTGTTCGTTGTAGGCGGCGAAGAATTCGGCGAAGTTCATCTTGTCGGCGCCCTTGATGTTCGGGACGAGCAGATTGCGCGAGCCGTCGCGCTTTTCGACGTCGATCGCGATGCCCAGATTGAGCGATTCGTTTTCGAGCCGCGACGGTTTGCCGTCGACGAAGCCGTAGCCGTTGTTGATCGCCGGATAGGCTTTGGCGGCCTTGATGATCGCCCACGCGATGAGGTGCGTGAACGAGACCTTGCCGCGCCCGGCCGTTTTCAGGTGATCGTTGACGATCAGCCGGTTTTCTTCGAGAACCTTGACCGGGATGTTGCGAAAGGTCGTCGCCGTCGGCACGCTCAGGGAAGCCTCCATATTCTCGACGATCTTTTTCGCGGGGCCGGTGATCGGCCGCACTTCGGTGTCGGCGCCGATCGCGACCGGCGGCGGTGTCGCCGCGCCCGTCGAAGCGGCCGCCGGCGCGGGTGTCGGCGCTTCGCTCGCGACCGCCGCGGGTTGCGCGGTCTGTCCGCCGGCCGCCGCCGCCGGCTGTCCGCCGAGCAGCTCGCCGAAAAACGCCCGCCACGATTCGTCGACCGAGTTCGGATCGGCCTTGTAACGATTCAGCAGCCCCTCGACATAATTCGCGTTCGCGCCGAAATTCTCGGCGATGTATTCGGAAATATTCAATGTTTGTTCGCTCACTTTTTTTTATTACCTCTTGTTACACGCCCTTTGAGTGTAATCAACAATTTTATCGCAAATCGGCGGAATCTAACAATCTGCGTAAAGGTGGAGAGTTTGGGGAGTTTGGGAAGTTTGGGAAGTTCGGGAAGTTTTGGAACAAGAGGCGGCGGGTTTCGAATATGACTCGGGGGATCGGCCGAATTTCGTGGCGGGCGGTTTTTGAGGCGGAATCGTCCGAAAGAAAAAGACCGGTCCCGCGAGACCGGCCTTTTCCGTCAGCAAAAAGTGAGGTCGGTTGTCCGAAATTTTTACGGGGCCGGCGTCATACCGGCCGTGTTGTCGCCGAGGATCGCGGTCGAGGCGGCGCGGCCGTCGGAGACGAGGACGCCGTCCGAGACGAGGACGCCGTCGGAGACGAGGACGCCGTCCGAGACGAGGACGCCCTGCGAATTGACGAACGGCGTCGGGCTGCCGCCCATCGCGTTCGCGCCGAGATACAGCAGGCCGTCGGAAACGAGCACGCCGTTGTTGCTGATCGCGCCCTGATAAAGGCTCAGCGTGCCCGAAGTCAGCGTCGTCGATTTCGAGATCGCGGTGCCGGAAAACGGCGTCGCGTCGGAGACGAGCACGCCGCTCGCGTACATCCCCTGCCATTTGTTCATCAGGTCGCTGCCGTAGAGAAATCCGAAATTCGTGATGACGCCCTTGCCCCACGTGACGGTCTGGCCGCCGATCGAGCTCGTCTGCGAGGCGGGCAGCGCGCCGTCGAGAAGCATTGCGCCGTTGGTCGTCGGCATCGTCGTCTTGACGAGCCGCGCGACGCGGACCGCGCCGTCGATGTTGAGCAGGCCCGCGCCCTGTTCGAGCGTGTTGAAGTTTTTCAGGGGCTGTGCCGTGTAGGTCAAAATGGCTTTAACGAGATTCGGCGTCAGATTCGGGTTCGTGTCGAGCAGGAGCGCGGCCGCGCCGGCGACGATCGGGGCCGCCATCGAGGTGCCCGAAAGATACATCACCTTTTCGGTCGCGACGGTCGTCGTGCCGGTCGCCAGCGACGGATACTGCTGGATCAGCTTGTTGTTGGCGCTGCGCGCGCCGATCAGCTTGTTGCCGGGCGCGATCAGGTCGGGCTTGATCAGGTTGTCGTATTTGCGCGCGCCGTTGGCGAGCGTCCGGTAGCCGCGCGTCGGGCCGCGCGAGCTGAAGGTCGCGACCGTGTCGTCGGAGCGGGCGGCGGTGCCGTAGGTGTTGGCCGCGCCGACCGTGATGACCGACGGCTCGATGCCCGGCGAATTGATCGTGCCGAAGAGCTTCCTGCCGTTCGTGTCCTTGCCGTTGTTGCCGGCCGAGGCGACGACGACGATGCCGGCGTTGACCGCGCGGCGGGCGGCCTTGCAGAGCGGGTCGTTGACATAGCTGTCGACGGCCGGCGTGCCGAAGCTCATATTGATGATCCGGATGTTCCACCAATTGTTGACCTTCTGCTGGACGACCCAGTCGATCGCGGCGATCGCGCTGCTGATGCTGCCGCGCCCGTTGTCGTCGAGCGCGCGGAGGCTGATCAGCTGCGAGCCCGAAGCGAGGCCCTGGTAAGCGCCGTCGGTCAGATAATATTCGCCGGCGAGCATCGAGGCGACGTGCGTGCCGTGGCCGTATAGATCGTTGGTGACGCCCTGTCCGGTAAAATCGTAGCTCCAGACCTTCGTGCCGACCGGCGTGTTGTTCGAGGTCCACTGCATCAGGCGATGGTTCGGGTCGATGCCGCTGTCGATGACGGCGATCGAGACCGCGCCGGTGAGCCACGTGTTCGTGTCGGCGTCGCCGCGGTCGGTGATGCCGTTGTTCCAGTAGCCGGTCGTTTCGGCGATGTGGCCGAGCGTCCGGATCTCGCGGTCGGGCGAGATGTATTCGACGTTGCCGTTGTCGGCGAGCTCGCGGATTTTCGAGAGCGGGAGCTCGGCCGAGACCAGTCCGAGATGATCGTAGGAATTGCGGAACCGGCCGCTCAGCCGGTTCAGGTCGGTGATCAGAATGCCGCTTTTTTCCTTGTTGCCGGCGACCTCGCGGTCGAACATCTCTTTTTGTTCGGTGTCGCTTAAGGCGTTGCCGAACATCTCGTTGAGCGGCGTTTCCGTCGGCATCTGGATGATCACCTTCTGGAGCCGGTCGGCGCGCAGGCCCATCGTCAGCTCGTTCGTTTTTTGTTCGAGATCGGGCGCGATCTTCCGTTTGGGAGCCCTTTCGGTCGAAACCGCGGTCGATTCCGCGTTCCTTTCCGGACGCGCGACGCTTTTGACGGACTGGGCGGAAACGCTGATCGCAAAAAACTGAAGGCCGAACGCGAACAGCGCGCCGGCGGCGATCATTCTTTTCACAAAATTCTTATCCATAATTCCAAACGGGGAATGTTATAAGATCATCGGGGACTGGTCGTGTCTGCCGGTGAAACGCGCAGATACAAGCATTTCCGCAAAATTTGTGCCGTGCCCGGAAAATTCGTCAAAGTCCGGTAAAATCGGACCCCGGAGACGATCTGGCGACCGACGGGAAACGGCCCGGCCGGTCAGCCTGACCGATAACCGATTATCGGTCAGGTCAGATTGAATCGGGCGCGGCGGCGGTTTCCGCGGCCCGGCAGCGGCGGCGAAACGCCGTGCCGGCGAATCTTTGTCAATCGAAAAAGCCGGGCCTCTCGTAAGGCCCGGCTTTTTGTCCCGCATAGTACCGTGAGGTAGTTGTCCAAATTGAAAAAGAATAGATTGATGATTAGAAACAGCAAAGTAAAAGAGAGAAATTAGGGTTGAATCGAAATTCAAGTCTGCGACGCCGCAGGCGCTCATTAATATCGCAACCCCCGTGCCGTAACTTTGAAACTCAGGGAAGTCTACTGTTTTGAATAGTTTACTTGAAAAGGCCCGGTTCCTGTCGGAAACCGGGCCGGTCAGTTTGAACGAATCGCGCGCTTTTTGAATGATCAGATTGACGGAATCCGGATGCCGAGGATGTTCGCCTTGCGGGCCGGGTTTTTGATTTTGACGTTGACCTCGACCGGGACGACCCGTTTGACGTTGAAGCCGTATTTTTTGAAGCGGCCGAAGACGAAGACCGTGCCCGTGACCGTCCATTCCTCCTTCGAATTGACCGCTTCGCCGATCGCGCCCTTGATCGCCTGTCCCGTCCCGAGAAAGATCCGGACCGGTTTCGGCAGCCGGATCGGCTCTTTTTTCTTGAATTCGAACGATTCGGCGTATTCCTCGATCTCGACGCTGAGCCCGTTGACCTTAAAGTCCTTGAAGGTCAGAAAATCGACCTTGCCCTTGTAGTCGAGCGGGTCGATCTCGGCCGAGATCGCGAAGGTCAGGCCGGTCAGCGACGTCTCGACGAGCTCCGGTTCGGTCAGCCGGGCAAAGGCTTCGGAATCGTCCTTCGCGGTCGTCCGGTCGGTCTTGTTGGTGACCGAGATCTTCGCGTTGTGGACCTTGTAGCCGCGAATCTCGTCGGGCAGGTCCTGCGCGGCGAGCGTCAGCGCGAACGGCACCAGATAAAAAGCGCAGATCAGCAGGAAACGCCGGCGCGCCGGGTTGATGAAAAGTTTCGGGGTCGGTTCAAGAGTCATCGAATGTCAGCCATCCTGGATTTATGATTTCGGCAGAAAAATCTCGAATTTCGTGCCAATATTAATACGGCTTTTGACGGAAATTTTGCCGTTCAGCCGTTCGACCCGGCTTTTGACCGCGTCGAGCCCGACGCCGCGGCCGGAAATGCCGGTCGCCGCCGGCGCCGTCGAAATGCCCGGCGCGAAGATCAGTCCGAGCATCGTCTCGTCGTCCGGCGGCGCGTCCGGGGCGATCAGATTTCTTTCGACGGCGCGCGCGCGGACCATTTCCAGATCGATGCCGCGGCCGTCGTCCTCGACCGTCAGCGAGAGGCCGGCGGGCTCGTCGAAAATGCGGATTTCGATGCGGCCGCGTTTATCGACCGCGTGCGCGACGGCGTTGCGGACGAGCTGGAGCAGGATGTCGAAGACGGCGGCGGCCGTCGCGGCCGGAATATTTGTTTCGTTCGCGAGGATCGTCACGCCGACGTCCTTTTCGAGCCGGCGGCCGATCTCTTCGCCGTGGGCGGCGATCTGCGAGAGCATTTCGAAAAGCTCGTGCGAGAGCTGATCGGCGCAGTCGTGCGGCGTCGCGTCGATCGCGAATCCGGCGAGCCCGCCGGTCAGCGCGGCCGGATTTTCGCGGGTCGCCAGAAAGATCCGGAACCCGACCTTTCGGGCGGCGGCGTGCTTCGGGCTCGGGAGCGCGGCGATGAGCTCGCCCTTTTCGTTCAGAACCTTTCGCAGCTCGCGGTACTCGGCGGCGAAGTCGGCCGGTTCGAAACCGACTTCGAGACAGAAGATCGCGTCGCCGCGCCGCATCGCGGCGAGCGCGGCTTTTTGTTCGGATTTCGAAAAACTCCGGAAGACGGCGGGCGGAATCCGCGTCACGAAAAACTCGCGCGCGGCGGCGGCCGGCGCGGAATCGCGGAGCCGGTCGATGAATTCGGCCGGCGGAGCGTGCCGCTCGGCGTCGTCGAGCGCGGCGGCGAGCAGGCGGACGCCCTCGACGAGCAGGGAACGGCGGGCGGCGGAAAGATTTCTTTCGGAAAGGAGATTTTCGATTTCTTCGGCGAGCCGGGCGGCGTTTTTGAAGCCGAAGGTCTGGAGACCGCCCTTGATCGTGTGGACGACGCGAAAGAGCTCGCGCCGCTGCGCTTCGTCAGGCTCTTCCCGCAAAATTCCCGGCCATTGTTCGAGCTTTTTGACGGATTCCGCGAGAAAATTTTGACGGAGCTCGTTCATCTGTTCGAAAACCGGGCCTCAACTCGACGAGGCCCGGGACTTTTTGTTGGGATCTTGGCTTTTTTTATTTTTTTTTTCCAGATCGTGCTTGATCGCGTCGAGAATGCCGTTGATGAACTGCGTCGCCTCGAAGGTCGAAAAACAGCGCGCGATTTCGAGCGCTTCGTTGATGATGACCGTGTGGGGCGTGTCCTCGAACAGAAATTCGTAAACCGCCATCCGGAGGACGTTGCGGTCGACGATCGCCATCCGCTCGATGCGCCAGTGTTCGGCGCGGGTGCGGATCTTTTCGTCGACGGTTTCGAGCTCGCGGAGTGTCCCGAGCAGCAGCTTGATCGAAAACTCGCGGGTTTGTTCGTCCGCTTCCGCTTCGCCGAGCTGGTCCCAAAAATTACGCGCGACGGTATCGCCGGGCAGTTTCGCAATGTCCGCCGCAAAAAGCATCTGGAGAGCGCTCTCACGTGCTAAACGCCGTGTTCCCATAAATCCTTGCTCTTATCAAACGACGTGCGGAAAGGCCTTTTTCCGGGTTTCCGAGGTTCCTTCGCCGCCGTCGATGGTTTTATATAAATTAACGAGCTCGATCGCCGCCATCGCGGCTTCGAAGCCCTTGTTTCCGGCCTTGACGCCGGCGCGGTTGATCGCCTGTTCGAGCGTGTCCGCCGTGACGACGCCGAAGAGCACCGGCACGCCGGTCTGCATCGCCGCCTGCGCCGTGCCTTTCGCGGCCTCGCCGGCAACGTAGTCGAAATGCGGCGTTTCCCCGCGAATGACGACGCCGATGCAGATCACTGCGTCGAAGCGGCCGCTTTCCGCCGCTTTCCGGGCGGTCAGCGGCAGCTCGAAAGAGCCGGGAACCTTGAAGATCTCGACCGCGTCCTCGGCGGCCCCGAGCCGCTCGAACGCGTCGAGCGCGCCCTCGGTCAGTTTCGACGTCAAAAAATCGTTCCAGCGCGAAACGACGAGCGCGAAACGAAAGCCTTGTGCATTGAGCTGTCCCTGATGAACTTTCGGCTGCAAATTTTTTACCTCAAACCGGCAGATCTGCCAGTTTCTAGTATAAAGAACCGAAAACGGCCTTGACAAGGAAGAAACGGAGAAAGGGGAAGCGAGAAGAGGAGAAGAGGAGAAGA
>JAFDVJ010000020.1 GCA_018269075.1 Acidobacteriota bacterium
ATTCATATACCGCTCAGTAATGATTTGCATATTCTTCAATTTTCAAAAAAGGCAACTTTTCCTTGGGGAATTTTTCTATAAATGACAACCTGTCTTTTTCAGCAGTTGCTATTTCATCAGAAGAAAGTTTGAAACGGTTGGCATTGTTTAGTAACTTGTCCATATTTTCGTCATCTGAATATGTTTCGTTTTTTTGCACTTTTGAAAGTTAGACTCAACCAGTTTACCGGATTTTTATGCATCGGCTTTTATGGTGCCTTCAGAACAATTCGTACATCTTAATAATTTCCTTTGCCCAAAATAACGTGTCTAACTCCGCCACGAGGATTGTCTACATCCCCTCGTCTTCTCGGTATTAAATGAATGTGGCAATGAAAAATCGTTTGTCCGGCACTTTCACCGTTATTTATCCCGATGTTAAAACCGGTAATTGATTTGTCATGATGCAGCGAACCGCCCTTTGCATACTGTAATAGCTGATTGCAGGCGTTAATCTCCGCCTGCCCAAGTTCAAAGTAGGTTGGCACATGCCGCTTAGGAATGATTAAAGAATGAAGCTGGGTAACCGGGTAATTGTCGAAAATTACATAGCCCAACTGATTTTCCGCAAGTATTCGGCTCTTGTCGATTTCGCAAAACACACAGTCTCTTTCTCTGTGCTCGTAGGATTCTCTGACCTTCCTAAAGTCCGTATCGTCGCGGTCTCGCTTCATCGCGTTGCAGCTGTAGCAAAGGGCCTGCAAATTAGAAACATCGTCCGAGCCGCCATGATTTCGCGGAACGATATGGTCGACCTCCAAAGCTTTTTCATAGGCAGAGATACCGCAAAGCTCACAGCGAAATTTAGCACGTTTCAAGACCTCATAGCGAAGCGTCCCGCTGATGTAGCCGGCAGACTTCCGGCGATGCTGGTAAACAAGCTTGCCGCGTTTGTCCAGGAATTCTTCGAGTTTCTTCAGGCAAAGTTCCTTGAGCGCTGCGATTTCGTCCTCCTCCAACGAATCGAAGTCAATTAAGGTATAGGTTTTAGTGTCCTTATCTCTTTCAACCAGACCGTGATTTCTCAGAACCTTTCCGACCATGTTGTTTGTAATGTTACGGTAATAGTCAATCTGTGATTCATCTCGAATAAGAAGGTTTTTAGCGATTTCAGTATCGGAACACTGGCCGCCGTTATCGAGCAAAGTCATCAGCATTAAAGGCTGATAAACGTGAGACATTCGCATCTGTTTCTGAATAAAATGAAAAAGTCGGTTAGCCATGGAGCAAGCGTAAATTTTTGAATTAATTATTTTGACTGATTGGTTTTCTTGTCTATATTAACAGTTATTAACGCCCAACAAAATAAAATTATTTAAGGATGCTTTAGAATCTTTCTTCAAAACATGAAAAACGACCTTAACGCTATTCCAGTTTTTCGAAAATCCGGACATGAAAAATTCATTTTGGGCAATCATCCTACCGAGTTAAATTTGCTCGGTTTTTGGCAATGGGCGGGTTCGGATTTAACCAATAACGCTTACCGTGGAATGCTCGCCGAATACATCGTTGCCTGCGACTTGGGAATCAACCTTATGACAAGAATTGAATGGGATGCATATGATTTATTAACTGAATCGGGAATTAAAATTGAGGTGAAATCGGCCGCCTACTTACAGAGTTGGAAGCAGAGTAAACCGTCTCGCATCGAATTCAATATCTGTCCGACCAATGCATGGAACACTGAAACAAACTCCTTCTGTCAGGAAAAGAAAAGGCAAGCTGACATTTACGTATTTGCCCTACTCAAGCACCTTGATAAGAAAACTGTGAATCCGCTGGATTTAGACCAATGGGATTTTTTTGTTCTTCCAACCCTTGTATTGGATTCACAGGTACCGCACCAACAAAAAATCGGCATCAACGGTCTTCTTAAACTAAACCCAATTAAAGCCAAATTTGGCCAGATTAAAGAAACTATTGGCAATTTTTATCCGAGTTAACTCAACAGTAAACCAGATTAATTTATTGCTGCAAAGACTTTTGCTCCTAATTACTCTTCTTTACCAAATTTTCCTTTGAATAACAGCCCAAAACTGAACTTGCTGTTTACAAGAGTGAATTTTGGCGGTAATTGCCCGTACTCATAACTGGCTGAAAATCCGAAGTTTTTTGAAAAATCAAAATTAAATGAGCTTTTAACATAATCGCGAGGTTTCGTGTTGATTTGTATTGCATCAAAGCTGCCATTGTCATTTGTCTTAAAAAATACTTCACGCTTTAGAAGCAGTCTTCTAGTATATTGAGTTTCAAATGAAAAAACTTTGTCATCATTTTGATAAATTTGAAAATAAATATTAGCCCCGAAAAATGGTCGAGCAATCAATCTTTTTTTTGCCTCGTCAATGGGGCTTTTTATGTTCCGGCCAAGCTCAAACCCAATAAAAGGAATAATATCTACTGGTTGGTTAGCGACAATAAAAGACAAATCTCTAAAAACCAAATCAGCCCTTGTTTGATAGACATAATTGACGTTCTTAAAATCGGTATCTGACTCAAGTTTGATGCCATTCGTGAAGTCAAAGGAACTTAACGGTGAACTGTTTGTTTTAATTCCTATTGTTTTTACGTAATTTATTCCTAGACTGGCTGAATCCGGGTCTGCTTTGGGAGAGGTAGAAGTTTTTAATTCAAAAACCGGTTCAATATAATTGTTATGTCCAAAGCTAAATCTCCTCTTTAATAAAGCATCTACCGAAAAAAATGTTTTTTGTTTCCGCGCGCCTTCAGCCAAGCCCTGTACATAAATGTCTGATGTTGCCCGGTCTTTCGATTTGACAAACTTAGTTTTGGAAGCTGTTTTTTTTCCGCTTGCATCAATCGGTTTCAGAAGTGTCGGTGACTGTAAGCATTTAGGAGAAGATAATTGTTTTACCTGAACTAGATAGTTGACTTTTTCTAAAAGCCCCATCTTCAAAGTAATTTTAACTTCTATTAGAGTTGGATTCGTCTCTAAGCTTCGCTGTATCGATACTTTATCAATCTGTAAAACTGCATCATTTAATATCTGCCTTTGTTGATTAGGAGTGGCCGTTGCGGCTTGCCCTAGAGCATCCGGATTGAAAACCAACCAGTTCTGGGAGTTTTCAATGATACTTTTTTGCTGAGAGGATACCCCCTTGGGAGTATTTAGACGAACAGCAAGCGAAGCAGGGTCGGTCGGGTCCCGAAAAACGGATTGAATTGTGATGTCATCTTTGCATTGTCCAAACCCGATTGTCGAAAAAAAAACAACAATATTTACAAGAATAAAAAGCTCAGTGAATCTGGTAAGAAACAAATAATTTTTCATATATTCTATACTTAAACTAAGGTGACAAAAGTTATAGATTCCCTCCACCCGGCGCGGGCGTAGCTGTTGAGACTACATTTTCAACATCAGCAATAGTAGAGGATGTATTAATATTGTCGAAAGCATCATTTGGCAAAGAATGATGATAATACGCAACTCCGTGGTAAATATCGTTTACGAAGCCGTTAAATCTTGGTTGACTTATAATTCCCATTTGGGCAAGCTTCTTGTTTCGAACATATGATGGATTCCCCCCAGTCATATGCGCGAGACTCTTAAAAATAATCGTTTGCACATCGATAAGGTTAAGCATTTTCCTCTCCAAAAATTAGAATTTAGAACTGCTGGTTATAATGAATTTTAAGATTTGTTAATTTATAGCAGAGTTGTGGATACAATTACAAGATATTTTTTCAGCTTTTCAGATTTGATTAGAAAATCAATACTCCAGGTTGGCATCTGCAGTCTGGAAGATGAGCCTGCAATTAAGAGGAGTTTTCAGATTGGCGTCTGTTTTGGAAGCAAACAGTTTGAGCACAATCAGTTAATTAACTCGGAGATTATTTCGATGGTCGGCATCATGTCCTGGTAAATCGAATCCAAAGCTAGGGTTACTTTTCTGACGCTGTTTTTGTGGCGATTAATATAACGCAGCGTGGTTTGAATTTGTGTATGGCCAAGCTGGCTCGCAATTTCAGGAACGGAAAAGCCGAGCTCGTTTAATTTCGAGGCATGGCAGTATCTAAGGTCGTGGAAACGCAAATCCGATAACCCTGCCTTGCTGCAGGCTGACTTAAACGACTTTCTTACTTCTGAAACCCCAAAAACCAAATCTTCTTTTGACTGTGGAAAGGAGTTCCACAGGCTCTCTAACTCGGTGTGCAGTCTGGTCGTTATTCCGACCTCTCGCTTTCGCATGGTCTTGGTATTGAAGGCCTTGATGATAATAACCCCGAAGGTCAAATCGACCTCCTGCCATTGGAGCTTCAACAATTCTCCCAAACGGCAGCCCGTATCCAAGGCAGCGATGATTAACGGCTTCAGGTGGGCGCGTCGGTCCGTACAGGCGTCGATAAGCCTCTGAGTTTCTTCTAATGTCAGAATCCTCTCCCGCTTCACTTCATCGGCGGAGTGGATTAAGACATCCCCGCCTTTGAATGGATTCTTCGCAATCCAGCCGTTCCTCTCAGCGATATTCAGAATGCGGCGTAAATAGGACAGTTCACGGTTGACCGAAGCGATAGTTCTTTGTGAACTCTGGTGTGTTGGCGTTAGAAGCCTCTGAATACGAAATTCGCGCAGGTCGTCATAAGTCAGAGATTGTAATCTGACGGCCCCGAAAAACTCACGAAAGACATTGATATAGCCCTTTATTTGAACGTGCGAGCGGAGACCGGCGACTTTCCGGTCGTTCACATAATACGGTGGATTTGCGTAGTTTTTTAGATAATAATCACAGAGAGAATTAACAGTTATTTTTTCTGCATCGAGAGCTTTGCGGCCGCCGTCTTCCAGCGTCTTCAGCAGATGCTTCAAGATTTTTCTCGCATCGGTTTTTGTTTTAGCAATTCTTTGAACGGCCGTTCTTTTTCCGTTGTTGTTCTTATAGCCAACTCGTGCCGTCCAATCACCGTTTTTGTTTTGAAAAATTTGTCCTGTTCTTTGTTTCACGTTCTTCAAACTCGCTTCGGACGTTTTATGAAAAAACGGAATAAAATTTATTGTATTGACCATAATAACTATCTATTCCATTTGCTTTCAATTATACATTTATCATAGATTAGCAATATCGTTAGTTGGCCGAAATAAAAAATTTCCGATTTTGCTCCGCCCCGGACATTTCTCTCATAGAGTTACGTTATCGGGCATTGTATATCCCAGAATATGTCGATTTTAGAAGGTCAAATCGTCAAGAACTTAATCCCCTCCGAACCGGTTGCGGTTAATCGTATTCAAGATTTCGGCAGCATGGTTTCCGTGAATTATACCGGCGTTAACACGAATATTTCGAGTAACAAGGTCATCACCCGTGAGGCTTTCGACAAGCTCGAAGTCCTGACCCGACAGGGCGTTTTCAATTTCACCGGGGACCCGCGAAAGTTCTCGCTTTTTGCCGAAGCCGAACGGATTAACTCGGCCTACCAGTTCGACCCGCTCTTTGCCGTCAACTGCAGCATTGTCGACCCGCTGCCGCATCAGGTCGAAGCGGTCTACAAGTTCCTGCTGCCGCTTCCCAAAATCCGCTTTCTGCTGGCCGACGACACGGGGGCCGGAAAGACAATCATGACCGGCCTGCTGCTCAAGGAATTGATAATGCGGGGCGTCATCGAGCGGATTTTGATTGTGACGCCGGGAGGACTGACCAAACAATGGCAGGAAGACGAGCTCGGCATCAAATTCAATTTACCGTTTACACTCGTCAACCGGAGCATTTTTTCATCCGACCCGAACGTCTTTCATACCGCGCCGCGCATCGTTACATCGATTGACTTCATCAGCCGCGAGGACGTGCTGAATGTGGCCGGCAACTCGAACTGGGATTTAATTGTTTTCGACGAATCGCATAAACTCTCGGCCTACGAGTACGGCTCGAAGATTTACCGGTCGCAGCGGTACGAAGCCGCTTACAAGCTTTCCCAGCAGTGCGAGCACATCCTGCTTCTGACGGCCACACCGCATCGCGGCCGGAAAGATACTTTCAAAATGCTGCTGCAAATTCTCGATGAAGACATCTTCGCGACCGAGGACATCGCGACGGCCCGTATCCGCGAATACGAGACCGGCGGCATCAACAAGTTTTTCATCCGGCGGCTGAAGGAAGACATGAAGGACTGGCACGGGAAACCGCTCTTCAAGGCCCGCTACACCAAGACCACGACGTATGAGCTGACGCCCGAGGAAAAGGAGCTTTACGACAAGGTTACCGACTATCTGACGACCAAAAAAGCGGAAGCGTCGCAGTCGAAAAATATCCATGTTTCGCTCGCTTTGAGCGTCATGCAGCGCCGGCTGGTCAGTTCCATCTTCGCCATCAAAAACACGTTGGAGCGACGCTTCAACGCATTGCAGACCATTGTCGACGAGGTCAGACGAAACCCGAATATCTGGAATCAGCGGCACAAGCTCGAAACTCTCGACGTCGACACGATTGACGACTACGACGAACTCGAAGACGACGAACGTGACGCTCTCGAAAATATCCTGTCGGACCCGAAAAAGTTCAAGCTTTTTACGACCGCGAAAAGCCTGCCGGAAATCCAGTCCGAAGCCGAGGAGGTCAAGAAGCTCTTTTATCTGGCCGATGCCCTTTACAAAGGAAATCAGGAAGAGCAGAAGTTCAGCAAGCTTCGCGAGCTGCTGACGTCCGAGAAAGTGATTGACGGCGAAAAGCTCGTGCTCTTTACCGAGCATAAGGACACGCTTCTCTATCTCGAAGAACGTCTTCGAAACAACGGCTACACGGTCGTCACGATTCACGGCGGAAAGTCGGTCGACGAGCGCCGGCAGGCCCAATGGGATTTCGCCAAGCCAGAGACCCAGATATTAATTGCGACCGATGCGGCCGGCGAGGGCATCAACCTGCAGTTCTGCCGGCTGCTGATTAACTGGGACATCCCGTGGAATCCGAACCGGCTTGAGCAGCGGATGGGCCGTATTCATCGTTATGGACAGAAACAGGACGTGCTGGTCTTCAACATGGTCGCCGGCAATACCAAAGAAGGTCAGGTCTTGGAGCGGCTCCTGAAGAAGCTCGACATCATCCGCGAGAGCATGGGCGACGACCGGGTCTACGATGTGATTCAGGATGTTCTGGAGGACGTCAAGCTCGAAGACATCATCAATTCGGTCTTCAACGGTGCCGGCACTTCCCTGAACGACTTCCTCGACCAAACGGACGACCAGCTAAGGCAAAGATTCTCCGAAAAGATACAGGCCCAGCGGGAAAAGCTTTCGCACAGTACGGTCGACTACCGCGACGCCCGTCAACTGAAAGAAAACTCGGACGAAAGACGCCTGCAGCCGATTTATGTAAGGCTCTTTTTCGAAAAAGCGTTTCAGCATCTGGGCGGCCAGTTTACCGAAATCAGAAAATCAATCTACCGGATTGATAAGCTCCCGGATTCGGTGGCCGACGTTCTCAAAAAAGACTACAACGTCTTCGCCGACAGTATCCGCCAGCTCCAGTTCTGCTTCGACAAGCAGGTCTTTCTCGATTATCAAGCCGTCGGCGATTTGGGGGCCGTGCATTACATCAATCCCGGCAATGCGCTTTTCGACTCGGTTATCAAGGTTATCCGGCTGACCTGCCGCGAGGACATGCTCAAGGGCACGGTTCTGGTTTCGCCGGACGATAAAGAAGACTATCTCGCTTTTTTCGTCAAATCGCAAATTACCGACAACCGGCAGAGCAAACAGAACGAAAGTCTTGCCGACGAGCAGCTGCTGCTGGTCAATCAAACCGCATCCGGCGAGTTTTCGAAAACTTCCCCGGCGAAGTTCATCGACCTGCATCCGCCGACCGAGTTTGCCAAGCTTCTCGAACCGCCGGACGTCGTCAGCAACGACGAGGTCATTCAATGGAGTTTCAACAACGTCACGATGCAGCAGCTCGAAGACACGAAAGAGCGAGTCGTGAACGACGCCCAAAAGCGCCGGCAGTATCTGGAAACCGCATTCACGCACGTCATCGTCGATTTGCAGTCGCAGACGGCCGAGCTCCAAGGCAAGGTCTTACTCGGAGACCTGACGGTGCAGGAAAAAATCCAGAAGAATCAGATTCGAATCACCGAGCTGCTTCAGAAGAAACAAAGCCGTCTCGGCGACCTTGAACGAATGACCGAAATTTCCCCCAAAGCGCCGGAAGTGCTCGGCTGCGCCTACGTCGTGCCGCTCAATCAGGTCGAGTATCACGGGCATTACGGGATGAGCCGGGACGACGAAGCGGAAGCGATTGCGATGAACGCGGCGATGGAATATGAAACGCGGCACGGATGGATGCCGCAGGACGTGTCGGCCAATAATGAAGGCTACGACATTCGCAGCGTCAACGCCGACCACATCAAACGTTACATCGAGGTCAAGGGGCGGAGCGGCCCCGACGGCAGCGTCATGCTGTCCGAAAACGAAATGAACCGGCTCGCGCAACTCGGCGATTCGGCATGGCTCTACATCGTCATCAACTGCAAAAGCAGCCCGGAGCTTTTCAGGATTCAGAATCCGGCCGGAAAGCTCAATTTCGAAGAGAAGTCCAAGGGAATTCAGTTCTTTCTGCCGATGGCGGAGTGGAAAGCGAAAATTTAGTTTTATCATTCAAAAAGAAGGTCGTATGAGCATTTTAATTTACTGGAAATATGAAAACTTCGTAAAGGATACTGCTGAAGGCGTAAGCTACAATTTCAATTCAAGGCAATCACGCTTACACTCAGCAACAGAAATTGGTGAGGATGTGTTTGTTTTAGGAGGGATGAAAAAGCAATCAGGTTTCGAAATCTACCTCTTGGCTCATCTTATTATCAAAGAAAAACTACATAATCCGCCGGGTTTTATTTACGGAAACTATCGAATCGAGGCCGACTCTGCCAAGTCCAAATACTTCTCCTTTGATGAAGAACCAATAACTCCATATCTGTCGAAACTGGATTCAATTACCCATTTCGACGACGAGCCATATAAATACGCACAGGCATTTCAGACAATTAGAAAGCTGAGCAAAGGTGACACACAATTTCTGCGAACGATTGCAAAGAATCTCGCCTAAAAAATCTTTGGAGAACGAAAAACATATGACACAAGCCAAAAAGCTCATCGAAGTCGCGATGCCGATTAAAGAAATTTCCGCCGAGAGTGTGCGCGATAAATCCATCCGGCATGGGCATATCTCAACGTTGCATTTATGGTGGGCGCGGCGGCCGCTGCCGGTTTGCCGGGCCGTCGTGTTTGCCTCGCTCGTGCCAGACCCGCTCGACGAGAACTGTCCGCAGGCGTTTCGGGACGCCGTTAAAGTTTTGCTTTCCGAACATCGAGGGCTCGACGCTTATAAGCCTTACGCCGATATTCCATATACGGCCGTGGCCGACCCGATGGAGGACAACGAGCGGAACCGTCTGCTGATGTTCATCGGGAAATTCTCCGACACCTATATTCAGAAAGGCGAAAGCACGCCGGCGAAGGATAAACTGTCGGATGCGAGTCTCATCAAATGGGACAATAAAAACGATGAGGAGATTATCGGCAAGGCGCGAAAGCTGATTTGGGTGGCGCATAACGCGAAGAGCGGCGCGTCTGCGAACGATTTGCTGGCCGATTTCGAGACGCATTACAAAGCCATCAAGGACGCGGAAAACAATTTGTATATGACGACCGACCGGCATCTCGAATCAGACGACGTGAAGCGCAAGGAAGCCGTCCTGCACGATGCGATTGAAGCGTTTCTCGACAGGATGCCGCGCGTCTTCGACCCGTTTGCGGGCGGCGGCGCGATTCCGCTCGAAGCGGCCCGGCTCGGCTGCCGTTCCTTCGGCAACGACATCAATCCGGTCGCGCATATCATCCAGAAAGGCAGTCTCGAATTCCCGCAGAAATACGGCAAGCCGATTGTTTATTCGCGCGAGGAATTCATCAAACGCTACGGCGAGGAGGAGTTCAAACGGGTGTCCGCCGAAAATCCGATAGCGGCCGCCGGCGGCAAGGTAAAAATCGAAAATCGTTTATCGTTCGATGTCGAATTTTACGCCAAGGAACTATTGAAACGTGCCGAAGCGGAAATCGGGCATTTTTATCCGGCCGACGAAAATGGCAAAAAACCCATTGCTTATTACTGGGCGCGAGTCGGAACATGCAGCAATCCGTCGTGCCGCGCCGAAGTTCCGCTTCTTAAGGGGTTTTATCTTTCAAAAAGAAGAAACTCACCAGAGTCAAAATGGGTGTATTTAAAACCTTTTATCGAAGGGAACAAAATCAGCTTTTCCATAGAAAAAGGAAAGCATGAATTCGAAGGTTGGAATCAAAGAGCGATTTTAAAGTGTCCAGTTTGTGGAAATTTAACTGATACAAAAAAGTTGAAAACCCAATTTAAAACCGGCATCTCCTACGAGAAGCTAATGGCAGTAATTTATGAAGGCAATAATGAAAGAGACTTTAAAGTTCCTTCAACAATGGAAGAATCAATTTTTGAACAACTTCCAAAAGATACAGAAATTCCTTCTGATTTTATGCAGATAGGAAATAATCGGAATTTTAATACGCCGGGTTGGGGAGTCAATAAATTCGGCCAAATGTTTGCTCCACGACAACTTTTAGCTATGCAAACTTTAGTGCACAAGCTAAATGAAATTAAAAAAGAAATTGGTATTGAAACTGACTACGGAAAAGCAATTATTACTTATTTGGGTATTTTAATTGACAGAACAACTGCTAGAAATACCTCATTTGGTGTATGGCATATTTTGCAGGAAACAGTCGAACATCCATTTGGAAGGCAGGCTATTCCAATGGTTTTTGATTATCCTGAAATGAATCCGTTTAGTTCACTTTCAGGTAGTGTCTGGGGACAATTAAAATCAATAGTTGACTACATAAATACCGAAAATGACATTTTTAGCTCGGTTTGCATAAATGCCTCAAGTGGAGAGAAAGAACAATTTCCGGAAAAGTTTCTTACGGCAGTTGTAACTGACCCTCCGTATTATGATGCGATTGCTTACGCCGATTTATCCGATTTCTTTTATGTTTGGCTTAAGCGGACTTTAAGTGATGTCTTCCCCGCGAATTTTGCGACACCACAATCTCCAAAATCAGACGAATGCACAGCGTTAAAACATCATCACGAAAACAGCTTGGATATAGCTAAACAACATTTTGAAAACAAACTTTTGCAGATTTTTGATGCCATCGAACATCAGACCTCTAATGTCATCAGCATTATGTTTGCTCATCAAAGCACCGAAGCGTGGACGACACTTTGTAATTCAATTCTTGGCGCGAGAATGAATATAACGGGAAGTTGGGCAACTGATACAGAAGTTACAGGGGCACTTAAAAATGATATGGCCGTTCTTTCATCATCCGTAACGGTTTCCTGCAAACCGGCAAATCGAAGCGGTTTCGGCGATTATAAAGAGGTCAAACGCGCCATCGAGAAAAAGGTAGAAGAAGAAGTCGCCGAATTATACGCTCTCGGTTTTCGCGGCGCGGATTTGCTGACGGCGTGTTTCGGCAAAGCGGTCGGCGAATTCGGCAAATACGAACGCGTCGAAAAGGCTTCGGGCGATGAAGTATCTGTTGCAGAGTTGCTCGAAATGACTCGGGAAAGTGCATTTAACGCACTTCTCAAAGGTTTCAAAGGTGACGATTTCACTAAGTTTTACATCGGCTGGCTCGAACTCTATGGCTTTACCGAATCTGATTTCGATGATGCTGCTAAATTCACGAAGGTCAGCCTGACAATTAATGTAAAAGATTTGTTCGACCATTTCATTTTTGAAAAAAACGGCAACAAGCAGTCGCTCGCAGACTTCAATTACCGCAACAAGAAAATCAAGCGTTTGGGCGAAAACTACGACAGCTCGCTGATTGACCAAGTTCACCGGGCGATGTGGCTTTATAAAGGTGCGAACCGGCGGGCCATGCTCGATTTCATCGGTGCGAAGGCGGCCTCGCCGGATGCGAGTTTCTGGCGCGTTCTGACCTCGCTCGACGAGCTTCTACCGAAAGGAATGGACGACCATAAACAGGTCGTCGGGCTGCTCGCGGCCAAAGACAATCTGATTCGTGAAAGCCAACTTCCGCGCGAAGCCGCGCCCGAGCAAAAAGAGCTTTTCGGATAACTGAGAAATTTAGAATAAGGGGGAAATTATGGCAATTCATCACAAAGACAAAAAACGTGCTGCAAATCCGGTTAAACCGAACGGAAAACCGTACCGGCTGATTGGAGTCAACGAAGACGGAAAACCTTATTTTTATTGGAGCGACCAGCCCGCTCTCTTCGCGGCCTGTTTCAGCAAAAATAAAAGAGACTGGGTTTGGGGTTGGGTAAAAGAACCGCGAAAAAACGGGAACGGATTTCACGGGGACAATATAAAGCCGGAAAACAGAATTTTTATTGCCGATAAAGAAACGGCCCGTAAATTAGAGAAGGCAGGTATTACGCGCCCGTGTCAAACCTGCAATGACGACGAATGGAATCGTTACGATGCCGACGACAGCCTGCAGTTGAAATCAGGCGTTGAAATTGAATAAATGGCCGCAAGCCCAAAATAAAGAGTAGATTTGGAGTAAAAATTTAAGCTGCTATGAACATCAATCAAACAGAAAAAGACAATCTTTATAAAGGCCTCGGCCTCTTTCTCGAAGGATTTCGCCCGTTTCTCGTCTCGGTCTTGATGAAAAAGAGCGGAACGAACTGGGCCGAGAATTTCGCCGATTCCCTCTCACCGCAGCAGAGGGACAATTTTAACGAAAGCCTCCGTAACGGGACGGCCCCGGAAGCGGCGATTGACTTTCATCATTTCAAGTCGTTCGCCATTTCAAATAAGCCTCTGCTAAAAGCCGATTTGGGTAAAAAAGCCGACAATCTCCCGACATGGCTCGGCGAGATTACCGACGTGCGGCACCAAATCGCTCACTTCAAGGAGATAAGCCAAAACGAAGCGGCCAAGGCTTGGATTCAGATGGAGGAAATCGCACGCCTTATCGGCATGACCGAGCTCGAATCCGAAATCGTCAAGCTTAAGGAAAACAAAACGGCCGCCGAGGTAAAAAAGGAAGAAAATAAGGCTGCCCCGGTGACGCATCAGTCCGGCGGCGCAATGCCGTGGTTTCGCGTCGTCACGCCGCATCTCGACATCCGGCAGGGCCGGCTCGACGAAAGCATCTTCGCCGCGAATCTGGCCGAGGTCGCGCTCGGTGCCGGCCGCGAAATCTACAACAACCCGGTGCTGTTCTTCTCGAAGACTTTTTTCACGGCCGGCCTCAAAACCATCGCCAAAACGGTCATCAAGGGGTTAAACGGCAGCGAGGACGCCGAGAACCGCGTCATTTCACTTCAGACCGGTTTCGGCGGCGGCAAAACGCACACTCTCATCTCGCTCTACCACATCTGCAAATGGGGCCGGAGCGCCGCGAATTCGGAAACGGTGCAGGATTTGGTTTCATACACCGGAACGCCCGCCTTCGATGCCGCGAACATCGCCGTTTTCACGAACACGACGAACGACCCGGCCAACGGCCGGACAACCACGGACGGCCTTCACATCCAGACGATTTGGGGCGAGCTCGCCTACCAGCTCGGCGGCAGGGAGTCTTTCGAAATCGTCCGCAAAAACGACGAGCAGCTCATCGCCCCGGCCGGACTCTTCAAACAGGTTTTAGAGAAATCGAAACCGGCGCTGATTCTGATTGACGAGTTGGCGGATTACTGCGTCAAAGCCTCGGCCCGCAAAGCCGGCGCGAGCACGCTGGCCGACCAGACCATCAGCTTCATGCAGGAGCTGACCGAGGCGATTGCCGGGACGAACAACTGCGTCGCGATTATCACGCTGCCCGCGAGCGTCGAAGAGGTCGGCAACACGCTGCAGGCGCAGCAGATTCTGTCATCGCTCGAAAAACGCGTGCGCCGGGTCGGGGCGGACACCAAGCCGGTCGCCGACGAGGAAATCTACGAGGTCATCCGGCGGCGGCTGTTCGAGGACATCGGCGACCCGGCACAGATTGAAAACGCCGCGTCCAACTACCTGCAGATGTTTCAGGAAATCTGGATGGAGATGCCGCATCATGTTACGACAACCGAATACAAGGAAAAAATCAAAAAGTCGTATCCGTTTCATCCCGAGCTCATCGACGTATTTCGCGTTCGCTGGGCCAGCAGCCACGAGTTTCAGCGCACTCGCGGCGTGCTGCGCCTGCTGGCGGCCATCGTTTCCGACCTCTGGAAACGCAAGGAGTCGCTCACGGGCGGCAATCTGCTGATTAGCGCCGGCGACGTCAACTTCGCCAATCTTGACGCACTTTCCGGGCAGTTAAAAAGGCTCTACGGCAACGGCTTCGATGCCGTCATCACGGCCGATGTTTCCGGCTCGGCCTCGAACGCGTTCAAAATCGACGACGCCAAGCCGCAGTTCGGACAATGGCGCTTGGCGCAGAGCATCGCGGCCGTCACGCTGCTGAATTCGTTCGGAACCGACGGGGCCAACCGTGGAGTCTCCATCGCCGACATCAAGCTCAACCTGCTCCAGCCGGGCGGATTTAACCACAACATCATCAATGGTGCGCTCGACGACCTCGAAGGCTCGGCCTATTACCTTTATTACGCCCAGAGCGGCGTGAACAAGCGTTACTGGTTTCATACAAAACCCAACATCCTCATTCTTATCAACCAAGTCAAGCCCGATATAAAAGGCCCGGACATCGATGCCGAAATCCTCAAGAGGATACAGGAAAAAGTTCGAATGGTGCAGGGATTTAACGTACTGGTCAACCCGACCGGCGACGTGCCCGAGCAGACCAAGCTGACGCTCGTTATCCTGAATCCGAAATTCCGTGCTGACGTCAACGGAATCTCGGAGGATACGCAGGAATACATCAAGCGCATCGCCACGAAAAAAGGCAACAGCGAGCGAATCTACCGCAACACGATGCTGTTTATGGCATCTTCGGAGCACGGCTACACGCAGCTCTTGCATGCGGTCAAGGAATATTTGGCCTGCCGCAAAATTCGCGACGAATACAACACTCAGCTCGAACCCGACCAAAAAACGGAGCTTGAAACCAAAATCAAAGAGGCCGCCAAACAGGTCGAGACGGCGCTCGTCAGCGCTTACTCTTCCCTTCTCAAATACTCGGTCAAAAACGGATTCGAGACTCTGGTCGTACAGGAATTTCGCGAATCCCTTGATTCTCAAATCAGCACCAACGTGCCAAAAGCCTTAAAGAGCGAAGATGCGGAATGGCTGCTCGAAACGGTTGGAATGACGACGCTTCGAAGACACAATCTGCTGCCGACCGTCGAACAGTCCATCAGGGTCAAAGACCTTTACGAAGCGTTTATCCGTTTCGATGACAAGCCGATGATTACCGACTCCGATGCCGTTCGCAAGAGCCTTCTCAAATACTGCTATGAGGGGGTATTTTGCATTGCTTCCGGTGACGGCAAAGAGTTTACGAAATATTATCTGAAGGAAAACGTTCCTTTTCTCGACGTCAACGACTCGAACTACTGGCTCCTCGATAAAAGTCTGAAGCCGGCCCCGGCCGAGCCGATACCGACCAACGGAACACCGGCTAATCCGCCCACGACCGGAACATCGACAGTACCGGTGCCGCATCCTTCCGGTGATGGTACCAGCCAACCGGAAATTCGGGTCAAAGAATACAAATCGATTACGGTTTCGGGGAAAGTCCCGCTCGAACATTTTCACGAGCTGTTCCAATGCTTCATAGCGCCGTTTGCGCCGAACGGTAACAAGGTGGAGATTCAGGTCAGTTTCAAGATTTCTTCGTCCGAAAGCAATGTGCTGACAGAGTCGAAGTCACAGTACAAGAATGCCAAGGAGGCGGCCAAACAATTAGGTCTAAATTTCGATGAGGAAATAAAATGACTTTAATATGAAATCCTCATCGAGCCAGTTCAGTTTTCCAAATTATTTTGGAATCTGATTGATAAGATTACCAAGCTTTACCAACAATTTGATATAAGGAGTCCTCTTCCAGTATAAGGCCTTTATTCGTCTCATATTGGCGTAGAAAAATCTTATGAGTGATGTCGCTAAATGTCCTTTTTGCGAAAAATATTTTGATTCCACCTTTACAGTTGAGAAATGCCCGAGATGCTCGGCCGACCTCACCGGTGTTGAAATCAAGTCAGAAAGCTCCAGCAAAGTGTATGCTTCACCAGAAGAAGCGGCTCATATTGAAACTTATATGCTGCTTTCATGCATATCGTTTCTGTTTTGCGGATGTTTGGGTTTATTTGCAGTTATCTTTTCAATTTTAAGTATGCGGGCCAAAGGTCGCGGAGACGTAACCTCCGCTGAATCTAATGCCCATATCGCCAAAATATTAGCCATTGTTAGCATTGTGTTTGGGGTTCTTTCAATAATTGGACGACTATCGACAAGATAATTCTCGTTTTCTGAATCAATTATGTTAAACAAATTTCTGTTAAGCTTATTTATTGTTGCGATTTCATTTCTCTCTATAAATGCTCAGGAGGAAAATCCAGATGTTGAAAAACTACGGTTTGAACTTTTTTCTACATATGGTTACTGTAAGAGCCAGGATTGGACTTTCCAAAGAATCGCCGATGGTTTCCCTGAACTTAAACTTGAAATAATTCAAGCAAAAGCCGAGTTCGATATTACTTTTGGACAATCCTGCACCAACGTTCAAAATATTATTTCCAAGATATTGGGCAGCAAATTGGCAGAATATGATAAGACCTTAAAGGACAGGCTCGCCGATGCAATTGATTATTCAAAACTAAACTTCCAGTCTTCCCAGAGTTTTATTAACAAAGTTAGAGAGCGTGCGAAAGGTAATATTGAATCGCCTTTTAAGGAATCTTTATTAGCCTTTAATCCAACTTTTGCCGAAAATCCCGGTGCTGAATTTTCCAGAGGTTTTACGAAGAAGTACCGAACTAACAATCATCCGAAAGCAAAAGGTTTGGACTTTGAAATCAGCGTTCCGATAAGCTGGAAAGCAAGGGAGGGCAACCGTCCGAATGTTATTCAGTTCTTTAAGGAAAAGAATGGATATGGTAACACCTACATGCTGCTGATGGTCTTGGAAATTCCTACACTCAACGGGATTAAACCTACGCAAAAGGAAATTGATTCAATATTCACCTCAAGGGGATTAAAAGAATTCATTCCAGAAAACGGAACATTTATCGAAGGAAAACCGATTGTATTGGAAGGACAAAAAGGAGCCATGTTGACTTATGATATGGTCGAGCAACGATTGGAATTAAAATTAAGATTGCGATTTCTCTCATACATTGTTTACTACAAAAGTCGTTTAATAATGATTCAATTCGCCACTAGCGGTAAAGAGGAAGACACGGAATCAATCGTAAAAGAATTTGTAAAAAACAGACCCCTTTTTCAATTGGTAGCGAATTCTTTTATATTAATGGACAAATATAAATGATGCCTTAATTCAAGAAATATGTTCCCAATAGAAAACGAAATTTTCACGAACTGGTTTTTAGATTCATTGCCGACCGTACCGTGCGAACGTAGTTTTGTCTCGTCGGTCGGCAACGGCCCGTTTCCCGAAAAAGACTTCGATAATCTGTTGCGGGCCGGTCAACTGGAAGTTTTCGACATCTGCGACGAAACGGACGTGTTAATCATCGGCCGCGATTTCGGTCAGCATGAAAACGACGAGCAATCCTTCGACATTCTTCTTGACCGAAGAGAAGGCCAGCCGTTAAGAGTCTATTCTCAGGAGATGTTTCTGGCTCATTGGACGACTGGCCGTGACCCTTTCGAAATTGAAGCGGTCGCCATGACTTTCGTAAAAGGTCATCCCGCTCTCGAATTCATCTCATCAAGATGGTTTGCTTGGGTCAGCACCTTTGTGAGGCTGACCGATACCGGCGGAGAGTTATTTATCGACGCTCCGAACACCGGCATTTTAGGGTATTTGGGGTACCGTGTTGGCGAAAAAGCACTCTCGCCGGCCGAGCGTCGAGCCATCCTGACCGAAATTTTCAATTCTAGATTGCCGAACATCAACTCTCGGGAATATATGGAAGAATGGGGCCAGCCCAAGTCAAAAGAACGATTAAAAAAGATGGTCGACAGCATGGCCGCGTTTTGCCAAAACCAAAAGCGAAGGGGCAACAATTTAGCGGTGGCTCATTATGAAGAAGACTTGAAATGGTTGAAACAGATGTTTTACAACGGCCGGTTTGATTTTCGCTGGGCAAAACCTGAATTAAGATAAAGTTTATTATTGTAAAAATAAAAATCGTTGAATTCTATTTAAGACTGACCTATGGTCTAAAAACAAACTACTAATCAAATGGGACAAGCCAGTCTAATTATTTTTATTGGCTCCCAAAACTAGAACCTATGAATAACTCAACCATTAAACTTATGTTTTTGGCTTCTCAAAAGTTCGAATCAGGTAAAGCTGTGAGAGGGGCATTTTTATTAACCGATTCGGAAACAAAACCTAATGAATTTAGATGTACTAATCCAATTCGGCCGACAAGTCTTCAAAATATTCTTTATGGCGATACAATGGAGCAATACATTTTGGTGGAATTAATCGGAAAACCGCTTTATACAACTATTTCCGAAAAACCCAATTTGATTCTTGTGAAAGACCCCACTTTTTTAGATTTAAGGCCCAAAATCAGCACTCCAATTTTGCAACTGACCAAGGAAGAAGAAATTAATACGGCCCAGAGAGGAAATGGGGATTTTCAATTATTCACATCATCTACCGGAAAATTCGACCCGATTGTCGTTAAAACACATTATCAATTTCCCGATGATAAAAACCTCGCCAAAGAAATGTTGGGGCCCATCTTCAACCGTTATGATTTGACCGAACCGTTTAATAGAATCTCAGTGGCTCTCGAACAAGTTCACATTCAGAAGATTGGCGAAGTTTAATATTCTATGAGTTTTCTAAAGGACCTCACCCTAAAACTGAGCAGCTCCGTTGCTCCGATAGAGCAGCCGGATAATCATACCTTACAATTACTGCAGGTTGCCGACATTCTAGTTACGGAATTCCCATTACCGAAACCGAAACAATCCATAGTTAATATTGGAATTCCAAGAACAGAAGTTAATATCAGCAAAAATTTTCAACCGGCTTTTAGTCCCGCTCGGGTTCTCAGAATAACAAAGGGCCTGCTTCCACCGGTCAAAACAGGCCCTAATCTGCTTTTTCAAATTAATGAGATAACATCGAATTCGTATTTCTCAAAACCTAAATCGGTCGGTATTTCAAATCTTAAGGTCAACTTTGATGTTTTTGTATCGGATGACATATATCAAAATGTCCAATCCCCCCAAATTGGAAAGAATCTTTTCGAAAACTTAGAAGCACCAATAATTAGTCATGATTTAATCGATGAGTTATTCAGGTTTCCTCAAAAAACTGAAATATCCGAAAACCTCTTCAGACGACTTTTAGCTCAAAAGGTAAATGGAAAAAGTTATGATAAAAAGGGGAGAACTCAACCGGAACAACCGGACCTCTTTTCACAGAATGTCAAACCAAAGCAAAAGTCTAATGATTTCGTAAAAGCCTACAAGAGAGAGAAAACTCAAGGTTCAATTTCGAGCCATCAAACAAAAAGTCTGACTTTTTGGGATTTACTATACCCGATTTTACTTCCGCCGCTCGACGTTAATTTCAATTCGCAATTTGAACTCTTCGCACCGCTTTTCAAGTTTCAACCGGCCGGTATCGAATTTCTGGTAAAAAATGAATCCGCTTTGTTGGCAGATGAAATGGGCACCGGAAAAACCGTTATGAGTTCCGTTGCGCTTAAATTGCTTTTCAGGCTCGGCAAAGCAAAAAAGGCGCTAATAATTTCCCCTGTCAGCTTACTAAAAACTTGGCAGGACCATTTATTAAATTGGGCCGACGAGTTGGAGTTAACTGCTGTCCGAGGAACACCCGAGGTTAGAAAATTGGATTGGTCTTATAACGCCCACGTCTATTTAACAACTTATGACACCATTGCCTCGGATTTCTTAACGAAAATCAAAAGGCATCATAAATTCACATGTCCCAAATGCAAATTAAATTTGAATCTGGGTAATAAAATTACCCTTGAAGATGAAGATTTGCCTAATTATTCTTGCCCTAAATGTAAAGTTATACTAAATGACTACATAATCAAGAACTTACCAAAAAAATCATCAATCGTAGACCCTAGTATTTTTGAAAGTTTCGATGTAGTTCTGATTGACGAAGCACAATACATTAAAAACAAATCGAGTGACCGAAGCCGCGCCGTCAGGTTGTTAAAGCCGAGATACAAATGGGCATTGACCGGGACGCCGATTGAAAACAGACTGGACGACTTAGTTTCAATTTTCAGTTTCGTAAAGCCCAAACTATTTAATAACGATAGCGTCTCTCCGCGACGAGCAGCTGAACTTATTAAGCCTTACTTTTTAAGACGACTAAAGAAGGATGTAATGAAAGACCTGCCGCCAAAGGTCATACAAGAAATCTGGCTGGAGCTGGATGACGACCAGATGAAAGCGTATAAAAGCGTAGAGCAAGCAGGAGTAAAAGAAATTGAGGATTTGGGCGGCAGGGTAACAAAATTACATATTTTTTCGCTGATTGGAAAACTCAAACAAATCTGCAATTTTGCGCCAGGTAAGACCAAAAGCTCCAAAACCGAGGAACTGCTTGATTTGGTTGAACAAATAAAAGCCAATGGGCAAAAGGTTATCGTTTTCTCTCAATACGATGTTGAGGGAGTCGCAAAGCTGGAAAAACTATTACAGCCATTCGGTGTATCTCTTTTGAAAGGCGGTATGAGCGATGCGGCCAGAAACATGGCTATTGAGAGATTCAAAAAAGACCCAAGCATTGCGGTATTTTTGGCGACAATAAAAACCGGTGGAGTTGGATTAACCTTAACAGAGGCGAGTTATGTTATACATTTTGACCACTGGTGGAACCCGGCGCTAATGTGGCAGGCCAATGATAGAGTCCATCGAAGCGGCCAAAAAAGTTCTCAGGTAAATATCTACAGTTTTTGGATGCAGGGAACAATCGAAGAAAGAATTCATTTCATACTCAAGGAAAAGGGTCTTCTTTTTGATGAAGTGATAAATGGTTTATCGGTTGATGATGTTGATGAGATGTTCTCAATCGACGATTGGCTTGAAGTTCTTGGAATTAAAACCAGCAGGCGAAACACCGAGAGTTCAAGAACCAGAGAAACCAGTTCTCACCGGCATCATAACTCGACGAATACTCGTTCTAACCAAACCTCCGGACAAGAACGAAAAGAAGATGACCAAAAATCCAACAAGAGCAGTGGGCAAAAACAATCGAATCAAAGTCAGAATCCCAGCTATGCTTATTTTAGTGATGAATTGACATTTGCGTTTTCGGTACTGGAAATTCCTCCGTATTCTACTAAAGATTTGATTATCAAAGCCTACCGGGATTTAATGAAAATCCACCATCCTGACAAAGTTGGGAAAGGGTCGTCGGACTCCATAAAAAGGGCTGAGGAAAAGTCTAAACAAATAAATGCAGCCTACGCGATATTGAAAAAGCATAAATACGTATAGTTTTATGCACTTGAATTTATGAAAGAAATTCTTAATTCAGATGAATTTAGATTGCTTCAGTTTTTCAGGTCTCTTTCAGAAGAGGGTAAGTTTGAAGCAATGGCGGCAGTGGCGTCGAAAGCAGTTGAAGAGTGTATTCCAAATACAAGCATTTACGAGTTGATGCCCGATGATGTCGACATCAAACCAGAAGGCATTGATTTCATTTATGAGACATATTCAGTTAGCCACGTCATTCATTGTGGAATGGAAGAGACCGGCGACCCCGAACATTATTTATTTGGAACTTCACTTTTCGACGAAAGTTTTACTATTCCCAATTTCGTTTATGGCGCGGGGAAAGCTGCCGACGAGCAGGGAAGATGGTTTAATTATGATAAAGAATTCGCTCGAAATTATATAAATTCTTGGCGGCAGGAAATTGCATTGGCATGTGTCAGATTTAGGGAAACAGAGGCCGAACTCAATAAAAATCTAAGAAGCAACCTTGGTAAGAGATATAGCGAATTACCACTTGATTTACAAAAAGAGGTAAATCGACAATATGGATTCAATAATCCTAAGATGCCCAACAAAGACGGCAACTTATATGCGTTAATCATAAAAGATAGCCCCCTGACACGTGAAAACTATTTGGCAGAATGTAACCTTAAGGAAGAGGAAATTACTGATGACGATGATTTTTCTATCCCACCGATGTTTAGAAGAGAATAATTTTGAAATTTTTCATCAAAAGGAGTTTCCCCTCTTCTTTTTTCGCCATCCCTCGCCGGTCTCTGCTATCTTTTCACCGCATCAACATCGTTATCAATCGACTCTCCATTTTTGCACAGCGAGAAGAACGGCAGAAATTGGTGAGAAAGCATCGCCAACACCGTACAATACAAAATCTATACGCCCCCTCAAGTCACCCCTCAAGTCACCCCTCAAGTCACTAGCTGTTCCGACCACACGAGCGGTCAATACGCCGGTCGACTGTCAGTTTAATTTAGCAACATTAACCTAAAACAACCGGCCGGTCTGTTTTGCTAATAGCCTGCCGAGCATCCAATCCCGAATTACTCTAATTTATGACGCATCATTATTTAGGAGTTTCATATCTTTTCCTAACATTCACTTAATTGATAAAATTATTGCCGTCCTTACTTTGATTAAACATTTGACCGGCATTAAAAATTGATAATGCATCAGCTATTCTCTGCACGGCTTGAGTATTAGGATTAACGTATCTGGCAAATGTGTTCATCTGCGTATGACCGGAAATCTTCATGACTTCCATCGGCGAAAGGCCGGCTTGAATCATTCTGGTGATTGCCGTATGCCGGCAATCATGAAAATTAAATCCTTCTATATTTGCATCCCGACAGGCAGAAGAAAATGAACGCTTCACGTTATCTTTAATACCAAACACAATTTCATCTAAATCCTTGGGTGATTGATTCCAAAGACGCGTAAGTTCCTCATAAACTCTCCCCGTCATGCCGACCGTCCGGGCTTTTGCTGTTTTGGTGTTAAAAGCCAAAATGTTGATGATTCTATTGTCTAAATCAACATCTCGCCAGACTAACTTCAAAAGTTCGCCGCAACGCATGGCTGTATCCAACGCTGTAATGATTAGAGGGCGAAGATGCTCGCGATTACTCTTTGCCTTTGCCGTTATCTTTTTGCCGTTCCGTTCATAAGTCAGCGTAATATATTCGCCGCAAACTTGCAGCAAACGTGATTCTTCGTCATGAGTCAAAATTCGTTCCCGCTTGGTTTCATCAGCCAGACTGATTATGCCTTTTGCATTGAGAAAAGGAGACCGGCCCAGCCAGCCGTTATAAATGGCGTCATTAAGCATGGTACGAAGAAGCGCCAGTTCCCTGTTAACGCTTGCAATTGCCCGAGGCCGCTCAACGATTTTCTTTTCACCCTTTTCATCCTTCTTTTGAATTTTAACGGGCTCGTCCAAACGCTTCTGTTTGAACCTCTCTACGTCGGCCGGTGTAATGTCCTTAATCCGTTTATTTCCAAAGTGAATCAGAAGTTGTTTCAATAGATTCAAGGCCGAGCGGTATGAGCGCAGGCCGGCCACCTTTCGATTCTGATGGTATTTGGGAGGAATTAATTTTCGCTCTTTATAATCATCCGCCAATTCGCGGAATGTCATTTTTGCGCCATCAATGGCCCGCTCACCGTTGTCTTCATATCTCGAAGCCAATTCATCACGGAGTCTTCGAGCGTGACTTTTGTTATCGGCCCTAGCGGTATATTCCTTTTTCTTTCCGTTCCCTTCAATCCTGACAATTCGGGCATACCAAACCGACTTTCCGCTTCGGTCTTTCTTTTGAATAATCCCCCAATCCTTAGTGTTTTTGATACTTTTATCTTCCATATGACTCACACTTTGACTCACACCTACAGGTGATAATTGACGATTTCTAAGGAGAATTACAGATGAGACAAGAATAACATAATCTATTGTAATACAGCAAGTTACGGCATTCTTTCAGACTTGAGATAATTGAAGAAAATAAGCGATTTTTGATTTGTAATCATCAGGTCGGGGGTTCAAGTCCCTTCACCGGCTCCAAATATCTTCTATCTAGACCAATTTTTTTGCCCCGCATCATTTGATCGAAGCCGATTAGAGTCGAATCGGAGCGGTAGTATTTTTAATTCGGGTCGAAACGCAGGTCTTCGATAGCGGGCGATTGTTTGCCAGCCGGCAGGGCGGAAACGAAATTACGGACCAGTTGATCGGTGCCGGTTATGGCGTTGCCGACGACGACAGCGAAGGCGCCGGCGTCGAAGGCGCGGCGGAGATCCGCGGGCGAGCGCAGGCGGCCCTCGCCGATGACCGGGGTCGAGACTCTGGAAGCGAGCTTTTCGATCAGATCGAAATCCGGGCCGGCGATATTTTTGGTTTCATCCGTGTAGCCGGAAAGCGTCGTGATGACGGCGTCGAAACCGGTTTCCTCGGCCGCCCGGACGCCCTCGGCAAATGTCGCCACGTCGGCCGCGGTCGGCCGCCGGATTTCGCGGCGGATCCGGGCGACGATCCGATCGAGTTTTTCGTCGCCCGGACGCGCGCGCGAAGTCGCGTCGAGGGCGATTACGTCCGCGCCGGCGGCGGCGATTCGGCCGGCTGATTCGAAGGTCGGGGTGATATAAACGTCGCTCGTCCCGGTGACGATTTTGTAGATGCCGAGAACCGGCAGTCGGACCGCGGCTTTGACGGCCGCAATATTGACCGGCGAATCGATCCGCACGCCGACCGCACCGTTCTGCTCGGCCGTTTCGGCGAACGCCGCGATGATTTCCGGTTTGGCGAGGGGCGAATCGGCCGGCGCCTGGCACGAAACGATCAGACCGCCGCGCCATTGTTCAAAAATACTGCTCATTTGATTGCTGTGTTGTCCAGATTCCTTAATAATTCCCCGGAAATTTCGATGCCCGCCTGCTCGTAGGCGAACAGGACCGCGCCGAGCGCCGCGCCGAACCGCGGTTTGAGAACCCTCGCACGCGGCACGATTTCGGCCAGCGCCGACTCGAAATAACGGTTCATCAACGGGGCGCGAAACATTCCGCCGACGCCCGATACGGGAAATTCCGCGTCGAACCCCAATTTCGCGGCGACGGCGGCGACGCCTTCGGCGAGCGCGCCCGCGCCGTCCGCGATCCGCCGCCGGAGCGTTTCATTGCCGGCGGCCGCCGCTTCGTGAACGCGCCGGGCGAGCGCGGCGATTTCGTCGCGCGAAACCCTGCCGTTGTAAAAATCGTCGGTCAGCTCGCGGATCGCGCGGCGCTCGAAAAATTCGAGCACGATTTCCAGGATTCCGGCCGCCGGAAGCAGGCCGTCCTGCTCTTTGATCGCGAGGCGAATCGCCTCGGCGGCGAGCCAGAAACCGCTGCCCTCGTCGGAGAAAAGATAGCCGAGGCCGCCCGCCCGCGCCGTTTCGCCGGTTTCGCGGCGGCCGAAAACCACCGAACCCGTGCCGGCGATCACGATGACGCCGGGGCGGCCGGCGGTCGCGCCGTAGAGCGCCGTCGGCGCGTCATGACCGACCGTCAATCGTTCGGCCCGCAGAATCAAGGCGATGATCTCTTCCTTGTAGATCGCGCCGCCGGTCATCCCGCAGTGCGCCGCGGCGAAGACCGTTTCGTCGATCGAAGCGAGACCGGCCGCTCGCAAAGCAATGCCGACCGAATCCGTCACGGCCGCGCGGAGTCTTTCGCGCCCGCCGGGCATTTCGGCGTGATTCGACGGGCCGCCCGTGCCGCGCGCCAGCACGCGGCCGTGACGGTCGGCGATGACCGCTTCCGTGTGGCTCTGACCGCCGTCGATGCCGAGATAGAGCTCCGGCCCGTTTTCGTCGGATTCGATGTCTTTCACCATTTAGCAACGATCCGGTCTTTGATCTTTGGTCTTCGATTTCAAAGGTCAAAGAACAAAGATCACATTCACCGGAAAAATATTCAGAAACTTAAATTTATTTCAGCCGAGCAAGGCGGCCGCGAACTCGGCGGCGAAGGCCTCTTCGGCCGGCCGGTCGAGCCGCAGCTCCCGCGCGAAGAAATGTCCGAGCTCGTGCGCGACGATCGTCTGTTCGCCGAATGCGCCGGTTTCGACGGCGCGGAGGTTGACGTAAATCGTCTTTTTTTCCTTATCGAACTCACCGGCCGTGACCGGATGCCAGCTTTCATACACGATCTTAACACCCGATTTTCCGGCGATAAAGACCGGATCGCGCGTGCCGAACTCTTCAATGATCTTTTTGGCCGTTTCCGCTGCCTTCATTTTTTCATCGCGAATCGGTGCGGATCGCCGTCCGCCGGATTCAGGCTCGCCGGCCATTCGAGCTCGAAGCCGTTTTCGACGAGGATTTTTTGAAAATCCCCGAGCAGTTCCGCGTCGCGCCGGACGCGTTTCGGCGCGAGCCCGGCCCGCAGGCAGAAGGCCGCGAGCTGGCCGGCCGCCTCGCCGATGTTCCATTCTACCGGATGGAGCCGGTAGCAGCCGTTCGTGATGTGCGTCGTGCCGATGTTTTTCGCGGCCGGCAGCAGATTTTCGATCCTTTCCGGGATCAGCGCGCCGAGCGGGATCTGAAACGGCAGCGCCTCGACGTCGACGTAGTTGTCGCCGCCGACGGTCGGATGGAGATCGATCCGGTAGCTGCCGACGCCGACCGAATCCGGAAAACTTTCGGCGAGAATCTCGCCCGGCCGGCAGGCCGCGGAAACGTGCCGTTCGAGCACCGTGAATTCCGCCCTGATGCGCCGCGATTCCCGTACGTACGGCATCTTCGCGAGACCGTCGGCGGTGCCGGTGACGTCGCCGCGCAGCCGCAGGCCGCGAAAGCCGAGCCCGGTCTGAAGAAAATACAAAAACGAGAGGCTCTGCCGCTTCGCGTCGTCGACGATTTCCCGTTTCCGGTCATAACCGGCGGCGTTCGACAGATCCGCGAGCAGGTAGTCGATCTGCGGGTAGTTGACGACCGTCACGTCGCTCGCGAACGTGCCCGGCACGAAGTTGGCGCGGTCGCGCAGACGGCGATAGGTCCACAGACCGGAGAACGCCGCGCCCGATTCGCCGTGCGGCCGGAAATCGTACTGAACCGGCGCGAGATTTCGCGGGCTCAAACCGGTCAGGCTCAGCAGCCGGCCGCTCCACGGCGGATGCAGATCGGGCACGAAGTTGCGCCAGAAATCGTAGTCCGGCGGGCGCTCGATCGTGTGGTCTTCGCCCGCGTGATGGCTGATCGCGAAACAGACCGAAAAGCCCTGCGAATTCTCTTTGCGCGGCGTTTCGGACGCGCCCGGTTCGGCCGTTTCGCTCCGGCCTTCCGAGCCGGTGACGAATTCCGTGCCGGTCAGCGGGAGCAGTTCGCCGAGATCGGTCGCGTCGATGAAATATTCGGCCGAAATCCTGATTTCTTCCCGGCTCCGCAGATCGACGAGCGTGACGCTGCGGACGCGATTCCCCTCGGTCTCCGCCGCGACCGGAAAATGCCCGAACAGGATGCGCAGGTTTCCCGTCATCGTAAACGGCGCGAGCGACGCGTCGAGAACCCGCCGGAAAACCTCCGGCTCGGCGCACAGCGGCGACACCCAGCCGCTGCCGGGATTGAGGAACGGATCGTTTTTCGCCCATTCGGTCAGCGGGAAATGATCGCGGTAATACTGCCGGACGCGCTCGCGGAATTGGCGGTAACTGCGCGTCGCACCGAACTCCTCGATCCAGCCGTGCTCGTCGGGCGGCGTCGCCTGCGACGTGAACTGCCCGCCGAGCCAGTCGGATTCTTCGGTCAGGACGACCTTCAGCCCCGCCGCGCCGGCCGCGAGCGCCGCCGCCGTGCCGCCGGTGCCACCGCCGACGATCAAAACGTCCGTTTTTATTTCGCTGAATTCCATTTTATCGCGGCGTCGCGACGAGGACGACCGTTTCCTCCGGCGCCGAGCTTTCGAGCTCGGTTCCCGCCAGCGCCAGCACCTGCGCGGTTTCGGCGAGCCCCGACAAATTAATGACACGCGCGCCGACCAGCAGATGAAGATCGGGCAGGGCACGGCCGGCGTCGCCGAAATCGGTCAGTTTGTTGATCGTCGATTCGAGCGCCGCCGCCGCCGTTTCGACCGTCGCGACCGAGATTTCGGCGTGGCTGCGCCGGAGCCGGACGACGCCGGTTTTGTCGACGACCCGGACGGCGCGGCTTTTTCGATTGAAAAGACCGAAAAAGCGGCGGTTGACGACTTCCCTTGCGAAAATATAAAACCCGTCGGTTTCGGCGGCCAAAACGACGCCGTCCGGGTTCGCTTTCAGCGACCGCGCGGCGACCGTCCGCGCGCTTTCCGCGCCGTTTACGCTGCCCTTTTCGCCGGCCGGTTTGAGCTCGGTCGTCCCGAAAGCCGTCGCGCGGACGAGACTCCGACGTGGATCGACCTCGACCTGCACCTCGACCGAGGCAGGCAGCGCGCCGATCCTGATGACCGCGTCGCTCGCCTCGCGGCGGACCTGCAGGATCTGCGCGGGCGTCGGGTTCGCGATGTTTCGCTCGACCGTGTCGCGGACCATCGCCAGCGCGACGCCGATCGTCGAGATGACCTCGGCCTTTTTCGCGAGCCGCGCCGGCAGGTTCATCAGCGTGCCGGTAAAAGGAATCAGCGCCGCCGCGCCGCCGCCGCCGCCGACGAGCTCGACCGTCTGGCGGTCGAGACCGTATTCGGCGATCAATTCCTCGATCTGTTTCTCGATCTTCCGGCACGCAATCTCCAGCACTCTGCGCGCGGCGTCTTCGGGCGACAGCCCGAGTCTTTCGGCCAGCGGCCGAAATGCGCGCCGCGCCGCTTCCGGGTCGCCCTTCGCGAAGGCATCGTCGGGGACGACGCCGAGCAGGTTCGCCGCGCAGGTCGGCGTCAGCGCGAATCTTTCGCCGCCGGCGCACTCGATCGCGATGTAGGCGTCCGTGTCGCGCGCGGTCGGGCGGAGATGGACGAGCCGCGCGCCGTCGAAGACTTCCGGTTTTTGAAAGCTCGCGTAAGCGAGCCCGGCGATATGCGCCGAGCGCGAGCCGACGTCCGCAAGCGCGCCGTCTTTTTCCTGGATCATCGAGCCGCCGGCGATCGCCAGCGTCCGCACGTCGAGCGTGTTGAGATAAGTCCGATGCCCGCCGACCCGCGCCGGCCGGGTCTGCGGCTGACCGTCGCGGATCACCGAAATATCGGCACTCGTGCCGCCGACCTCGATAAAGATGCCGTCGGAAACCTTCTCGTACATCAGCGCGCCGGCGATTCCGGCCGCCGGGCCCGACAGCATCGTCATGATCGGACGCCGGCGGACTTCCCCGACCGACATCACGCCGCCGTCCGAGCGCATGATCATGAGCGGCGCACGAATCTTCGCGCGCCGCACACAATCGTCCGTCATCGCGGCGGTGTGGATCATTTTCGGCAGGATCGCGCCGTTTAAAACCGCGGTCCGCGTGCGCGTGCGCAAACCGTAGAGCGTCGAGACTTCGTGGCCGCTCGTCGCGAACAGGCCTTTGCGGCGCGCGAGGCGCACGATTTCCTCCTCGCGTTCGGTGCGGTCGACGCCGAACGCTTCGGAAACCGCGACGACCTCGGTGCCGTTCGCCCGAAAATCGTCGATGATCGCGCCGACCGTCTTTTCGTCCGCGGCGGAGCTCGAAACGAATTCGTGGCGCGCTTTCAAAAAGCGGTCCGGCGCGAGTTCGATCGGCGGGACGCGCGTGTCGATCCGCGCCTTCCAGGTTTCGAGGCCGCTGCCCAAACCGATCACGCCGACCTCGGCGACGTCGCCTTCGAGCAGCGCGTTGGTCGCCTGCGTCGTCGAATGCGCGATGAATGCGACCTCGTCCGGCAAGATTTCAAGCTCGCCGAGCACGCGTTCGATCGCCTCGATGATGCCGCGCGCGACGCCTTCCCCGGCCGCGTGCGTGGTCGGCACCTTGAGCTGCGCGACGACCTCGCGCGAATCGTTGTCGACGACGACGACATCGGTAAAAGTGCCGCCGACGTCGATGCCGATACGCACCCGGCGATTGCGGATTTCGGATTTCGGATTTCGGATTTCCATTCTTTTTAACGCGAAGGCGCGAGTTTTTTTTAACGCGAAGGCGCAGCGGCGCAAAGGCGCAAAGTTATATTAAATTATAATTTCCGGCCGGAGGCTGAAACTTTTCGACGGCTCGAACTGCCGGCAAACCCTTGCGTCTTTGCGCCTTCGCGCCTTCGCGTTAAACCACCCTCCCTTCAATCTGCAATCCCCGCGCCGACCCTGAACAAATCCGGGATCTCGATCGGCAGTTTTCCCCGGAACGGCGTTTCGCCGAACAATGCTTTGACGAGCGCGAGCTGCGCGACGTCCTCGACGGCGTAAGTGACGACGTAATTTTTCGCTTCCGGAAACTGGCGGATCATATACGGATTGCCGAACGCGACGACCATTGTCCGGTCGTTTTTGGCGGCCAGCACCCGTTTCACGAATGCCGCCTGATTTTCGGGCAGCGCGACCGTGCCTTTGCCGGCGGTTCGCTTGACGAACGGCGCGAGCAGGACGGTTTCGGATTTTCCGGCGTCGTCGAGAACCCGCGCGTATTCGTCCGGCGTCGAGCGCGGATCGAGCCGCACGAACCGCGCGTTCGGTACGCGTTTCCGGATTTCGGGCGCGAGCGACGCGCCTTCCTGCGCGTCGTCGTCGGCCGCGACGACGACGAACAGGGTCTTCGCGGCCGCGTCTTTCGAGAGCGGGAAAACCCGGCCGTCATTGCGCAAAAGCGTGATCGACCGCTCGGCGACGCGGTTCGCTTCGGCGACGTTTTCCGGCTTTTCGACGAGTTCGTTAACGCGGGCCGGATCGACGAACCGGTTTTTCGTCAGACCGAGCCGGTATTTCGCCGACAAAAGCCGCCGGACCGATTCGTCGAGCCGCGATTCCGTGATCTCGCCGCGTTTGACGGCCGCTTCGACCGCGTCGATCGCCGCGTCGACGTCGGGCGGGAACAAGACCAGATCCGCGCCCGCTTTGACCGCCAACACGGCGCTTTCGCCGTTCGGATAATTTTTCGTGATCGCGCCCATCTCGAGCGAGTCGGTCGTGATGATGCCGTCGAATTTCAGCTCTTTGCGCAGGATGTCGGTCGTGATTTTCGGATTGAGCGAAGCTGGAACCGAATCGCCCGTCACGTTCGGCACCGCGAGATGCGCCGTCATCACCGAATCGACGCCGCTCAGGATCGCGGTCTTGAACGGCGCGAGCTCGACCGCATTCAATTCGTTCGCGTCGGCCGGAATCGTCGAGAGCCCGATGTGCGAATCGACCGCCGTATTCCCGTGGCCGGGAAAATGCTTGAGCGTCGCGAGACAGCCGGCCTCGCGGACGCCGCGGACTTCGGCGGCGACGAATTCGCCGACCTTTTGCGGGTCGGCCCCGAAGCTGCGGATATTGATGACCGGGTTGTCGGGATTGTTGTTGACGTCGGCGACCGGCGCGAAAAGCCAGTTCGCGCCGATCGCGCGCATCTCCGCGCAGATGATTTTGCCCTGCCGGTAGACGGCTTCCGGGTCGCCGGCCGCGGCGACGCCCATATTCGTCGTGAACGGCGTCCCGGTCCGGAGCTGCATCCGCAGGCCGCGCTCGTAGTCGGCCGAGAAAAAGAGCGGAATCTTCGCGAGCCGCTGCGCCTCGTTCGTCAGCGCGGCGATCGAATTCGCCTCGCCGCGAAAGAGCGTGAAGCCGCCGAGGCCGAGCTTTTCGATCCGGCGGCGCGTTTCGGCAAACCTTTCGCCGCCGAAATTCGCGAACTCGCCGCTGAACGAGACCATCATCATCTGCCCGATCTTCTCGCGCAGGCTCAGCGATTTCAAAGTTTTTTCGACCCATTCCGCGCCCGCCCTGTCCCGGCTTTCGCCCTCCGCGAAAAGCGTCTGCTGAAACATCAGGCTGAACAAAACGAGCGGCATTAACAGCTTTTTCATAGCGGTTTCAATTAAAAATCTCCTTCTTTTCCTGCACGTCCTTTTCGCGTCTCGTCGAAGGCCCGATCCGCAGACCGTCGCCGATCTTGAAAAACCCGGGCAGCGACACGGGCGTCCGGCCCGCAATCTCCGTTTCGCCGAAGATCGCCCGGACGCCGGCGGTCTGCGCGACGTCCTCGACCGCCCACGCCGCGAGATAGCACGCCGCCGTCGGAAACTGCCGCAGCTGATACGGCGACCCGAACGCGAGGACGGCCGTCTTTTTGTTGGCGGCGACCGCCTGCCGGATAAATTCCGCCTCGGCGTCCGGCAGCGCGATCGTGCCCTTGAGCGCGGCGCGTTTGACGAACGGGGCGATGACGACCGTCTCGGCCGCGCGCGCGTCGTTCAACAGCCGCGCGTATTCCGTTTCGGTCGTCCGGCGGTCGATCCGCACGATGCGCGCGCCTTTGACGCGCTGTTCGACGGCCGCCCGGAAAACCGCGCCCTGATCGGCGTCGTCGTCGCCGGCCGCGATCACGAACAAAGTCTTTTCCGCCTGTTTCAGACCGAGCGGCAGGACCTTGTTGTCGTTCCTGAGCAGCGTCATCGAACGCTCCGCCAGATCGTTCGCGAAGCGGACGTTTTCCGGCTTTTCGACGAGCCGGTCAACCCTGTTCAGATCGACCGTGCGATTGGCGGCGAGCCCGATTCTATATTTTACCCTCAACAGCCGGCGGACCGAATCGTCGATCTGCTTTTCGGGGATCTCGCCCGCCTTGACGGCCGCTTCGAGCGCGTCGATCGTCGCCCCGACGTTCGGCGGCAGCAGCGCGACGTCGGCGCCGGCCTTGATCGCGCGGACGGCGGCGTCGGCGCCCCGGTAGTTTTTGACAATCGCGCCCATTCCGAGCGAATCGGTTGTGATGATGCCGTCGAATTTCAGTTCGTTCCGGATCAGATCGACGTTGATCTTCGGATTGAGCGAGGCCGGAACCGAATCATTCGTGATCCGCGGCAGCGCGATGTGCGCCGTCATCAGCGAATCGAGCCCGGCGGCGATCGCCGCGCGGAACGGCGCGAGCTCGACGCGCTCGAACCGCGCCCGGTCGATCTCGATCGTCGGCTTGTCGATGTGCGAATCCTGCGGCGTGTCGCCGTGACCGGGAAAATGCTTGGCGGTCGAGATCACGCCGCCTTCGCGGAGGCCCCGCACTTCGGCGG
Source organism: Acidobacteriota bacterium (assembly GCA_018269075.1). GTDB lineage: Bacteria > Acidobacteriota > Blastocatellia > Pyrinomonadales > Pyrinomonadaceae > JAFDVJ01. The sequence goes on from JAFDVJ010000020.1 coordinate 33,295, forward strand.
CGACGAACTCGGCGGTGCGGGCGGCGTCCTCGCCGTAGCTGCGGACGTTGATCATCGCGTTGTCGGGATTATTGGCGACGTCCGAGACCGGGCCGTAGAGCCAGTTGATGCCGATCGCGCGCATTTCCTCGGCGATGATCCGGCCCTTGCGGTAGGCGTCGCGCGGGTCGCCGGCCGCGGCGATGCCCATATTGTGCGTGAACGACGTGCCGCTCCGAATCTGCATCGGCAGGCCGCGCTCGAAGTCGGCCGCCATAAAAAGCGGGATCTTCGCGAGGCTCTGCATCTCGTTCGTCAGCGCGGCCAGCTCGAGCGCGTCGCCGCGGTAGAAAACGAAGCCGCCGACCTTGTTCTCGACGATCTGTTTTTTGACCTCGGCGAACTTTTCGCCGTCGACGTTTTTGTAATCGCCCATCACGCCGGTCACGATCATCTGCCCGAGCTTTTCGCGCAGCGTCATCGATTTCAATGTCTTTTCGACCCGGTCCGCGCGCGTCCTTTCGCTTTTCGCCCGCGCGAAAACGGCCGCCGGCGAAAGCATCGAAGCGGTCATTAAAAGCGCAAGAAAATATCTCATAAAATTCAGCTTAACCATCTTTTCCCCGTTCATTTGCGCGGCGTTCCGTAAATGTCGATTCGCTCCGCGCCCTTGCCCGCGTCGGTCGTCGTCACGACGATGTGCGACGCGTCGCTGCAGCGCATATCCGTGAACCGCGCGCCGGTCATCGGCAGCTGCCGCGCGTCGGCGCCGGCGCCGCGCAGCAGAAACGTTTCGGTCCACTCGGCGCCGGTGACCTCTGCTTTCGTCGGCTGGACGGGACGGCCCTCGTTATGCACCTGATCGATCGCGTTGACGCGCTTGAACTGGCGCCGGACGTTCGGCGCGAAGCCGTCGGCGTCGAAATCCGTCTGAAACGTCTTCTCGCGGCCGTTCGAGATCACGAGCCGCAGTTTTTTCGGCCCGACGATGTAGATCGCCATCTGGACGGTCTCGCCGGGATAAAAATAAAACTCCTTTCGGTCGGGCGCGGAATTCCACGTTTTCGTCCGCCAGAACGGCCGGAAAGCGTTGCGGACCGCGCTTTTCCGCCCGTCCGCGCCGGTCGTGAACTCCCACGTCAGTCCGGCGTCGACCTCGTAATCGCCGCCCGCGTTGCCGCCCATATAGACCGAAAAATTGTCGAGCGGCTGTTTGGTCTGCGGGTCGAGCCGGTCCTCGTCGATCCGCGGCGTGCCGAGTTTGACGAAGCCGGCGATGCCGGTCCACGTGTCGAAGCTCGACACCGCCTTCCGGTAATACGCGCCCGGAAAACACGGCAGAGTCGCGGCCGGCGCAACTTCTTTGCCCGGCTTGACGCCGGTCTTGCCCGCCGGCGGAACGGTCTGCGCGAACGCCGCCGGCAATAAAACGAGAAGGATCGATAATTTTTTGAACATCAAGCCAAACCTCACTTCAAAAACAGGAGCGCGCCGAAGACGAGCCCGATGAAACAGATCAGGATCATCGTCGGGAGCGTCGCTTTCGTCAGCTCCTCGACGCGGACGCCGACGTAGTTGGCGACCCAGACATTGTGCGTGTTAGTCGGGTCGCAGACGTTCTGCAATTGGACGATCGCCATCGCCGCCGCGAGCACCGCGATCGCCGGGACGATGCCGGCCGCCGCGACGATCGCGAAAAAACCGGCGCCGAGGCCGAACAGGTTGAACGGCCCGCGATAGAGCGCGAGCGGCGACAGGACGCCGAAAAACAGGACGTAGGTCCACGCATTGGCGATCGGCAGATTAGCGATCAGCGGTTCGAGCGCCATTTTGACCGCCGGCAGCTGGAGCGCGTTGACGAGCATCCCGATGCCCATCATCAGGATCGCCGCCGGCGCGCCGTCTTCGAGCCCGCGGATCAGCGACGACGATAAAACCTGCACAACGCGCTTCGGCTGCGCGACCAATGCGCCGAAGACCGAGCCGGCGAGAAACGACGGCACTTCCTTCCAGCCGGCGGCGTTGAAGCCGAAATAGAGGACGAGCGGAATCAGCGGCGTCAGAAACGACAGGAGCGGCGCGTTTTTATCGTCGATCCGGTCGGTCAGCTCCTCCTTCGCGACGACCGTCATCAAAGCCAGTTCGGGCGCGCGCTTCGCCGAAACGATCGTGTACAAAACGGTGCCGGCCGCCATCACGCCGAGCATGATCAGCTGAAACCGCACGATTTCCGGCGGCAGCGGCGCGTTCTCGGCGATCTGCAGGATGTCGCGGTAAAAACGGATCAGGGAAATATTGAAGATAAAGCCGGTCGCGAACGCGAGCAGAAAATACGTGCCCGCGAGCCGCCGCGGAATGCCGAGGCTCATCATGATCGGCAGCACCAGCGACCCGACCATAATGATCGCGCCGAGGCCCGTGAGCGACGTGAAAAGCACCGCCGTCACGAGCATCAGGCCGAAGGCGACGACGAGCGGTCGATCGCCGCCGAATTCGGCCGCGCGTTTGATGATGCCCTCGGCGATGCCGGTCTGCATCATCCCCCGCCCGAGCATCGCGCCCGCGAAAACCGCCACGTAAGCCGCCGCCAGCTTGACCGATCCGGCCGAGACGACGTCGTCGAGGATCGCCGAAAACGGCGTCCCGACCGCCGCCGCGATCAGCACCGCCATCAGCGGCACGGCGATCAGCGCCGGCACCCGGCGCGTGAACATCAGCGCGGCAAACGTGACGAAAATCAGTAATATAAGGATCGCGGACATCATTTCGAGAATTAAAAATTAAAAATTGAAAATTACAAATTCGGACTCGAAGTAATTTTTCATTTTTAATTTTTGATTTTTTAACTGCTTTAGAACGTGAACCTCCCGACCAGCTGGATGACGCGCGGGCGGTTGCCGAGCGCGACGTCCTGGTTGGCGTAGGTTCCGAAATTCGCGTTGCCGAACGTCGTCACCGGCGTGCCGAAGACGACGTTGTTGAACGCGTTCAGAAATTCCATCCGTAGCTGGATCTTCCGGACCTCGTCGAACTTGATGTTCTTGATAATCGAAAGATCGACGTTCTTGTAGCTGTCGCGGCGGATGTCGTTGTAAGTCCGCGCGGCCGTCCCGAACTCGAAGTTCGAGACGCTCGGCGCGCTGAACGCGTCCGGGTTGAAGACCGGCAGCCCCTGCCGGATCAGATCGCCGAAATTGCCGGCCATCGGATCGACGCCCGGGATGCGGTTCGGACGAATCTGCAGGTTGCCGACCGCCGACAGCCCCGAGGTCGGGAAACCGATCGCGTAGGTGATCGTCAGCGGCGTACCGATCTGGTAGACGCCGCTGCCCGAGACCTGAAAACCGCCGAGGAGGGCATCGGTCAGCCGGTCCCAGTTTTTGCCGATCAGTTTGCCGCGCCCGATCGGCAGCTCGTACGTTCCGCTGACCGTCAGGCGATGCGGCACGTCGAGCGTCGAATACGAATATTCCTGATCGAGATTGAAAACGTCCTCGGCGTTGGTCGGATCGGTAAAGCGCGCGCCGTTGCCGACGCCGCCCGTGTCGAGCAGCTTCGACCAGGTGTAGTTGGCGAGCAGCGAAAAGCCGTCGCTGAACCGCTTCTGAAGATTGATCTGGAGCGCGTTGTAGTTGCTGCGCCCGATGTTCGGGCTGAACTGCGTGACGGTCTGATACTGCGGGAACCGCCGCAAAAGCTGCGCCCGCGCGATCGTCGCGCCGTTGAACGCGGCGACCGACGGGATGCTGCCCTGAAACGGATTCGCGACCGGCTGCGTCAGAAACGCGGCGACCGTCGCGCACGAAGCGTTCGGGTTCGCCGTCGTCGCGCAGGCGCCGGGATTCGCGTAATTGGCCCGCGCGTAATCGAGCGCCGTCGTCGAAAGCTGGTTCAGATTTATGTTGCGCGACGGCAGATTCCGGCCGCGGCTGCCGACGAAGGCGATGTCGAGCACCAGATTTTTGGCGAGCTCGCGCTGGAGCACGAGGTTGAACTGCCAGTTATACGGGTTCGGCCGGTGCGGCTCGACGACCGCGTCGAGGTTCTGCCCGAGCGACGTCAGCGCGCCGAGCGAATTGCCGATTGCCGTCCGGACGCCGTTTCGAAACGGGTCCGAGAGAAAAATCGTCGCCGCCGTCACCTGGCCCGTGCCCGAGGCGAACGACGTCTGCGTCACCGAATCGGTAAAGCTCGTCCCGAGCGCCGACGAGCCCTCGAGCGAGATCGGCAGGAAAAACAGCCCGACGCCGCCGCGCAGAGTCGTTTTCGGGTTGATGCTGTAGGCGAACCCGACGCGCGGCGCGAACCGGTTTTTGTTGGTGTCCTGCTGCGAGCCTTCGGGAAAGCTCAGCCGGCCCGTCAGATTCCGGATGCCCGGATTGAGCGCGGCGACCGCCGGATCGAGATTGATCGAATTCAGACGGTTCTGCACATTCGCGGCGATCGGCGACGGCGCGTCGAAATCGAAATTCGTGATCAGGTTCTGCGGGCTCGCGGTGCCGGTCTCGAAGTCCCACCGGAGGCCGAGATTGAGCGTCAGGTTGCGGCGGATCTTCCAGTCGTCCTGCACGAAGCCGGCCCCGTAATGATGATAGATCGTGATCGGCTGCTGGACCTCGCGCGTGATGCCGCTCGGGATGCCGAGCAGAAACGACGCGAACGACGAACCGGCCGCTTCGACCGGCGACACGACCGCCGACGGCACCGGCCCGGCGGTCGCCGCGCGCGTGAACGAAAAACTGCCCGACGGGATCGAGAACTGGAACGGGTAAAAGCGGTACAGGCGGTATTCCGCGCCGAAGCGGAAAACGTGCGCGCCGGTCACGTAGGTCAGCGAATCGCCGGCCATCTGCGTGTCGCGCGGCTGGTCGTTGCCCGCGCCGCCGATGATGCCGGTCCCGATCTCGCCCGCCCCGACCGTCGAGCCGATATTGAACGTCGGGAAGATCAGCTGCGACGCCGCCTGCGCGAGATTCGGCGCGAAACCGAGCGTGGTCGGGTCGAAGCCGAGACTGTCCGAAGCCTGCTGAGCGTGGGCGCGCGTGTAGCCGTAGCGGAAATTGTTGATCAGAGTGGCCGACAGGCTGTAGACATGGTTGAACGTCGTGTTTAGAAACGTGTCGCGCTGGACGGTGACCGGCGCGGCGATCGAGCCGAGAAAGTTCGGCGGCGCGTTATAGCGTTTTTCGTAGCTGAACCGGACGAAAAAGCTCTGTTTGTCGGAAACCGTGTGGTCGATGCGGCCCGAAAAGATGTCGCGGTTAAAGATCGTGTTGTCGGCGAACGCGTAGTTGTTGACGAGGCCCGGCCGGTTCGGGAGCGGCAGGTAGCGAAGCACCGCGAGCGCGACCGGATCGAGACACGGCGTCGTCTGCCGGTTGGTCGCCGTCGTGCACACGGGCAGCGTGCTTAAATTGTTGCCGGGGAAATAATTGCGGCGCGTGACGCCGCCCCCGGTGACCGGCGCGAACGGGCTGTAGATCTGTCCGAACAGCGCCGGCGTGCCGTCGGCGTTGGTGACGCCGGAGCGGACCGCGCCCGTCAGCAGCTCGCCGAGATCGCCGGTCCGCATCCGCGCCGTCGGCAGCGTCAGGATGCGCGTCGTCGGATTTTTTTCGCGGCGGCCCTCGTAGTTGGCGAAGAAGAACGTTTTTTCGAATTTCCTGATGAACGGGACGCCCTCGCCAAAGCCGGGAAAGAAGAGCGGCCCGCCGATCGCGCCGCCGAACTGGTGCTTGGCCGACGAATTGATGCGGTCGATCGAGTTGCGGTTGTTGCGAAAACCGTTGGCGTTGAGGTTGCCGTCCTGAAAATATTCGTAGAGCGCGCCGTGAAACCGGCGCGTGCCCGCTTTCGAAGCGATCGTCACGATGCCGCCGCCGGTCCGGCCGTATTCGGCCGGCGCGACGCCCGAGACGACCTTGAACTCGCGGACCGCGTCCTGCGGCGGCGAGATCGTGACGCCGTTGAAATCGCCGATCGTGTTCGTCACGCCGTCGAGCAGTACGTCGTTCGACGAGGCGCGCCCGCCGTTGATCGCGAAATTGGAATCGAAAAAGTTGCGGTTCGCCGACGAGCCGATCTGCGACCCCGGGTTGCCGAGCGCCGCGCCGGTGTCGATCGCCCCGGGCACGAGATTGACGAATGAAAAGATGTTCCGCTCGGCCGACGGCAGGTCCTCGACCAGCCGCTGCTCGATCGTCGTTTCGAGATTCGACGTGTCGTTTTGAAGAAGCGGCGTTTCGTCACCGCCGACCTCGACGGTCGCCTGTGTCGAGATGCCGAGCGCGACGTCGAGGCTCGCCGTCTGGGCGACTTCGAGCCGGATGTTGTCGCGAGTGACGGGCGTGAAACCCGTCTTGACGATCGTGATGTTGTAGGTGCCCGGCGGCAGAAAGGTGATCGTGTAATTGCCGTCGTCGCCGGAGGTCGCGGTCTTCGTGAGGCCGGTATCGACGGAGGCGGCGGTGACGGTCGCGCCGGGCACGACCGCGCCGTTCGGATCGGTGACGGTGCCGGAAACGGTCGCCGTGATCTGCTGCGCGCCGACCGCGAAAGCCATCATCAGACCGCAGAGCAGGACGGCCGCCGGCCGCGCGAGTTTCTTAAAAAAATTCATTTTTTCCCCTTATTCCCCTTGAAAAATAAATGCTCAGTCCGGAGCTTCGCAGTCGCCGGCAGCCGGGAATCTGGCTCTTCGAACGATTCGTCGCTTTCGAAAATCGTTTCAATTTTTTTAACAGCGCCGGAAGTGGACTAGACCACTAGCTTGTAACAAAACCTGTCCAAATGTCAAATGCGCTTCGCCGGCAAACAGAATTTTCCGATTTTGGTTGACAGGCGTCGGGTTTTAGCATAATTTTGAATATATTCGACACCAGTTTGGTCTAGACCACTTTCAAAAACGAGATGCAAGAAACTTTGACGCGCGACGGGACGGTGCCGTTGCACACACAAATCGCCGAGGCTTTACGAGTCCAGATCCAGAACGATCAGTTCAAGGAAAATCTGCCGTCCGAGCGCGAGCTCGCCGAGCGTTACGCGGTCAGCCGGATGACCGTCCGGCAGGCGCTCCAGAAGCTCCGGCTCGAAGGCCTGATCTACAACGAGCGCGGCGTCGGGACATTCGTCAACAACCGCAAGATCGACGTCCACACGCGCAATCTCAACGGCTTTTCCGAGGAGATGATCTCGCTCGGGCTCCGGCCGAGCTCGCTCGTCCTGACTTTCCGGCGCGAGCTCGCCGGCCCGGACGTGATGCGCGATCTCGGTCTCGGCGCGGGCGCCGAAGTCTTTTATCTCGAGCGGCTCCGGCTCGCCGACGACGAGCCGATGGCGTTTGAAAAAACCTATCTGCCGGCCTATCTTTTTCCGAAGCTCGATAAATTCGACCTGACGAAAAACTCGCTCTACCGGGTGCTCGGCGAAAACTACGATTCACGGATGCACCACGCCGAAGAAGTGCTCGAAGCGGCCGCCGCGCCGAAACGGATCGCCGAACAGCTCGGCGTCCGCGGCGGCGCGCCGGTGCTCGTCGTCCACCGCGTCGTCTTCACCGAATCGCACCAGCCGATCGAATCGGCACACACGATCTACCGCGCCGACCGCTACCGGGCGACGTTTTATTTATCGAAAAACGCCTGAAAAACGGCTCAATTAACTGCCCCGAAATGAAAATCACCAGAATCCTGATCCTGCTTTTCTGTCTCGCCGCGCCGGCGCTCGCCGCCCGGCCGCCCGCGAAAATCCTTTTGATCCCGCTCGACGACCGGCCGCCGTGTCTCCAGTTTCCGGTCAGAATGGGACAGATCGGCGAGGCCGAAGTCGTCACGCCGCCGATCGAACTGCTGGGCCGCTTTACCGAACCGGGAAAACCGGACGCGATCATCGAATGGCTCAAAGCTCAGGATCTGAAATCGTTCGACGCGGCGATCGTCTCGGTCGATATGCTCGCCTACGGCGGCCTCGTCGCGATGCGCGCGCACGGCGTCGATGACCGAACGGCGCTCGAACGGCTCGAATTCCTGCGCGAGCTCCGCCGGCGCGCGCCGCGTCTCAAAATTTACGGGTCGAGCGTGATTATGCGGCTCGCGCCGTCGGGCACGCTCGAGAACGAAGCCTACCGCGCGAACCTCGCGAAATGGGCGGAGATCGCGGCCGATCCGAATCTCCGGGCGGAAACCGCCGCGCTCGAACGAAAAATCCCGGCGGCCGCGCTCGACGACTACAAACGGGCGCGCGCCCGCGATCTGCAGGTCAACCGGGCGGCGGTCGGGCTCGTCCGCGACCGGACGATCGATTACCTGATCCTCTCGCAGGACGACGCCAAACCGCGCGGAGTCCACGTCGCCGACCGCGAGAATCTGATCGAGCTGACGAAAAAATTGAAGCTGAAGAACCGGGTCGCCGTCCAGCCCGGCGCGGACGAGGTCTCGATGCTGCTGCTGGCGCGGGCGCTGTCCGACCAATACGATTTTCACCCGCGCATCAAGGCCGTTTATTCGTCGGAAAAAGCGGCCGCCGCGGTGATGCCGTTCGAGGACCGGCCGCTCCGGCAGACCGTCAGCTTTGACATCGCCGCCGTCGGCGCGCGCGAAGTTTCGGACGAAAAGCGGGCCGATCTCTTGTTCTACGTCTACGCCTCGCGCTTCGAGCCAGGCAATGCCGAAAAATTCGCCGCCGAAATCGAAAACCGGCTCGACCGCGGCAAACAGGTCATCGTCGCCGACGTCGATCCGAAGGGCAATGTGCAGGGCGGCGACGAGTCGTTCGCGCGGCTGCTCGCGAAACGGCAGCTGCTGCCGCGGATCAATTCCTACGCGGCGTGGAACACGGCCGGCAACACGATCGGGACGACGCTGCCGCAGGGCGCGATCTTCGCGCTCGCGAAGGCCCGGTTTCTCGAATCCGACGCCGCGCGGCGGCGCGTCCTGACGGCCGAAAACTGGTTTACGTTTCACCGCGTGCTCGACGATTTCTACTTTCACACGATCGTCCGCGCGAAGGCCCGCGACTTTATCGCCGAGAACAAATGGAACAATCTCCGCCTTTCGGACGCGGCGACGAAACGCGTCGAGGCCTTCAGCCTCGAACTGCTGAAAAACAATTTCCGGGAGCTTTCCGACGATTATTTCGGCGGCCGTTTCGCCGCGACCAACGGCCTGACCTGCCGCAAGCCGTCCGGTCTGACTCTCGAACTGCCCTGGAACCGAACCTTCGAAGCCGCCATCGATTTCCGGCTCGAATGCCAGTAAGGGATTTCGGATTTCGGATTTCGGATTTCGGATTTGTCTGAATTGGAATGTTTCGGTTTAAACGAAGTCTGCCGACTCGAAACCAATCCGAAATCCGAAATCCGAAATCCGAAATCGGCGTAATCCGAAATCGGCGTAATCCGAAATCGGCGTAATCCGAAATCGCCATAACTTATGAAGGAATTCAACATCATCATTCTTATCGTTTTCCTGTTGACGGGCGCTGGCGTTCGGGCGCAGGAGGAGAGCGTCGGCAATTATAAAATCGGCGTCGCGCCCGACCGGAGCGATTGGACTTACCAGCTGAACGAGCCGGTCCGGTTCACGGTCGCCGTGACGCTCAATAACCGGCCGGTCGCGGGTCTGCCCGTCAAATATTCGTGCGGTCAGGAACAGATGCCGCCGTCGCTCGTCCGGACCGCGACGACGACCGACCAAAGCCTGACGATCGAGGCCGGCACGTTGAAGGAGCCGGGATTTCTGCGCTGCATCGTCACGATGAGCAAGGACGGCCGCACCTACCGCGGGCTCGCGACCGCCGGTTTCCGGCCCGATCTGATCGAGCCGACGACGACCGATCCGCCGGACTTCGACGAGTTCTGGGCCGCCGGCCGGGCCGAGCTCGCCAAACTGCCGCTCGACGCGAAGATGGAACCGCTGCCTTCGTATTCGACGCCGACCGTCGACGTCTATCACGTCAGCTTTCAGAACGTCGGCCGGATCGCCAACGCGCCGAGCCGCATCTACGGCATTCTGGCGATCCCGAAATCCTCGAACCCGAACCAGAAATTCCCCGCCGTCCTCCACGTTCCCGGCGCGGGCGTCCGGCCCTACCGCGGCTCGCTGGCGCTCGCCGAACGCGGCATCATCACCTTACAGATCGGCATCCACGGCATTCCGGTGACGCTCGACCCGGCCGTCTACGCTGATCTCGCGGCCGGCGCGTTGAAGATGTATATGGTCGACGGGCTCGACGATAAAAACGATTTTTACTTTCGCCGCGTCATTTTAGGCTGCCTGCGCGCGAACGATTTTCTGATGAGCCTGCCGCAGTTCGACGGCAAAAATCTGGCGGTGATGGGCGGCAGCCAGGGCGGCGGTCTGTCGGTGATGACGGCCGCGCTCGACCGGCGCGTCAAACGGCTCGCCGTCTGGATCCCGGCGATGGCCGATATGACCGGCTATCTCCACGGCCGCGCGGGCGGCTGGTCGCACGCCTTCAAATACGAGAAGAACCGGACGCCGGCCAAGATCGAAACCTCGAAATACTACGACACGGTCAACTTCGCACGCCGGCTCAGGGCGCCGGTCTTCTACACGTTCGGCTACAACGACGAAACCTGCCCGCCGACCTCGATGTTCGCCGCCTACAACACGATCACCGCCCCGAAAAAGCTCGTCCTCGCGCTCGAAACCGGCCACGGCCTGACAAACGAGCAGACCGACCGGATCAACGCCTGGCTGGAGAACGGGCTCAAGGGAAAGTCTTCGGAATAAAGTGACGGATTGGAGCGCCGGTATCCTCCCGGCAAACGCCGTGCAAACGGCGTCAAACGCTTCATTTATCTTTAATCTTCAGGAAAATGAAGATTTGTTTGCGTGTTTCAACCGTATTGCCGGCCGCGATGCCGGCGCTCCGTCACGATGCTCTTTTCGAACGGTCCCGTTCGGCGGGCCGTCATTTGTCGGGCCGGACGACTTCGGCCGGCCTTCTTTTTTCAACCGCCGGACATCGGTTTCCGGCTTATCAGGGGGAATATGAATAAACATCTTATCGGTTTTTTACTGGCAGTTTTCTCTTCTTACCCGGCGACCGCGCAGACGCCGGGCGTCGACATCGCGCCGCCGTTCGCCGTCATCGACGGCCAGCCGAACGAGATCGGCGCGTATTACCGGAAAGTCATCACGCCGGCCTCGTCGACGTCGCTCGGCATCCACAGCCGCGGCGGCACGATCCCGGAATTCGCGGCCGACGCGAACCGGTTCTTTATTCAGGATCTCGACGGCGTCGCCGGCTACAGTCTGAGCGAGATGAACGATTACCGGACCGGCTCGCGCGACCGCCCGAGCATCTATCTCGGCGGCCGCTGCAACAACGTCGAGATCGATGCCGGGCTCGCGTGGAATCGCGTCTGGGCGATCGTCGGCGGCGTCACGCGCGCGACGTGGACCGGCGACGCCGACGGGTCGAGCCGCACCGATCAATACTACATCGAATCGAGCGGCGGCCTCTACCGCGTCAAAAATCTGCAGGGCACGCAGATCACGTCCGGCAGCGTTTTCGCGCCGTCGGCCGCGGGCGCGGTCACGATCGGCACGAAAACGCTCTATCCGAACTACGCGCTGCGCCCGTTCTTCCGCTCGTCCGATCACGCGGCGAACAGCGGCTATCACACGATCGCGACCGCCGGCGGCACGAACGATTCGCGCTTTTACGCGGCCGATCTCTTCACGATCGAGCTCAAAAAGCTCCAGACGGGCGAGATCCGGCTGATAATCAGCGGCGGGCCGGGCGGCGTCGGCGAGGCGACGACCTACACAACGACCGTCGCCGGCTTTTCGAGCGGCTCGCCGACCTTTAAGCGCGTCGATTCGATCGACCAGAAAGGCCGCGAAGGCCTGACGACCGAACCGACCAACGCGACGGTCGTCCGCGGCGGCTGGGGAATCACGTCCGTCCTCAAAAGCACCGCCAACACGCCGCTCGCCGACACCGCCGGCCTGACGGTCAAACCGGTTGAGTTTTCGCAGAACACCTACAACTATCTTTTCGGCTCGATCGGCCAGGGCCGCGCCACCCGCGTCGACGGCAGCGAACCGATCTACATCAATCCGCCCAACCCGTAAAACCACGGAGCGCCGGCCGTGATGCCGGCGCTCCGTAAAACCGCGTCCGGTATTTGCTTCCGTTTGAGCTCTTATCCTATCATTCCTCTAAATTCGCGGAATGCACGGTTTCCGCCCGAGCAGACGAACCGGAGTGAGAGATAATCGAAAATGTTAAAAACCAAACGCGGCGCGGCCGAAGCGGCCGGAGTCGCGGCGCTTTTGTTGATCCTCGGCCTTCAATTGTTTATGACCGTCCGGCAGCAGTCGCAGACGTGGGACGAGGCCGACCATATTTTCGCCGGCTATATGTCGTGGAAAACCGCGGATTTCGGTCTCAATCCCGAACATCCGCCGCTCGTCAAGCTGATCGCCGCCCTGCCGCTGCTGCCGATGCCGCTGACGGTTCCCGCGCTCCAGGACCGCTTTTTTAAAGAGAACGCATTCTTAAGCGGCAAGGATTTTCTCTACCGCAACGACGCCGACGCGATCCTGCTCCGGGCCCGGTCGGCGGCGGCCGTTTTCTCGCTGCTCGGCGCGCTCTTCGTGTTTCTCGGCACGCGCGAGATGTTCGGCCGCGGCGCGGCGTTCTTCGCGCTCGCGCTGCTTGTCTTCGATCCGAATTTTCTCGCCCACGGCGCCTACGTGACGACCGACGCCGGCGCTTCGGCGATGATCTTCGCGACCGTCTACGCCTTTTACCGCTGGGTCAAAGCGCCTTCCGCGCCGCGCCTGCTGCTCGTCGGGCTCGCGCTCGGCGTCGCGCTCGCCGTCAAGCATTCGGCCGTCCTTTTGTTTCCGATGCTGTTCGTGCTCGCGCTCGGCGAATTGCTGCGGCGGCGCTTCGGCACGCGCGACACGGAAACCGAAGCCCCGGTCAATCTCTGGAAACAGGCGCTGCGGATGATGCTCGCGCTCGCCGCGATCACCGCGATCGGGGTCGTCCTGCTGTGGGCGTGCTACGGCTTTCGCTATCAAGCGCGGCCGGCCGGGCTCGAATTAAATCCGCCGTTCGCGGAATTCACGAAGGGACTCACGCCGGGTCAGGACCTTTTGATCGGCACCGCGGCGCGGTTTCACCTGCTGCCCGAATCGTATCTCTACGGGCTCTCGGACATCCTGATGACGACCTTTCCGAGCTACGTTTTCGGAAAGACCTACCCGCACAGCGTCTGGTTTTATTTTTCGGTCGTCTTCGTCGTCAAATCGACGCTCGCCTTGCTGCTCCTGTTTCTGCTGACGCTCGCCGCGATCGGCACGCGCCGGTTCGACCGCTGGCGCGAAGTCCTCTTTCTGGGCGTCCCGCCGCTGATCTATTTTCTGGCGGCGATGAATTCCGGGACCAACATCGGCGTCCGCCACATCCTGCCCGTCTATATCTTTCTGTTCGCGCTTGCCGGCGGCGCGGCGGCGGCGTTCGTCGGCCGCCATCGAAAATGGGGCTTCGTCGCGGCGGCGCTGCTCATCTGGCACGTCGCGGCATCGCTGCTCGCTTATCCGTATTATATTCCGTATTCGAACGAGCTCTGGGGCGGGTCCGTCAACACCTGGAAGCATCTCAGCGATTCGAACGCCGACTGGGCGCAGCAGCTCAAAGAAGTCAAACGATATCTCGACGCGCGCGGCATCAAAGACTGCTGGTTCGTCTATTTCGGCGAGGGCGTCGCCGAGCCGGCCTACTACGGCATCCCGTGCCGGCCGCTGCCGACCGCCGATTCGCTCTGGCTCAACGAAAGAATCGCGCCGCCGCCCGCGATCGACGGCCCGGTGCTCGTCAGCGCGGCCGATCTCTCGGGCTTCGAATTCGGCCCCGGCCGGCTCAATCCTTACGAGGATTTCAAATCCGTGACGCCGAACGACGTCATCGGCCGCCAGGTCTTCGTTTTCGAAGGCCGTTTCGAAATCCCGCTCGCCGCCGCGCTCGGCCGCAGCCAGAACGCCCGCAATCTGCTCGAAGCCGAACAAACGGACGCCGCGCTCGCGGAAGCCCAAACCGCCGCCGCGCTCGCGCCCGACTCGGTCACCGTCCGGATCACCTTAGGCGACGCATTGTCCGCCGCCGGCCGCCGGGACGAAGCCCGCGCCGAATACCAGCGGGCGCTGACGCTCGCCCAAACCGTCGAACCCGATTTTCAGGCCGGCGCGATCCCGTCGATCGAACAAAAGCTGGCCGGCAATTAACACAGAGCGCCGGCATCGCGGCCGGCAAACGCCGCGCCAGCGGTGTCAAACGCTTCATTCTTTAGAGTCTGTTTAAATTTATAGTTTGAGGCGGCGAACGCTTTTTAACCGATCCACTAAAAACACTAAAAAC
>JAFDVJ010000021.1:0-15982 GCA_018269075.1 Acidobacteriota bacterium
TGATCTTTGGTCTTTGACCTTTGGAAAAAAATCCAAGATCCAGGATCGAAGATCAAATTATCAAAATATTTAATTTACGCAGTATTCAGCCGGGAAATATGCTTTGCGGCCCGGCGATCGGTTTCAGGGAGAATTTTATGACGAACGGACATTACGATTTTATCATCATCGGCACGGGCGCGGGCGGCGGCACGCTGCTCCATAAGCTCGCGCCGTCGGGCAAACGGATCCTCGTGCTCGAGCGCGGCGATTTCGTCAAGCGCGGGCTCGACAACTGGAATTCGCGGAAAGTGAACGTCGAGGGTCACTACAACACCAAGGAAACGTGGTTCGACGCGAGCGGCAAGCCGCTCCATCCGCACACCAACTACAACGTCGGCGGCAACACGAAATTCTACGGCGCGGCGCTCTTCCGGATGCGCCGCGAGGATTTCGGCGAGCTCCGCCATTACGACGGCATCTCGCCGGCGTGGCCGGTTTCCTACGACGAGATGGAGCCGTACTACACCGCGGCCGAGCGGCTCTATCACGTCCACGGACGGCGCGGCGAGGACCCGACCGAACCGTGGGCGAGCGGCGATTTTCCGCATCCGCCGGTCAGTCACGAAACGCGGATCCGGCATCTCGCCGAGGATTTCGCGGCGCAGGGACTGAAGCCGTTTCACGTCCCGCTCGGCGTCAAGCTGAAGGAAGACGACCGCCGGAGCGAATGCATCCGCTGCGGCACCTGCGACGGTTTTCCGTGTCTGCTGAACGCGAAGGCCGACGCGCAGACCTGCGCCGTCGAGCCGGCGCTCGCGTTTCCGAACGTCACGCTGCTGACGAACGCGCTCGTCACGCGGCTCGAAACCGACGCCGCGGGCCGCCGCATCGTGGCCGTGCGGGTCGAAAGAAACGGCGAGCGGGAAAGCTATTCGGCCGAAACGGTGATCGTTTCGGCCGGCGCGATCAATTCGGCCGCGCTCCTGCTCCGGTCGGCGAGCGACCGGCATCCGCGCGGGCTCGCGAACGGCTCGGATCAGGTCGGGCGCAATTATATGGGCCACGTCAATTCGGTGATGCTCGCCGTCTCGAAATGCCCGAACCCGACCGTGTTTCAAAAGACGCTCGGGCTCAACGATTTCTATTTCGGCGCGGACGATTTTCCGTATCCGATGGGCCATATCTCGTTCGTCGGCAAGCTCGACGGCGTGACGCTCTCGGCCGGCGCGCCGGCGATCGCGCCCGGCTTCACGCTCGATCTGATGGCCCGTCATTCGCTCGATTTCTGGCTGACGACCGAGGATCTGCCGCGTCCCGAAAACCGCGTCACGCTCGACCGCGACGGCGCGATCGTTTTGAGCTACCAGCCGAACAACACCGAACCGCACCGGCGGCTCCAGAAAAAGCTGCAGCAGCTGCTCAACGCGCAGCGCAAGTGCGACGTTCACGGCGGCGAATGTCACCAGGGCATCTTTGCGCGCAATCTCTATCTCGCCGAGCAGATTCCGCTCGCCGGCGTCGCGCATCAGAACGGGACGCTCCGGTTCGGCGACGATCCGCGGACGTCGGTGCTCGACCGCGACTGCCGGGCGCACGAGCTCGACAATCTCTACGTCGTCGACGGCAGCTTTTTCCCGTCGAGCTCGGCCGTCAACCCGGCGCTGACGATTATGGCGAACGCGCTCCGCGTCGGCGATCATCTGCTCGGAAAATAAACGCCCGAAATCGGGATCGAACCGGCGGGCGCGGAATAAATTCCCGGCCCGCCGTGATTATTGAGAGTGAGATATGAACGGTATTCGCAAACAGCACATCAACGTTAAAATCCAGCGCGAGAGCGATTTTCCGCCCGGCTGGCTGATCGTCGGCCTGCTCGCGTTCGTCGCGTTTTTTTCGACTTTCGCAAAGGGCCAGGCGACGGTTTCGCGCGTCGAATCGGTCGGCTTCACGGTTTCGGATATGGACCGCGCCGTCGATTTCTACACGCGCGTGCTCGCCTTCGAAAAGATTTCCGACCGCGAGCTCTGGGGCGACGATTTCGAGCATCTGAGCGGCGTTTTCGGCGCGCGGGCGCGCGTCGTCCGGCTCCGGCTCGGGCAGGAAACGCTCGAGCTGACGGAGTATCTCAATTCGAACGGCCGGCCGGTGCCGGTCGATTCGAAGAGCAACGACCGCTGGTTTCAGCATATCGCGATCATCGTTTCGGATATGGACCGCGCGTTCGAGGTCCTGCGGAAAAACAAGGTCCGGTTCG
The DNA here is from genome assembly GCA_018269075.1 of Acidobacteriota bacterium. Lineage (GTDB taxonomy): Bacteria > Acidobacteriota > Blastocatellia > Pyrinomonadales > Pyrinomonadaceae > JAFDVJ01. The sequence continues at coordinate 2,237 of JAFDVJ010000021.1, forward strand.
CTTCGACCGCGCCGCAGACGCTGCCGCAGACGATTCCCGGCGCGGCCGGCATCAGCGCGTTTTATTTTCGAGATTTCGACAATCACGTGCTCGAAATCCTGCATTTTCCCGACGACAAGGGCGCGCCGAAATGGCACGCGCTCGCCAAAGATCCGGGAAAATTGTTTCTCGGGATCGATCACACGGCGATCGTCGTCGGCGACACCGACGCGAGCCTTAAATTCTACCGCGACGCGCTCGGGCTGGCGGTCGCCGGCGAGAGCCTGAATTTCGGCGTCGAGCAGGAACATCTCAACAACGTTTTCGGCGCGCGGCTGCGGATCACGAATCTCGGAACGCGGGAAGACGGCATCCACGTCGAGTTTCTCGAATATCTCGCGCCGCGCGACGGCCGTCCGTTTCCGCGCGACACGCGGAGCAGCGACCTGTGGCACTGGCAGACGAGCTTTGCCGCGCCGCGAATCGATGACCTGTCGGCGCTCCTGCGCGAGCGGCGGTTCGATTTCGTGTCGGGCGGCGTGATCGATTTCGCGACCGGCGCGACCGGCTTCAAAAAATCCCTGCTCGTCCGCGACCCGGACGGCCACGCGGCGCGATTCGTCGATGGTCGGTAAAGTTTAGGAAGGAAACGTACAATCGGCTGTCAGCCGGTTGACAGGCGTCAGCCTGTAGAAATGCTTCACACCCTTGAAGCGCGGCGGCCGGCTGACAGCCGACCGTACTTGAATCCCGAACTAAAAATGAGGTTATTATGAAAATATCGAAAAGTTTATTGTTTTTATTGTTGACAGCGGCGGTTTTTCTGGCCGCCTGCGCGAAGGAAGAGAGTTTCAAGCGGATCAGCACGACGGCCGACAACGTCGCGATCAAGGGTTTCGACACGGTCGCGTTTTTCACGGCCGAAAAAGCGGTCGCGGGAAATCCCGAGTTTTCGTTCGTCTGGAACGGCGCGAAATGGTATTTTTCGTCGGCCGAGAATATGGAAAAGTTCAAGGCCGCGCCCGAAAATTACGCGCCGCAGTTCGGCGGCTACTGCGCCTACGCCGTCTCGCACGGCTACACCGCCGACGGCGACCCGAACGCGTGGAAGATCGTCGACAACAAGCTCTATCTGAATTACAACCAGCAGGTCAAGGAAAAATGGGAAGCCGAGCAGCCGAAGCTGATCGAGGACGGCCGGAAAAACTGGGAAGAATTCAAACGCAAAAAGCCGCAGCATAAAGGATGAGACGATTTCGGATTTCGGATTTCGGATTTCGGATTGGTTTCGGGGCGGAAGGAAGATGGCGGCGGCCGGTTTTTGATCGAAAAGGACCGTGGAAAAGGTAAAGAGTGAAAAAGTGAAAAAGTGAAAGAGTGATAAAGTGAAAGAGTGAAAAAGTGAAAAAGTGAAAAAGTGAAAAAGCGGGAAAGGCGGGGCGGGTTCGAAAATAAACTTTTTCACCTTTTCACTTTTTCACCTTTTCACTTTAAACTTCTACTTTTATGCCGCCGACAAACTCCAGCAAAGTGCGTCTCTTGAAAATCTCGCTTCACGCCGGGTTTTTTCTGTCGGGCATCACGACGGTCATCATCGGCCAGTTTCTGCCGATTCTCGCCCGAAAATTCACGCTCAACGACGAGCAGTCGGGAAATTTCTTTCCGGCGCAGTTTGCCGGGTCGCTGATCGGGACGTTTCTGACGAACTGGTTCGGCAAGCGCGGCCGGTTTCTGCTGGCGGCGCTGATCGGCTGTTTTCTGATGGCGGTCGGCATTTTTATGCTGAACTCGGCCGATCTGACGTTTTGTCTGGCCGGGTTCTTCGTCAACGGACTCGGCATCGGGATGACGCTGCCGTCGATCAATATGCTGATCCTCGAGCTGAACCCGTCGCGGCCGGCGGCGGCGCTCAGCGTCGTCAATTTTTTCTGGGGCGTCGGCGCGATCGTCAGCCAGCCGTTCGTCGACAATTTCGCCCGCGGCACCGATATTTTCCGGCCGACGCTGATCTTGACCGTCGCGCTCGCGCTCGTCGGTCTCGCGCTCGCGCTGATCCCGAAAGGCGTCGAGCAGAAACCGGCGGCGAACGACGAGGAAGAGATCGATTTCTCGACCCCGATCTGGACGCTCCCGCTGGCGTGGGCGATCGCCGGCTTCAACTTCATCCACGTCGGCTTCGAAAGCGCGATGGGCGGCTGGCTCAAAACCTACACCGAGCGCGTCGAGCCGGACGCGGCGCTCTACCGGCTGCCGCCGATTTTTCTTTATTTCGTCTTTTTCGTCGCCGGCCGCGGCGTCGCGCCGTTTTTCTTCCGGTTTCTCAACGAGAACCGGATGCTGCTGCTCGGGCTGCTGACGATCCTCGGCGGGCTGGGCGTTCTGCTGTCGGCCGGCAGCATCGTGCTGCTCGGCGTCGGCGCGGCGATTTCCGGTTTCGGCACGTCGTGGGTTTTCCCGACCAATATGTCGCGCTTTACGAAGACCTTCGGGCCGTCGGCCTCGCGCCGCGCGACGCCGTTCTTTATCGCCGGGACGCTCGGCGCGACCTTTACGACGTGGCTTATCGGTTTCGTTTCGAACCGCTTCGGCAACAATCTGCACGCCGGGATGCTGATTCTCGTCGGCAGCCTCGTGACGCTCGTTCTGCTCCAGATCGTCCTTCAGCTTCGAACCAAAAAAGCGCTGGAATAATTCGTTTTTCGGGCGGAATACAGAGGCGTGATGAACGCTGAAGAAAAACGTCTGAAAGAACCGCGGCTCTGGAAATTCTGGGGCCCTTACCTGTCCGAGCGCGCGTGGGGAACGGTGCGCGAGGATTATTCGCCGACGGGCGCGGCGTGGGATTATTTCCCGCACGATCACGCCCGCTCGCGCGCCTATCGCTGGAACGAGGACGGCCTCGCCGGCATCTGCGACGAGCACCAGCGAATCTGTTTCGCGGTCGCCTTCTGGAACGGCCGCGATCCGATCCTCAAGGAACGCATTTTCGGCCTCACCGGCAGCGAGGGCAACCACGGCGAGGACGTCAAGGAATATTATTTCTACCTCGACTCGACGCCGACGCATTCCTATCTGAAATATCTCTACAAATACCCGCAGGCCGAGTTTCCGTACGGGCGGCTGATCGAGGAAAACCGCCGCGCCGGCAAGCAGGCGGGCGAGTTCGAGCTGCTCGACACGGGCATTTTCGACGACGACCGCTATTTCGACTGCTTCGTCGAATACGCGAAAGCCGCGCCCGAGGACATTCTGATCAAAATCACCGTCGCCAACCGCGGCCCGGAAACGGCGCGCGTCAACGTCCTGCCGACCGTCTGGCGGCGCAACACGTGGTCGTGGGACGGCGAAGCGCCGGATTTCGGATTTCGGATGTCGGAGAGCGGAGCGGGGGCGATCGATCTCGGCGATTACGAGCTGTTCTGCGAGGCGGCCGACGAAATTTTGTTTTGCGAGAACAATACCAATAAACGACGGCTTTTCGGGGCGGAGAACGAGTCGGCCTACGTCAAGGACGGGATCAACGACTATATCGTCAACGGCGACGCCGAAGCCGTCAATCCGGCGCGGACGGGCACGAAGGCGGCGGCGAATTATCTTTTGGAATTAAAGGCCGGCGAGGCGCGGTCGGTGCGTCTGCGGCTCGTCAAAAAAGACGCGGCGCGCGCAAACGCGAAAAAGGCGGCGTTCGCGTTTTTCAACGAACTGTTCGCCGAACGCCAAAAAGAAGCCGACGAATTTTACGCCGGCGTCGTCCCGCCGAACCTCTCGGCGGACGCGCAAAGCGTGATGCGGCAGGCGCTCGCCGGAATGCTCTGGTCGAAGCAGTTTTATCATTACGACGTCGAAAAATGGCTTGACGGCGATCCGGGCCAGCCCGCGCCGCCCGCCGAGCGCAAAAAGGGCCGCAACGCCGAATGGCGGCATCTGAACAACGCCGACATCATCTCGATGCCCGACAAGTGGGAATATCCGTGGTACGCGGCGTGGGACCTCGCGTTTCACTCGATCCCGATTGCGCTCGTCGACGCGGATTTTGCGAAGGAACAGCTGATTTTGATGCTCCGCGAGTGGTATATGCATCCGAACGGGCAGATTCCGGCCTACGAATGGGCCTACGGCGACGTCAACCCGCCGGTCCACGCGTGGGCCGCGCTGCGGGTCTACCAGATCGACAAAAAACGCGCCGGAAAGGGCGATCTGAATTTTCTGGCGCGGATCTTCCAGAAGCTTTTGCTGAATTTTACGTGGTGGGTCAACCGCAAGGACGCCGAGGGGATGAACGTCTTCGAGGGCGGATTCCTCGGCCTCGACAACATCGGCGTCTTCGACCGTTCGCGGCCGCTGCCGACCGGCGGAAAGCTCGCGCAGTCGGACGGGACGTCGTGGATGGCGATGTACTGCCTGAATATGCTCGCGATCGCGCTCGAGCTCGCCGTCGCCGACAGCGCCTACGAGGACGTCGCGACTAAATTCTGGGAGCATTTCATTTACATCGCCGACGCGATGAACAATCTCGGCCAGGAAGGGATCTCGCTCTGGAACGAGGAAGATGGTTTTTACTACGACGTCCTGCATCTGCACGGGCAGGGCAACACGCCGCTCAAGGTGCGCTCGATGGTCGGGCTGATCCCGCTTTTCGCGGTCGCGACGATCGAACGGGAAACGCTCGACGCGCTGCCCGATTTCCGGCAGCGGTTCGAATGGTTTCTCGAAAACCGGCCGCATCTGACGGCGAACGTCGAAAACGACGGCGGCCGCCGGCTGCTCTCGATCGCCTATCGCGAGCGGCTCGAACGGGTTCTGCAGGTGATGCTCGACGAAAACGAGTTTCTCTCGCCGCACGGCATCCGCGCGCTCTCGCGGTTTCACAAGGACAACCCGTACGTGCTGCACGCGGGCGGCGCCGAGCACCGCGTCGATTACGAGCCGGGCGAATCGTCGAGCGGCCTCTTCGGCGGCAACTCCAACTGGCGCGGCCCGGTCTGGATGCCGGTCAATTATCTGCTGATCGAATCGCTCCAGAAATTCCATTATTTCTACGGCGACGCGCTGCGGGTCGAATTCCCGACCGGTTCGGGCCGCCGTCTGAACCTCGAAGAAGTTGCGCAGGAGCTCTCGCGCCGTCTGTCGCGGATCTTTTTGCGCGACGCGGACGGGCGGCGGCCGGTTTACGCCGCGCTCGAAAAATTTCAGACGGACGAAAACTGGCGCGATCACGTGCTTTTTTACGAGTATTTTCACGGCGACACGGGCGCCGGCGTCGGGGCCAGTCATCAGACCGGCTGGACGGGACTGGTCGCCAAGCTTCTCCAGCAGTCGGGCGAATAATTTCGATAAATTCAAAAAAACCGGAATAAAACCTGCCGCTTTTTCGATATACGTTGTGATCGGGAAAGGGCGGTTTTTTTTTATGACGCAGGCAATTCAACCAACGGAAGAAATCTGGAACGTGCTCGGCGAGCGGATCGTCTGCCGGGTGAGCGGCGCGGAAACCTTCGGCCGGTTCGCGGTCGTCGAGGAAACGTCGCCGCCGGCCGGCTTCGTGCCGCCGCATTTTCATCATCACACGGACGAGCTCGTCTATGTGCTCGAAGGCGAGTACGAGGTCGTCACCGACGGCGAAAAACGGCGCGCGCGGCCCGGCGAGATGCTTTTCATCCGGCGCGGCACGACGCACAGCCTGAGGAACGTGTCGGCGGCGGAAAGCCGTTTTCTGGCGATCATCACGCCGAGCGGCTTCGAGAATTTCTTCGCGGAAATCAGCCGGCTCGACGCGCCGGAGATCGAAAAAATCGTCGAGATCGGCAAACGAAACGATCTCGCGCTCGTGATGGAATGACGACGGCGGCGGAAATAATCGTGGACGCGGTTTTTATTTACTTCGCGCTCGGCGCGGCGTTCGGGCTGTGGTTCGCGGTCGCGGGCGTGACGCGGCTCGACGAGTCGGCGCGCGGGACGGGCGTCGTCTTTCGCGCGATCGTCTTTTTCGGCGCGGCGGCGTTCTGGGTCCTGCTGCTGCGGCGGCTGATCCGCGGCGAACAAAGACCGGCTGAAAAAAACGCGCACCGGACGGAGGCTGAAAAATGATTCGTGAGATTCGGCGGCGGCACAAATTGATCTGGCTCGGGCTCGCGGTGCTGCTGCCGCTGCTGCTCGCCGCGAGCGTCGTTTTCCGGCACGCGGAGCCGGTCAACGACAAGATTCCGACGATTTCGACACAAAAACGATGAGCGAAAAATACGCGGCCGTCAGCTGGAACCGGCAGAAGAAAATTTACGACGCGATCCTGATCGCCGGCGTGCTCGTTTACGTCGGCGCTTTTACCGGCATCGGCGGCGTCGTCGCGCCGGCCGCGACGATCGAGACGCTTTTGATCCGCGCTTTCGGTACCGGCGCGATCCTGCTGCTGCACGTTGTGCTGACGATCGGGCCGCTCTGCCGCCTGTCGCCGCGTTTTCTGCCGCTGCTTTACAATCGCCGGCATCTCGGCGTGACGACGTTTTTCGTCGGCGCGGTTCACGGCGTTCTGGCGCTCTTTCAGTTTCACGCGCTCGGCGTGCTCAACCCGTTCGTCAGCCTTCTGACGAGCAACACGCGGTTCGGCTCGGTTGCCGATTTTCCGTTTCAGGTTCTGGGATTTCTGGCGCTCGTCGTCTTGTTTCTGATGGCCGCGACGAGCCACGATTTTTGGCTCAACAATCTGACCGCGCCGGTCTGGAAACGGCTGCACACGCTCGTTTACGCGGCCTATGCGCTGCTCGTCGGCCACGTCGCGCTCGGCGTTCTGCAGGCCGAAACGTCGCCGGTTTTCACCGGTTTGATGTTTCTCGGCGTCGTTATGGTGACCGGTCTCCATCTCGCGGCGGCGTTCAAGGAAGCGAAAACCGACCGCGAGATCGAGGCGGACGGCGAATTCGTCGAGGCCTGCGCGGTCGACGAGATCCCCGAAAAGCGCGCCCGCATCCGGACGATTTCCGGTGAACGCGTCGCGATCTTTCGCTACGACGGCAAAATTTCGGCCGTTTCGAATGTTTGCCAGCACCAGAACGGCCCGCTCGGCGAGGGCCGCATCATCGCCGGCTGCATCACCTGCCCGTGGCACGGCTTTCAATATCTGCCCGAGACCGGCGCGTCGCCGCCGCCCTTTACCGAAAAAGTCCCGACCTTCGACGTCAGAATCGCCGACGGCAAAGTCTTCGTGCGCCGCCGCCCGAATCGCGCCGGAACGCGCGTCGAGCCGGCGGAGATCGGTTTAACGCAAGGGTGCAAAGACGCGAAGGCGCAAAGGAATTCGGGGGAATTGTAAAAGGCGGCCGTCGAAAATTAATTTTAAAAATCTCCGCGCCTTTGCGCCTTCGCGCCTCCGCGTTGAAAAAAAACTATGAACGACGAATTTTACATCGGTTATCTCCCGAAAATGCCGAAAGCGGCGGCGAAGGCGATCAGGGTCTTCGTCGTGACGGCGCTGCTCGCGGCGCTCGGGTTCGCCGGGCTCGCGTGGCTCGGGCAGAAGCCGTTCGCGAGGAGCGTTTTCGAATTCGGCACGGTCCGCGATTTCGAAGGCACGATCGAGGCGCGGCCGATCCCGTTTCTGATCGTCGAAAAACCGGAAAAGACGAACGATCTGCCGGCGTTCGAGCGCATTCCGCTCGTCGCCGAAGGCAAGCACGGGTTCGACGGCGAAATGTTCGACGGCCGCCGCGTGCGGCTCAAGGGCACGCTCGTCTACCGCGACGAGCTGCGGATGATCGAGGTCGCCGGCGGCTCGGTCGAGCCCGTGCCGGAGGCGGCCAAACCGTTCGAGGAAAAGACCGAAGCGCTCGGCGATTTCACGCTCCGCGGCGAGATCGTCGATTCGAAATGCTATCTCGGCGTGATGAATCCGGGCGCGACGAAACCGCACCGCGACTGCGCCGTCGCCTGTCTGCGCGGCGGCATCCCGCCGCTCTTCGTCGTCAAAGACGCGGCCGGCAATACCTCGGAATTATGGCTTTTGTCGGAAAAAGGCGAGGCCGTCAACCGCGAGGTTCTCGATTACGTCGCCGAACCGGTCGCGCTTTCGGGCGCGGTCGTCCGGCGCGGCGACCGGCTGTTTTTCCGGATCGACCCGCGGCGCATCGAAAGACTTCCCTGAACCGAAAAAAACTGGAATATTCCGGCGGCCCCGGCGGTTTCAATAGTTGCAAATCGAATGAGAGGCAGCTTATGAAAAATAATCCGGTCATCGAATTTCCCAGAAACACGAAAACCGATCGCTACGCGGTCATTCTCGCCGGCGGCGACGGCTCGCGGCTCAAGTCGCTGACGCGCGCGATCGCCGGCGACGAGCGGCCGAAACAGTTCTGCCCGCTGCTCGACGGCGAGACGCTGCTCGACGTCACGCGGCGGCGGACGGCGCTCGGGATCGCGCCCGAACGGACGTTTTTCAGCCTGACCGCCAAACACGAGAGATTTTACGGCGCGGCGCTCGCCGACGCGGCGCGGCGGCAGCTGATCGTCCAGCCCGAAAACAAGGGCACGGCGCCGGCGATCATCTACAGCCTGTTTCGGCTCGCGAAGCTCGATCCGCAGGCGACGGTCGCTTTTTTTCCGTCGGATCATTATTTTTCCGACGACGCGGCGTTTATGGAAAACGTCGAAAAGGCCTTTCAGGCGGTCGAGCTGAACCCGGGCGCGCTCGTCCTGCTCGGGATCGAGCCGGACGCGGCCGAGACTTCCTACGGCTGGATCGAACCGGCCGAGACGCTGTTCGGAAGCCTTGCGCGGTCGGTCAGCCGGGTCGAAAGATTCTGGGAAAAGCCGTCGCCCGAAACCGCCCGGCGGCTGATGGCGAAGGGCTGTCTGTGGAACAGCTTCGTGATGGTCGGCCGCGTCGGCACGTTTCTCGCGCTCGTCGAAAAACATCTGCCGTCGCTTTACCGGATCTTCGCGGCGTCGAGCGTGACGTTCGAAACGTCGGCCGAAAGATCGACCGTGCGGGCGCTTTACGCGTGGATCCCGGACGAGAATTTTTCGAGCGCGGTGCTCGAAAAAGCGGCCGCCGAATTATGCGTGCTGCGCGTCGCCGGCGTAACGTGGAGCGACTGGGGCGAGCCGCAGCGGGTTTTCGGGACGCTCGCCGGACTCGGCCGGCGGCCCGCGTGGATGCCGGCAGCCGCCTGAAATTTTTTACGAAAATTTTTTATCTTGAGGAATAATTTATGAAAGCAATTGCAGTCAAACCGGGCGTGCCGAATTCGGTTCATCTGGTCGAAATGCCGAAGCCGTCGGTCGCCGAGATTCAGGACGGGCGCGGCGTGCTGGTGAGGGTTTTGCGGGTCGGCGTCGACGGCACCGACAAGGAGATCAACAACGCCGAATACGGCGCCGCGCCGGACGGCGCCGATTTTCTGGTGATCGGCCACGAAGGCTTCGGCGTCGTCGAAGAGACGGGCCCGAACGTTCACGAGCTCAAAAAGGGCGATTACGTCGTCGCGACCGTCCGGCGGCCGGGAACTTCGGTTTACGATCTGATCGGGACCAACGATATGACGACCGACGACACCTATTTCGAGCGCGGCATCAACCTGCGGCACGGCTTTTTGTCGGAATATTACGTCGACGACGCCGAGTTCGTCGTCAAGGTCCCGCGCGGTTTGAAAGAGGTCGGCGTGCTGCTCGAACCGATGACGGTCGTCCAGAAGGGCGTCGCGCAGGCGTTCGAGATCCAGCGGCGGCTCAAGGTCTGGAAGCCGAAGCGCGCGGCGGTGCTCGGCGCGGGCACGATCGGCCTGCTCGCGACGCTGGTTTTCAAGCTCAAGGGAATGCAGGTCGTGACGTTCGGCCGGACGCCGAAGCCTTACTTAAATTCCGAGCTGATCGAAGAGCTCGGCGCGGAATACGTCTCGACCGCCGATGTCGCCGTCAACGAATACGCGGCCGAACACGGCGCGTTCGACGTGATCTTCGAGGCGACCGGCTTTTCGCCGATCGTTTTCGACGCGATGCAGTCGCTCGCGAAAAACGGTGTCCTGATCCTCTCGTCGGTGACCGGCGGCGACCGCACGACGGAAGTTCCGGCCGACCGGATCAACCTCGATTTCGTGCTCGGCAACAAGGTGATGGTCGGGACGGTCAACGCCAACCGCGAATATTTCGAATCCGGCGTCAAGGACCTGTCGCAGGCCAAACTCGAATACGGCGACTGGCTCGACCGCTTGCTGACGCATCCGGTCAAAGGCCTCGACAACTACGGCGAGCTGTTCGAAAAACTGACCGCCGGCAGCGGCGCGATCAAGGTCTTTTGCGAGGTCGGGGAAGTTTAGGAAGTTTGGGAAAGTCGGCGTTCGATGGTTTTTAACGCAGAGGCGCGAAGGCGCGAAGGCGCAGGGATGATTTAAGGATTTTTCGATCGAGGGCTTGTTTTATTGGCCCGGAAATCGTTTGATTTTCGATCGAGAACTCGCATTACTGCCCTGAAATCCTTCGCGCCTTCGCGCCTTTGCGCCTTTGCGTTAAACCGATTTCCGGCCGGCTCTATTTCGCCGCCGAATCGGCCGAGAGATCGAGCGATTTCAGGTATTCGCGAAAGTCATCGCCGAGGTCTTCGCGTTTGAGGGCGAATTCGACGGTCGCGATCAGGAAGCCGAGCTTGTCGCCGGCGTCGTGGCGCTGGCCTTCGAGCCGGACGGCGTAAAACGGCTTGCCTTCGCGGAGCATCAGCCGCATCGCGTCGGTGATCTGGATCTCGCCGCCGGCGCCGCGGTCGGTGCGCTCGATCGCGTCGAAGACGTCGGGCGTCAGGATGTAGCGGCCGATGATCGCGAGGTCCGACGGCGCGTCCTCGAACTTCGGTTTTTCGACCATATCTTTGATTCGAAAGACGTTCGGCGCGATTTCCTCAGCGTCGATCACGCCGAACCGCGAGATTGCGGGCCCCGCGACCTGCATCGTCGCGATGACCGGCGCCTGGTATTCCTCGAAAACCTCGACCATCTGCCGGAGCGCCGGTTTTTCGGCGTCGACGACGTCGTCGGCCAAAAGCACGGCGAACGGCTCGTTTTCCGAAAAATCCTTCGCCTGATAGATCGCGTGGCCGAGGCCGAGCGCCTGTTTCTGGCGCGTGTACGAGATCCGGCAGATTTCCGAGATCGCCCGCACCATCTCGAAAAATTCGGTCTTGCCCTTTTCCTGCAAAAGATTTTCGAGCTCGTACGAGATGTCGAAATGATTCTCGATCGAGCTTTTTTCCCGGCCGGTGACGATCAGGATCGACTCGATGCCCGACGCGACGGCCTCTTCGACCGAGTATTGAATCAGCGGCTTGTCGACGAGCGGCAGCATCTCTTTCGGCGAGGCCTTGGTGGCGGGTAAAAATCTCGTTCCGAGACCGGCGGCCGGAAAGACTGCTTTGCGAATTTTTTGTGTCATAATTAATTGCTGAAAAAATAAAATTTTACCGCTCGTTTGCGATCCGTTCCGTAATCTGGAAAACCGACGGGCGATTTGGGATAGCGAAACTAAAATTGTAGGAAAAAAATGACCGATAAACAAACCTTTGAAGTCGTGCTCGAAAAGCACGAGAGCATCGACGCGACCGGCATCACGATCCCGTTCGACGTCGAAAAAGTCTTCGGCGCGAAACGCGTGCCGGTCAAAGTCTCGATCAACGGCGCGGAATATCGCAGCACGGTCGGGCGGATGGGCGGTCGTTACTGTATGGTCGTGCCGAAGGTTTTCCGCGAAGCGGCGGGCGTCAGGGCCGGCGAAACGATCACTGTCGTGATGGAAAAAGACACGGCCGAGCGGACGGTCGAGATTCCGGCCGATCTCGCCGCCGCTTTGGAAAAAAGCGGCCTGAGCGAAAAATTTGCGAAGATGAGCTACACGCACCGCAAGGAATACGTCAACGCCGTCAACGACGCGAAAAAGCCGGAAACGCGTGTCCGGCGGATCGACGGGACGATCGCGAAGCTCGTTATGAAACGATGAATTATCTCGCCCATCTCTATCTTTCGGATCGGACCGACGACGGTTTCGCGGGCAGCCTGCTCGGCGATTTCGTATCCGGCAGCGTCGCCGGCCGGTTCGGCGCGGCGGTCGAAAGCGAGATCCTGATGCATCGCCGGATCGACGCTTTTACCGACGCGCACCCGGTCGTCAAACGCAGCAAAGCGCGGATTTCCGGTAATTTGAGAAAATACGCGGGCGTCCTGGTCGACGTTTTTTACGATCATTTTCTGGCCGTCGATTTCGAAAAATATTCGGACGTTGCGCTCGCCGATTTCTCGAAAAACGTTTACCGCGCGCTCGTTCATCACCAAAAACTATTTCCCGAAGCGTTTCAGCGCCGGATTCTGGCGATCGCCGAATTCGATCTGCTCGGTTCCTACGCCTCGCTCGACGGCATCGCGACGGCGCTCGTGCGGATTTCGGGACGCATCCGCCGCCGAAACGAGCTCGCCGAAGGCATCGCCGATCTCAAGAACAATTACGCCGAGCTGCGCGCCGACTTCGCCGAGTTTTTCCCCGAGCTGGTCGAGTTCGTTCAACGGGAAAGGGGAAATTGATTTCGGATTTCGGATTTCGGATTTCGGATTGCCCGACGTCGGGACGCATTGGATTCTAGTTGAACTTACGGCGATTCGTAGATTGAGCCGCTATTCGTGAATTTCAGACTTTTTTTCCGGCCGGCGAGTCTAAAAGCGGTATGAAGGCTTTATTTTTCATATCGTTAACGATCCTGCTTTTAAGTTACATAACGCCCGCGCAGCTCGATCAGTGCGACGGCCCGAAGACGACGACGCTGCCGTTCGCGGGCGATTACGGCGGCGCCGGAAGCTTGGGCGTGACGCGGCAGATCATCGTCAATCCCGATCCGGACGCGCCCGCGCCGGTTTCCGTTTTTATTCCGTCGAACGCTTCGCTGACCAATAAAGTCCCGGTCATTTTCTTTTCGCACGCTTACGGCGCGTTCGATTTCAGGCTTTACGAGGACCTGCTGCGGCAGCTCGCGAGCCGCGGCTACGCGGTCGTCTATTCGCCGTATTCGACGAGCATCACGGTCGATCATCCGAAACGCTACAACCAGCTCTGGGGCGGCTTCACGATCGCCGTTCAGCAGTTCGGGGGCGTGCTCGACACGACGCGCGTCGGCTTTGCCGGCCACTCGTTCGGCGCGGGCGCGACGCCCGAGATGGCGCGGCGCGGCGCGAACGCCGGCTGGGGCGCGAACGGGCTGTTCCTGTTCGTGATGGCGCCGTGGTACAACTGGGGCTCGAATATGGAGCAGGTCCCGGCGACGGCGAAAATGATCGTGCAGGTCTACTGGGACGACGCCGTCAACCAGCATCTGATCGCGCAGAACGACGTCTGGAACCGCCTGCCGCAGATTATCGAGCGCAAGTGGCAGGTGATCCGCGCGGCGCAGACCTACTGCGCGCTCAACGCCGGCCACAGCGTCCCGACGACGGGCAGCCTCGGCTCGTCCGACGGCGTCTTCAACGGCTACGACGCGTGGGGCGTCGGGCGACGGATCGACGCGCTCGCGGCCTACACGTTCACGGGCAGCCAGGCCGCGAAAAACGTCGCGTTCGGTGTCGACGCGAAGATGGGCCGCTGGCGCGGGCAGTTCGCCGTCCGCCCGATCCCGCCGCTCGAAACCTACGACGCGCCGCTCGTCAATATGCAGACGGTCCCGACGTTTCTCTGGAGCGAACGCTGTAATTTCGCGCAGGGCCTGCCGTGCCCGTAAAAAGAAGCACTGAGTCCCGCCTGGCACAAGCCCCG
>JAFDVJ010000021.1:16038-17530 GCA_018269075.1 Acidobacteriota bacterium
CGGGGCTTGTGCCAGGCGGGACTCGAAACGGGGGAATATTATGAGTCGTTCGATTTTTATCCTTGTCCTGATCTTAATGTCTTTTATTTCTTTTCCGGCGCAGACGACGACCGCGTGTTCGCAGCCGAAGGTCGCGACGCTGCCGAACGATTACGGGAGCTTCGGGTCGATCAATGTCTCGCGGCAGGTGACGCCGAACCCGGACGCGAATGCGCCGCTGCCGGTCTCGGTCTTTCTGCCGGCGACGGCGACGGGGGCGAACCGCGCGCCCGTGATTTTTTTCGCGCACGGCTTCAACGGCGTCGACTACCGTTTTTACGAGGATCTGCTGCGGCAGCTCGCGAGCCGCGGCTACGCGGTCGTTTTCGTGCCCTACAGCGGGACCGGGACGAACGCCTCGCGCTACGATCAGCTCTGGGCGGGCTTTCAGAAGGCCGTTCAGCAGTTCGGCACGGTGCTCGACACGACGCGCGCCGGTTTCGCCGGTCATTCCTACGGCGGCGGCGCGACGCCCGAGCTGGCGCGGCGCGGCGCGAACGCGGGCTGGGGTGCGAACGGACTCTTTATTTTCACGATGGCCGCGTGGTACAACTGGGGCACGAATATGGAGCAGATCCCGGCGGCGGCGAAGCTCGTCGTGCAGGTCTACTGGGACGATTCGTTCAACGATCCGCTCATTTCGCAGAACGACGTCTGGAACCGGCTGCCGCAGATCACCGAGCGCAAATGGCAGGTGATCCGTTCGGACGCGGGCTTCTGTTCGCTGGACGCGACGCATTTCACGCCGATCACGAGCACCGGCGACACCGGCTCGAACAACACGAACGCGCAGGATTACTGGGGCATCTGGCGGCGGCTTCACGCGCTCGCCGACTATACTTTCGGCGGCAGTCAGGCGGCCCGCAGCGTCGCCTTCGGGACGGATTCGCAGACCGGCCGCTGGCGCTCGCGCCCGAAACCGCTCGCGCCGCTCGAAGCGTCCGACACGCCGGTCGTCAACATCGCAAACAATTACGTCTGGCGCTGGTCGATGCGCTGTACGGCCGCCGATCCGGGGACGAACTGTCCTTAAGGGGAGGAGAATTGAGCCCCAAACATATTTTCCCCGATTCCTTTAACCGTTATCGAAAGTTAAGACGCGTCGATCCGCGGCAATCCGAAATCCGAAATCCGAAATCCGAAATCCGAAATCGCTCCGGCCGCGCTTGCACTTTTTCGCAAGGGTCGTTAGCCTTTTTGTTTGGAAGCCGATTATTTGAGGAATTTATAAAGATATGCTCGATTTGAATTTTGTCAGGGAAAACCTTGAAACGGTCAGAAAAGCTTTGGAAAACCGCAATTTTCCGCTCGAAACGCTGGAGCGCTTTGCGGAGCTCGATACGGAACGCCGCCGCGTGATCGGCGAGGCCGACCGGCTCAACCAGCTGCGCAATTCGTCGAGCAGGGAGATCGGCGCGCTGATGCAGGCCGGCCGGCGCGACGAGGCCGAAGC
>JAFDVJ010000022.1 GCA_018269075.1 Acidobacteriota bacterium
TCTATTTAAACTTGACCATCTCAGTCACAGCTGATTGAAACACGAATATACTCAACAAAAACCGAAAAATTTTCTGATCGAAACAGCAAATCCCCCAGATTTTGTTCATAATTTCCTCGCTTATGGGACTATTCATAGCCTGATTTTGATTTTTCAGCGCAAACGGATTTGAAACCGTGAATGTTAAAGGGGAAAAGTGAAAAAGTTTTCGCTCAAACAACAGTTCAAAACTTCTTTACTTGACAAGCTTTTCCCATTCTTCGAATGTAACGAAGCGCGGCTCCCGTTCGCCTTCGGGCCAAGCGGCCCAGCCGCCCGCTTTTCGAGACAAAAACCGCAGATCTTCTTTCGTCTCTTCATCGAGGCGTTCCAAATTCCTTGAAAGCCAATCATCGCCGACCATTGGCTCATCCGTAAAAACAAAGCGCCAGAGAACGAATTCGATCCCGCTGAGCCAGCCTGCACAGCCAAGATCATGCGAAAGGTCTTCCATATAATAAATCAGAAGACCGTCCCACGAAGAGAAATCTTCCGATCCCGGCGCGGCGGCCCGCAAAAGCGCCGTCTGCTGATTCGCCAAACCTTTATTGACGGCGATCCGATAGGGCAAACTACCGACTTCGGAACAAATGCCGAGCATTTCGGGGTTGGTTTGGATCAATGACCTGACCGTTTCGATCCGGCCATCGAGCACGGCCTGTATTAATGGTGTCGTGATCATTTACGGAAATCTGCCGCGGGAATTCTCCAATCCGAGAAAACACAGCCCGCGTTTTTATTTCTTTTTCGCGGCAGTACCTCGATTATGTCGAGCGGCTGCAGAAGCCGGTCTTCGATCTTTCCCTTTTTCAAATCCGACAGCTTGATTCTGAAAACATCCAGACGCGCAGTTCCTGGAATGCGTCGATAAACACTGATTGTTGCCGCTTTCGGCAAAGTTCCGCCGACGGCGGCGATCGCGCGCGTCAGCGTCATTCCGCTTTCGAGATCGACCTCCGCCGGCCTGACGACCTTCCCGATGACGTAAATTTTATTCTCTTTGACGGACGAAGACTGCGCGACGGCGACCGTTGCCGGACAAAGAAGAAAAAGAATCGTCAGCCAAAAGACCTTCATCTCAGTTTTCGAACCGCATCTCCTCGCTTTCGGCCCCTTCGATCCGGCCTTTGCGGTCGTGGGCGAAGCCGCTCACCAAGGCCGTGAAGAGATCGGGCTTTTCTTCCTGCGGGACGTGGCCGCAGTTTTTGAGGACGACGAAGCGCGAGTTGAGAATCGAGCGGTAGAGCGTCTCGCCGTGGCGGATCGGGATCACCGAATCTTCCTCGCCCCAGATGATCAGCGTCGGCTGCATGACGAGATGCAGATCCTCCTCGATCCGGTCGGCGTCCCAGTTGCGGCCCGACTGCAGGACGGCGTTGTGCCCGTCCTTCGCGTTGAGCGGCCGGATGATCGATTCGATCCGGTCCTTCGTGATCAGGTGATGATTGGCCGCCGCGAGCGTGCCCTGCATACGGAATTTCAAGAACGTCCGCGAATCGATCAGAAACGGCGTCATCACCTCGCCGACGCCCGGGATCCGCGCGAGCTTTAAGACCGGATGCTCGGCCGGTTCGTCGTTGATCACCGAATCGACGAGGACGAGCTTGTCGACGCGTTCGGCGTAGTCGAGCGCGAGCGTCAAGCTGATCGCGCCGCCGTAGCTGCTGCCGACGAGCGTCGCGCGGCCGATCCCGAGACGGTCCATCAGGCGCGCGATCATCCGCGCCTGTGAGGCGATCGTGTAGTCGAACCACGCCGGCTTGTCGGAATAGCCGAAGCCGATCAGATCGACCGCGATCACCCGGAAGCCCTCGGCGGCGATTTGCGGCGCGACCGATTTCCAGACGTAACACGACGCCGTGAAACCGTGGACGAGGATCATCACCGGATCGTGATGATCGCCGAATTCCTGAAAATGAACGGTCGCGCCGTCGATCTCGACGAAATGCGAATGTTCCGAATGGATCACCTTGTCGGAAACCTCGTGCCAGTTGACCGTGTCCGCCCGCGAAAGCAGCTTCCACGCCACCAAAGCGCCGACCGCGCCGCCGATCCCCAAAGCCAAATGTTTCGTTTTCATCGTTTTTACCTCTTTTTCGACTGTATTTTACACCAAAACGAGGCGCGGCTGCACGATTTTTTCCGCCGCTTCGTAAAAACCGATCGCGAGCAGCTCTCCGTCCGCGGTCAGCCGCAGCGTCGCGCCGTCCTGATATTCGCCGGAAACGTATTTTAGTTTCATTCCGTTCCGGATTTTCGCCGCCTCTTCGCCCGACAACCGCACTTCGCCGAGATGCGCGACGGCGTCGTTCATCGAAACCAGAATGTCCCCGACGCCGTCCGCCGCCGCCAGTTCCTCAAGCCGTTCGAGCGTCACCGCCCGCTCGATCCCGAACTTCCCGGCCCGCGTCCGCCGCAATTCCGCGAGATGCGCGCCCGTCCCGAGCGCCCGCCCGATGTCTTCGGCCAGCACGCGGATATAGGTTCCGGCCGAACAAACTACTTTGAGTGGAGAGTGGAGAGTGGAGAGCAGCGAGTCCGCGGATTGCGCCGCGCCGTCGGCCCCGCGCCATTCGTCGCTCAGCTCCAATTCATAAATATTCACCCTGACCGGCTGCCGCTCGATCTCGATGCCCTTGCGCGCCAGTTCATAAAGCTTTTTCCCCGCGACCTTCTTCGCCGAATACATCGGCGGCGTCTGAAGAATCTCCCCCCGAAATCCCCCCAAAACCGCCTCGATCTCCCCGCTGCCAATCGTCTCCTCTTCTCCCCTTCTCCCTTTCTCCCCTTCTTTCTTCACACCCGTCCGATCTCCGCTATCGGTCTCGAACCCGAACCGGACGAGCGCCTCGTATTCCTTCGCGTCGCGGTCGAGAAACTGCGCGAGCCGCGTCGCGCGGCCGACGAGGACGACCATCACGCCGGTCGCGAACGGGTCGAGCGTCCCGGTATGGCCGATCTTTTTCGTGCGCAGGATCCGGCGGCACCGCGCGACGACGTCGTGCGAGGTCAGCCCCTCGGGTTTATCGATGATCAAAATTCCGTCAAGCATATTTCGGATTGTGGATCATTACTGTTAAAAAGATTGACGGTTAAAGGAAAACCGGAAAATTGCTGACTGGAGCGCGGGCATCCTTGCCGGCCACGCCGCGAAAGCGGTGTCGAAACGTTTCAAATCCTCGACGCTGCTCGATAATGAAAAGCTTTTTCGCGCTCCCGCGCTCAGACCGGCAAGGATGCCCGCGCTCCAGTCAGGTGGTTTCAGACTTGATTTTCAACGTGAATACCGACGGGCGGGCTGTCGTCGAATTCCTTATTAACAGTAATGATTGTGGATTTCGGATTTCGGATTTGCAAGTTTAGAAGGTAAAATTTAAAGCAAACGACAGGGCTGAATACCGTTTGACAGATTTAACCGGCAATCGGGGCCGTTAAATTAACTGAACGAGAAGTCATCGAAGATGACCGACAACATAGCCGGGGGTGAAACCCTCGGTCGGTCGTAAGAATGACGACTGCTCGCCGAAGGTGAGCAACATTTTTGTTCAAAACATAATTGTTCGTCGCCTTCAGCGACGGATTGATTGTCGGCCCAGACCCAGGGTGCCGCTCGCTGTACTCGCTTTACCCTGGGCTATGATGTGAGTCTCCTTCGGAGACAATATCGGAATTTGTATTTCAAAGCAGATAGCCTGTCCGAACAGGCCGCCCGTTTTACCTTAAAACTCTATGCGCCGCAAACGAACCGACAACCCGGACGAGACCGTGCCCGAGATCGTGAACGTCGAAAAGGCGCGGCAGCGCACGTTCGACCGCGCGGTCAATCTGCTGACCTACAAGCCGCGCTCGGTCAATGAATTACGCCAGCGCTTGCTCGAAAAAGACTGGACGAACCGCGCGATCGTCGACGAGGTGATCGAAAAGCTCTCGTATTACGGCTATCTCGACGATCTCCAGTTCGCGAAAAGCTACGCCGCCTCGCAGATCCGCCAGAAACCGGTCGGCAAACGCGTCTTGAAACAAAAGCTCGCGCAAAAAAAGCTCGACAAGGAA
The DNA here is from genome assembly GCA_018269075.1 of Acidobacteriota bacterium. GTDB lineage: Bacteria > Acidobacteriota > Blastocatellia > Pyrinomonadales > Pyrinomonadaceae > JAFDVJ01. Next base: position 4,093 of record JAFDVJ010000022.1, read on the forward strand.
ACCGTCGACGAGGCGCTCGAACGCGCGCTCGAAGAAACGCCCGAGGACGAGATCATCGACCGCGCGATCGAGAAACGGCTCCGGCTCAAAGGCCGCCCCGAAACCCGCGAGGACGCGAAAAAGTTTTACGATTATCTCTTGCGGCAGGGCTTTTCCTACGAGCTCGTCAGCGACAAAATGCGCGCCCTCGCCGCGCGCGATTTCGACGAGGAGGAATGAGATGTTCACGCTGCTCCGTTCCGAAGGGCTGAACATCAGCTTCGATCCGGTCGAAACGGAAGACAAACATTACCCGTCGGTCGCTTTCGACCTCGTCGTCGAATGGGCGACCAGCTTTAATCAGGCCCGGATCAAAATCAAGAAATTCTGGGTCGCCTATTACGACCTCAGGCAATTCGAAAAAGACTTGCGGGAATTCGTCGAGGAACGCCGCGACCGCGTCGAGCTCCACGATATGAGCCCGGAACCGGTGCTCAGCTTCAGCCGCGCCGGCGCGGACATCTTTTTCGAGCTGAAGACCGAACCCGGATACCGGCCGGGCGTGCTGACGCTGAAAACCGAGCTCGAACCGGACGACGCAGCCGCGATGCTCCGCAACCTGCGCGACTGGGCGAAATGGTGGTGACAAAGCCCGACCGGAGTGTAAATAAGCGAGTTTGAAGCGCGGAGCGGACTGGAGCGCAACCGTCCCGGTTGCAATGAGCGCGACAGCGCGAACAAACGCCACGCTTGCCGTGACGTCGAAAGTAAGCGAAACGGCGGTGCGTTTTTCAAACGCAGTGCAGGCGGGGCCGCCTACACTACGGATCGCGGCCGCCGATTGGAGTGCATGCGGCCCGCTTGCACTGAGCGCGAAAGCGCGAACCAACGCCGCGCCTTCGACGGTATTCTAAACCGATGAAACGTTTGACACCGCTGACGCGGCGTTGGCAACCGGGACGGTTGCGCTCCAATCGCTTCCGCCCCGCGTACATTCGCCTCCGCCCACCTTACATACGCATCCGCCCCGCGTACACACGCACCCGCCCCGCGTACATTCGTCCCCGCCCCGCGTACATTTGAATCCGCCCCGCGTACATTTGAATCCGCCCCGCGTACATACGCATCCGCCCCGCGTACATACGCATCCGCCCCGCGTACATACGTATCCGCCCCGACCGAATAGGCGGCTGCTCCGGCAGCGCACGACGACGCTTTGGGAGACGGCCGGCATTCGGCCCTATTCCAGTAAAAAAATTATCTCCGCATAAAAAAAATTTAGAACATTTGCCCGAAACCGGCGTATAATTCGATTACGAGGGCAACGCATCGGAAGGTGGTTTGAAGTTGGGTCCGACGCATTGCTTGGGCACGAATGCTCTTTCTTTTTACAATTCTGGTCGTTTTATCGGCTGTCGCAATGCTGGTCATCTCGAACTGGCGACGCCGCTCGAACCTTTTAGAACAAAATCCGCCGAAAAATCTTTCCGCCGCCGACTTTCGTCCGCTCTTCGAGCCGACGGAAGACGAGATCCGTGCGTTCGAACGCGCCGAACAGGCCCGTCTCGACGCCGCGCGCGCGGAAGAACGACGCCGGATCGCGGACGCGAGGATCGGGGAAACGCGGGAATTCGCGAAGAGCTGGAGCCTTGCGCCCGACCGCAAAGGGACGATCGAACTCCTTTTTCGCGCTTCGCAGACCGAAAACGCCGAAATCTTTAGCGAAATTTCGGAAAATGTGCTACAACTTTGGCGAGAACACCGGATTGAAAACTTAACGGCACTTGAACTGGCTGATTTGTTGGACAGCCACTTCAGAATCTTACCCCAACAGGAAAGAACTTCGGGCGCGGTATTCCGGTTAAGAGAAGAGATCGGACGACTGCGCGCGCGGTCAGAGGAAATCGATTAAAAGGAGCGAAAAGCGATTTCGGATTTCGGATTTCGGATTTCGGATGGTTTTGTAACCGGGAGACTTCCGTTTTGAGCGAAGTCGTCAGGGGTTGGCGAAAATCCCGATGATATTCGGTTGTTCGATGGATTCGTGCGTCTTTTTTAGTCCCGCAAATTTTCTTGAGGAAATAAAATGGAACCCAATTTAGCTTTGTTAATCTTCTTCGGCGCGATCGTCCTGATCGGCCTCGGCATTGTCTGGTATATCCTGACCCGTTTTCTGGTCAACGTCGGCGCGACCGAGGTCGGCATCAAGGAACGCCGCTATCTCGGCACGAAGATGGCGCAGGGCCGCGTCGTCGCGACCGACGGCGAGATCGGCATCCAGGCCGAAGTCCTGAAGCCCGGCCTGCATATCGTGCTTTACCCGATCGTCCGCGTCGTCCAGAAAGTTCCGCTCGTCGAGATCGGCGCCGACGAGATGGGCATCATCGAAGCGATCGACGGCGAGCCGATGCAGACCGGCTCGATCTTCGCGCCCGACCGCGCGCAGAACGCGCACAACAACTTTCAGGACCCGATCGCCTACATCAAGCAGGGCGGCGTCAAGGGCATCCAATTACGCACGCTGCCGCCCGGAAAATGGGCGATTCACCCGTATCTGTTCCGCGTCTCGATCGCCAAGGCGACGGTCATCCCGCCGGGAAAAGTCGGCATCATCACCTCGGCCGACGGCGCGCCGCTCGATCCGGGCCGGCTCCACGGCAAAGCGATTCCGAAACATAAAAACTTTCAGGACGCCGAATCGTTCATCTACAACGGCGGCCAGAAAGGCCCGCAGGTCGAAGTGCTGACGCCCGGCACGTACCGCATCCACACGCAGTCGGTCGGGCTCGACAACCCGAACGATCTGAAGCCCGGCCTGTTCACCGTCCGCCTCTTCGATGCGACGGTGATCACCGAGAACCAGATCGGCCTCGTCGAAGCGCTCGACGGCGCGCCGCTCAACCCGAGCGATTACGTCGCGCAGGCCGTCAACGGTCACGACAACTTTCAGGATTCGAACGCCTTTATCGTCAACGGCGGCCAGCGCGGCCCGCAGAAGGACATCCTGCTGCCCGGCACGTATTACATCAACCCGCTGGTGTTCAAGGTCATTCCCGAAAAGGCCGGCGAGGTCAAGCCCGGCGAGGTCGCGGTGATCGTCTCGAACGTCGGCAAGGACCCGACCGACGATATCCGGATGGCGATGGCCGCGAAGATCCGCGCCAAGCTGATGCGCGAGGAAGAAGAACAGATCCACCGCGCCGCGACGCAGCTCGACAAGGTCGACGGCGAGGAAAACTCGATCGAACAGATCAAGGCCGAGCTGCAGGCCGACGGCGACCCGGCCGACAAACGGCTCGATCAGGGCGCGCACGAAGCCTACGTCGTCCCGGCCGGCTTTCGCGGCATTCAGGAAACGGTCGTCGGCCCCGGCAAATACTACGTCAACACGCTCGCCGTTTCGCCGATCATCATCCCGACGACGAATATGACGGTCGAATGGACGGCCGAGAACATCTCGAAATCGTTCGACCCGTTCGCGGTCATCTCGAAGGACGGCTTCACGATGCAATTGGAGGTCCGCGTCGTCTTCCGCGTCAAGCCCGAGGACGCGCCGTTTATGGTCGCGAAGATCGGCAGCACCGACAAACTGATCCAGAACGTGATGCACCCGCTGATCGACTCGATCTTCCGCAACCAGGCGTCGGAATCTTCGGCGATGGCGTACCTGCAGAACCGGCACGAGGAACAGGAACGCGCCGAGGCCCGCGTCCGGATGCATCTTCTGAAATATCACGTCGACGTCGTCAACGTCCTGATCTGCCACATTCATCTCCCGGAAGAGCTGATGAAGACGCAGACCGAAAAGATCCTCGCCGAACAGAAGCAGTCGATGTTCGACGCCCAGCGCGAGGCCGAAACCAAGCGCATCGAGCTCGAAAAGACGAAGGCCCACGCCGACAATCAGAAGGATCTGATGGCGGCGACGGTCGGCGTCGAGATCGCTTCGAAACGCTCCGAACAGCGCAAGAACGAGGCCGACGGCGAGGCCTACTACATCTCTTCGACCGGTAAGGCCGAGGCCGAAAAGATGCGGCTCATCGGCGAAGCGCAGGGCGTCGCGTATAAGGAGCAGGTCAACGCTTTGGGCGCGAACGGCGTCGCGCTCGTCGAAACGCTCAAGGTGATCGGCGAAAAAGGCGTCCGCATCACGCCCGACATTATGGCCTCGGGCGGCGGCGCGGGCGGCGAAGGCGGCGGCATCGGAACATTGCTGCTGCTCAACCTCTTCCGCGACCAGATGGCCCGCAACAACGAAAAGAACGGCGGCTCGAACGGCGACAAGAGCTGAAAACCGCAGTCATAAACGAAAAAAGGCCGGCCCCGATCGGGTTCGGCCTTTCTTTTTTAACGCCGCGAAGCCTGACAGTTAGAGATAAAACGATGCGGAAAATCAGAGTTGTTCGGCACGGTAATCGACCGGATCGGCGACTCGTTCGTGAACCGCGTTTTCGATTGAATCGGAATCGTCAACCCGGCGAACAGCTGTTTTTTATCCACGAAAAACACCAAAAACACTAAATTTCCTTCGTGTATTTTTAGTGTTTTTAGTGTCTTTCGCGGACCGAAAAACAACCGCTTGCCGTTCGGGCTTTTCATTTAACGGCCAGTTTCGCGGCGTTTTGTCTCAAACATTATTAAAAGTGCCTTTGAGCAATGATCGTGCCGAACAGTTCTGGTGGAAAACCGGTGTTTTTAAGAATTCGATGAACCTTCCAATTCATTTTCCATATCGCCCTGTCAGGCACTCTAAATCTACTGCCGGCAGACCTCGGCGTCCGGTTTGTCGGCGCAGAGCAGTTTTTTCATCCCTTCGAGCAGCGTCTGCTGCTGTTTGACCTGCCGCTCAAGATCGTTGAGCTGCTGCTGCTGTTCCGCGATCTTCTTGTCGCGGTCCTTGAGCTCTTCGCTCAGGCCCTGAATCGCCGCGAACGCGACGCCGTCCGGGTCGATCGTCGCGATCATCTTGTCGCTTTCGCCGACGCCAAACGCCGCGTAGAAATCCTGCGCCATCGTGCCGATATGCCGGATCGACTTGTCCTGCGATTTATAATTCCACGTCGAGATCGGCAGGTTCAGAACCTTTTTCAGAATCTGGCGCGAATCGACGGCCGCGAAATTCTCCTTCATATTGCGGTCGGAGATCGAGCTCCACGAGCCGCCGCCCGCCGCGAGCTGGACGCCCGCGGTCATCCCCTGGTTCGTAAAGAACCGAAAGCCGCCGCAGCCGCGGATGTTGACCTGGTTGTTGGCGCTGGCCGTCACCGCGTCGCTCGAAAAGCCGGCGCACCCGTCGCCGATCGTCACGACTCCGCTGTAATATCCGAAAGCCGCATCGCAGTCCCACCGTCCGCAGCTCGTCGCGTTCTTGCCGAGCGTCATCGAGAAATTGCCGTAGGCCCGGTTCTGCAGACCGATCGCGACGGCGAAAGAGCCGTTGGCGACACTCGGCCCGATCGTGATCGAAGCCAGCCCGCCGGCGATCGAGCTCGGGCCCATCGCGAGCGCGTCGTCGTTCGTCGACTGCGCGCCCGAGCCGAGCGCGATCGCGCCGACGCCGGTAGCCGTCCCGTTGAAGGCGAAGCTGCGGTCGCCCGAAGCCGTGCCGATATTGCCCAAAGCGACCGATTCGGTGCCGCTCGCGGTCGTCCCGAAGTTCGCGGCAAACGAGTTGGCGCCCGAGGCGCGCGTGTTGTCGCCGAACGCGACCGAGCCCAAACCGATATTCGCTTCGTCCCAGTAGGTCGCGCCGAAGCTGTCGACCTTGCCGGCGCGAAACGCGTATTTGCCGGGATACCACATCATTCTCGCGCCCGCGCCGGACGTCGGCACGACGCCGGTCGAAATCGTCCCGGACGTAAAAAATCCGCCGTCCGTGTTCGTGCGAAAACGGCTGATCGCGGTGTAGTTTCCGCCGCCGTTGTCCTGCCGGCCGGTGATGTCCATCACGGGGTTCGACAAAACCGCCGAATCCGCATTCTGCGTCGACGACGGCTGCAGCCGGACGAGATTCGGCGGCAGCCGGCTGTCGCTGATCGTGGTCGTCGTCGCCGCGTTGTTGATCGCCGCGACGACGTTGTCGCCCGACGTCGCGCTGACGTTCGCCGCGCGAATCGCATAGGGCACGCTCGCGATCTGCTGGCGCGGCGCGAGCGTCGTGTAGCCGGGCTCGGCCGGTTTCTTGACGCCGATTTCGAGCCAGCGGTCCGCGCCCGGAAACGCTGCCGCGCCGAAATCGAGCTGAACGGTAAAAGTTCCGTTCGCGACCGCGACGTTCGTGTTCGTGACGGTCGAGCCGATCTGCGTCCCGCCGGAGACGGCGTCGTACAATTTGAACTGCAGATCGTAAGTGCCGGTCGCCGCGTTCGCGCCGTCGGTCAGCTTGCCCTGGTACGTAAAGACGGAAGTCTGCGCGAAGAGCGCGGTGCCCGCCAGTAAAATCAATAAAAACGTGCTGAAAAACTTTTTCATCTTAGACCCTCGTGTAATCCTCTAGTTTGTTTTGAAGTCGTCTTTTCCCGGTGCCGGCGACGACGTCCGCCGGAGTTACGCCATCTGGTTGATTCGGAATAAAATGACGTTTATGGAGAACCGGACTTTTCCTTAAATCGGGAAATTCATTGAAGCGAAAGCGTCACTGCCATTCTACAACAGATGAGTTTCGAACTTCCAAAGATTTTTTACTTCGAAAAAAATTCGGCCGCCTTTGAAACCGAAGTCCGGTCGCCGGCGAATTCAATAATGAGACCGCCGAGTTCCCGTTTCCCGGCCGGTCGGCAGACGAGCCGGGGAAGGTTTCATCGGATGACGGGAAACAGCGAAAACCGTTTCGCCGTCGGGTTTCATCGATTTCGATCGGACTGTGTCTTCAAAGTCCTCCTTGGAACGCGTCCGGCCGCTTTTGTTTCGCAGCGGCCGGACGAATCAATGTAGTTATTCTCCTTTCTACATTGAGGCCGGGCGCTTTTTCGGGAAAAAGCGCCCGGCATTTCTCCGCCAAAAATTCTTTTCACTCCGGCTTTGTGCTAAAATTCTCTTTTAATTTTCTTTATCGAATGTTATTACCCGAAACCGAATCGCTTTGATTTACAAACATTTTGAGGAACAAAACCCGATGACGACATCAGAATCCAAAACGAAAGCCGACATTTTACTTTTTTCGGCCGTCGCGATTGCCGTGATCCATATTTTTCGCCCGGTATTTTTGAGTCCGACCGGCGCCGACGACCGGACGGTTTTCGCGGCGACCGTGATGCTTTTCGCTGTGCTCGCGAAAATGGGCTACGCCTTCGGCCGGGTCGGCATCGGCGGCGTTTTTCTGGTCTGTTCGGTCATCGATCTGATGATCGCGGTCGCTTATCGGCCGGCCGGTTTTCTCGAACTCGTTTTCTGGGGACTTATTTTAGGATTAATCGGAGCGGCCCTGTTGTTCCGGAAGGACATCCGCGTGTTTGAGACAAAACGCGTGTCGCAACAAACTCAAAACATTTAATTTTTTATGAAAGGCAGCGAGATCAGACAAAAATTTTTGGAATATTTCGAACGGAACGGTCACAAGATCGTTCATTCATCGCCGCTTCTGCCGGCCAACGACCCGACGCTTTTGTTCACCAACGCCGGGATGAACCAGTTCAAGGACGTTTTCACCGGCCAGGACAAGCGCGACTACACGCGCGCCGTCTCGTCGCAGAAATGCATCCGCGCCGGCGGCAAGCACAACGACCTCGACGAAGTCGGCAAGACCGCGCGGCATCACACGTTTTTCGAGATGCTCGGCAACTTCTCGTTCGGCGACTACTTCAAGGAAGACGCGATCCGGTTCGCGTGGGATTTTCTCGTCAATGAATTAAAGCTCGACGAATCGCGGCTCTGGTTCTCGGTCTTCGAGGGCGACGCCGAAGTGCCGGCCGACGACGAGGCGCGGGAATTATGGCAGAAGGCCGGCGCGCGGCCCGAGCGAATTTTGGGCTTCGGCCGCAAGGACAATTTCTGGCAGATGGGCGACACCGGGCCGTGCGGGCCGTGCTCGGAAATCCATTATTATATGGGCGACGACCCCGACGACCCGGAAAAGAACCACGCGCGCCACGTCAACGGCGAGGGCGACACGACGATGGAGATCTGGAACCTCGTCTTTATGCAGTTCGAACGCTCGGAGGACGGCGCGGGCGGCTTTAAGCTGACGCCGCTCCCGGCCCCGTCGGTCGACACCGGCGCGGGCCTCGAACGCGTCGCGGCCGTGATGCAGGGCGTCGCGACCAACTACGACACCGATCTCATCAAGCCGATCATCAACATCACGGCCTCGCTGACGGTCAGGGACGGAATGGTCTACCCGGACGGCAAGGAGCTCGTCGTCGAGGACGGCCATTACACCGAGAAATCGATCTACGACGGTTTCGACGAGCAGCAGCGCTTTGCCTGCCGCGTGATCGCCGACCACGCGCGCGCGACCGCGTTTGCGATCGCCGACGGCATTCTGCCCGGCAACGAGGGCCGCAACTACGTCCTGCGCAAGATTATGCGCCGCGCGATCTATCACGGCCGCGAGCATCTCGGCTTCGACGGATTGTTCTTTTACAAGGTCTGCGATTTCGTCGTCGAAAAGATGAAGGACGCCTATCCCGAGCTCGAAACGCAGCGCGCGTTCATCGGCAAGATGGTCCGGCTCGAAGAGGAAAGATTCGGCAATACTTTGACGGTTGGGTTGAAAAAGCTCGATGAACTAATAAAATCAAGCATCTACCCGGTTCCTACCGTAAACGCCAGTGATGTCGCAAAATTGAGGGACACTTATGGAACGCCTGTCGATTTAATGTATGTAATTTTGTCACAAGGTAAAGTCTTTTTAAGGGAAAAGAATGAAAATGGTCAATTTAGCGGAACCTCCGTTGATAATTACAGCGAAGAATTTTTCAGAAGTATAATTGAAAAGGAATTAAGAATTCTTCAACATACTTCTGAAATCGGCAAAACTAAACAGGCCGAAAAAATCAATCCGATTTATGCGGCTTTGGAAAGAACTTCAATCCGTTCGAACTTTCACGGTTACGATAAGACCGAGGTCGCCGGCGCGAAGGTCGTCGCTTTGGTCAAAGCGGACGAGCGCGTCGATGAATTGGTCGAAGGCGACGAGGGCCTGATCGTTCTCGACGAGACGCCGTTTTACGCCGAATCGGGCGGTCAGGTCGGCGACACGGGGGAAATTAGTGGAGAGTGGAGAGTGGAAAGCGGCGAGGAAACCGCGCACGTTTTTCGGGCGAAGGTTTTCGACACGTTCGCGCCGATTTCGGGCGTCGTCCTCCATAAATCGAAGATCGAAAAAGGATCGGTCAGGGTCGGCGATACGGTGACGGCGACGGTCGACGTCGAAAAGCGCGACGCGACGCGGCGCAATCATACGGCGACGCATCTCGTCCACGCCGCGCTCCGCGAGGTTTTGGGAACGCACGTCAAACAGGCCGGCTCGATCGTCGCGCCGAATTACCTGCGGTTCGACTACGCGCATTACCAGCCGCTGACGGCGGCCGAGATTCAGGAAATCGAGGACCTCGTCAACCGCTACATCCTGCGGAACGAGCCGGTCAACACCGATCTGATGGCGGTCGAGGACGCGATGCGCTCGGGCGCGATGGCGCTCTTCGGCGAAAAATACGGCGCGAAGGTTCGCGTTCTCTCGGTCGGCGACGGCGTTTTCTCGCGCGAATTGTGCGGCGGCACGCACGTCCGCGCGACCGGCGACATCGGCTCGTTCAAGATCACGGCCGACGAAGCGATCGCCGCCGGCGTCCGCCGGATCCGCGCGATCACCGGCTTCGACGCGTTCGAGCGGTTCCGCGAGGACGAACGGCTGATCGACCGCTCGCTGCAGGCGCTGAAGACGCAGCGCGATCAACTGCCGTCGGCGATCGAAAAGCTCCAGGAAGAGCTCAAGCGCACGCGCAAGGAAGTCGACGAGCTGAAGATGAAGATCGCGACCGGCGCGGTCGGCAATGCTTCCGCCAACGGCGACGAAGCGAAAGACGTCGCCGGCGTCAGGGTCGTCGCCCGAACGGTCGAAGGTCTCGACAAGAGCGGGATGCGGCATCTCTCGGACACGCTGATGGCGAAGCTCAAATCGGGCGTCGTCATTCTCGGCCGCACCGAAGAGGACAAAGTCTCGTTCATCGTCCGCGTTTCCGACGATCTGACGGCGAAGGTCAAGGCCGGCGAGATCGTCAAACAGATCGCGCCGATCGTCGCGGGGCGCGGCGGCGGCAAACCCGATATGGCCGAAGGCGGCGGCACCGACGCGTCAAAGCTCGGCGACGCGCTCGACGCGAGCTACGGCGTGATCGAACGGATGTTAAGCTGACATTCGCCCGGAGCGCCGGCATCTCGGCCGGCAAAGATTGCGCGAGCAATCTAACCGCGCTTCACCGACTCGAAATCCAAAGGCTGTTAAGCGCTGTTTGAACGCTGTCGCGTTCATTGCCGGCAGGATGCCGGCGTTCCGGCTCTGCGGTAATAAAAAAAGTCCGTCGTTTGCGAACGACGGACTTTTTGCTTTAATCCGAACCTGAAATGATCATTTCGGCGTCTTGTATTTGTCGATCAGCGCCTGCATTCCGTCGGTCGAATTGCGGTGGCGGTATTTGTAATAGCTTTCGAGATCGCCGCGCATCTGCGTGTTGAGATTCGCCTTTTCGGGGACGCCGTCGGTCAGCCCGACGACGTGCGCGTAGAGTTCGATCACCTTGTCGAGCTCGGCCTCGGCCTTTTTACGGAGCTCGGCCTGCTCGCTGCCCGAAGCGACCATATATTTCTGCGCCAGATCCTGATAATTCTGATTGGTGATGTCGGCGATCATCGCCCAGTTGTTGACTTCTTTCGGGTCGAGACTCGCCGCCTTTTCGAAAGTCGCCGCCGCTTCGGCCCTTTTGCCCGACGAATAGATCACAAAACCGAGCGACTGGTAAAACTGGGCGAGCCACACGGTCGGCGCCAGCTTCCAGTCGTTATCCGAAATTTCCGCCGGTTTGGTGCCGCTTTCGATGATCTCGATCGCTTTGCCGATGATCGCGCGCGTCTGGTCGAGATACTGGCGATTGCCGCCGCGCGCGAGATTCGAGCCCTCGATCGCGAGATGGAGCCGGAGCCACAGATCGCCGCTGAAACGCGACAGATAATCGCCGCCGAGCCTGAACGCTTCGTCGTAGCGCTTCGTTTTCGAATAGGCCTCGACCTGAAACGGCGCGGCGTAGTCCGATTCGCCCGCTTTCGTAAAGATCTTCGCGTAAGCATCGTAAAACGCGAGCTTCTGATTCAGGTCCGCGACCGTGCTGATCGATCCGGCGATATAGCGGGCGACCTGTTCGCGCAGCGGGCTGTTCGGAAAATCCTTGATGAATTTTTCGGCGAGCTTGAGCTTCGCGCCGACGTCGGTGCCTTCCTGCATCTTGTTGGCCAGCTCGCCCTCTTTTTTCGAAACCTTCGGCGCGTCCGAAGGCTTGTCCTGCTGGGCCGGGACTGCCTGACAGAAAATTAAAAACGACGTCGACAGCACGGCCAAAACGGCCGCCGCGCGGCACGTTCCGATAAATCTCATTACTTTTTCGCTCCTTGATTTTTGATGGCCGGAATTTACCAGGCAACAGCCATTATCTTAGCATCCGGCAAATATTCCGACAAAAAGCCTTAACGATTTTGACCGGACGGCGGGGTTTTAACGCGAAGGCGCGAAGGCGCAAAGACGCAAGGTTTTTTCAAAAAACATTCCGCCGCCGAAACCGGAAAATCGCCGGGAAGCGTTTTCGGAATCGAAAACCCTAAAAAATTCGCGTCTTTGCGCCTTCGCGTCTTCGCGTTAAAAAAACCTTACTGCAGAACCTTTTCGGCGACGCCCATTTTCTGGAGGATCTGGCGCGCCTCGGCGTCGTTGGCGAGCCGCGGCGTGCTCGCGTTTTCGATGACGACCGGCAGCAGCTCGATCTTTTCGACCGTCGTCTGCGAGGCCGACGACTTGCGGTTGAGCAGATGGATTTTGAGCGCGAGGCCCTCCATCGTGTCGCGGCTCCACGTCTGGTCGAAGATGAAATTGCCGAGCGAGTAAAAGATGTATTTGTCCTTGTATTTCTCGAAGACCTGCGCCCAGTGCGGGTGCGCGCCGATCACGATGTCCGCGCCGTAGTCGATCGCGGCGCGCGCGAAATCGGTCTGCGTATTGTTCGGGCGGCGCGTGTATTCGATGCCGGCGTGCATCGTCGCGACGATGAAATCGACGTTCTGCGCCTTCAATTGCTCGATCGCCGTCTTGAGCCGCGCCGTGTCCTCCATCCGCGCGACGTACTCGTTGCGCGCGACGCCGCCGTCGTTGACCGACGCGTACGACGCGCCGACGAAGCCGATTTTGACGCCCTTCACTTCGAGCACGCGCGGCTGCCACGCCTCGTCGAGATTCTCGCCCGTGCCGATAAAGCTGAGGCCGTCCTCTTCGAGATATTTCTTTGTCTGCCGCAGGCCTTTGAGGCCCTGATCCATCGCGTGATTGTTGGCGAGATTGAGCATCTTGAAGTTGAATTCCTTGAGTCCGACGCGGTCGCGCGTGCTCGCGTTGAAGACCAGACCTTTGCCGAAAACGTTGTCGTTGCCGGAGATCGGCGATTCGAGATTGCCGAAGTTGAAATCGGTCGAGCGAAAAACGTCGGCCATCTTTTTGAACGGCGTCAGCGGGTCGTTGCCGCTGCGCGCGATCGAGCGGGCGACGCCGCGCGAGAGCATAATGTCGCCGACCGCGAGAAAGTTGACGCGGCGTTCGACGACCTCTTCGGGCGCTTTCGTCACCGGCGGCGGGCCGGGCTCGGTCTTCGCGCAGGACAGGCTGAAAAACAGAAGCGGGCACAACACGAGCGCCCCGACCACGATGCGAATTCGAAACCAGTTCATAAAGTCCTCGGCATAAAACGCAAAGCTTCGAGACTGAATTATTTACGTATTTATGTGGAATCTTTATACTTTACTTGGCCGGCAAAGTCAACCGTTTTTTCCCCGCGCCGGCGACATTTCGAACGAATGCTTTAAAGTCGGTGACGGAACTTATTCGGAATAAGCGCGAAAGAACGCGGCCGTTTTTCAGGCGGCCGCTAAAAATACGAAAACACACGAAAAAATTTGGTGTTTTTCGTGTGTTTCGTGGATAACAAAACGGCCGCCGGCGTCAGGCCGAGGTCGAAACCGTTTGGCAGGCGCTCGTGTGGATTTCGAGCTCTTCCTCGCTCTTTGGGCCCTCGTTTCGCGCCGTGATCAGGACGACCGAGCCGACGATCACCGCCGCGCCGACGAGCATCTGGCCGGTAAAGGTTTCGCCCGCGACGAGCCAGCCGAGAAAGACCGCGATCACCGGGTTGACGTAGGCGTAGGTCGCGACCATCGCCGGCCGCGCGTTCTTCAAAAGCCAGCTGTAGGCCGTAAAAGCGATCAGCGAACCGGCGACCGTCAGATAGAGCAGACCGCCGACCGAGGCCGCCGAGACCGTCGCCGGATCGAAGCTTTTCAGCTCGCCGGTGACGAAACTGACGAAATAGAGCACCAATCCGCCCGCCAGCATCTGCATCCCCGCCGCGAGGATCGCCGATTTCGGAACCGGCGCGCGCAGCCCGTAAATCGAGCCCGCCGCCCACGCGAGCGTCGCCAGAATGACGATGACCGTGCCCGCGAGCTGCATCGAGCCGCCGCCGGTCGGCGCGCCGCCCGTCCCGCCGATCAGCAGCCAGACGCCGAAAAATCCGATCGCGAGCCCGAGCAGAACCTTCAGGTTCGGCCGCGAGCCCTTGAGCCAGACCCAGCTCAAAAGCACGACCCAGAACGGCTCGGTCGCGACGAGCAGCGCCGCGAGGCTCGACGAGATGTGGCGTTCGGCGAAGACGACGCCGCCGTTGCCGCCGAGCAAAAGGAGCGTCCCGACGATGAAGCTCGTCTTCCAGTGCGCGGCCTGCGGCCGTTCGTAATCCCCGCGAAACCGCGCCCAGAGCATCAGAATGCCGCCCGCGACCGTAAAGCGCGTGCCGGCCATCAAAAACGGCGGCAGCGTCTCGATCGCGTATTTGATCGCGAGATACGTCGAGCCCCAGAGGATGTAGATCGCCGCGAACGCCGCGATAAACAGCACCGCATTCCGATTGTTCGATTTTATGATTCCCTGATTCTGCATAATTGCTTCCCCTTTTCGTATTGCTTTTTCTTAATCCGAGTCTTGAGTCTTAAGTCTTGAGTCTTGAGTCCGTTTTCGATTTCGCAGCTTTTCCGTTTCAGGCAATGATTTTACGAGATAAAAACGAACGCCGGACAAAATTCTCCCGATAAATAAACGACTTAAGACCTAAGACTTAAGACTCAGGACTTGGATTTAATATTTTCTTCTCTCGTCTCGATCGGCAGCGCGGTCGTTTCCTTGATCGTCTGCAGAACGATCGTCGTCTTCATCATCACGACGTTCGGCACGGTTCTCAGCCGCTCGCGCTGGAGCCGCGCCAGATGTTCGGTGTCGCGGACGCGCACTTTCAGCAGATAAGAGTCTTCGCCCGCGACGTCGTGAACTTCGAGCACTTCCGGAATTTCGGCCAGCAGCCGGTCGGTTTCGTCGCAGCAGTTGTTCGTCCGGACCGCGACGAACGCCGTCAGCCCGAAGTCGAGCGCGGCCGCGTCGAGCTTCGTCGCGAACTCTTTGATCACGCCGCGCTCTTCGAGCTTGCGGATTCGTTCGAGCACCGCCGACGGCGCGAGCCCGACCCGCCGCGCGATCTCGGCGTTGGCGACGCGGGCGTCCTGCTGAAGAATATTCAAAATCTGCCTGTCAATTTCGTTAATCATTCTGCATACCTGCCAATTAAGAGAATAATATTCTGAATTTGATTTGTCAAGCAAAATATTATTCGGCACAAACCCCGCCCGTCGTATTTTTGTTCGGCCAAAGAAAAGCGCAACCTTTTGAACAGCGGCGGCCGCTCTTTCCCGTTTTCGCATCTATTGATTTATATTTAACGAAGATCGGAAAACAGAGGATTTTTTACTTATGAACGCGGCGCTTAAAATCAAAAACGAAACCAGCGAGATAATTTCCCGTAACCCGGCGACCGGCGAAGAGCTCGGCCGCGTCCCCGAGCTGTCGGCCGAAGACGTCAAAGCGGCGGTCGAACGATCGCGCGAAGCGTTCCGGAAATGGCGCGAAACGTCGTTCGCCGAGCGCCGAAAGCTCGTGATGCGGGCGCGCGAGGTGATTCTCGCCGAGATGGACGAGATCGCCCTGCTGATCTCGCGCGAATCCGGCAAGCCGGTCGCCGAGGCGCTTTCGATGGAGATCGCGCCGGTCCTCGACCTGATGCAGTATTTCGCGCGCAAGGGCGAAAAGCTTCTCAAACCGCGCCGCGTCGACATCGGTCTCTACAGCCTGCTCGGCCGCTCGTCGAAGATCGTCTACCGGCCGCTCGGCGTCGTCGGCATCATTTCGCCGTGGAACTACCCGTTCTCGATCCCGCTCGGCGAAACGGCGATGGCGCTGATGGCCGGCAACACGGTCGTCCTCAAGCCGTCGGAGCTGACGCCGCTGATCGGCCTGAAAATCGGCGAGATCTTCGAAAAAGCCGGCGCGCCCGAAGACGTCGTCCAAATCGTCACCGGCGCGGGCGCGACCGGCGCGGCGCTCGTCGAAGCGCCGCCCGACAAGATTATGTTCACGGGCAGCGTCGGGACCGGCCGGAAGATCGCCGACGAGGCCGCCAAAAAGATGACGCCGGTCGTGCTCGAACTGGGCGGCAAGGACCCGATGATCGTCTTCGCCGACGCCAATCTCGAGCTCGTCGCCGGCGCCGCCGTCTGGGGCGCGTTCTGCAACGCCGGACAATCCTGCTCGTCGGTCGAGCGGCTCTATGTCGAGGAGACGGCGGCCGAACGGCTGACCGCGCTGATCGTCGAAAAAACGAAGCAGCTCAGGGTCGGCGACGGCACCGAACCGGCGACCGACATCGGCGCGATGTCCTCGGAAAGACAGCTCGAGATCGTCAAAGATCACGTCGCGAGCTTTACAAAGGACGGCGCCCGGATTCTCACCGGCGGGAAATCGAAGGATCTTTTTTTCGAGCCGACGGTGATTGCCGGCGCGAACAACTCGATGCGCGCGATGCACGAGGAGACCTTCGGCCCGACGCTCCCGATCGCCACTTTCAAAACCGAAGACGAAGCCGTCCGGCTCGCCAACGATTCGGAATTCGGCCTGACGGCGAGCGTCTGGACGCGCGATCTCGCGAAGGGCAAACGCGTCGCCGAACGGATCGAGGCCGGCACGGTCTGCGTCAACGAGGTGCTCTACACGCACGGCATCGGCCAGACGCCGTGGGGCGGCCTCAAAAATTCGGGCCGCGGCCGCACGCACGGGATCGAGGGCCTGATGGAGCTCGTCCAGCCGCATCATCTTCACATCAACCGCTTCGCGATCCTGCCGAACGCGTGGTGGCTGCCCTACGGCGCCGACGCGATCGAGACTTTCAAAGGGTTTGCCAGATATTTTGCATCGGGCTCGCTGTTTCAGACATCAAAACTAATGCCGCGGCTGTTGAAAAGAATTCTCGATTTGAGGCGCAAATAGACGACGATCCGGAAGGTCGAAATCGACCGCGCCGGCCGCGGCGGGACGATCCCTGACGGCGAGGTTGCGACCTCGTTTTTAAGGGTCGTCCGCAATTAATTACTGCGTTTTTTTAAGTTTAGTGACACTGTGGTCTTTGATCTTTGATCTTTGAAAATGAAGCAAAGATCGAAGATCAAAGGCCAAAGATCGAATTTGTTTATAAATTTAAAAACCGAAGTATGACAGACGCGGAAGGTGAATTATGTCTGACACGATGCCGGCAATTTTTTTCGGACACGGCAATCCGATGAACGCGCTCGCCCGGAACGAATGGACGGACGCCTGGGCGCGGGTCGGCCGCGAAATCCCGCGGCCGACGGCGATTCTCTGCATTTCGGCGCATTGGTTCATCCCCGAAACGGCGGTCACCACGCTCGAACGCCCGCGCACGATCCACGATTTCGGCGGGTTTCCGCGCGAACTTTTCGCCTATCGATATCCGGCGCCGGGCGCGCCCGTGCTGGCCCGCCGCGTCGCGCAATTGCTCGCGCCGGTCGAAGTCATTCCCGATACCGACTGGGGACTCGATCACGGCACGTGGTCGGTGCTCTGCCACGTTTTTCCCGACGCCGACATTCCGGTCGTCCAGCTCTCGATCGACGAGACGCAGCCGGCCGAATATCATTACGGTCTGGCGCGGAATTTAGCGGAACTGCGCGACGAGGGCGTGCTGATCTGCGGCAGCGGCAATCTCGTCCATAACCTGCACGCCTACGCGTGGGGCCGTCACGTGCCCGAGCCGCTCGACTGGGCGCAGCGCTTCGAGACGACGGTCCGCGAGCTGATCCTCAAGGGCGAGCACGAACCGCTGATCGATTACGAGCTGCTCGGCAGGGACGCGCTGCTTTCAGCGCCGACGCCCGAGCATTTTCTGCCGCTCGTTTATATTCTCGCCCTGCAGCGCGACGGCGAACCGGTCTCGTTCCCGGTCGAAGGCTTCGACGGCGGCTCGATCTCGATGCTCTCGGTGCGGATCGGCTGAAGATTTACTGTTCTTCCCTGATCCGTTTTTGAAGCTGGACGATGAACGAGCGAAAGGTTTCGGCCTCGTTCGCGTCGGGAAACAGCCGCAGAAATTCCTCGTAAACG
Organism: Acidobacteriota bacterium; assembly: GCA_018269075.1. Lineage (GTDB taxonomy): Bacteria > Acidobacteriota > Blastocatellia > Pyrinomonadales > Pyrinomonadaceae > JAFDVJ01. The sequence goes on from JAFDVJ010000022.1 coordinate 21,821, forward strand.
GCGATCGCCTCCGTGTACATTTTGGCCCGCTCGTAACAGTCGCCGAGAAACTGGTAAACGGTCGTCGCGTCGGGCGCGCCGCCGAGCTGCGCGACGGCTTTTTTGAAATAGTCGGCGGCGAGCACGTAATTTTCCTTTTCCGACTCGAAATCGCCGGAGCTGCCGAAATTTTCGGCGCGTTCCTTGTACAGCAGGCCGAGCCCGGTGAGCGCTTCGGGCTGGACGCCCCGGCCTTCGGTGACGGCTTTCTTAAACGATGCGATCGCTTTTTCCTCCTGATTGTCGGCCTTGAAAATCCGGCCCTCGACGGCCGTCGCCTCCGGATAGACGGGCCGCAGCCGGCGCGCCGTCTGAATCGCTTTGAGCGCGGCCGCCGTCTCGTTCCGGTCGAGCAGCGCGCGCGCCAGCCCGAGCGCGGCTTCGGGAAAGGCCGGCCGCAGCCTGAGCGCTTTCTGGTAAAGCCCGGTCGCTTTCTCCTTGTCGGTTTCGGCTTCGGCCTGCTGAAAGGCGAGCTCGGCCTCGTCGGTCGTCTTCGCGAGCGCGACGCGCAGCTCGCCCGTCTGCGCCGCCGTCAGCGGCTGCGAAACCTCCCTGAAACCGGCGGCGCGCACCCGCAGGCGATGCGTGCCGCCCGCGAAGGTTTTGAGCGCGAGCCTTCCCTTTTCGTCCGTCTGGCCGTAACCGACGTCGTCGATCCAGACGCTCGCGTTCGGCTCGCTCAGAACCGTCAGATCCCGCAAAGACGTTTTCTGCGCCGCGACCGCGACCGCCGCCGCGCCCAGGATCCCGCAAAATAAAAGCGCCGACAATTTTTCAAACTTTATCCTCATCGATTTTTTTCCTTTCCGATATTCTCGGCAAAAACCGGCCCGAGTTTCCGGTTTTGATGCTTTCCGGGCCGGTTTCAGGTTGTCTCGAAATCGAGATCGTCCGGGTCCTCGTCCGCTTCCGTCGGCTGGCCGAACAGCTTCAGCCACAGAAAACCGGTCGTGCCGGCGACCAGCGACGCGAGCAGGATCGACATTTTCGAAGCGTTGACGACGCCCGTATCGTTCGGAAAAGCAAGGTTCGTGATAAAGATCGACATCGTGAAGCCGATCCCGCCCAGAATCCCCGCGCCGAAGATATGCTTCCAGTTGAGGTCGAGCGGAAGCCGGCAGATGCCGAGCCCGACGACGAGCAGGCAGGCCAGAAAGATCCCGAGCGGCTTGCCGAAAACGAGCCCGCCGATGATCCCCGCGCTGTTCGCCGTCGTCAGGCTTTGGAGCGCGTCCGCGCCGAGCACGATGCCCGTGTTGCAGAGCGCGAAGACCGGCAGAATCACGAACGCGACCGGTTTGTGCAGAAAATGTTCGAGCCGGTAGGACGGCGACCGCTCGTCGTCGTCGGTCGCGGAAAACGGGATCGCGAACGCCAGCAGCACGCCGGCGATCGTCGCGTGGACGCCCGATTTGAGCATCAGAAACCACAACAGCACGCCGCCGAGCAGATACGGCGCGAGCCGCACGACGCCGGCTTTCTTGAGCAGAAAGAGCGCGCCGAAGACGAGCAGCGCCCCGAACAGATACACGGTCGAGAGCTTCGCCGTATAAAAAACGGCGATCACGACGATCGCGCCGAGGTCGTCGATGACGGCGAGCGCCGCCAGAAAGACCTTCAGCGACGCCGGCACGCGTTTGCCCAACAGCGCGAGCGCGCCGAGCGCGAAGGCGATGTCGGTCGCCATCGGAATGCCGATCCCGCTCTGCGTCGCGCTCCCGCGGTTGAGAATGAAGTGAATCAGCGCCGGCAGCGCGATTCCGCCGAGCGCCGCGAAAATCGGCAGCAGCGCGTTTTTGACGTCCGACAGCTCGCCGACCTTCAGCTCGCGTTCGAGCTCGAGCCCAATCAGCAGAAAAAAGATCGCCATCAGACCGTCGTTGATCCATAATTCGACGCTCATCCCGGCGAGCTCCGTGTGCCAGAAATGCAGATATCCCGCGCCGAGAAACGAGTTCGTGACGAGCAGCGAAACGACCGTGCAGACGACGAGCAGCAGCCCGCCCGCCTTTTCCGAGTCGAAGAAATTGCTGAAGGTTTTCGATAATCTCCGCCTGACGACGCCCATAGTTCACCTGCCCGAAACGCCCCCGATGCCCGCGTTTCCAAATAATTATGATACGCCGTGGCGGAATTTTCGCCAAAATCCGCTTGATTTTTTCGCCGGCCGAACTATAATTGAATGTTCGTGGCTGGGTAGCTCAGACGGTTAGAGCGTGGGATTCATAACCCCAAGGTCGGCGGTTCGATCCCGCCCCCCGCCACCACAAATTCAATTAAGATTCAGGAGCGTTCGCGCTCCTTTTCTTTTTGCCCCTAACTGGAGCGCGGGCATCCCTGCCCGCCCGCGTTTTCGAGCGAAGCGAAGAATGCGCGCAGCGTGTGCAACCGAAACGAATCTTTTTTCCTTATGCGGCGCGGCGTCCGTTTGCGCTTCGCTTAACGGGCGGGCCGAGGATGCCCGCGCTCCAATTGGCGGCAAAATTTTCTTGCCAAATTCGCGACCGACAGTTTATCGTATTGATATGCAAAAAGTTCTGCTGGCAACCGCAACGCTTTTTATTTTTCTGATGAATATCGAATCGAGGGCGCAAACGGCAAAGGATTTTGCCGAAATCTGGGAAAAACACCATATCACGAACATTCTCCCGTCGAACGTCCGTCACAAGGATCTGCAGAATTACCTCGCGAAGCTCAAACAGCTCGGTCTCAAGGTCGATGAGGTCGGCCGCAGCTACGGCAACCGCGAGATTTATCAGGTCGAATGGGGCAAGGGACCGACGCGCGTTTTTCTGTGGTCGCAGATGCACGGCGACGAGCCGACGGCGACGAGCGCGCTGATCGATATGCTCGCCTACCTGCAGACGCACGGCGACAAGAAATGGGTCGAGAAATTCGCCGAAACCTTTACGCTCCGGGTCGTGCCGATGCTCAACCCGGACGGGACGGAGCTCTACCAGCGCCGCAATCTGCAGGGCATCGACATCAACCGCGACGCGACGAACCTCAAGACGCCCGAGGGCCAGCTCTTAAAAAAACTGCGCGACGAATGGTCGCCGCAGATCGGCTTTAACCTCCATAACCAGCAGGAGCTGACGGCCGCCGGCAACTCGACGCGGCAGGCGGCGATCTCGTTTCTCGCCGTCCGCGGCACGGCCGACGGGTCTTCGACGCCCGGCTACGAGCGCAGCAAACGGATCATCACCGCGATGGTGCTGGCGCTCAATCAATTCATCAGCGGCTACATCGGCCGTTACGACGAAGACTACAACGCCCTCGCCTTCGGCGATAATTTTTCGGCGTGGGGAACGCCCGTCATCCTGATCGAGACCGGCGCGCTGTACGGCAAGGACGAGATGTTTCTCGTCAAGATGAACTTCGTCGCCTTTCTGACCGCGCTGCAGTCGGTCGCCGACGGAACCGAAGCGAAGCTGAGCCCGATCAACTACGACCAGCTCCCGATCAATACGTCCGAAAAGCTCGTCAATTTCGTCTTCCGCCGGGCGACGGTCGTCAATTTCAGCGAAACGCGCGCGGCGCCGTTCGTCTCGGACGTCGCCGTCAACTTCGAGCGCCGCCGCGCCGAATTCATCAATAAAACCTACGTCCGCGACGTCGGCGGACTGCCGAACCTGAGCGGCCTCGAAGAATACGACGCGGCCGGCTTTTATCTCGTGCCGCGTTTCGGCAAGCTCCGCGTCGGCGAGCCGGGCGAATTTCTCTTTTACAAAAAATCGCGCACCGTCGACTGGAACACGCCGAACCTCGAAACCGCCGCGCCGCCGGACGCCGTTTTCAGCCTCGGCAAATGGACCGCGGGCGAGGGCGTCGTACCCCGGAAATGAGTCGAGAGTCGAGAGTCGAGAGTCGAGAGTCTTTGGTTTTCGACTCTCGACTCTCCACTCTCCACTCTCCACTTTTCTTATGGTAATCTGTTCTTTGAATTTTTTATGCTTTCGCTGCTGAAAATCAAAAACATTGCCCTGATCGACGAGCTCGAGCTCGAATTCGCGGACGGTTTGAACCTGCTGACGGGCGAAACCGGGTCGGGGAAATCGATCATCGTCGATTCTCTGGGCGCGCTGACCGGCGAGCGCGTCTCGTCGGATCTGATCAAGGAAGGCACGACGCAGGCGCGGATCGAGGGACTTTTCACGGTCGGCGTCGAGCCGGCTTTGCGCGAAAGCTTCGAGGAAAGCGGGATCGAGCTCGACAGCACGGACGAGGCCGACGTGATCGTCCGGCGCGAGCTCGCGCTCTCGGGCAAAAACCGCATCTTCATCAACAACCAGCTCGTCACGCAGGCTTTTCTCCGCAAAATCGGCGCGTTTCTCGTCGACATTCACGGCCAGGGCGAACAGGCGACGCTGTTCAACGCCTCGACGCATCTCGAAATGCTCGACGAATTCGCCAGCCTCGGCGCGCTGCGCGAAACGGTCGGCGCGAAATTTAAAAAACTGTCGGCCGTCCGCCGCGAAATCGAAAACCTGAAGGAAGACGAGGCGCAGAAACTGCAGCTGCTCGACATTCTCCAGTTTCAGGTCGACGAGATCGGCAAGGCCAAACTTCAGACCGGCGAGGACGAACAGCTCGAAGAGGAAAAACGGCGTCTCAACAACGTCGAAAAGCTCTCTTCCTTAAGCGAGGAATCCTATCTCCTGCTTTACGAGAACGAGGAAGCGACGCTGACGACGCTCGAAAAAGTGATCCGCCGCGTGAGCGAGCTCGCCGAATACGAATCCGCGTTCGCCGAGTACGGCGAATCGCTTTCAAACGCGCAGGCCGTGCTCGAGGATCTGGCCTTTTCGGTCCGCGATTTCAGCAACTCGCTCGAATTTTCGCCCGAGCGGCTCGCCGAGATCGAAAACCGGCTCGCCGAGATCTCGCGGCTCAAACGCAAATACGGCGGCGCGATCGAGACCGTCCTCGCGCATTTCGAGGAATCGTCCGAACGCCTCCGCAACATCGAAACGTCCGAGCTGCGCGCGGCCGAGCTCGAAAAGGAGCTGAAAGCGGCGCGCGCGGATTATCTGAAAGCGGCGCGCGAGCTCCACGACCGGCGCGAGCGGTCGGCGAAAAAGCTCGAACGCGAGATCGAAACGAACCTCAAAGCCGTCTCGCTCGAAAAAGCGCGTTTCGAGGTCCGTCTGACGGTCGACGCCGACGACGATAAATCGTTTACGGCGAAAGGTTTGGATCGGGTCGAATTTTATTTTTCGGCGAATCCCGGCGAGAGCGTCCGGCCGATCGCCAAGGTCGCCTCGGGCGGCGAACTGTCGCGGCTGATGCTGATCCTCAACACGACGACGAAGCTCTCCGAAGCCTCGAAGACGATGGTCTTCGACGAGATCGACACCGGCATCGGCGGGCGCGTCGCCGAAGCGGTCGGCCTGAAACTGAAAGAGCTCGCGAAAACGCAGCAGGTTTTGTGCGTCACGCACCAGCCGCAGGTCGCGTCGCTCGCCGATCATCATTACGTCGTCCGCAAGGAATCGGTCAAAAACCGCACCGAAGTGCGCGTCCGCGAGCTCGACGACGCCGAGCAGGTCGAGGAGATCGCGCGGATGCTCGCCGGCGAGAAGATCACCGAAACCGCCCGCCAGCACGCGCGGGAAATGCTCGGGAAAACAGTCTTGAGTCTTGAGTCCTGAGTCTTAAGTCTTGAGTCTCAAGTCGGAAGTAAATCGGCTGAAGACTCGCGGCGCCGGTCGAACCGACTCAAAATTCAGGACTTAAGACTCAGGACTCAGGACTCAAGACTATTTTATGCAGGCAGAAATACTGGCAAGGGTGATTCGCGGCGAGACCGGCGAATCGATTCATCGGGGGCATCTTTTGATCGTCGACGGCGCGGGCCGCGAGCTCGTCGATATCGGCGACGCCGAAACGCTCGCGTTTATCCGCTCGTCGGCCAAACCGTTTCAGATCATTCCTTTTCTGACGAGCGGCGGCGCGGAACGCTTCGGGTTTCTCGAATCCGAGATCGCGCTCGCCTGCGCGTCGCATTCGGGCGAGCGGATCCACACCGTGCTCGCCGAAAAAATGCTCAAAAAGATCGGGCTCGCCGAAAGCGATCTTCACTGCGGCGCGCATCGGCCGTTCAACGAGGCGCGCGCCGAGGAGATGATCCGCGCGGACGAAAAGCCGACGCAGCTGCACAACAACTGCTCGGGCAAACACGCCGCGATGCTCGCCCACGCGCTCGCGACCGGCGCGGATTTAACAACCTACGAGCTCCTCGAAAATCCGATCCAGCAAAAGATTCTCGAAACGGTCGCGGATTTCACCGAAACGCCGAAAGACGCGATCCCGACGGCGATCGACGGCTGCTCGGCGCCGAATTTCGCGCTCTCGGTGCGGGCGATGGCGCGCGGGTTCGTCAAGCTCGTCTTCCCGCCGGCCTCGTTCGACGACGAGCTCCGCGAGGCCTGCCGGCGCGTCGTCACGGCGATGATGAACTACCCGGAGCTGGTCGGCGGCACCGAACGCCTCGACACGCTGCTGATGCAGGCCGCGCGCGGCCGTCTGGTCTCGAAGATCGGCGCCGAAGGCGTCTGGCTGGCCGGCGTACTGCCGTCGCCCGAATATAAAAAAGGGCTCGGCATCGCGCTCAAGATCGAGGACGGCGACGACCAGCGCGCGCGCGCCGTCGTCGCGATCGAAGTCCTCCGCCGGCTCGGAATATTCGCCCCGCAGACGCTGGCGAATTACTCGCCGCTGCCGGTCAGAAACCGCCGCGGCGAACCGGTCGGCCGCGTCGAAGCCGCCTTCGAGCTAAAAATCGAAGCGCCGCCGGCCTGACGGCGATTTTTTTTCGCGCTTCTGTCAGCGACCATACAAACCACGCCGTCGAAAGGGCTTATCATTCATTTGATTTGAACATTTAAGAGCCGTTCAAATTAGTGTTGGATAGAGGAGAGAGCGAAGGGCCGTCGGAAACGAAGGCCCTTCGCTCTTCGCTTTATACGGCCCAATCCTTCGCCGGCGGATGCGCGGCGGCGGCCGATGCGTGTAGAATGAATAAAAACATTATGGACGAACCGACACCCCAGGAAAATTACCCGCCGAAGCTGCGGACGACCGCCGACGGAAGTCTCGACACGGGCGCGCTCGCCGATCTGCTCGAATGGTTTCTCAATTACGACCAGCGCGTCGCGCTCGTCCGGCACCCGCACGTCGAGGAGCTTTTTCAATGGAAGCAGGCCGCCGACGCGGCCGACGGCATCGACGTCTACCCGTTCGAAAACGCCGAGGCGCGTTTCGCGATCGGCGTCTTTCAGGCGCTGGGCGAAAACGACACCGAGGAAAAGCTCCGGCAGTGGATCACCGAGATCCTGCAGGCGCTCGGCGAATCGAAACAGAACAACGAGGACATCGCCGCGAGCTACAAGCTGAACCAGAGCGAATCGCACGTCGCCGGGGCCGAAAAAATTCCGAATAACATCGAGCGCAGAATCTACCTGACGAGCTGCTGGATCGAATCGCTGACGACGGCCGAGGTCAGATTTCTGGGCTGGGTCTACCAGGAGCTTTACGGCAGGCCGTTTCAGCCCGCCGGCTAGAATCCGCGCCGGCGGCCGGCCTCAGTCATCGTCGGAAGAGACCTCGTAAGTAAAGATTTTTCGGCCATCGACGTCGATATACGCGAATTTGCCGTTCATATAATAATCGTCTTTCGGCCGTTTCGGATCGATCAGCCGGACGTGCGCGACGCCCTTGAAAAACGGGCTCGCGGCGGCGAATTTTCCGGGAAAGGCCGGCGCGCCTCTGGGGTCGATGTAATAATATGCTTCATCGTCGCCCCCGCCGCCTCGCGCCTCTTCGACGACCGCCCGGCCGTCGTGAAAATCTCCGGCGGCGGCGAAACGCGGAGCGATCGCAAAGTTGCCGGTTTTATCGATATATCCCCAAAAATCTCCTTTTTTGACGGACGCCAGCCCTTCGGAAAACCGCGGCGGAACGTCGAGCATTCCCGTCCTGTCGAACCGCGGCGCGATCGCCATTTTCCCTTTTCGATCGATAAAGCCCCATTTTCCATCCTTCTCGACGGCGGCCAGACCTTCCGAAAAGCTGCCGACGCGGTCGAATCTTTCGTCCGTCAGAAACGCGCCGCTCTTGTCGACGAAGGTAAACCGGCACGCCGGCGCCTGCTTTTCTCCGCCGGTTCCGCCGACGATCCGGCCGTTGAAAAGATCGCACGGCTCCCGGTCGCCGACGTACAGACACGGCCCGTCGACGACGACCCGCGCAAAGCCTTCGCTGAAATCGTCGCCCCTGAGAAACCGCGGCTCGATGACGAACTCGCCGGTCCGGTCGATGTAGCCGTAGCGTTCCCCGACCTCGATCATCGCCAGACCGTCGGAAAAAGAATACACCGAATTCTGCAAAGACCATTCGAACCGCGGGCTGATCACGAATTTCCCGGTCTTGTCGATATAGCCCCAACGGCCGTTGTCTTCGGCCACGGCCGCCGCGAGGCCTTCGGAAAATTCCCAGTTGCGGTAATAGCCGGTCCTGAGCGCGACCCGCCCCGTCCGGTCGATGTAGGGGCCGTCGCCGACGCCGGTCAGGAGCAGGCCGTCGAAAAATTCGTCGCCGCTGTTGCCGTAATAACGAAGCGTCGGCGCGACGACGATTTTGCCCGTGCCGTCGATATAACCGGCTTTTCCGTTCCTGATAAAACGATACAGCGGGTCGGCGTTTCGGCTGCGCACCTGCCAGATCGGATAATCCGCTTCGCACGCGCGCGCCGGAAACGAGGACAAAAAAACGGCGGTCGTCAGAAAAACGACGACCGCCGCCGATATCTTAAATTCGGAAAGGTTCTGAGGTTTTTTCATAACCTCTTGATGCCTTACCGGCCGAAAGTGTTGCACTGGCGCATATCGCCGGATTTGAGGCCCTGCGCGAACCAGTTGACGCGGTCGCGCGACGAGCCGTGCGTGAAGGAATCCGGGACGACGTAGCCCTGCGATCGTTTCTGGATCGTGTCGTCGCCGACCGACGCGGCGGCGCGGAGCGCTTCCTCGTAATCGCCCGCTTCGACGAGGCCCTGCTTGTTGGCGTAATAGGCCCAGACGCCGGCGTAGCAGTCGGCCTGCAGCTCGAGCGCGACCGAGAGACGATTGTCGTTGCCGGCGGCGTCGACCTTCGACATCGTGCCGAGCAGATTCTGGACGTGATGGCCGACTTCGTGCGCGATCACGTAGGCCTGCGCGAAATCGCCGGGCGCGCGGAATTCGTCTTTGAGCTCGCTGAAAAAGGCGAAATCGAGATAGAGCTTCTGGTCGCCCGGACAGTAAAACGGTCCGGTCGCCGAGGTCGAATAACCGCAGGCGGTGTCGACCCGATCCGTAAAAAGAACGAGCTTCGGATTCGTGTACCTGCGTTTCGCCTGCTCCGGCAGGATCTTGCCCCAGACGTCCTCGGTGCTGCCGAGCACCGACGCGGCGAATTTTTTCTGGTCGTCGTTCGACTGCGGGTTTTGCCGGCGCGACTGGGGCTGCTGGACCTGTGTCGTGTCGGGCGTGTCGTCGAGCAACTGCCGCGGATCGACGCCGCACAAAAGCGCCGCGATGATCACCACGATCATCCCCAGACCGCCGCCGCCGAGCGCGATCGTCCGCCCGCCGAAACCGCCGCCGTCCCGTAAATCCTCGATATTGTCGCTTTCTCTGCCTCTTAACATTTTGCGTTATCCTCTCGCTAAAAGCTTTTCCAAAATTTTAGCATTTTGTCGATGAAGACGTAAGCCGGTATGATTAAACAGCTGATGGGAGCGCGGTTGTCGAATTTTGACCTTTGATTTTTGATTTTTGATCTTTGATCCCGCGTTTTCGAAGTTCAAAGACCAAAGACCCAACAAAATATGAACCTTAACGAGTGGAAAGCGAGCGGCGAATATTTCGACTGTGACGGGCGGCCGATTTTTTATCATCTGACCGAACACGCGCCGGAAGTGCTTTTATGCCTGCACGGCTTTCCGGCCTCGTCGTTCGACTATCACAAGATCTGGGACGCGCTCGCGCGGGAATTCGCGGTCTTGAGCTTCGATCTCGTCGGCTACGGCTTTTCGGCGAAACCGCCCGATTTTGGCTACACGACCTTCGACCAGACGGACGTTCTCGAAAAACTGCTCGCGCATCTCGGCGTCCGGCGCGTCCATATCCTCGCGCAGGACTACGGCAACACGATCACGCAGGAGCTGCTCGCGCGGGCCGCCGAAAATCGTCTGCAGTTCTCGATCGAGACGATCTGTATGCTCAACGGCGCGCTCTTTCCCGAAACGCACCGGCCGATCCTCGCCCAGAAAATCCTCATCAGCCCGCTCGGCTTTCTGTTCGCCAAACTCTTGACCGACAACCGCTTCAAGCGGAGCCTCGCGACGGTTTTCGGCCCGCAGACGCAGCCGTCGGCGGCCGAGCTCGACGATTTCGTGCGGCTGTTCAGGTTCAACGACGGGAAACGCGTCGCGCATCGGCTGATCCGGTATATGACCGAGCGGGCCGTTTATCGCGCGCGCTGGGTCGGCGCGCTGCAGTCGATCCGGCAGCCGTTCCGGATGATCAACGGCTCGGCCGACTGCGTTTCCGGGCGGCATCTCGTCGCACGATTCCGCGAAGTCGTCCCGCAGCTGACGGACATCGTCGAGCTCCCGGAAATCGGTCATTTTCCGCACCTCGAAGCGCCGGCCGTCGTCCTCGAAAAATTTTTCGAATTTCAAAGAAGCCGATAAATCTTTATCTTTTCGTAAGTTTTTGCGGCGGCGCGCCCGAAAACCGTTTGTAACATCCGATTTTTATTGGATTTAGCATCGCAAAACGACGAAAAAAACCTTGACAGATGCGGCTTTACGTCTTTATCATCAAAAGAAGCCAATAAACTATGTTCTTTCAATATTTCCAAGGGAGGAGAAGAAGATGATCAAACTTGATATCGTTAATCGTGTCGCTGACAAGACCGGCGTTCCGAAACAGAAAGCCGAGCAGGTCGTCGATTCGTTGTTCAACGCTATGAAGGACGCATTGGCAAAGGGGAAACGTATTGAATTGAGAGGATTCGGCGTTTTCGTGGTGAAAGCACGAAAACGGGGCGTCGGCCGCAACCCGCGCACCGGTAAGGAAGTGCCGATTCCTTCGGGTAAAACCATCCGTTTCAAACCGGGAAAGGATTTACAGGCTAAGGCAGTAAAGAATTAGATTTAATTTAATAGTCACCCCTTTTTCATTGTGAATCGTAAATCGCAGAATGTTAGAATTAAATTTTGCGATTTACGATTTTTCATTTTAACCCCGAATGTCCGATTTAAATTCGACCGCCAACCAGTTTTTCAGCCGCCGCGAGGCGATGCGTCCGACCTTTAGGACGTGGCTTAAACATCTTTCCTTACTCCTTTTGACGTTCTGCACCGTGACGCTCGCCGGACTGCTGCCGCCGTTCGGGCTGATCGGCGACATCTTCCCGAACATCGACCCGCAGACCTGGACCGACACCTTTTACGCGCTGCTCTCGCTGCCCGGCGCGTATCTGCACGAGCTCTACCGGGCGGCGCACCTGTTTCTGACCGATTGGACGTATTTCAGGCACGGACTGAGCTTTTCGCTCTCGCTGCTGTTTATCCTGACCTCGCACGAGATGGGCCATTACGTCGCCTGCCGGCTTTACGGCGTCGACGCGACGCTGCCGTTTTTTATCCCGACGCCGCCGATGCTCGGCCCGGCCGGCACGTTCGGCGCGTTTATCAAGATCGTCTCGCCGCTGCCGTCGCGCCGCGCGACGTTCGACATCGGCGTCGCCGGCCCGATCGCCGGCTTCGTCGCGCTGATCCCGGTCGCGATCGTCGCGTTTCTGACGTTTCAGCAGACGGCCGCGATCCCGGCCGCGCAGGCGGCCGACGGCGGCCAGATCGTCTTTTCCGACCCGCTGCTGTTTCATTTTCTGGCGTTCGTCTTTAGGATCAATCTCGAAATTCCGATGCTGCCGAACCCGTTTTACGCGGCCGCCTGGCTCGGGGTGCTCGTGACGAGCCTCAACCTGATCCCGTCGGGTCAGCTCGACGGCGGCCACGCGATGTTCGCGGTCTTCGGCGAGCGCATCCATTACTGGACGGGCCGCGTCGCCTTTGTCGCGATGATCCTTTTGTCGGTCGCCGGGCTGTATTTTTTCAACAGCCCGAGCGGGATCCTGTTCGCCGTCCTGCTCGGCGTGATGATGCGGATCCGCCATCCCGAGCCGCTCGACGACACGCCGCTCGATTTCAAGCGCAAAGCGGTCGCCGTGCTGACGCTGCTGATCTTCGCGCTCTGTTTTATGCCGTTTCCGATCCAGATCCGGTAGCGGCCGGCGAAAGAGCCCGAAACAAAACCGTTTTTTTTAACGTAACTATTGTCGCTATTCTTTTTAAGACAACATTATCGAGGAGAAAATTATGTTTAAGTATCTATTCTGCCTGGCGATTGTTTTGACGACGGTTTCGGCGGCCTTCGCCCAGCAGCCCGAGCTGCTCGACCGCGAGCTGTTTTTCGGCAACCCCGAAATCGCCGGCTCGCAGCTTTCGCCCGACGGCAAATATATTTCGTTCATCAAGCCCCTGAACGGCGTCCGCAACATCTTCGTGAAGGGCTTCGACGAGCCGTTTTCGGCGGCCAAACCGGTCACGAACGAGACGAAACGCCCGATCCCGAATTATTTCTGGAGCCAGGACGGCAAATTCATCCTGTTCGTCAAGGACAACGACGGCGACGAGAACTTCAACGTTTACGCGGTCAATCCGGCCGAGGCGGCGGCCGACAAGATCCCGGCGGCGCGCAACATCACCGAGGGCCAAAAGGTCCGCGCCTATATTCAGTCGGTGCCCCGTTCGGATCCCGACACGATCTACGTCGGATTGAACGACCGCGATCCGGCGTGGCACGATCTTTATAAAATCTCGATCTCGACGGGCAAAAAAACGCTGATCCGGCAAAACACCGAGCGGCTCCAGGGCTTCGTCTTCGACAATGCCGACAAGCTGCGGCTCGCGACGCGCTCGGCCGAAAACGGCGACACCGAGATTCTGCGCGTCGACGCGGACGGCAAGTTCACGAAGATCTACGACTGCAATTGGCGCGAAGGCTGCGGCCCGGTGCGTTTTCATAAAGACAACAAGCGCTTTTATATGGAAACCAACAAGGGCGACCGCGACCTGACGCAGCTCGTCCTGTTCGATCCGGACACGATGAAGGAGGAGTTCGTCGAGGAAGATCCGCTGAAACGCGTCGATTTCGGCGGCGCGTCTTTTTCCGAAGTGACCGGCGAGATGGTTCTGACTTCCTACGAGGACGACAAGACGCGGCTTTATTTCAAGGACAAGCAGTTCGAAAAAGACTACAACGACGTTAAGAAAAAGCTCGGCGGCACGCGCGAGGTGAATTTCCAGTCGGGTACGAAGGACGAGCAGAAATGGATCGTCGTCTCTTCGAGCGACACCGATCCGGGCACGGTCTGGACCTACGACCGCAAGACGAAAAATCTCTCGACGCTCTACGTCATCCGTGAAAAACTGCCGCGCGCGGCGATGGCGGAAATGACGGCGATCCGCTACAAATCGTCGGACGGCCTCGAAATTCCGGCCTATCTGACGCTCCCGAAAGGCGTCGCGCCGAAGAATCTGCCGCTCGTCGTCTTCCCGCACGGCGGCCCGTGGGGACGCGATTCGTGGGGCTTTAACAACTACGCGCAGTTTCTCGCGAACCGCGGCTACGCCGTTCTGCAGCCGAATTTCCGCGCCTCGACCGGCTACGGCAAGAAGTTTCTGAACGCCGGCAACAAGCAGTGGGGCGACCTGATGCAGGACGACATCACGTGGGGCGTCAAATACCTCGTCGCGCAGGGCATCGCCGACCCGAAAAAAGTCGCGATTATGGGCGGCAGTTACGGCGGTTACGCGACGCTCGCCGGCGTTACGTTCACGCCCGACGTCTACGCGGCGGCCGTCGCGATCGTCGCGCCGTCGAACCTGAACACGCTGCTGACGACGATTCCGCCGTACTGGGAAGCGATCCGCAAGATCTTCTACGAACGAATGGGCGATCCGACGACGCCCGAAGGCAAGGCGCAGCTCGACCGCCAGTCGCCCTTGAACAGCGTCGACAAGATCAAGACGCCGCTGATGATCGTGCAGGGCGCGAACGACCCGCGCGTCAACAAACGCGAGGCCGATCAGATCGTCGTCGCTTTGCGCGAGCGCAATTATCCGGTCGAATACATCCTCGCGCCGGACGAGGGCCACGGTTTCGCGCGGCCGGTCAACAATATGGCGATGCTGATGGCGGCCGAAAAATTTCTCGCGAAATATCTCGGCGGGCGCTTTCAGGACGGCGGCACGCCGGAAGTCGTCCAGCGGCTGAAAGAGATCACGGTCGACGTCAAAACCGTCACGCTCGCGAAAAAAGCCGACGCGAACGCCAAAGCGGCGGTCGACGTCAGCGGCAAATGGACGATGATCGCCGAAGCGCCGGGCCAGTCGGTTCAGCTCCTGATGGAGCTCAAACAGACCGAGAACGCCTTCAGCGGTACGATCTCGTCGATGCTCGCCGGCGGCACGATCGAGGAAGGAAAAGTAAACGGCAGCAGCGTTCAGGCGATGGCCAAAGTCACCGTTCAGGGCCAGCAGATGGACATCCAGATGGAAGGCACCGTCGAAGGCGACACGATGAAAGGCACGCTCAACAGTCCTTTCGGCCTGATTCCCTTCACCGCGACGAAAGAGAAATAGCCGTTTTTGACGCAAAGACGCAAAAACGCGAAGGCGCAAAGTAATTTATAAAAACTTTGCGCCTTCGCGTCTTTGCGTTAATCAAATTTCAGTATCGTTCAGCGACCTTGAGATTTACTTGCCCAAAACTGTCAGCTGCCACGATAAATAAAACCGCCGAATCACGAGAAATCCGAAATCCGAAATCCGAAATCCGAAATCCGAAATCAGTTCTCCGCCTGCGGCAACAGTCCTTTAACCTCTTTGACGATCTTCTGGACGTCTTCGTGGTCTTCGAGCGCGATCATAAAAAAGTCGTAGCTCGTCTTGAAGCAGACCATTCCGTTGCCGAAAAACCAGACGCCTTCGAGCAGCGGATTGCCGCCCAAAAGCCAGTCGAGCGGCGCGCCGGTGATCGTTTTCGGGTTGACGATGTTGGTCATCATCACCGCGCCCGAAGCGAACGAAAACGCGCCGAGCAGCGGCGCGCCGACGTATTTGACGATGTCGCGCTCGAACTGGATCCGTTCGGCCTCGGCCTTCGAGAGATCGCCTTCGTGAATCAGATTTTCCTGTCCCTTGAGATAATCGTTGAAGAGCTCGCCGGCCTTTTTGACCGACCACGTCGGGAGCGCCGAGTTGAACAGCCAGTGCGAGCTGAGGCCGGTGAAGACGACGCCGAGGCCCGCCCCGACGGCGACCGAAACGCCGGTCGCGGCGGCCTGCAGCGGTTTGTCGGTGATCCATTCCGAGGTCTGCTGGAGCGTCTTCCACGCCGAATCGAAGGTCCGCGTCCAGCTCGCGCCGAAATTGAACAGGCCCGAAGCGGTCTTCGCCGTTTTGTTGAAGGTTTCCGAAGCGCCGTCGAAGACCTCGCCCGCTTTTTCGCTGGCGACCGAAAAGACCTCGCCCGCCTTTTTGCCGGCTTCCTTGACGACGTCGGCCGCTTTTTCGCCCGCGCCGCCGGCCGCGTCGCGGACCGGCGCGCTCGCCTCGTAAACTTTTTTGGCGGTTTCGCCGGCGGTCTTGATGGCTTCCTCGGCGACGCCGACGGCCTGTTTGCCGACCTCGGTCTTTTCGGCCTCGGTCTTGATCTTTTCGACGCCATCGCGGAGCGCGTCGGCGCCCTTCTGGGCCGTTTCCTTGAGCACCTTCGCGCTTTCGCCCAGTTTATCGGTGATCCCGACCTGTTTGTCGAACTCGTCGAACCTCTCTTTCGCCTCGCGCTGCCATTTATCAAAGCGTTCCTTGTAATCGGTCATTTTTCGTTGTTCTCCCTTCGTTGAAAAAATCTACGTTATCTTCAACCGTTTTGTTCGCTTGGATGCAAAACCGCATCTAAACTTTGTATCATTGCACCATTGGGGAAAACATTCAACTTTTGCCCGGAATTGTGGTAATCTGACACCTTAAAATTATGCCGATCGTGAAATGTCCCGCGTGCGGGAAAGAAACCGAATACAACGACAACGAATTCCGCCCGTTTTGCTCGGAACGCTGTAAACTGCTAGACTTCGGTGCGTGGGCCGACGAAGAATACGCCCTGCCGACGCAGGACGCGGCCCTGACCGAAGAAGATCTCGACAAGATCGAAAAAGCCCTGAAAGAAAAAGGAGATTTATGATCGTAACGACATTACTTTTTGATCTGGCCCCGTTCAGCGGCGGGGTCGGCGCATTTCTCGGACTCGCTTTCTTTTTTGTGCTGGCGGCCGTCGCCTTCGTCGCCTACAAGATGCTCAAGCGCACCGTCAAAATGGCCGTCCGGATGACGATCGTCGTCGTCATCCTGCTGATCGCGCTGATCGGCAGTCTGGCGTTGTTTATGATGGGCGGCAGCGGCGCGCGCCGGCCGCCGATAACCCCGACACCGCAGAAAACACGCTGACCGGATTGAAGTCCCGAGGTTTAAGTCCTGAGTCTTGAGTCTCCGTTTTTCGGCTCAAAACTCAAGGCTTTAGGATTCATACCGTTTTGAATAAATAATTGGATATCAGGACTTCCGGCCCGGTTCTTTAATTGCCGCGATCGGGTAGGCTGTTTAAATTTCGAGCCCCACGAAATCCGAAATCCGAAATCCGAAATCCGAAATCCGAAATCGGTATCAGGACTTTTCTATGCTTCACAAGATCAAGAGCTTCTTCGGCCGCTACCGGAACCTGTCGGGCAACGTCTTCGCGCTCAGCCTCGTGAGCCTGCTCAACGACACTTCGAGCGAGATCATCTACCCGCTGCTGCCGGCTTTTCTGAGCCTGACGCTCGGCGCGTCGCCGGCCGCGATCGGGATGATCGAGGGCTTCGCCGAATCGGTGGCCGCCTTTCTGAAGCTCTTTTCGGGTTATTTCAGCGACCGTTTCAACAACCGCAAGCTGCCGGTCTTTATCGGCTACGCGCTCGCCAGCCTGACGCGGCCGTTTCTCGCCTTCGCCGGCAGCTGGCAGCAGGTTTTGGCCGTCCGCGTCACCGACCGCGTCGGCAAGGGCATTCGCGGGACGCCGCGCGACGCGCTGCTCGCCGATTCGGTCGCGCCCGAAAAACGCGGCCTCGCGTTCGGCTTCAACCGCGCCGCCGACCACACCGGCGCGGTGCTCGGCCCGATCTGCGCGTTCGCGCTGCTGTATTTTCTGGCGAGCAGTATGGACAACCCGACGGCGACCGATTACCGCCGCGTCTTTCTCTACGCCTCGATCCCGGTCGCGCTCGGATTGTTCGTGATCGTCTTCTTCGTCCGCGAAAAACCGCACGAGCACACGGTCGCGACGAGCGTCACGCCGATCCGGCTTTCGCTCCGCGAATTCGACGGCAACTTCAAGCGTTTTCTGGTCGTCGTCGCGGTCTTCACGCTCTCGAACTCGACCGACGCCTTTCTGCTGCTGCGCGCCGAACAGTCGGGCATCGCGCCGGCGATGCTGCCGATCCTCTGGATGGTTCTGCATATCAGCAAAGTCTTTTTCTCGCTGATCGGCGGCGACCTCTCGGACCGGATCGGCCGCAAAACGCTGATTTTTTCGGGCTGGATCGTCTACGCGCTGGTCTACGCGGGCTTCGCGTTCGTCGATACGGCGTGGCAGGCGTGGGCGCTGTTTATCGTTTACGGGATTTATTTCGGGCTGACGGAAGGCGTCGAAAAAGCGCTCGTCGCCGATCTCGTGACGCCCGAGCAGCGCGGCACGGCCTACGGCTTCTACAATCTCGCCTTCTCGATCACGGTTCTGCCGGCGTCGATCCTGTTCGGTATTTTCTGGGACCGCCTCGGCGCCGCGCCGGCCTTTCTGATCAGCGCCTCGATCTCGCTCGGCGCCGCCGTTTTGCTGCTGACGATCAACCCCAAAAAGAAGTAGAGAGTGGAGAGTGGAGAGTCAAAGGAATTAAATCCTCGGACTCTCCACTCTCCACTCTCCACTCTCCACTCAAACTACGGGACGAAAGCGTTCGGGATCGGCCGGTCGCCGGGCGCGCCGAAGTTGGTGATCAGCGTGCCGGCCGACGAGCGGTTGATGAACCACGCCGCGTTCGAGGCGCGGAAGACGGCCGCGTCGGTTTTGCCGTCGCCGTCGTAATCGCCCGGCGCGGGCACGTCGCCCGAAGCGCCGAACGGGAACGAGAAGTACGAACCGTCTTCCGAGCGCTGGACGAACCATTCGCCCGTCGACGGCCGCCAGACCGCGATGTCGGCCTTGCCGTCGCCCGTCCAGTCGCCCGCGACGGGTTTGTCCGTCGAGACGCCGAACCGGTAGACGCGGAAGCTCGCGTCGGACGAGCGCAGATACCACCACGAGCCGTCGGACGGCCGGAAGACCGCGACGTCCGCCTTGCCGTCGCCGTCGAAATCGGCCGGCACCGGTTTATCGCCGGTCGCGCCGAAGCTGACGATCGAGACGCCCGTTCCCGAAGAATTCAGGATGAACCACGTCGCCGAAGCGGGCCGGAAGACGGCCGCGTCGGTTTTGCCGTCGCCGTCGTAATCGGCGGGCGCGGCCGTGTCGCCCGAAGCGCCGAACGGGAACGAGAAATAGGTGTTGTCTTCCGACCGCTGGACATACCACGTGCCGGTCGACGGCCGCCAGATCGAGATGTCCGTCCGGCCGTCGCCCGTCCAGTCGCCCGGCGTCAGGACGTCCGTGCCCGCGCCGAAGCTGAAGACGCGGAAGCTGTTGTCGGAGCTGCGCGAATACCACCACGAGCCGTCCGACGCGCGAAAGATGCCGACGTCGGTCTTGCGGTCGCCGTCGAAATCGAACGGGGCCGGTTTGTTGACCGCGATCGCCGGGCCGAAGACCGTGAAGCGAAACGCCGGCGAGACCGAAAATCCGCCCGCCGCGCCCGCGTCGGTGACGTACCAGCGGCCGTAAAAAGTCTGGCCGACGAGCGCCGGATCGTTCGGGATCTGCAGCGAGAGCGAGGCGTTGCCGCCGCCCGCGCCCGCGCCCGCGAGCGTCAGCGTGCGGCGCGTGAACGAGCCGGTCGCCGGGATCGAAGCCGTGCCCGGATCGGTCGAGTTGATGACGAGCACCGCGTTCGCGCCGCCGAGACCGTTCGAAACGGCGACCGTGAACGACGGGTTGCCGACGAGCGGCGGCTCGATCGCGGTCGCCGCCGGAATCTGGCCGCCGGTGCCGGCGACGCCCGTCCCGGTGATCGTCGGCACACGGTTCGATTCGGTGTAAAGATGCGGCCGGTCGAACGGCGGCAGCTCGTTGCGGACGCGGTTGTCGGTCAGCGGCCGTTTCAGAAACGCGACGAGATCGGCTTTTTCCTGCGGCGTCATATTGAGCGGACGGATCAGGTCGTGCTCGATGTTCGACGCGTCGAAATCGCCGCCGCGGTTATAGAATTCGACGACTTCTTCGAGCGTCGCGAAGCGGCCGTTGTGCATATACGGCGCGCGG
Organism: Acidobacteriota bacterium; assembly: GCA_018269075.1. GTDB lineage: Bacteria > Acidobacteriota > Blastocatellia > Pyrinomonadales > Pyrinomonadaceae > JAFDVJ01. The sequence continues at coordinate 41,482 of JAFDVJ010000022.1, forward strand.
AGCTCGACATTGCGCAGGCTCGGCGTCTTGAATCTCGCGTTGTCGGCCGGATCGAGGGAGATCGCGGCGCGGCCCGTGTCTTCGGCGGCCGGCCGGACGCCGATGTTGTGATAGCTGTTGTCGCTCAGCAGCCCGCCGCCGTGACAGGCGCCGCAGAGCAGGTTGTCGAAAATAACGCGGCCGTTCTGCTCCTGCGTCGTCAGCGGCTCGATGCCGGCTTCCGACTTGTCGAACGGCGTCTGGTCGGTAAAGAGCACGCGTTCGTGCGTGCCGATCGCCATCGCGATCCGCGCCGGCGTCACGTCGGGCGTGCCGAAGGCTTCCTGAAAGAGCTCGGGATAGCTGCGGGCGCCGATCCAGGTCTGGAGCGCGGTCGGAATGTTCGTGGCGAGCGCGAGCGGTTTCGAGACGGCGATCTTGGCGGCGGCCTGCGTCCAGTCGCGGCCCGTGTGCGCCATCTCGGCCGAGCTCATCGGCGGCCCGAGCGCCTGGCTTTCATAACCGCCCCAGCTCGACATTATGATCGCGTTCGTCAGCGGGTCGCGGAAAACGTCCGAGGCGCGGCCGTCCCAGAAGATGCCGGCGCGCGTGTAGCCGGCGTTCAGATACGACGGCGCCTTGCGGCCCGTGACCTGTTCGTTGAACTTGTAAATGCCGGAAAGCGTGTAGGTTCCGTCGGCGTTGTTCGACGGCACGCCGGGCGAGCCGAAAACGTCGTCGGCCGTGTTGAAGAGACCGTCGAAGCCGGGATTCTGCGAGCGCGTCGAATTGATGACCGTCCGCGGATCGGTGCCGCCCGCGCCGGCCCGGTGACAGGTTCCGCAGGCGACCGTGTCGGTCGAGGAAAGCTGCTCGTCCCAGAACAGCGTCTTGCCGAGATAGGCCTTGGCCGCGGTGATCGGGTTGCCGGGCGGTTCGGTCGGCGGATCGAGCGGCGGGTACGGACCGCCGACGATCGGGCCGTTGCCGCGAACGCCCGTGTCCGAAGCGCTGAACGCGCTGACGGTCGCGCCGTTTTCGGCCTTCACCCAGTAATAATAGGTCTGTCCGACGACGGCCGTCGCGTCGAAAAAGAAATTGGCCGGAGTCGTCCCGACGTCGGTCGCCGACGCCGAATTATTGGTCGTATTGCGAAAAACCCGGTACTGCGCGGCTCCGCGAATCGTGTCCCAGTAAATGCCGACCTTGCCGGCGTAATTTCCGTCCGAAGCCGAAACGCCGGTCGGCGCGGCGAGCGTTCCCTGCCCGCTGACCGGTTTCGACCAGCGCCCGGCGAAAAGCCAGCCGGCCGCAACAAGGGAGATTAAAATGACAAATAATTTAAGGCGCCGCATTTTTATCGTATAACTCCTCAGAAATTAATATTCAGGGGTGATTAAATCCAGGAAAAAAAGGAATCTTTAACAGAAGTAAGTTTTAATGATATAACATTTCCGACGATCCTTCAAAAATCGCGCCGGCGCGGATCTAAAGTCCTGAGTCTGAAGTCTTAAGTCCTGAGTCTTAAGTCGTTTAGTTATCGTGACAATTTTGCAATCCTGTGGCTTAAACGGAAACGCCGCGATTTCGAAAACGGACTCAAGACTCAAGACTTCAGACTTCAGACTCAGGACTCAGGACTCTGGACTCGGATCGACTCAAGACTTAACACATAATTAACGCGCGCTTCACATCCATTTAACCCGCCCGTCATATTCTCATTTCTTGAAAGACAAACCAAAACAATTTCAACAGGCAAAAATTTCCGGTCGGACTTCAGGAGTCCGATCGATCGGGTTTTAAAAACGAATTTCATCCAGACACACGGCTCTTTTGAGGAGACATTTTATGAATCTATCGCAACAAAAATCTGCTTTGGCGTCCGTTCTGACCGCCGTTTTGACGGTCTTTTTCTTAACGGTCGCGGCGAACGCGCAATCGGACGCGCGGCTGTCGGGGACGATCACCGACGTCAACGGCGCGGTCGTTCCGGGCGCGACCGTCACCGTCAAAAACGAAAAAACGGGCGAGGAACGAACCGTCAGCGCTCAAAAAGACGGCTCCTTCAAGGTTGCCGCGCTCAAGGCCTCGAGCTATACGGTGACGGTGAACGCCGGCAATTTCGAAAATTTCACGCAGCCGGGCGTCGAAATACTCGTCGGCCAGGAAAAAAATCTCGCCGTCGTCCTGCAGGCGCAGGGCGTGACGGCGAAGGTCGACGTCGTTTCGAACGAAGAGCTCGCCGTCAACACTTCGTCGGCGAGCCTCAGCGCGAACGTCAACCAGCGCGAGGTCGAGGGCCTGCCGGTCAACGGCCGCCAGCTCTCGCAGCTTTACCTGCAGGCGCCGGGCGCGGTCAACAGCGGCACCGGCACGTTCGGCGACATCCGGTTTTCGGGCCGCGCCGTCCAGCAGAACGTCGTCCGCTACGACGGCGTCGAGGGCACGGCGATCATCGACGCGAGCCCCGGCAACCTGAACGGCGAAGTGCCGTCGCCCTTCCGGCTCCAGTCGAGCCTCGAAAACGTCCAGGAATTCCGCGTCGATTCGTCGAACTTCCCGGCCGAATACGGCACCGGCACCGGCGGCCAGATCAACGTCGTCACGAAATCGGGCGGCAACCAGTTTCACGGCTCGGTCTTCGAATATCTCCGGCGCGGCGCGCTCGACGCGCGCAACTATTTCGACAACGTAACGGCCGGCATCCCGAAAAGCAAGCTCACGCTCGACCAGTTCGGCGGCTCGCTCGGCGGCCCGATTTTGAAGAATAAACTCTTTTTCTTTGCCTCCTACGAGCAGTATCGCGGCCGTTTCGGCCTGAACTTCGTCGAGGCCGCGCCGAGTCTCAGCCTCGCGCAGGCGGGCGCGCTGATTCCGGGCACTTCGACGCCGGTCAATCCGGCCGTCCAGCCGTTTATCGCGGCGTTCCGCTCATCGAAGGCGACCGTCATCCCGAACGCCTCGGCCGCGCCCGGCTTCGACATCCTGCAATTGCAGGACGACGAGAAGACCGACGAAAAAGCCTTCGCGCTGCGGCTCGACTACCAGCTCAACACGAACAATAAAGTCTATTTCAGATTCTTCCGCGATCAGGGCAAGGACATCGCGCCCGAAGGAATTTCCGGCCGCGTCGTGACGATCGAGGCCGTCCCGCAGAACGGCGTCCTCGGCTACCAGTCGATCCTCAACAGCAGCGGCTCGCTGATCAACGAGTTCAAGCTCGGCTACAACGGCGCACGGACGCGCATCAACGGCTCGGCGCCGACCGTCGGCGGGCTCGATTTTTCGAACGTCATCCTGAACATCAGCGGCTCGGTCGCGAACACCGGCATCGCCGGCCAGGGCGCGTCGTCGGGCATCGCGATTCCGGGCGGGCTCGTTCGCGCCAACTCGGCGACCAACGGCCGCGGCCAGCCGTACACGCCGTATTCGATCGGCTTTATCGACAGCCTGAGCTGGATTCGCGGCAATCACACCTTCAAATTCGGCGGCGAAATCCGCTTGATCCGGCTCTACACCGACCGGCTCGGCGGGACGACCTACACGTTCTCGAACCTCGCCGCGTTTCTCGCGAACACGCCGGCGTCGGTTCAATACTTAGGCGACGTCAGCGCGCCGAGCGCGTTCAACAACGGGCTGACCGGCGAGCGGCTCGCCAAGCAGGAATACTACATCGGCTACGCGCAGGACGAATGGAAGGCGCGGCCCGGCCTGACCGTCAGCTACGGTCTGCGCTACGAGTATTACGCGCCGCTCCGCGAAGCCAACAACGGGCAGGTTCTGTTCGACATCACGACCGGCCAGCTCAAGCCGTCGAACCTCGCGCCCTATAAATCGTCGAAGACCAACTTCGGCCCGCGGATCGCGGCGACGTGGTCGCCGAACCTCGGCGGCGACGGATTTTTCGGCGGCGGCAAGACGATCCTCCGCGGCGGCTTCGGCATCTATTACGGGCCGGGCCAGACCGAAGACCAGATCCAGCCGATCGAGAGCGACCGCATCTCGTCGACGATTTCGAGCGGCTCGCTGCTCGCCTTCCCGGCGAACATCCCGGGCATCGTCGCCAACTTCAACTCGAACCCGACGAACCGCCAGTATCAGCCACGCGCCTACGCCAACAACTACTCGATTCCCGAGCGCGTCTATCAATACAGCTTTTCGTGGCAGCAGCAGCTTCCCTACGGAATGGTCTCGACCGTCGCCTACGTCGGCAGTCAGGGCCGCAACCTGTTTCTGCGAAGCGTCGCCAACAAGATCCTGCCGGGCAGCACGACGATCGTGAACGGCGCGAATCTCCCGACCGGCGTCGGCGTCATCAACCGCACGAACGCCGGCGGGCAGGTCATCGGCGTCAACACGGTGCGCGAATTCGACATCATTTCCGGCACGACGCAGAACCGGCCCTACGCCGAGATCGACTATAAAACGTCGGGCGGCGACGACCGCTACAACGCGCTTCAGCTGTCGCTGGTGCGCAGCTTTTCGAGCGGTCTGACGATGAACGCGCAGTACACGTTCGCGAAATCCGAAGGCACGACCGCCGGCTCGAACGAGGCGCGGACCTCGGCGCAGCTCGACAACTTCGAGGCCGACCGCGGCCGCAACAACTTCGACGTCCGCCACACGTTCAACGTCTCGGCACTTTACGAGCTGCCGATCGGCAAGGGCAAAAACTTCGATCTCGGCCGCGCCGGCAATTTCCTTCTCGGCGGCTGGCAGCTCGGCGGCATCGTCAACGCGCGCTCGGGCGTGCCGCTCGAAGTGCTCGTCGTCCGGCCGGACGTCGTCGTTCAGTGCCGGCAGACGGGCGGCTGCCCGAACGGCGCCGGCGGCTTTTTCGCCGACGGCTTCGTCGCCAACCTGCCGAGCTTCAGCACCGCGTTTCCGGCGCTCCCGACGGGCTTCATCGCGGTCGTCAACACGCCCGGCGGCGGCGCGTCGCGCAACATCCGGCGGCCCGATCTCGTTGCGGGCGCGAACCCGTTCCTGAACAACGACCGCAACTTCATCAACCCGGCGGCCTTCGCGACGCCCGCGCCCGGCACGTTCGGCAATCTCTCGCGCAACGCGTTTTCGGGCCCGACGTTCAAACAGGTCGATCTGATTCTCGCGAAGAAATTCCGCGTCACGGAAACGATGAACTTCGAATTCCGGACGGAGATCTTCAACATCTTCAACTCGGCCAACTTCGCCAACCCGTCGGTAACGCTCAACAACGCGCTCCCCAACCTGAGCTTCAACACGACGACCGGCGTCTATTCGGCGAGCGCGTCGAACGTGCTCCAGCCCGGTCAGGCCTTCACCCAGAGCGCCGCCGGCGCGACCTTCGGGCTGCTGCGCTCGACCGTCGGCCGCACGGTCGGCCTCGGCACGAACCGCCAGATCCAGTTCGCGTTCAGATTTAATTTTTAGGATACACGGTTAAACGAAAAAAAAGGGACGGGCTCCGGTTTCGGGGCCCGTCCCTTTTTCAGGCAAGTTGCCCGAAATCCGGTTTTAACCGATAATTCTTTTGAAATAAGCAGTTTGAAAGCGACTGTGCTTATGAAAAGATTTAACCTCCTGACATTGATGATCTGGGGATTCGGGCTGTTGGTGCTGCTCTCGTTTATCGGTTCGGCGCTGATAACGATTTTTTTCGGCCTGCTGCCGGGAACCGCCGAACAGGAGGCGCCGCCCCAAAGCATCGTGTTCGGATTCGCCGGTCTGCTGGTTCTGCTCGGCGCCGGGAGTGCGGCGGTTTCGGGCCTGATCGGAGGGCTCGTTCATAAATACGTCGGGCAGGCGGAGAAGGAAGCGCGAATTTTCAAACAATTCGCCGTCCCGGCGACGGCCGTCATCGTGTCTTACAAGGATGCCGGCTCGACTTACAACGATATGCCGCAGGTCGAGATGAGCCTGCGGGTCGAACGCGACGGACATCCGGCATACACGGTCGATCTCACGACCGCGGTCAGCGTCGTTTACGTCGGCCGTTTAACCCCGAACGGGAAACTGCCCGTGCTGGTCGATTCGCGCGATCCGCTCAATCTGCGAATCGATTGGGAAAAGCCTTTATAAAAACCGAAATACAGGCATTTTTTCGAAAAGATATTCGAATTTGTAATTTGGATTTAACGCTTCCGTAATATCTTCCGGCTATTCTTTACCAAAAGCCGAACTTATAATTATTAATTGAAAGGAGAAAAGATGTTATGGCATCCACATCCGAGATTACTATATCGCTGAACCGTCGATTGAATCCGGCCGATGAAAAGGCCGTTTCGTTTCTAATGTCGCAATGGCTCGTTTATGACGTCAAGATCAGCCGTCATCGGCAATCCGCCGAGATCAGGCTCTACCACACGGCCGGCGCGACCCCCGAATTAGTGAAAGAACTGGCCGAGCTTTTCCCCGGCGAAAATATGACCGAAAACTAGGGCGATTTCGGATTTCGGATTTCGGATTGGTTTCGAGTCGGAAGCGATCGTTGAAATCGAAAGATTCGAATTCCGAGCAATCCGAAATCCGAAATCCGAAATCCGAAATCGGCGTAATCCGAAATCCGAAATCATTTGACGACCAGCACCGAACAGGAGGCGTGGTGGACGATCGAGTCGGAGATCGAGCCGATCGTCAGGCGGCCCCAAAAACCGCGGCCGTGCGAGCCGACGACGATCACGTCCGCCGGCCATTCTTTGGCCGTGTCGAGAACGATCTGATCCGGCGCGCCGCTTTTGACGAGCGTTTCGACCTTCGTGACGGCCGGCACGCGTTCTTTGAGCAGCGCGACGGCCGCCGCCGCGATCGCTTCCGAATCGACGCGTTCCTTGTTTTCGAGCTGTTCGGAATATTCGAGCGACTGCGGAAAAGCGTCGATCGGCACGACCGGCGGATAAACGCAGACGACCCTGATTTCCGAGTCGGCGGTCAACTCGAAAACCCGGCAGGTTTTTTCGATGGCGGCGCGGCTGAATTCCGAGCCGTCGGTGGCGATTAAAACTTTCATAATTTTTAAGTTTAGGAAGTTCGGGAAGTTTGGGAAGTGTTGGAAGTAAAGGCTTTTCTTCCTGAACTTCCTAAACTTCCCAAACTTCCCGAACTCTTACTCCGTCTGCATCATAAACGAATCGCCGCACCGCGCGCAATCGGCTTTCGTCCCCGATTTAACAATTTGTTAACCGGACGGCCTGCTGATTTGCCTCTTCAGACTCAAGGCTTGAACTCAGGTCCTCTTCAATTACTCGACCTGTCGAGCAGCCGCGGCGGTTTGGCGCTCTTGATCTGCTCGATATAGTCCTTGAGCCGCTCGTTCATTCCGGCCTCGCCGTTTTTGAGGTCTTCGGCCGACGCGCCCTCTTGCTGATACTTCGTTTCGAGCGCCTTCTGCATATCTTCGAGCGCACCCTTGTCGTCGCCCGTGAAATGCTTCATCGCGCCCGAGATGTAAAGCAGTTCCTTCTGTGCGATTTTGGCCTTCGGGTCCTTGAGGAATTTGGCGAGCATTTCGAGCGATTTCTTCCGGGCCGCGAGCGCGGTCTCGGTCTTTCCCTCGCGCGCGTAGTGATAGCCTTCGAGCCGGTAGAAACGTTCCCACCAGTATTCATCCTTGTCGAGCACCGCGTAAACCTTCACCATAATTTCGAGCCGCTCGGTGACCGGCAGCTCCTGATAATCCTTGAAGCTTTTCGAGACCTTGACGTCGGCGAGCGCCTTTTTCAAATCGGCGATCTTTTCCTTCGGGATCTTGTCGAAATCCCACATAAAGGTCGTCAGATGACATTTTTTGCAGGTGTAAAAAGTCGGGCTGTCGGTCACCGGCCAGAACAGCCATTGATATTTCGAAGGCCACCAGTAAATATAAGTGCCGTAGCTGCCGACGACCATAAAAGTATTTTTTTCCTGATCGATCGGGCAGGTAAAGTCCTGCGGAAACCAGGTCGTCGCGAAAACCCCTTGAAATAATGCGAAAACGAGCGCGAGCGTCGCCGCGCCGCGATAGAGTCTTTTCATATCGTTTGTCTCCTTTGGAACTTTGATCTTTGAAATCAAAGCTCGAAGCTGAAAATTGCGGGGTGAAATAAAAAAGGCGGAACGTTGGTCGCGTTCCGCCGTCCGTTTTCAATTTATTTATTGACCTGCGCCGTCGTGCTCGGCTTTTCCTTCGGGTCGTAGGGCGTCGCCTGATATTTCTGAACGGCGTCCTGCGCGTTGTCGTAGTTGTCGCCGAGCGCGGCCGCCTTGCCGTAGGCGTCCATCGCGCGGTTGCGGTCGCCCTTCGCGTCGTAGGCGTTGCCCATCTTGATCAGCGACCAGACGTAGAGCCACGCCGGCCGCGCCGAGCCCTGCGCGCCGAGGTCGCGCGTCGCCTTGAAATTGTCGATCGCGAGATCGTAATTCCGCTGCTGGAGGAAGAGCAAACCGAGATGATAGTAGATCCACGCGTTCGAGCGGTCCAATTTCAAGGCCGCCTCGAACTGCTGCTGCGCCTCGACGTAATTGCCTTCCTTGAACTGTTCGATGCCGCGCCGCGCGATCGACGAGACGCGCAGATCGTCGGAGATCCGCAGGATCTTGTAGTTCGGGTCGATGATCACCTCGATCGGCTTGCCGTCCGATTCGATGTTGAAATCGGCGCTCGTCTCCTCGATGTTGACGGTCGTCGTCTTGAGGCCGTCGCCGCCCTCGGAGCGGAGCTGGATTTCGAGCGGCAGCCGGAGATTATCGTAATTCTGGCGAACCGTGCCGCGCGTGATGAACTTGCCGGCGCGCGTCCGGATGATCAGGTAGTCGGCCTTGAATTCCGGCACGCCCGTGCCCTCGACCCAGCGCGCGAAGAAATACCGCATCGGCTGGCCGGCGACCTCGCTCGAGAGCTTTTCGAAATCGTCGATCGACGCCGCTTTGCCGCGGTAGCGGTCGATGAACGTCCGCAGCAGCTGATCGAATTTCTGTTCGCCGAGCGTGTCGCGCAGGAGCTTGTAAACCATCGCGCCCTTGGCGAACATAATATATTGATAAGCGGTCGACTGGTCGTCGAGATTCGACGGGGCGCGGACGAGCGACGCCGTCTGTTCAAAGGTCAGCGCCTTTTCCAAAAGCTCGCGCCGCAGATTGTCGAGCTTCGCGCCCGACATCGTGCTCTCGCGCAGCGTGAACGCGCTGAATTCGGCCAGTCCCTGCGAGAGCCACGCGTCGTCGAACGATTTGAGCCCGACCGTCAGGCCCCACCATTGATAGGCGGCCTCGCGCTGGAGCCGTTCGTCGACCGTGTCGCGCGATTCGTCGAACAGCCGGCTCGCCATAAACATCATTCCCTGCGTCGTGTAATATTCGAGACTGTCGTCGTCGATCTGCGCGACGATCAGCTTTTTGCCGGCCGCCGGCACGCCGTATTTCCTGGTGTAGAAATCGAGCGCGCGGCCGAGCGTTTCGCCGTACTGCGCGACGAGCTTTTCGTTGGCGGCCTTCGTGTAGAACTGGATCTCGTAATCGCCGAACCGGAGCGATTTGGTCGTGTAGCGGTCGTAGGCGAAATTGCCGATGAGTGCCGGTTTGTTCTGGACGAAATGATATTTCCCGCCCGCGCTCGTGACCGGCAGATCGCTGTAGCCGGCGAGCGTGTAGCCGGCCGGCACCGAAACGGTAATGTCCGAGGTCGCGCGGTCGGCGGCGTAGTCGTGAAACGGGAACCAGCGCGCGGCGTACATCAGATAGCCGTTGTTCGCGCCGACGTAGGCGAGCCGTTTCGTGAGCAGCGGGCCGCCTTCGGCCGAAACGAGCACGCCGCTGTATTTGAAGCGCAGCGTGACCTGAGTGCCGGCCGCGACCGTTTCGCCGAGATCGACCTTGACGCTCGGGCCGAGATCGGAAACGCCGACGCGGTCCTGCACGAACGTCACCTGCGACGGCGTCGGTTTCGGCGTCGGCACGACGGGTTTCGGCGTCGGTTTGACCGTCGGCTTGACCGGCGTCGTCGGCGCGGGCGTCGACATCGCGACCGGCGCGCCGACGCGCGTCACGCTTTCGACGTTGAGCGAGCCGTTGAGCTCGAAGGCGACGTTGCGCGTTTCCGAAGCCGGCGCAAACGTCACGTCGACGGTCGCCGTCAGCTTGTTTTCGTTCGGCGACAGCTGGACGTCCATCCGGTAATCGGAGATGTCGTAAACGGTCCGCTGCACCTGCTGCTGCTGCGCGACGACCGCGCCGACGAGCAGCAGTCCGGCCGCGGCGCCCAACACTCGAAAAACATTCTCTTTCAGATTTTTCATTAATTTACCGTAACTTATCAGATTCAACTAAACGATTGTGCTTTTTTTGATGTCGCAAAACTTCAATTCGTTTGCCCGCCGCGAAATATTCAATCGTCCGTAAAATCCACCGATATGACCTTTTCGGCGATCTGCCGGCCGAAGGCGGCCGCTTCCTGATGCACCGGATGATCGGTGTAAAAATCGAGCGCCGCGCGGTCCGGATAGGTCGCGACGAGTCCGGTGTCGAACGAGCGTTCGAGATGTAAGACGTCGCGCCCGACCGAAAAGCTCAGAATATTCGGGATCACGCCGGGCAGCGCGCGCAGTTTTTCGACGTGCGCGGCCTTTTCCGCGTCCGTCGCTTCCGCCTTGTATTTCCAGCAAACGATATGTGTCAGCATAGTAAATCGATTTCGGATTTCGGATTTCGGATTTCGGATTGCTCGAAAGCAGCCTGCTCCGGTTGTCCGGAACGGTTAAAGATTCGAGAAAGAAATTTTAATGCTCGATCAATCTTGCAAAACGGGATTAGCTGTCTTCTTCCCGAACTTCCTAAATTTCCTGAACCTCCTGAACTATAAATTATAAGAGAAACTCGGACTTAATTCCTAAAGCCGGCGCTTTTTTCGTGAAATTCCTGTCATAAATCCGGCGTGCGCGGGGTTTTCTCTGCGAAGATGCGGTCTTTGGTCTTTGGTCTTTGAGCTTTGTTCGATGAACTCGCCGGTTTGCGGTCGCATTCAGCAGCTTTTCGCGTAAGCATCAAAGACCGAAGATCGAAGATCAAAGACCAAAGATCAAAGACCGAAGCCCCAAGACCAAAAACCAAATTTTACCGATTACGAAAATGAAAACCATTAAACTATTCATACTATTGCTATTATCCGCGTTGGCGGCCGGCGCGCAGGAGGAGGCGAAGCTGCCGGTCGTCAAAGCCGGTTCCGATATCGTCAGCATTCAGGACGGCGACAATCTGAAGAAAAACGCGTGGCGGCTCGCGCCCGAAGCGAAGCCCGACGTTTACGAGGCCGAGCTCGTCAACGGCCGGAAACAGAAGGTGACGTTCATCACCGACGTCGATTCGATCAGCTTCGACGTCGAGGAAGGCAAAAAATACGATTTCATCATCCAAAAGGGCGACACGCTCTGCTACACCGAGATCGTCGGCACCCGCTTTACGCCGGCCGCCGACTTTGACGAAAAATACCGGAAAGAGCGTAAAGGCAGGACGTTTGTCGACATTCCCGAAGTCTACGAGCTCGTCAACATCGCGATCGCGATGACGCCGACCGGCATCGCCGACAAAGATCTCGTCTACCAGAATTCGGATTACTACAAGGCGGTGCGCGCGTGGTTCGATCCCTATCGCGATCACCCGCTGCTCGCCGCGCTCGACGCCGAGCTGAAAAAGGAACAGTATTTCAACCTCAAGATGAACGGCTACGCCTTCGAGTTCGACAAAGCAAACCGGATCGTCCGGAGCAAAACGTTCGACCGGACGGGCTGGGGCCGGAGCAATGCGCTGCGGCCGTTTCTCGAACAGCTGCAGTCGTTTTCCGATCAGACGCGGTTTCGCGAGTTTTTCAAGCGCAACAAAAAAACCTACGCGGAGCAGATCAGATTCTACCGCGAAACGGCCGACATCGCCGAGATGAAGCGCTGGCTCGACCGCAATTTTCCGAGTTCGAACGATTACGACACCTACAACATCGTCTTTTCGCCGCTCGTCGCCTACAACCAGTCGACGAACTGGTTCGAAAGCAACGGCTTCAAGGAGCTGCAGCCGCACGTCAATTTTCCCTACCCGCAGGACTTCGGCCGCTACGCGAAAGACGCCAAAGTCTCGGAAAAATCGATGATCGTCTTTCGCGGCAACATCGTTTTCACCGAGATCAATCACGGCTACATCAACCCGGAAGCCGAAAAATACGCCGACCGGATCGCGAAGGCGATCAGCCGCCGTGATTTCTGGGTCGACAAACGAATGGGCCCGAACTATTACGGCGGCAACGCGGCCTTTAACGAATATATGAACTGGGCGCTCGTCAGCCTGCGGATCGTCGATTACGTGCCCGAGACGGAACAGCCCGCGCTGATCGCGGCCGTCGACCGGATGATGACCGCGAGCCGCGGCTTCCCGCAGTTTGAAAAGCTCGACAAATTCCTGATCCCGCTCTACAAAAACCGTAAACCCGGCCAGACGCTCGCCGATCTCTACCCGCAGATCATCGAATGGTTCGAGCAGCAAAACCAGTAGGATTTTGGATTTTGGATTTCGGATTTCGGATTTCGGATTGATCTGAATTGGAATGTTTCGATTTCAACGGCAGCTTTCGATCTAAAACCAATCCGAAATCCGCAATCCGCAATCCGCAATCGTTAGCCTTCCTCGCACCAGCGGCGGGTGACTTCGTGGCGGTAGGCGAACATTTTTTCGAGCTTCGGCAGAACGGCGACGGGCGCGGCGAGGCGGCCGAGGAAGCCCAATGGCGGCTCGTATTCGATCCGGTCTCTTAAAATCGCGCCGTCCGGGTGCGGCAGCACGAGGTGTTCGTGACGCCACGCCGCGAACGGGCCGGAAATCTGGACGTCCTCGAAGAGCCGCGGCGGCTCGTAGCGCGTATGCTCGGCGACCCAGCGCGAGGGAATCAGGCCGAACAGCTTCTGCTCGATGATCGCGCGCGAGCCGATCACCGAGATGTCGGCCGGCTGGACGATCTTCGCGTTCTCCCACGGCGGCAGCAGCCGCGCGAACGCGTCCGGCAGCTCGTGAAAGGCGAACACTCTCTCGGGCGTCGCCCGGATCACCGATTCTTTGACGAATTCCATCTTTTATTACCCCGCAATTGCTCAAACCGCAAAAAACTTTTATACTCGAACGTTTCACCCCGACACGTTAAAAATGAACGTCTTAGTCAATAATCGGATTCCCTCGCTCGACGGTTTGCGGACGATTTCCGTCGCGCTCGTCGTCCTCAGCCATTTTCTGCCGATGGTCGGAGCTTACAGCACGTGGAACGTCGGCCTGCTCGGCGTCAAGTTCTTTTTCGTGATCTCCGGCTTTCTGATCACCGGGCTGCTGCTCAAGGAAATCGACAAAACCGCGACGGTCAACCTGACGAAATTCTATTTCCGCCGCACGCTGCGGATCTTTCCGCCGTACTACTTTTATCTTTTCGTGCTCTTTCTCGCCGTCAAATTCGACGTCGTCTCGTTTACCGACAGCTTTCGCCCGGCGCTCACCTACACGAGCAACTACTTCGTGGCCGACACGTGGTATCTGCTTCATACCTGGTCGCTCTCGGTCGAGGAACAGTTTTACCTGATCTTTCCGTTCGTCCTGCTGCTGTTCGGCCGGCGACGGATCGCGTGGCTGCTCGTCGCGCTGATCGCGGTCAGTCCCGCGCTCCGGCTGCTCGATTATCAATATTACAGCGAAGCCGGCAAAATGTGGATCTACTACGGCTTTCACGCCAACGCCGACGGGCTCGCGACCGGCTGTCTGCTCGCCGTCTTTTACGAGCGGCTGCATAAAAACGAATTCTATCTGCGGCTTTTGAATTCGCGTCTGATGATCGCCGTGCCGCTGCTCGTCGTCGTCGTCAATTCCTACATCGACCCGCGCCGCTTTTATCTCGGCGCGTCGTTCACGATCAGCAATCTGCTGATCGCCCTCTGCATCGACTGGGCGATCACGAATTACAGATCGAATCCGGTCGGCCGCTTTCTGAACACCGCGCCGATGGAGCGGATCGGCGTGATGAGCTATTCGATCTATCTCTGGCAGCAGCCGTTCCTCAATCACGACACGGTGCTCTGGTTCAACCGATTCCCGTACAATTTCATCGGCATCGCCGTTTTCAGCAGTCTCTCGTATTTCGCGATCGAAAGATTCTCGCTCCGCTGGCGCGCGCAGATCGAAAAGAAGCTGTTCAAGCCGAAACCGCTGCAGGAAAAGCTGTCGCCAGTCGAAATCACGGTAAGCTAGGCGATTTCGGATTTCGGATTTCGGATTGGCTTCGACTCCGGCGATCCTTTAACAAAAAACCGTCCAATCAAGGACTCAGGACTCAAGACTTAAGACTCAAGACTTAAGACTTTACTCAGTACAGCGCCCACGTTTTCAGAAAAGACACGAAATTATAGAGATCGTAATCCTTTTCGCGGAGCCGTTTCCGGATTTCCTGCGGATCGGACATCGTCGTCGACGACTGGACGATGATCGATTCTTCGAGTTCGTTCGTCGGCTGCGCGTGGAGCAGCGAGCCGTCTTTTTCGAGCACGAACAGGAACGGGTAGCCGGTGACTTCGGGATATTTCGACAGAAAGGCGCGGTTCTCGTTTTCCGGGCTGAAATTGATCTTGACCCAGATGAAATTCCGGTCGCGGAGCCGCGCGAGCGCCGGATTTTCGAGAAAGTAATTATCCATCCGGACGCACCACGAGCACCATTCGCCGCCGACGTCGAGGATGATCCGCTTGTTTTCCTTCTGCGCGCGGATCACGGCCGCCGCGAGATCGGCCGCCGGATCGCGTTTCGGATCGAAAAGCTCGCGCGTCTTTTTGACCGGCGCGGCCGGTGCGGCCATTTTCGGCGGCAAGTTTTTCTTCGGCGTCGTTTTTTGCGCGTAAAGCGGGCCGAAAACGGCGAATACGAGGATGGCGGAAGCGAATATTATTTTCATAACAGAGTTTTCAGAGTTTCGTTCAGTAAGTCCCAGACCTTTTGCAAATGTCTTTCCTCGACGCGGATGCTGCCGACCGACAGCCGGAGCGTGAATCTGTCGTCGAGCTTCGTGTGCGAGAGATAGGCCGCGCCCGAGGCGTTGACCGCGTTCATCAGCCGCTCGTTCAGAGCGTCGGGATCGGCGACGCCCGGCGGCACGGCGCGAAAGCAGACGAGCGCGAACTTGACCGGCGCGAGCGTCTCGAAGTCGGCCGCATCGTCGACCCAGCCGGCAAAGAGCCGCGCCAGCCGGCAGTGTTCGCGAATCCGCGCGATCAGCCCTTCCTGCCCGAAATAGCGCATCACGAACCATAATTTCAGCGAGCGGAAACGCCGGCCGAGCTGAATCCCGTAATCCATCTGGTTCTGAACTTCCTCGGTCACCCTGAGATATTCGGCGACGAGCGAAAAGGTCCGTTTCAGCAGATCGAGGTCCCGGACGTAGAGCACCGACAGGTCGAACGGCGTGAACAGCCATTTATGCGGGTTCATGACGATCGAATCGGCGCGCTCCCAGCCTTTGAAATAGCTCTGAAACTCGGGGACGATCGCCGCGCTGCCGGCGTAGGCCGCGTCGACGTGCAGAAAGACGTGGTTGCGGCGGCAGATGTCGGCGATCCGGTCGATCGGATCGACGCTCGTCGTCGAGGTCGTGCCGACGGTCGCGACCACGCACAGCGGCGCGTGGCCGGCGCTGAGGTCGTCGCGGATCGCTTCGCGCAATGCTTCGGCGTCCATCTCGAACCGTTCGTTGACCGGAATCTTGACGAGCGATTTCCGGCCGAGCCCGAGCAGGATGACGGCCTTGTCGATCGACGAATGCGTCTGCTCGGAGCAGTAGACCCGCAGCAGCGGCAAATCCGTGCGGCCGCTCATCCCGTTTTCGCGGATCTTCAGGTTGAGCCGTTCGCGCGCCATCGCGATCGCGTGGAGCGTCGAGATCGACGCCGTATCGTAGATCAGGCCGTGAAAATCTTCGGGCAGACCGGTCATCTGCCGCAGCCAGTCGAGGACGACCGGCTCGAGCTCGGTCGAGGCGGGCGAGGTGCGCCAGAGCATCGCCTTCATATCGAAAGCGGCCGCGAGCATCTCGCCGAAGACGCCGACCGACGACGTCGAGGTCGAGAAAAGACCGTGAAAATTCGGGTGATTCCAATGCGTGACGGCCGGCAGGATGAGATTATCCACATCCCCGAAAATTTGTGAAAAACTCTCGCCCTCCGGCGGCGCGGACTTCGGCAGCGCGTCGGTCAGCGCGTGCGGCGCGTTCTGCGACAGAACGGGCAGCGTCTCCATCCGCTCGAAATAATCGGCGATCCAGTCGACGATCTCGTGTCCGAAACGCCGGAAATCTTCCTTTGGCATATCGCCCGTCAGGGGCGTCGATTCGCTCATAGTTTTTTTGAAACAAAAGTTTTTTCGCTGCGTTTCTACAAAAAAGCAGAAAATTCGCTCGACAGTTTGATAATTAAAAGTATAATATCTCAAACTGTAATCTCGCCAACATCTATTGTTTCAAAATATTATCTGAAGTTTCGGTAATAAAACATATCTATCATTTTAAAGAGGAAATTTATGGCAACTGAAGTTGCTGACGTAAACGAAACAAAAGAAGGGTTTATACGCGGTTTAGGCTTGCTCGATTCGACGATGATCGTCGCCGGTTCGATGATCGGCTCGGGTATTTTCATCGTCTCGGCTGACATCGCGCGGCAGACCGGCTCGGCCGGCGGACTGCTGCTGACGTGGGTCATCACGGGCATTCTGACGGTCTTCGCGGCGCTCTCCTACGGCGAGCTCGCGGCGATGATGCCGAAGGCCGGCGGGCAGTACGTCTACCTGCGCGAAAGCTATTCGCCGCTCTGGGGATTTCTTTACGGCTGGACGCTTTTTCTCGTCATCCAGACCGGCACGATCGCGGCGGTCGCGGTCGCCTTCGCGAGATTTCTGGGCGTGCTGGCGACGTGGGTCTCGCCGACGAGCTATCTGATCCCGCCGATCAATCTCTCGTCGGGCTACGCCGTTTCGCTTTCCGTCCAGCAGGCGGTCGCGATTGTTTTGATCGTCTTTCTGACCGTCCTCAATATGCAGGGCCTCAAGCTCGGCAAATGGATCCAGAATCTTTTCACGTCGGCCAAAACGCTGTCGCTGCTCGTTTTGATCGTTCTCGGCCTGTTCGTCGGCGGCGCCGCCGGAACGTTTTCGGCCAACTGGTCGCATCTCTTTACGCCGCAGAACGCGGCCGTCATCAAGCCGGATTTCGCGTTTCTGCCGGAAGTCTCGGTCGGCGGCGGATTGTTCGCGCTGATCGTCGTCTTCTGCGTCGCGCAGGTCGGCTCGCTCTTTTCGTCCGACGCCTGGAACAACATCACCTTTACGGCCGGCGAGGTCAAAGATCCGCAGAAGAACATTCCGCTCTCGCTCGTGCTCGGCACCGGGCTCGTCATCTCGCTTTACATCCTCGCGAATTTCGCGTATCTCGCGACGCTTTCGCTGCACGACATCCAGAACGCGCCGCAGGACCGCGTCGGGACGCTCGCACTCGAAACGATCTTCGGCGCGGGCGGCGCGGTCGTGATGGCGATCGCGATCATCGTCTCGACCTTCGGCTGCAACAACGGATTGGTGCTCGCCGGCGCGCGCGTCTACTACGCGATGGCGCAGGACAATTTGTTTTTCAAGGCGACCGGCAAACTGAATAAAAATCACGTGCCGGCGGTCGCGCTCGTCCTGCAGTGCGTCTGGGCGTGCCTGCTCGTGCTGCCGCGCACGCGGTCGGGGAAATTCCTGCCCGACGGCACCGAGGATTACGGCAATCTCTACGGCGCGCTGCTCGATTACGTCGTCTTCGCGGTCCTGATCTTTTATATTTTGACGATCATCGGGCTGTTTATTCTGAGAAAAACGCGGCCCGCCGCCGAACGGCCCTACAAGGCGTTCGGCTACCCGCTGATCCCGGCGATCTACATCGTCGCCGCGACCGTGATCTCGCTGGTGCTTTTATTTTACAAACCGCAGACGTCGCTGCCCGGACTCGCGATCGTGCTCTCGGGCGTGCCGGTTTATTTTATCTGGAGAAGCTTATCCGCGAAAACCGACGGATGATCAGGCTATCATAAATTTTAACTAAACTTTTTGGAGGTTTTCATGTCTCTTTTTGCGACAAAATCAATTGATAAAATCATCGCCGAAGCCCAGGAGACGGGCGAGCATACCCTAAAAAAGACGCTGAACTCGCTTGACCTGACGATGCTCGGGATCGGCGCGATCATCGGAACGGGTATTTTCGTGCTGACGGGCCAGGCAGCCGGTAAGCACGCCGGCCCGGCGGTCGTGATCTCGATGATCGTGGCCGGCATCGCGAGCGCCTTCGCCGCGCTCTGCTACTCGGAATTCGCCGCCTCGGTGCCGATTTCGGGCTCGGCTTACGCCTACGGCTACGGCACGCTCGGCGAATTCATCGCGTGGATTATCGGTTGGGACCTGATTCTCGAATACGCGTTCGGCGCGGCGACGGTCGCCGTCGGATGGTCGGGTTACGTGGTGAGTCTGTGCAGGGACACTCTGGGCATCAATTATCCGCTCGCGCTCAGCGCGCCGCCGGGAACGGCGATCAAACTGGCCGACGGGACGACCGCGACCGGCGTCTTCAACCTGCCGGCCTTCCTGATCTCGATCGCCGTCACACTGCTGCTGATTCGCGGCATCAAGGAATCGGCGAGCTTCAACACGATGATCGTGATGATCAAGGTGCTGGTCGTCGTCCTCTTCATCATCGCCGGCATCGGCTATGTCAATACCAGCAACCTCGGCATCGGCTGCGCCGCCGGCAGCCCGGGCTGCGCGCAGTTTATGCCGTTCGGCCCGAGCGGAATCATCACCGGCGCGGCGGTCATCTTCTTCGCCTACATCGGTTTCGACGCGGTCTCGACGGCCGCGCAGGAGGCTAAAAACCCGCAGAAAGATATGCCGATCGGCATTCTCGGAAGCCTCGGCATCTGTACGGTTCTTTATATTCTCGTCGCCGGCATTATGGTCGGGCTCGTCGACTACAAATTGCTGACCAACGCCGCCGCCCCGATCGCGGTCGCGATCGACGCCGCGCTCAAACAGGCGGAAGGCACGACGATGGGGACGATCCTGAAGGTTTTCCCGACGATCATCAAGGTCGGCGCGGTGCTCGGTCTGAGTTCGACGATGGTCGTGATGGTGATGGGCCAGCCGCGCGTCTTCTATTCGATGTCGAAAGACGGACTGCTGCCGGAATGGGCGGCGAAGATCCACCCGCGCTTTCAGACGCCGCACATCACGACGGCGATCACCGGCGTGCTCGTTTCGATTCTGGCCGGTCTCGTTCCGATCGACTGGCTCGGCGAGCTCGTCAGCATCGGCACGCTCTTCGCGTTCGTCATCGTCGGCACCGGCATCATCATCCTGCGCGCCACCAAGCCGAATCTCGAACGGCCGTTCAAAGTTCCGCTTTCGCCGATCATCCCGATGCTGACGGTCTGGGTCGCGGCGTTCCTGATGAACAACCTGCCGCTCGACACGTGGCTGCGGCTGATCGTCTGGATGTCGATCGGTCTCGTCGTTTACTTCTCCTACTCTTACACGCACAGCCATCTCTCGAAGGGCTCCGAGGAAACGAACGCGCTGCCGGCCGATTACAAGCCGCCGATCGCGGCGATGCTCGGAATCGTCGGCGCGATTCTGCTGACGATCTGGCAGGTCGAGTTCTTTATTCCGAATACGACGTGGCTCGACACGGCCGTCCGCGTCTTCGCGTGGGCGATCACCGGCGTGCTCGTCGCGATGCTGATGTACGGCAAGACCGACAAGGGCGTCGGCCGCAATTCGCAGGTCAGAACGATCGGGCTCGCGGCTTCGGTCGTGAATTTAGTGATCTGGGCCGGTATTATGTACTGGTTCCTGGGTCATTATTCCGAATTCCACAAATAAACAAACGGAAGAACGATCTTCAAAGGCGGCGCGCTTTCGATCGAAAGCGCGCCGCCTTTTTTCCCTTCTGAATCGGCGAGAAATAAAGCGCCCGCCGCCGGCCGGCGGCCGCCGCACCGACGCCGCGCTCGCTGTTTTTTGAACCCCGGTGCCCCGAAGATCATTCCGAATTCCGAAATCGCTGCCGTTGACCGGCAATCCGGATTTCGGTTCATTTAGAGCAGATTTATGATTGATGTACGGCGGGCTGTCAGCCGGCCGCACCCGCTCGCGGGTGAAAAGCGTCCGCCCAGATTGAACCAGGAGCCAACCGCGCGCGTTCGCGGGTGCGGAGCGGTTTTACAGGCTGTCGCCTGTCAACCGGCTGACAGCCGATTGTACATCGCTCCGGCGGCCTGACAGCCGGCCGAAGTTTTCGCCGGTGTGAAGCCGCGCGACCGAACTAAAAATCTTTCGGGCAGCTCCCGGACATTTAACTAAAATCTGCTCTAATGGGACGCGGACGAACACGGATTGAGCGGATTTACACGGATCGGCGTTTGCCCGCGGCCTGTCAAACCGATCATTTCAGCTCTTTCAATCCTTTTAACGGTAATGACCCGAAATCCGAAACCGGCATAACACGTTTTACCGCAAAAAATAAGCGCCGCGAACGGCGCTTATTTTTCAATCGTTAAAGTTTCGCTTACTGAATCGGGAACGGCGGGGTGTCTTCCTTCGAATCGGCGTCGAGCTTTTCGAGCACTTCGTTGTAGATCTTGATGTCGCCCGCGCTCTCCATCTTCTGGCGGACGGCGGCGAGATAATCCGAGAAGACCGAGCCGCGTTTCTGCTGGAGCATCGACTGCTGCAATTGATCGTGCTGCTTGGCGAATTCCTCCATCTTCGCGTCCTCGCGCTTGGTCACGCCGACGACGTACCAGTTGTCGCCGACCTTGAGCGGCGTCTTCGTGACTTCGCCCTGCTTGAGCGCGTAGACGGCGTCTTCGAGCTGTTCGCTGGTCGCGGCCGTCGGGCCCTGGCCGAGCGGCGAGCCGAGGATGAAGTTTTTCTGGTCCTGCGCCTTGAGACCTTTCGCGGTCGCCGCCGTGTTCAGCGCGTCGGCGCTCGTCGCGCCCGCCGCGATCTGTTTGGCGATGTCCTCGACCTGACTGCGCGCCTTTTCGATCTTCACCGTTTCGGCGATCTGCGATTTGACCTCGTCGAAGGTCGCGTCGCGCGGCTCTTTCTTTTCGACGAGCAGCGGGATCGCGAAACCGTTCTGGATCGGCGTTTTTTCGCCGACGTCGTTCGGGTTTTCGAGATTCTTGATGCCGTCCTCGAACTGCGGCGAGATGCCGATGTTCTCGACGTTGTCGCCGGGTTTGATGAACGGCGTTTCCTTGATCATCTCGGAAACGCTCATATTGGCCTGACCGGCGAATTTCTGCGCCGTCGCCTGCGCGTCCTTCGTCTGCTTCAGATCGTCGTCGATCTTCTGCGCGAGATCGGCGGCGATCGCGTAGGCCTTGCGGTTGCGAAGACTGATCTCGAGCTCTTTTTTGGTGTCCTCGAAGGTCTTTGGAATTTCCTTGCTGCGGCGGAAGATATAGTAGTTGCCGCCGTCCTTGATCGGCTCGGTGATCTCGCCGTCCTTCATCGTCAGCAGCCGCTGCGACGGCGGAAGCGTCGCGTTCGGGTTGTTTTTCAGGTTCGGATTGTCGCGGACGAGCTGCGGCAGCTTGCCGCCGGCGGCCTTCGACACGGCGTCTTCGGAATAGCCCCGGACGAGATCGGTGAACGCCTGCTCGGAGACGACCGGACCGTCCTTTTTGGCCTTTTCGATGATCTGGTTGGCCTTTTCGAGAACCTGGCTTTCGAATTCCGGCTTCGGAATCCGGAGCACGATCTGCTGGCCCTCGACGCCCTTCGATTTCTTGTCGGCCGGAATCTTGTCGAATTCGGCCTTCAGATCGGCGTCCGAGATCGGGAGTTTTTCGCCCGCCTTCGTAGTGTTGACGAAGATGTAGCGGATCTTTTTCTGCGGCACGCTGATGTAGTAGTTGGCCTTGTTCTTCTCGAAATAGTCCTGCAGCTCCTGATCGGTCGGCTTGAGCGTCTGCGCGAGCTCGGCGACGCTGACCGAAACGTAGTTGACGTCGAACTTGGTGTTCTTGCGCTGGTAGTCCTTGAGAATTTCTTCCTCGGAAACCGTCACGCCCGCCGTCAGAAAGGCTTCGAGCTTCTGCCCGCTGAGCTGGTCGCGGACGGTCTGCTCGTAAGCGGCGACCGTGCCGTACTGGCGGCTGACGTTATCCTCGTAAGTTTTCTGGTCGGTGACCGTGCCGTCCTCGGATTTGAGCTGCTTGCGGATCTCGGAAGCGACTTCGGCGTCCGAGGCGCGGAGGCCGAGCCGGTTGGCTTCGACGCGGATCACGCGCTGGCCGATCAGCGAATTGATGAGATATTTCGACGGCAGGCGGCCCATCTGTCCCTGCTTGAGCGCGTTGATCTCGCCCGTCGTGACCTTTTCGCTGGCGACTTTGGCGACCGTTTCGCCGGCGCCGGGGACGTTGCCGCCCGCGCCGTCGCGCGAGACGACGCTGTTGATTCCGCCCCAGACGACGAGACTGATGACCATCAGAATACCGATTACGAGCAGCACGGCATTTCTGGTTTTTTCCAAACGACTGAAAAACTTTAACATTTCCTAATACCTTAACAAGAAGATTGTAATTAAATTGTCTTACGGGACAAACCGTGATTATAGCAATATAAAAAGGCAAAAGTAAAAAGTAAAAGGGCAAAAGACCTCGTAAAATCGATGTCCCGGCTCCCCCTTTTTACTTTTCGCCGAAAACCTTTTACCTTTTACTTTGTCCTTTGCCTTTTTAATTTTTAATTTTTAATTCTTTATCTATGGAATATCCGTTCTGGGTCTGGATCTTGTTCTTTGCGGTCGTGCTGACGGCGCTGGCGGTCGATCTCGGGATCGCCAACCGCAAGTCGCACGCGCCGAAACGCAGCGAAACGCTTATCTGGAGCGCCGTCTGGGTCTCGCTCGCGCTTCTCTTCAACGGCTTCATCCTGTGGCAGTTCGGCGGGTTCAAAGCGAAGGAGTTTCTGACCGGCTACATCATCGAGCTCTCGCTCTCGGTCGACAACCTGTTCGTCTTTCTGCTGATCTTCAACTTCTTCAAAGTCCCGAAAAAATACCAGCATCGCGCGCTCTTCTGGGGCATCTTTATGGCGCTCGTCCTCCGGATGGTGATGATCTTCGCCGGCGCGGAGCTCGTCGAACGCTTTAACTGGATCCTTTATTTCTTCGGCGCGTTTCTGATCTACACCGGCCTCAAGATGTTCGGCGACGACGACGAGTTCGATCCCGAAGAGAGCGCGATCGTCCGCTTCACGACCAAGTTCGTGCGGATCTCGAAACATTACGACGGCGAGAAGTTCTTCGTCCGCGACGACGCCGGCCGCCGGACGGGAACGCTGCTGCTGCTCGTCCTGATCGTCATCAACGTCGCCGACCTCGTCTTCGCCGTCGATTCGATCCCGGCGATCTTCGGCATCACGACCGACAAGTTCATCGTCTACACGTCGAACATCTTTGCGATCCTCGGTCTGCGGACGTTTTTCTTCCTGCTGCTCGATATGGCCGAGAAGTTTCACTTCCTCAAATACGGCCTCGCCTTCGTTTTGAGCTTCATCGGATTAAAAATGCTCTTGCCACTTTTGGCGCAAGGCCTGATAATGGTAATTGGCGGCGATTCAGGGCCGGCTCATTTCCTGCAAAGTTATTTGCACCACGAATACGAACAAGCGGTCATCAATATATCTCTGGGAGTGGTCATCGGCGCGATCGTGGTGTCGATCATCCTGTCGCTGCTTTTTCCGCAGCCGGCCGACGCTCCCGCCGAGGAAGAATAGGATTCGCGCCCCGATCCGGACTTAAATGGAACCAAAGTATCGCAAATTTTACCTTGACTGGTGGAACGTCAAAAAAAGCACGATCTACAAGCTCGTCGCGACGGTTGCGTTTTTTGTCCTGCTCGGGTACGGCGGCTGGTGGATTCTGAAAAGCAACTGGCTCGTCGCCCGGCCCGAGGTCGCGGAAGCGCCGAAGGACGCCGCGAAGGTCATCTCGTTCGAGGGCGACGTCCGGATCATCCGCGCCGCGACGCGCGAGACGATCCTCATCACGCGGCCGACCTTCGTCTCGGCCGGCGACACGATCCAGACGCAGGCCGACGGCCGCGCCAAGGTCCAGATGATCGACGGTTCGATCCTTTCGATCCGCGCCAATTCGACGGTCGTCATCCGCGACAGCAATTCGCTGTTCGGCGGCCCGAACGTCCGCGTCACGCTCGACGACGGACAGATCAACGTCAAGACCGAGGACCAGCCGGAAAACACGCAGAACGTCGTCGAGGTCCGCGAATCCGAGAACCGCGTCAACCCGCAGACCGACGCGAGCTTCGGCATCAACTCGCAGTCGGGCGGCGGCGAGATCCGGATCAGCCGCGGCAGCGTCGAGACGACGGTCGGCGGCGAAAAGACGGTCGTCCGCGAAAACGAATACGCGCCGCTCGAAAACGGCAAGCTCGGCGGCCGCGAAAAACTGCTCGCGCCGCCGGTTCACAACACGCCGTCGTCGAACGAGCAGATCGTCGGCTCGGTCAGCGGCTCGGCCGACATCGTCTTTCGCTGGCAGAGCCCGGACGTCAACGCGGTCCTGACCTACAACTTACAGATCGCGCGGCTGCCGTCGTTCGCGCCCGACGCGATGGTCATCGAACGGCCGGGTCTGACGGGCCCGACCTTCACGCTCGGCGGGCTGCTGCCGGGCACGTATTACTGGCGCGTGCAGGCCAATTCGAATACCGGGCAGTCGAGCACCTGGAGCGAGCAGTGGAAGTTTTCGGTCATCAAGCGCGAGGGCAGCACGTCGATCGCGGCGAGCGGCTGGCAGGTCGAAAGCCTCGGCGGCCGGCTCTACCGGATCAGCGCGAAGACGCAGCCCGGCGCGACCGTCCGGGCGCAGGGCAAATCGACGTTCGCGATCGGCGACGGCTCGTTCCTGCTGCAGATCACCTCGCCGTCGGAACAGACGACGGTCGAGGTCAGCGACGATCGCGGCAATCGCAGCAGCTTTATTTTGAATCTCAGTACGGGCAAGATCGTGAAACAGTTTTAGAGTGGAGAGTGGAGAGTGGAGAGTGGAGAGTTCGAGGAATTCTTTTCACTCTCGACTCTCGACTCTCGACTAAAGAAAAGTGAGCGGGCATCATTCACATTCGCATTCGCATTCGCACGAGCGGCGCGGCGCGGGCAGCATCCGGCGGCTGAAGCTGGCGCTCGGGCTGACGTCCGTCTATATGTTCGCCGAGGCGTTCGGCGGCTGGATCGCCAATTCGCTCGCGCTGATCGCCGACGCCGGACATATGCTGACCGACGTCGCGGCGCTCGCGCTGACGCTCGCGGCGATCTGGTTCGCGTCGCGGCCGGCGACCGCGAAAAAGACGTTCGGCTATTACCGGCTCGAGATTCTCGCCGCCTTCGTCAACGGCATCGCGCTCGTCCTGATCTCGGTCTGGGTGATCGTCGAGGCCTACGACCGCTGGAAAGCGCCGCCCGAGATCAAGGGCGCGGAGCTGACCGCGATCGCCGTCGGCGGCCTCGTCGTCAATCTCGTCTGCGCTTATCTCCTGCACGGCGACCACGAACACGATCTCAATATGCGCGGCGCGTGGCTCCACGTCATCGGCGACGCGCTCGGCTCGGTGACGGCGATTCTCGCCGGCGTCCTGATCGTCGCTTTCGGCTGGGCGTGGGCCGACGCCGCGTCGAGCGTTTTGATCTCGCTGATCATCATCGCCGGCGCGTGGAATCTGATCCGCGAATCGGTCAATGTCCTGCTCGAAGGCACGCCCGCGCACATCAATCTCAAGGCCGTCGAGGAAACGATCCGGCAGACGGCGGACGTCGAGGACGTCCACGACCTCCACGTCTGGACGATCACTTCGGGAATGGAAGCCCTCAGCGTCCACATCATCCACCGCGAAACCGTCGCCCCGAAAGCGCTGCTCCAGACCGTCCGCGAGCGGCTCCACGACGAATACGGCATCGATCACGTGACGATCCAGATGGAAGTCCTCGAACCCGAACAGCAAGCCGTCCACCCGTGTTTTTCGGGCGCCAACTGCTTCGAATCCGAACTCAAAGCCCGCGCCACGCATCACTAAGCGGAGCGCCGGCATCCTGCCGGCAAACGGCGCGAAAGCGGCGTCAAACGTTTCATATTTCTTTTATCTTCGAGAAATAAAGTGTGTAATCGAATGAATAAAGCGGCAACAGCCGCGCGAGGTCAGTAGCGTCCGATGCAGCCGATGCACCGCTGCATCGGTGTTACTTTCCGGGTAGATTAAAAACCTTGTTGTCGAACGGTTTGAAATGCAGGGGCCCGGCCGGCGGACGGTGCATCGGCTGCATCGGACGCTGCAGACCTCGCGCGGCTGCCGCCGTTTTTTTTTCGAGACCGGACGATCTTTGTTTACACAATCCAATTTACAGTCCCGGAAATCGCGATTCCCAGGACTGGAATCGTGATTCCCAAGACCGGAATCGCGATTCCCAAGACCGAAATCGCAATTCCCAAAACTGAAATCGTGATTCCCAAGACCGAAATCGCAATTCCCAAGACCGAAATCGCAATTCCCAACACTGGAATCGTGATTCCCAGGACCGGAATGGTGATTCCCAGGACCGGAATCGTGATTCCCAGGACTGGAATCGCAATTCCCAGGACTGGAATCGCAATTCCCAAGACTGAAATCGGCCGCCCGAAAACGAAATCCGCCGCGGATTCGTGTAAAATCGTGGTGCGGACGACCACGCCCGCGAACTTTTATGCCGCAGATCGAACTCAAATACGGAAATTCGCGGATTCCCTTCGAATACGACGAAAACCGGTTCGCGGTCCTCGGCGCGGAACGCCGTTTCGCGCCGCTGACGGACGCCGGGATCGGCGCGCGGCTCGACGCGCCGGTCGGCTCGCCGCCGCTCGAAGAGATCGTCGAGCCGGGCGAGACCGTTCTCGTCGTCGTCCCGGACGCGACCCGGCAGACGGCCTCGGCGCAGGTCGTCAACCTGCTCGTCCGCCGCCTGATCGCGAACGGGACGCGGCCGTTCGACATCCGGATCATCTTCGCGACCGGCATTCACCGCGCCGTCACGGACGACGAAAAACGCGCGCTGCTGACGCCGTTCATCCATCAACGCATCAGGACGCTCGACCACCGCGCCAGAGACCTGATGCGGGCCGCCGGTCTCGAATCGACGCAGTTCGCGGGCTTCGGCGAGTTTGACGGGATCCCGGTCGAACTGAACCGCGCGCTCGTCGAGCACGACCGCGTGATCGTCGTCGGCGGCGTCACGTTTCACTATTTCGCGGGTTTTACGGGCGGCCGCAAGCTGATCTGCCCGGGCCTCGCCTCGGAGGCGACGATCGCCGCCACGCACCGGCTCGCCTTCGACTTCGAACGACACGAGCGCCGCGCCGGCGTCGGGCCCGGAATTCTGGACGGAAACGCCGTCCACGAGGCCTTTATGAAGGTCGCGGCGCATATCGAGCCGTCGTTTTCGGTCAATACGATCACCGACGACCGCGGTCAGGCGGTCGAGGTCTTCGCGGGCGACTGGCGCGCGGCGCACCGCGCGGCCTGCGCGCATTACGCCGCCGAGCACACCGTCAGGATCGACGAAAAACGCGATCTGGTGATCGTTTCCGCCGGCGGCGCGCCGTACGACCTGAATCTGATCCAGGCGCACAAGGCGCTCGAGATGGCCTCGCTCGCCTGCAACGACGGCGGGACGATCCGCTTTCTCGCCGAATGCCCCGACGGGCTCGGCCGCGACGATTTTCTCGACTGGTTCGCGGCCCCGACGAGCGCCGGGCTCGCCGAAAATCTCGTCCGCGCCTATCAGGTCAACGGCCAGACCGCGTGGAGCCTGCTCCGCAAGGCCGAGCGCTTCCGGATCGAGATTCTGACCTCGCTCCCGGAAAACCAGACGCGCCGGATGCGGCTGCAAAAGACGGAAGATTTCGCGAAAGCCTTGAACGATCTCGACCCGCCCGCCAAAGGCTACATCCTGCCCGACGGCGCAAAGTTTCTGATCGAATCCCGGTCTTGAGTTTCGCCTGAAGGCCAATGGCCTTAAGTTAGGAATAAGTTCAGCGCGACGATTGATTCAGGCGGAACAAAAAAATAGGCCGCGGATGACGCGGATGACGCGGGTTTTCACGGATTTTTCTTCGGTTTTGTTTTTCAGGAAAAATAAATCCGCGTAAATCCGCCAAATCCGCGTTTGTCCGCGTCCTATTAAACCATCCATTTCCTTCAACTTCGTGCTTAACTTAAAACCATTGCCCTGAAGGCGGAACTCAAAACCGCCGCGACTTCCCGCAAAAAAAGAAAACGCCGACGGTTCCCCGCCGGCGTTTTCTTTTTTTCATTCCCGGACCGCTTCATTCCCGAAAGATCTCTCCACAATGAAGCAAATCCGAAATCCGAAATCCGAAATCCGAAATCCCTACGGGTTGGTTTCGAGATACGGCGACGTCGCCGGCTGGTCGGTCGAAGTGCCCCAGACCGGCGCGGTGTAGGTGTTGTACGTGCCGTTGTTGCTGTTGCTGATGTACCAGGTGCCGCTCGACGGGCGGAAGACCGCGAAATCGGTGCGTTTGTCGCCGTCGTAGTCGGCCGGCTGCGGGATGTCGCCGGTCAGGCCCCACGCGAAGCCGGCGGCGGCCGTCGCGCCCGGCGCGTTGGCGGCCGTCACGGAGCTGCGGAGATACTGCCACGAACCGTCGCTCGGCCGGAAGACCGCGACGTCGGTCCGCGCGTCGCCGTCGAAATCGCCGGACACGACCCGGTCGGTCGTCAGGCCCCACGGAATCGCCGCGCCGCAGAGCGGCGTCGTCGTTCCGCAGCCGTAAATAAAGCCGTTCGCGAAGTTGCTGTTGAGAATATACCACTGCCACTGGCCGCCGGAAGCGCGGACGACCGCGAAATCGCCCGACAGATCGCCGTCGTAATCGCCGGTCACCGGAATGTCGCCGGAAACGCCCCACGTCTGGTACTGCACGGTGCTCGTCGCCGACCGCAGAACATACCACGTGCCGTTCGACGGGCGAAAGACGGCGACGTCGGTCTTGCCGTCCTTATCGTAATCGTTGGGCACCGGCACGTCGCCCGACGCGCCCCACGGAACGTAGGTCACGTTCGTCTGCGGCGACGACTGGCTGGTGCTGTAAAACCACGTGTTGGCCGTCGGTCGATAGGTGCTGACGTCGGTCTGACCGTCGCCGGTGTAGTCGCCCGGCGTGACGATGTCGCCGCTCAGGCCGAAAAGCAGGCTGTTCGTGCCGCCGGCCGAATTGAGGACGTTCCACGTTCCGGTGCTCGGCCGGTAATAGGTCGGATCGGCCTTGCCGTCGTTCGAGCGGTCATAGCCGGCCTGCCGGCAGCCCGTCCGGTAAGTCAGTTTATAGGTGTAAGCCGCGCAGACGCCGGTTCCGGCCGTCGCGACGCCGTGGACGACGATCGTGAACGATGCGCCGGCCGCGACCCTGAAGCTCAAGGTTCCGGTGGCGACCGTGCTGAAGCCGGGCTTGCCGATGACGTTCGTGTTGGCGTTGGCCGGATCGAACGTCGAATAGGCGTCGACCTGCGTCGAGTTGTTGGTCGTGCCGCCGCAGCCGGTCATATCGTATTCGACCGTCACGCAGGCATCCTGCCCGGTCGGATTCGTATAATTGTAGGCGTCGTAGCTGAAAGTTCCGGCAATCGGCGCGGCCGTCGGCGCGCCGCCCGTGCAGCTCGACGGAACGCCGTCGCGGTTGATGCGGCTCGTCTGCGTCGGATCGGTGCCGGCGATCGAGCCGGTCTGCACGATCGCGGTGCCGTTCGGCTGGCAGACATACTGTGAAAAAGCGAGCTGGTTGGCCATCAGAAACAGAACTCCGAACAGAACGACGGAGACAACGCCCCTGACGGCAGCCTTTTTATTTTGCATATTAAAGTTTCTCCTCCTCGTGTAAAACCATTGAATCGAGGTTTTACCGCTTACTGATTAGCTGAAAAGAACGGCGGTTTAAGAGAACCGAACGAACCGCCTGAAAAGTCGATGCGACTTAAAATAGATGTGGCTTTAACATACGACTTTCGGTGGAATTTTACAACCTGTTTTCGTAGAAAAAGACGAATTTGCGGCAAAAAAGAAAACGTCCCGCGCCGGGCGGGACGTTTTCGCGAAACATTTCTTCGGATCGAAGGCGGTGACGGGCGATCAGTTTTTCTTCGCGTCGAAGGTCCGCGCGATCGAATCGGTCTGGTTGCGGATCGTGAGAAGCTTTTCCTTCAGCGCCGTGAAGCGCAGGACGTAGACGGTCGTCGGCGTCGCGCGCAGGAAATAAAAACGGCCGCTCATATTGCGTCCCGAGCGGATAAACTCGAAATTAAAGGCCATTCCCTTCAGATTGCCGGCGAAGTTCTCTTCCTTGCCGGCGACGTAGCCCTGCAGGAATTTGAGCTTTTCCTCTTCGCCCGCGATCACGTCCGCGATCAGGTCGTCGGCCTTGACGGTCAGCCGGCGGACTTCGAGATAGCCGGCCGAACGCTCGCCGTAAACGTACTCGACGTTCGGGCTCGTCGACGAAGGCTCGGAGATCATTTTCCACGTCTCGTTCGGCACGTCGAACGTGTAATCGACGTTGACGCTGCTGAAGGTTTTCGACTGCGCGAACGCGGAAAAGGCCAAAAGCAGACCGGCAACGACGGAAAAAAGAACCGATAACTTGTTCAACTTCATAATTTTGTTTCTCTTCTGACAATCTTCGCCCGATTATTATATCGAAACTCGGAGCAAACTTCGAAAGATTAGATGGCGATTTATGGGTTGTTGGTTGTTCGGCGTTCGTTGATCGGCATTCGGTGGGCGTCGAGGGTAAAGCCGAATACTGCGTAACTCACCCTACGCGGCAATTGATTTTCCGGAATCGCCTTCGGTGACTTAAGAAACTCACCTTACGCAGTCGATTCGTCATCGACCGTTCTATTTTCGAGACTGTAAAATAGATTGTGTAATCCGTTCTCGACGAAACTCGAAAAAGCGGCGCAGCCGCGTCGAGGTCAGTAGCGTCAGCGGCAGCCGATGCACCGTCCGCCGGCCGGGCTCCTGCATCTCAAACCCTTCGACAACAATGGTTTTAGGTTTCCCGTTAAGTCACACCGGCGCGGCGGTGCATCGGCTGCCGCCGACGCTACTGACCTCGCGCGGCTGCGCCGCTTTTCCCTTCGATTACACAATCTATTTTACAGTCCCTATTTTTCAGGAAAGTCGGCGAATCAACCGATGGGATGCTTTCGGGTTTTGATAAACCAACGGCGGCCCCCGGCAGGAAGCCCGGAAAAATCAATTACCGCGTCAGGTGACTTAAGAAATTTACAAAGTGCGTAAGGTGATTACTGCGTAAATTAAGTTTCTTTGGATAGCTTCGATGATCCTTGAGCCCCCGGCGACAGACGGCAACGAACAACGAACCTTTATTTTTTTTCGCCCTTTTCGCCGCCGCGCGCGTCTAACAAGGCAGAACATTATTCGCCGCCGGCGAAGCAATCATAAAATTATTGAGGTTTTACCGTAATGAAAAAAGATTTCTCGTTGATTCATAAGATTACCGCGCTGCTGACGCTGCTCGCGCTCTGCGCGCCGGTTTTCGCGTTCGGCGACAACGGCCAGAACAATAAATCCAAGGGACTGACCGAAGAGCAGAAGATCGTTCACGTTCTCAACCGGCTCGGCTTCGGCGCGCGCCCGGGCGACGTCGAGAAAGTGAAGGCGATGGGCCTTCAGAAATACATCGACCAGCAGCTCGATCCCGGCTCGATCAACGATTCGGCCGCCGAGGCAAAGGTCAAAAACCTCGAGGTCTTCAATATGACGACCGCCGAGGTCTTCGCCAAATACCCGAATCCGGGCGCGCTGCTGCGGCAGCTCGAAGGCAAAAACAACCAGACGCCGAATGCCCAGAACAACGATCAGGAAATGACCGACAAAGAGCGGCAGGAACGCCAGCAGAAGCTCCGCGAGTATTATATGGAATACAATCTCCGGCCGGCCGCGCAGCTGATCCCGCAGATTTTGTCGAACCGCGTCCTGCGCGCCGTTTACTCGGAAAAACAGCTGCAGGAAGTGATGGTCGATTTCTGGCAGAACCACTTCAACGTCTTCGCCGGCAAAGCGGCCGTCCGCTGGTACATCCCGTCGTACGAGCGCGACGTGATCCGCAAAAACGCGCTCGGCAACTTTAAGGACCTGCTCGTCGGCACGGCGCAGCATCCGGCGATGCTGTTTTATCTCGACAATTTCGAAAGCATCTCGCCGAACGCGCAGCAGAATCAGGCCAGACGCAACCCGCGTCTCCAGAAAATGCTCGAAAACGGCCAGCTGACGCCGCAGATGCGCGAGCAGATCAAACAGCGGCAGGGCATCACCGACGCGCAGCTCGACCAGCGGCTCAAACAGCTCCAGAACCAGAAAAAGCAAAAACGCGGCATCAACGAAAACTACGCGCGCGAGCTGATGGAGCTGCATACTTTGGGCGTCGACGGCGGCTACACGCAGCAGGACGTTCAGGAAGTCGCGAAATGCTTTACCGGCTGGACGATCGCCGACCCGCGCGGCTACCGCAAAGTGGCGGCCGACGACATCAAAGGAACGGAGAATAGACCGCTCCGGCGCGTTCAGCGGATGGCCGGCGTGCCCGACGACATCGAATCGGGCGAGTTTTACTTTAATTCGAGCTGGCACGAGGGCGGCGCGAAAACCGTCCTCGGCCAGAAAGTCGACGAAGGCGGCATCAAGGACGGCCTGAAGGTCATCGACATCCTCGTCGATCAGCCGGCGACCGCGCATTTCATCGCGAAAAAGCTCGCCGTCAAGTTCGTTTCCGACAATCCGAGCGAAGCGCTCGTCAACCGCATCGCGAAGGCCTTTCACGATTCGAAGGGCGACATCAAGACGACGCTCCGCGCGATCTTCACCGACAAGGAATTCTTCGCGCCGGAAAACTACCGCGCGAAGATCAAGACGCCGTTCGAGCTGGCCGTCAGCGCGATCCGGACGATCGGCGCCGACACCAATTCGAGCCCGGCCGTCCTCGCGATGCTCAACAAGCTCGGCGAAGTGCCCTACGGCTACCAGGCGCCGACCGGCTACCCGGACACGGCCGAAGACTGGGTCAACGCCGGCGCGCTGCTCGAAAGACTGAATTTCGCGGTCGCGCTCGCTTCGAACCGGATTCCCGGCACGAAGGCCGATCTGAAGATCTTCGAGGGCAAGGACAAAGCGGCGATTCTCGACAAGACGATCGCGGTCGTGCTCGACAACGACATCTCGCCGAAAACCAAGGAAACGCTCGTCAAGCAACTCGAACAGCCGCTGCCGGACGTCAAATCGCCCAGCGAGATCGACGAGAATCTGGAGATGCCGAATATGCGCGGCGGCGGTCAGGGCAACCGGATGAACCGCCAGGCGCGGCTCCTCGAGCCGAGCGGCAACCCGGAAGTCTTCAAGGTCGTCAGCCTCGTCCTCGGCACGCCCGAATTTCAAAGACAGTGAAAGACGGTCTGAAGTCCTGAGTCTTAAGTTTTAAGTCTTGAGTCCCGGGTCGAAAAAAGTCCTTCGGTTTGCAAACCACTCTTTTTCGGCCCGGGACTCGAGTTCCCGCACTTCGACTCAAGACCAAAGACTCAAGACTCAAGACTCAAGACTCCAAACTCCGGCCTATGAACAGATTATTTTCCGCCATCGTCTTGACTTTTCTGCTGTTTTCGCTCGGCTGCGGCGTTCGGGCGCAGAATTCGAAAAAGCCGTCCGAGCAGGATTGCTACAAGCTCGCCGCCGAGTATTCGGCGGCCAACCGCGGCGTTTCGGTGCTCGTGATGAAGGGCGACAAGATCGTCTTCGAAGACTACGAAAACGGCCACACGATGGATCAGGCGTGGTTTCTCGCGAGCGGCACGAAATCCTTCTCGGGCGTGATGCTCGCGGCCGCGATTGAGGATAAACTGATCGCCGGCTTCGACGAAAAAGTCGCCGACACGATCACCGAATGGAAGACCGACAAGCAGAAGAGCGAGATCACGCTCCGGCAGCTGCTCTCGCTGACGAGCGGCCTCGAATCGGGCCAGATCGGCCGCGTGCCCGATTACCGGGACGCGATCGGTTTCTCGTCGCGGTTCGCGCCCGGCACGCATTTCGCGTACGGCCCGGTTCCCTTCCAGATTTTCGGCGAGGTGATGCGCCGCAAGCTCGAACCGAAAAAGGAAACGGTGATGGAATATCTCAAGCGCCGGATTCTCGATCCGATCGGGCTGAAGGTCTTTTTCTGGCGGATGTCGGGCGGCAATCCGATGCTCCCGCAGGGCGCCAGTCTGACGGCCCGCGAATGGGTCAAGTTCGGGCTCTTTCTGAAAAACGGCGGAAAGTGGAACGGCAAACAGCTCGTCGCGAAAAAACTGCTCGCCGAGCTGACGGTCGGGTCGCAGGCCAATCCGGCCTACGGCATCACGTTCTGGCTCAACCACGCCGGCAAGAACCCGATGGGAATGCCGACCGAGATGCGCGTCGAGACCGACAACGGCAAGGAAGTCGAGGATTTATATATGGCCGCCGGCGCCGGCAACCAGCGGCTCTACATCATACCGTCGAAGGATCTGGTCGTCGTCCGGCAGGCCAATTTCGGCGAATACGACGATCGCGAGTTTCTCGGCCGGCTGCTTTTCGGACGGACAAAGTAGAAAAGTGAAAAAGTGAAAAAGTGAAAAAGCGTTGCCGTCGGGCGAGCGCCGACTTTTTCACTTTTCTACTTTTTCACTTTTTCACTTTTCTACTTTTTCACTTTTCTACTTTTTCACTTTTTCACTTTTTCACTTTTTCACTTTTACTTCTTCTCGCCCTCGTAAATGTCCTTTTTGGCAAAGCCCTTGCGGACGACCTTGCGGAGCGCGGTCCGGAGGTCGCTGTCGATCCTGGTGACGATCCGGCGGACTTTCTGCTCGGGCCGGGCCTGAAAATAGGTGACGTGCGACGTTTCGTAGCCGTTCGGCGAATGCGGCGAGAAATAGTAGTTCGAGACGCAGCAGCGCGCGCCGTCGGCTTTGACCTCGTTGACCGAATGATACGATTTGTCGTTCGTCGCCATCAGCACGAGCCGGTTGAAAAGGCTCGGGATCTCGGTCACTTCGGTGACGTCCTCGTTCCAGAGCTCGAGATTGCCGCCGTTCTCCGTTTTCCAGTCCGGCGTCACGTAATAGAGCAGGTTCAGCACGCGGTAGTATTTCTGTTCGAAATCGTGCGAGTTGTCGAGATGCGGGTTCAGAAAATGGCCCTTCGCCATCGCGCTCAGACCGCCCGCGTAGAGATGCGGATCGCCCTGCGGATCCTCGATGCCGGTCAGTTCGGCGACTCGGTGGACGACCCGTTCGTCCTGAAACGCGAAGGTCGCGTCCTTCATCAGCGGGTCGAATTCGTCGAAATCCTTCGACGTGTATTTGCGTTCGCGAAAGCTGTCGAGCAGCCGCATCTTATTGAACGGCGGAAACGCGGCGTGGATCCGGCGCGCGACGTCGTCGGGAAAAAAATCGTCGATCGCGGTGTAGCGCGTCCGAATGCCCTTGTCCGAATGGAAATCGGCGCTGATCGCTGCGCCGTCCTTTTCGAGCCTCTCCAAAATCAGTCTTACCAGTTCTTCCTTCATAATTATTTCGGTTAAATATTTTATAAATAATCCGTCTGAATTATGGAGAATGAGCCGGCAAAGGTCAACGGCGAAGAAAATTAATTTTTTTGAATTAAAGTTGGCCAAAACGAAATTTCACGCGTCTAAAGAA
Organism: Acidobacteriota bacterium; assembly: GCA_018269075.1. GTDB lineage: Bacteria > Acidobacteriota > Blastocatellia > Pyrinomonadales > Pyrinomonadaceae > JAFDVJ01. The sequence goes on from JAFDVJ010000022.1 coordinate 77,316, forward strand.
TAGCTGACGCAATAGCACGAGTTTTTTATTCAAGAGGTAATGCATTTATGGATAGACGATTTTTTTTAAAGACGACCGGGATCACGCTGGCGAGCTTCGGATTGATGTCCGCCGCGCCGAATTTTCTGCACCAGTTTGCGAACGCGCAGACGCTGACCGACCGGCGCGGTAAGAAGAAGATCCTGATCACGATCTTTCAGCGCGGCGCGGTCGACGGCCTCAATATGGTCGTCCCCTACGGCGACGGCGAGTATTACGACCTGCGCAGCAATATTGCCATTCCGAAGCCGGGCGCGACCGACGGCGCGGTCGATCTCGACGGTCATTTCGGTCTGCATCCGCAGCTCAAACCGTTCGAGGCGATCTGGAAAAACAAGCAGATGGCGATCGTTCATTCGGTCGGGTCGCCCGACAACACGCGCTCGCATTTCGACGCGCAGGACTATATGGAATCGGCGACGCCGGGCAACAAGGGCACGAGCGACGGCTGGCTGAGCCGCGTTCTCCAGACCTCGCAGACCAAAACCGATTCGGCCTTTCGCGCGGTCGCGATGACGCAGCAGACGCCGCGCTCGTTTCTCGGCAAATACCCGACGATCGCGATGAGCAATCTCGCCGATTTCTCGATCAAGGCCGGCATCTACACGAAATCCGTGCAGGGCGGATTCGAGGACATCTACCAGCAGAACGCGAAAGACTCGCTCGGCGAAACCGGCCGGGACACGTTCGAGGCCGTCAATTATCTGAAAAAGGCGAATCCCTCGCAGTTTAAGCCCGAAAACGGCGCCGTCTATCCGAACACGCAGTTCGGCCGCTCGCTGATGCAGATCGCGCAGCTCGTCAAGGCCGACGTCGGACTCGAGATCGCCTTCACCGACACCGGCAACGAGATCAAATGGGACACGCACGCCAACGAGGGCGGCGCGCGCGGGCAGCTCGCCGGCTATTTCCGCGATTTCGGCGCGAGCATCGCCGCGCTCGTCACGGATCTCGGCAAGCGGATGGACGACGTCGTCATCCTGACGATGTCCGAGTTCGGCCGGACGGCGCGTCAGAACGGCACCGGCGGCACCGACCACGGCCACGGCAACGCGATGTTCGTGATCGGCAATTCCATTAAGGGCGGCAAGGTTTACGGCGACTGGAAAGGCCTCAAAAACGACCAGCTCAACGAGGGCCGCGACCTCGCCGTGACGACCGATTTCCGCGACGTTTTCGGCGAGATCGCCGTCCGGCATCTCGGCAACAAGAATCTCGACAAGATCTTTCCGGGCTATGCGGGCGGAATGACCAAATTCAAGGGATTTCTCGGTTAAGACCTCCAAAGGGTAAAGCGAAAAAGAGCCGGCTTCGAACTTTGAAGCCGGCTCTTTTTTTAGTCTTAAGTCCTTAGTCTTAAGTCTTTAGTCTTTAGTCTTTAGTCGATGTCGGAGTCGTTTCCGGCGCGGACTTCAGACTCAAGACTCAAGACTTCAGACTCAAGACTCATTAAGTGTTGGTCAAAAATCCGGTCGGGCCGCCGTTGAGGGTGTTGCCGTCGACCTGGTTGTTGCCGGACGAAAGGATCGAGCCGCCGCTCGACGAGAGGCCGGTGCCGTTGCTCGTGATGACGTTGGCGAAGATCCGGACGACGCCGCCGGTCGAGGACGAGACGCCGATCGTGTTGCCCGAGATCGTGCAGTTCGACAGGTTCAGATCCGACTGGAAAGCGACCGCGCCGGTCGTGTTGTTGGCGAGCGTCGAGGTCCTGACGACGGCTTTCGTGTTGCTGCTCAGGTTGATGCCGGTCGCGTTCGATGAGAACAACGAATCGGCGACCGAAAGATTGACCGTCCCGCCGGTGATGAACGCGTTGATGCCGTTGCCGGTGTTGCTGCGGATCGCCATTCTCTCGACGACGATTCTCGGCGTGCCGGAAGTCGTCTCGATCGAGATGCCGTGCTGCGTGACGCCGTCGATCACGCCGTCCTCGACGTTGACCGTATTGGCCGCGAGAATCCGGATGCCGTTGATGCCGGTGCCCGCGCCGTTGATCGAAATGCCGCGAATCTTGACGGCTTTTTTCGTGTCGGTCGCGGCCGTGATGTTGATGATGACGCCGTTTGTGCCGGCCGAAAGAATCGAGCCCTGCGTGTCCTCGCAGTCGATCGTGATCGATTTGGTGATCGTCACCGCGCCGTAGCCGGCCGGGTCGAGGCAGTTGATCTCGCCGTTCGTGGCGGTTTTCGAGATCGCGCCGGCGAAGGTCTTGCACGGAGCCGTCCGGCTGCAGGGGTTGACGTCGTCGCCGACGCCCGAAACCCACGTGCGCGTCGCCTGCGCACTCGCGAGCAGGGGGAGCGCAAAGGCAAGAATCATTAAAACAAAAGTTCTGGTTGCGATTTTCTTCATTTCTAATCTCCTGTAAGCTTGTTGTTTTTCGGGGGGTTAATTCCCGACCTGAGTTGCCGTGATTGGCGTTGGTTGTAAACTGGTTACATATTCCAGACTGAATTTTTTCGTCCTTTTTGCCTTAATTGGCGGTCTCAACGAAAAAAAGCCGGATTTTCCGAGAAAATCCGACTTTTTTCGCGTTTTCGGCCTTTTCATCACCGCTCCGCCTTCGGGAATCTGGCGATTTTCGGAAACGGCATATTTTCGTCCCAGTAATCGTCGCGGCGCATCCGTTCGAAGACCAGCCAGCGCCGGCCGTCGAAATGAAAGCGCTGGTAAAGAAGCTGAAAATTGCCGTCGTCGCCGTCCTGATACCAGCTCGACGCGACGGCCAGAATATCCCGGCCGGTCGTGGTTCGCACGAACTTCCAGGTTTCCCGCGTCTCGTCGAGCAATTCGATCGGCATCTTTTTACCGGTCTTTCGATCGAGCGCTTCGAGCCATTGCAGCCGGCCTTCGGCGACCTCGACAAAGCTGCTGACAACGCCGCCGGCCAGCGACGGCGCGTAATACTTACAAGTGACCTGATAAGTCGGCCCGGCATTTTTCGTGAGTCTGACGATTTTGATCTCGGCTTCGGCACACGGCAGGGTTTTCGAATCGACGACTTTCCCGCGCGCGTCGACGGCGCGCACGACCGCCAGCCGGACCGGCGTTTTCTCGAACATTTCCTTCAGCTTCTCGTCGCCGGACTCGATCACAGGCTCATCCTCGCGATACTGGCTGAAAGTGACGTCCCACGTCAGCCGCGCGTCGCGCAGGACTTCGAGCCGGCCGGCGAGCCCGGCGGAAGCCTTTTTCAACGCGACGCGCTGCACGATCCGGTATTCGCCGTTCGCCGTCAACGGTTTTTTGGCGTAATCGGTTTGCGCGAGCCCGTCGTGGGAAAATATCGGCAGCAGCAGCAGACAAAGATAAAAAATCGATTTGTTTTTCATAACGAAGCTTTCGAGTCTCACTAATTGACTGACGCTTCGTTGACGTTCATTTTGCGTAAAGGAGGGTTTTCGGATGAATTCGGAAGTTCGCGCCGCGCGCCGCCGAAGCAGTGGGCAACCGCTTTTTAAAGGACGCCGCGAAAGGATTTGCGGTGAAGCGGGCACGGTCCGTGCGCGCGCAGCGCCTCGAAATGCGCTTTGGTGCCGTAGCCGACGTGTTTCGAAAAGCCGTATTCGGGATAGATTTTGCACATTTCGCGCATCAGGTCGTCGCGGTAGGTCTTCGCCAGGATCGAGGCGGCGGCGATCGACGCGGAGATCGCGTCGCCCTTGATGATGGATTTCTGCGGCAGGCGCAGCTCGCGGAGCTGGACGGCGTCGATCAACAGAAAATCGGCGTTCGGCGTCAGCGCTTCGATCGCCAGGCGCATCGCCTTTTTCGTCGCCTGAAGAATGTTGATGCGATCGATCTCGTCGGCCTCGACCTGCGCGATCGCGTAGGCGACGGCCGAATTTTTCAATTCTTCGGCGATCGTCGCGCGTTTTTTTTCGGAAATTTTCTTGGAATCGTCGAGACCGGCGGGAAGCGGTTTCGAGAGATCGAGGATGCACGCCGCCGCGACGACCGCGCCGGCCAGACAGCCGCGCCCGACCTCGTCGACGCCGGCGATCAAACGATAACCGTCGGCGACGGCCTGCTGTTCGAAATCGAGCCCGATCGAGATCGCGCCCGCCCGCGAAGACGCGGAGACGCGGGGAAACAGTTCGTTCTGCGATGAACCTGTTTTCTCCGCGTCTTCCACTTTTCGTGTCTCCGTCGTCTCGATTAGGCGTTGGCCTTTTTGTTGCGGAAATCGCGTTCCTTGATGCGGGCCGCCTTACCGCGCAGCTCGCGCAGGTAGTAAAGCTTGGCGCGCCGGACGCGGCCGCGGCGGACGACGTCGATGTGATCGACGATCGTCGCGTGGAGCGGGAAAATGCGCTCGACGCCGACGCCGAAGCTGACCTTGCGAACCGTGATGGTTTCGCGCGCGCCGCCGTGTTTGCGGGCGATCACGACGCCCTCGAAAACCTGCAGGCGTTCTTTGTTGCCTTCCTTGATGCGGACGTGTACCTTGACGGTGTCGCCCGACTGGAAATTCGGAATGTTTTCTTTTAACTGTGTCTTTTCAATACTGTCTAAACGATTCATTTTATTGTCGGCGAGAGGTGACCGTCGGGAAAGTTAAAGCATTAACCTTCGACTATTCACTTTCAGCCATTCTCCTTATTTAATAAGTCTTGTCTAACTTTCTGCGTCTTTTCCAACGCTTTCTGCCGCCGCCATTTTTCAATTTCGGCGTGATTTCCGCTCAACAGAATTTCCGGCACCGTCAGCCCGCGAAAATCGCGCGGCTGCGTGTAGTGCGGAAAGTCCAGCAATCCGTTCGAGAACGAGTCGTTGGCGGCCGACGTCTCGCTGCCCAAAGCATTCGGCAGCAGCCGGACGAGCGCGTCCACGAGCACGATCGCGGCCGGCTCGCCGCCCGAGAGGACGTAATCGCCGATCGAGATCTCGTCGGTGACGAGCACCTCGTTGACGCGTTCGTCGACGCCTTCGTAGCGGCCGCAGATCAGAACCAGATTTTCAACTTCATCGGCGAGCTCTTTGGCGAGCGCCTGCTTCAAAACTTTTCCCTGCGGCGTCAGCAGCACGACGCGCGTTCGCGGCGGATATTTTTCGCGCTCGGTCGTGCCTAAAATCTTCTCGACCGCGTTGAAGATCGGCTCGGGCTTAAAAACCATCCCGTCGCCGCCGCCGAACGGCCGGTCGTCCGTCGTCCGGTGCTTGCCGGTCGCGAAATCGCGCAAATCATAGACGTTTATCCCGACGATTTCGGCTCTGCGCGCCCGGCGGATTATTCCAAAATCAAAGACCTCGCGAAAAAATTCCGGGAAGATTGTTAAAACTTCTATCTTCATTTGAGCTTCGATCTTCGATTATCAAAGGTCAGAAATCGAGCAGACCTTCCGGCGGATCGATGCGGATCAGCTTGTTTTCGACGTCGACCTCGGTGCAGATCGTCTCGGCGAACGGGATCAGATATTCTTTCGCGTCGCCCGCGACGACCAGAATCTCGGTCCCGCCCGTGCGCATCAGCTCCCGGACGCGGCCGATTTTTTCGCCGGCGGCGGTTTCGACCTCGCAGCCTTCGAGCTCCCAGTCGAAAAACTCGCCTTCGGCGAGCGCGACCGCTTCGGACTCGGGCACGCAGATTTCCGCTCCGCGCAGGGTCTCGGCCGTCTCGATCCGGTCGAAACCGGCGAATTTGAGGACGATCCGTTCCTTCTGAAACCAGAACCTTTCGATTTTCAATTCGCGCCGCCCGCCGTCCGGCAGGAGCGCGACGACCGTTTCCAGCTCGTCAAAGCGTTCCGGGAAATCGGTCAGCACGTCGGCGACCAGCTCGCCGCGCAGCCCGCGCGACCGGACGATTCTGGCGACGGCGACGAGCTCTTCATCCATAAAAATTCGGCAGCCGGCGGCCGGCGCTTATTCGACGATGTCGAGCTGAAAGCGCTTGCCCTGCTTCTGGCCGGCATGATACAAAAGACTGCGAATCGCCTTGACCGTGCGCCCTTCGCGGCCGATCAGACGGCCCATATCGCCCTCGCCGACGCGAACCGCGATCTTCACGGTCTTGCCGTCCGAGGCTTCCGAGATTTCGACGTCGTCGGGATGACCGACCAGCGCCTTGACGATTTTTTCAACCGCTCTTTTCATAAACCAAATGCAGTTTGGGAAGTTTGGGGAGTTTGGGAAGTTAAAAGAAAACCCCGAACTTCCTGAACTTCCTGAACTTCCTGAACTTCCTGAACTAATTTATTCAGTCGGAGCCGGGTTGTTTTTGATGAGGCTCGCGACCGTGTCGGTCGGCTGCGCGCCGACGCCGATCCAGTATTGAATGCGGTCGTGCTTCAGAACGATTTCCGCCGGATTGGTCATCGGGTTGTAGGTGCCGACGTTTTCGATGTATTTACCGTCGCGCTTCGAGCGTTTTTCCTTGACGACGAGGCGGTAAAAAGGCTTTCCCTTCGCGCCCATTCTCATTAAACTGATTGCTAACATTATTTACTCCGTAAATTAAAAATTAAAAATTAAAAGTGCAAAATTAATTGTTATTTTGAATTTTTAATTTTGCATTGAGCGTCAGCGACGCTTCTTGTGTCTTTTCTTTTTCTTGAGTCTCTTGGTCAGAGAATCTTTGGTTTCTTCGTAATCGTTGTCGAATTCTTCCTGTCCGCCGCCGCCGCCGAACATTCCGCCGAGTCCGCCGCCGCCGAGCAGGCCGCCGAGTCCGCCGCCGAGTCCGCCCATCGCCTTGCCGGCCAATTTGCTCAAAAAGCCGCCGCGGTTCATCTGCTGCATCATCTTGCGCATCTGCTCATACTGGCGGATCAGCTGGTTGACTTCGGCGATCGTCGAGCCCGAACCTTTGGCGATCCGCGTTTTGCGGCTCGCGTCGAGAATCTTGTGGTCGTTGCGCTCCTGGCGCGTCATCGAATCGATGATCGCCTCGGTCCGCTTCATCTGCGCCTCGACCTGTTCGGACTGCTCGTCCGTCAGCGACATCCCGCCCGTCAGCGCTTCGGGCATCATCTTCATCAGCTTGGACATCGAGCCGAGTTTTTTGAACTGGCCGAGCTGGTTTCGAAAATCTTCGAGCGTAAACTGGTTGCTCGTCATTTTCTGAAACTGCTTCTGCGCTTCTTCCTCGTCGATCTTGGTCTGGACTTCCTCGATCAGCGAGAGCACGTCGCCCATCCCGAGGATGCGCTGCGCGATGCGGTCGGGATAAAACGGCTCGATCGCGTCGTATTTTTCGCCGACGCCGACGAACTTGACCGGCTGACCGATGACCTGCTTGATCGAGAGCGCCGCGCCGCCGCGCGCGTCGCCGTCCATTTTCGTCAGGACGACGCCGGTGATGCCGACCCGCTGGTGAAAGACTTCGGCCGAGCGGACCGCGTCCTGACCGGTCATCGCGTCGGCGACGAAAAGCACCTCGATCGGTTTCGTTTCGGCCTTGATCTGTTCGAGCTCGACCATCAGCTCGTCGTCGATGTGGAGACGGCCGGCCGTGTCGATCATCAGCGTGTCGAAGCCCATCTCCTGCGCGTGCCGGACGGCGCCGCGGACGAGCGTCATCGGGTCGTTCGTTTCCTTGTCCTGATAAACCGCGACGCCGACGGCCGCGCCGACGACCCGCAATTGCTCGCGCGCGGCCGGCCGGTAAACGTCGACCGAGACGAGCAGCGGCTTGCGTTCCTGATTGTCCTTGAGCCAGCGCGAAATCTTGCCGGTCGAGGTCGTCTTGCCCGAGCCCTGCAGACCGACGATCATCACGACGTTCGGAATCTGTTTCGTAAAGACGAGCCGCGAGCTCGTTCCGCCGAACAGCTCGACGAGTTCGTCGTAAACGATCTTGACGACCTGTTCCTCGGGTTTCAGCTGCTGCCAGACTTCCTGTCCTTCGGCCTTGACGCGGACGTTTTCGACGAATTCCCTGGCGACCTTGTAGTTGACGTCGGCTTCGAGCAAAGCCCTCCGAATCTCTTTCAACGCCGCATCGACGTGTTCGGGCGTGAGTTTGCCCTGACCGCGCAGATTTTTCAGCGAACGTTTTAATTTTTCGGATAAAGACTCGAACATATCTGTATTTTTTTATTTCGCCCCGGCGTCCGGTTTTAGTGCACCCCACGACACACGGAAGCCGGCGGCAATAAGAGCCGAAACTTTAGATGATAAAGGCCCTCAACGTCTATGTCAAGAAAGCATTCGGCCCGGCCGGCCAAAAACCGGCGAAGCGGCGTTTTTAGCCGGTAAATCCGCATTTTTCGGTCGCTGGTATGACGTTTGCCATTAGTTACCGGTCTGAAAAGACTTTTCTTTGAAAAAATTGTTTCCAGAAAAACAGGAGGAATCACAATGAAGACCAAATTTATTATATTAACCGGCCTCGCCGCGCTCGCGCTGGCGGGCTGCGAGAGCACGACGCCGAACACAAACGTCAATCTCCGGAACGCGAACAGCAATCAGGCCGTCGTCGTCAACAGCAACACGAACGTCCCGGTCACGAACGCCAACGCGAACCGCCGCGACAACGCCAACATCAGCAAGGAGGACTATGAAAAGAACCGCTCCGAGTATGAAAAGGATAAGGGTTCGAGCACGATCGGACAGGGCGTCAACGACAGCTGGCTCTGGTTCAAGACGCGCGCCGCGCTCGCGACGACCAGCGAGCTGCGCGAATCGACGATCAACGTCGACGTCGTCAACGACGTCGTCACGCTGAAAGGAACCGTCGCGAGCGCCGCCGAAAAGACCAAGGCGGAACAGGTCGCGAAAGGGATCGACGGCGTCAAAAGCGTGAAAAACGAGCTCAAAGTCGCGCCCAAAGATTCGATGACCAATCAGATGGTCAACGGCACGACCGGCGGCAATTCGAAATCGGCCAACACCAACAAGAAGTAGAGTTTATACAAGTTTGCTTAAATGCCTGCGCTTTAAAGCTTTCGGCGAGTTTTCCGGAACTCGCCTTTTACTTTTTGGCGAGCAGTTTTTCGATCGCCCGCACGACGCTGTCGGTCTTCACGCTCAGAATGCAGCGCGGCGCGTCAAACTCTTTGCAGACATAACCGGCGCACGGCTGGCACGGAAATTCTTCATAGACGAGCTCGTGCGGCGCGTTCGTCCACGGCCGCCAGTGATGGCGGTTCGACGAGCCGAAGACGACGACCGACGGCGTCTCGACGGCCGCCGCGATATGCGCGATGCCCGAATCGTTGCCGACGAAAAGACCGGCCCGCGCGGCGAGCGCCGTGATTTCCGGCAGGCTCAGATCGTCGAACGTCGCGACCGGCACGCCCGCCAGCCTTTTCAGTTCATCCAGCACCGCGCGCTCCTTCGTCGTCGCGACCGCGACCGTCTGAAACCCCTGCGCGGCCAGAAATTCGGCCGTCCGCGCAAAATTCTCCGTCGCCCACTGTTTCGTGTCGAACGCCGCGACCGGATGAAGGAGGGCGATGGCGGATTGCGGATTGCGGATTGCGGATTTTAATCGCTCGTCGATCGCGATCCGGGCTTTTTCGGTGACGGCGAGCCGCGTTTTCGGGCGGTCTTCGACCGGCACGCCGACAAAGCCGAGCAGCGCGAGCTGCTGTTCGGCGGAATGCGTGAACGGCGCGGCCCAGTAATCGGCCGACGACGAGAGCAGATGCGTGTAAAGAAACGAGTAGCTGTAGGTCGCGAAGCCGACGCGCGCGGGCGCGCCCGAAACGCGGACGAAAAACGTCGCCGTCGTGCCGCCGTGCAGGTTGAACGCGACGTCGTAGCGCGCGCGCCGGATCCGCCGCGCCGCTTCGAAACGCGATTTCTTGCTCCGACGCGAAACGGTCAGGACGTTGTCGACCGCGTCGAAGCCGTCGAGCACCGGCGCGACCCAGTCTTCGAGCAGGACGTCGATCTGCGCCTCGGGCAGAAAACGCCGCAGAGCCGTCAGCGACGGCGTCGCGAGCACCGTGTCGCCGATCGAACGCAGACGCACGACGAGGACTTTGCGAACGCTTTTCCAATCGATGCCGGCCGCGGAGACCGGGAGACGCAAAGAGGCGGAGATTTTCGGCCGGGCCTCGGGGATTCGAGAATCTTCTCCCTGTCTCCCCTTCTCCTCTTCTCCCCTTCTCATTTATTTTTCCGTCTTGGCTTCTTCGACGAGCATCACGGGAATCTCGTCGCGGATCGGGTAAACGAGCGCGCATTCCGGATTGGTGCATTTCAGACCGCTCTGATCCGCTTTCAATTCAACCGTCGATTTGCATTTCGGACAACGCAGAATCTCTAAAAGTTCGGGACTAATTGCCATAAAGTTCTCCAAGTTATTTCAATTTTAACGCAAAGGCCCGGAGGCGCAAAGAAACAAATCAAAAGGACGGGAGTTTGTCGGCTCTCGTCCTTTTGATTTTTTATTTTATTTTTAGTTTCAGCCTTCGACCTTCGTGCCGCATTCGTTGCAGAACTTGGCGCCGGGGCCGAGCTCGGCCTGACAGTTGGCGCATTTTTGTTTTTCCTGCGAAGAGCCGCATTCCGAGCAGAATTTCGCGCCCTCGCGAAGCTGCGCGCCGCATTTGACGCACGGCACCTTGACGACTTCCATCTTGCCGCCGCAGTCGCCGCAGAACTTCGTGCCGGCCGCGTTCGGCTTGCCGCAGTTCGGACACGGGATCATCTGCTGCTGGGGCGGCTGCTGTTGCTGCTGCTGGCCCTGTCCGCCCTGCATCCCGCCGAACGCGTTGACCATCTGGCCGCCCATCGCGAAGCCCGCGCCGAGGCCCGCGCCGAGACCCGCGCCGCCGCCCTCGTTCTGGGCCGCGTCGCGCAATGCGTCGGCCGCCTGAAACTGCATATAACGCTGCGCGTCGCCGAGCGCGCCCATCGAGCTGCGCTTGTCGATCGCCGCTTCGACTTCGGGCGGAAGACTGATGTTTTCGACGTAGAATTTCGTGACCTCGATGCCGTAAGTGCGGAAATCCTCGTTGATCTTCGCGCGGATCGCTTCGCCGAGCTCCTTATACTGGGCGGCGAGATCGAGCGCCGGTATCTTCAGCTCGCCGATCGCATCGGAGAATTCCGTGACGATGCCGCGTTTGAGCTGTTCGTCGATGTCCTCGGTCTGGAAATGAGCGTTCGTGCCGGCGACTTCCTTGATGAAGGTCTGCGGGTCGGCGACGCGCATCGAATAACCGCCGAAGGCGCGCAGACGGACGATCCCGAAATCCGCGTCGCGGAGCATAATCGGGTTCGCCGTGCCCCATTTCATATCGGTGAACTGCTTCGTATTGACGAAATAAACTTCGGATTTCATCGGCGAGTTGAAGCCGTATTTCCACGCTCCGAGCTTCGAAAGAATCGGCGTGTTGCCGCCGTCGATCGTGTAGCGTCCGGGTCCGAACGTGTCGGCCGCCTGACCTTCGAACACGAAAACCGCCGCCTGCGATTCGCGGACGATCAGCTGCGCGCCGTTTTTGATTTCCTGCTGATAGACCGGAAAGCGGTAAAGCACCGTGTCGCCCGTATTGTCGAGCCACTCGATGACTTCGATGAACTGATTCATTGCCGCTTCTTTAACTTTGTCGAAAAAACTCATTGTTTATTTATCTCCTTTGAAGTTTCTAACGAAAAATATCTCACAAAGTTTCGATAAATGGAAGTTTTGCGGGTATGATTGGCGACGGAAAAGTCTGAAATCGTGAGTCTTGAGTCCGAAGTCCCGAGTCCTGAGTCCGCAATTCTTTTCCGAATCGCGACTCAAAGCTTCAGACCGTTTTAGACGAATGATCGGGAATCGGAAGTGTTTCCCCTAAAACTTCAGCCCTTATCGGACCGCGTCGATTTCGAAAAATCCGAAATCCGAAATCCGAAATCCGAAATCCGATGGTACAACACGAGCGCGAGGATCATCGTCAGGCCGCCCGACGCGTCGAGCAGCGTGTCGTAAAACGAGCCCGTCCGCAAATTGTTGAAGCTCTGGTTGTATTCGTCGAGCGAGGCGATCGCGAAGACCGTCAGAAAGGCCCACCCGAACCAGAACCGGCGCAGCACCCGGAAGGACGAGTTCCAGTAGGCGCGCGCCGCCAGAAAGCCGAGCAGCGCGTATTCGGTGAAATGCGCGAGCTTGCGAATGTAGTTGTGATAGGCGTCGATGACGGCCGCCGGCTCGTTCGGAAAAAGCCATTCGAGCAGCGGGCGGATGATCATCGAGGTGTTTTTGCTCGCGCCGACCGTCGATGACGCGGTAAAGATCACCGCGACCCACAAAACCAACGGCGCGTAGCGAATGATTCGCCCGCGCCGGATCAGTTTTTTTGAATTGTTCGTCCCCATTGTCTGACAGCGGCGATCGACGATCAAACGAACTGCCGACCGCCGCCGCCGACTGCCCGTTTTCCTAACCGGCCGCCGCCGCGCCCGAGACGACCTCGATGATTTCCTTCGTGATCGCCGCCTGGCGGATGCGGTTCATATTGAGCGTCAGCGTGTCGATCAGCTCGCCCGCGTTCTTCGACGCCGAATCCATCGCCGTCATCCGCGAGCCCTGTTCGGACGCGACCGATTCGAGCATCGCGCGATAGATCTGCGTTTCGACCTGTTTCGGCAGCAGCTTGCCGAAGATCTCGGCCGGCGGCTGTTCGTAGATGTATTCGGCCTGCGCGCCGCCGGCTTCCGTCTCGCCGGACTCGCTGCGCGGGATCGGCAGCAATTGTTCGATCACCGGTTTCTGCGAAAGAACGGTGCGGAATTCCGTGAAGACGAGAAAGACCTTGTCGATCGTCGTGTCTTCGGTGAAAAGCCCGATGATCTTGCGCGCGATTTCGGCGGCGTCCTCGTGCTTGGCGGTGCCCATTCCGGTCAGACCGATGTATTCCTCGACGAGCGTCATCTGCCGGCGCTTGAAAAAGTCGCGGCCCTTGCGGCCGACCGCGATCATCTCGACCGTCTTGCCGGGATGCTCGCCGACGAACGCCTGCGTCGCCTTGATGACGTTGGCGTTGAACGCGCCGGCGAGCCCCTTGTCGGCGCTCACCAGCACGATCAGATATTTTTCGTCGCCGCGCGGGTCGAGCAGCGGCGACGAGAATTCGTCGCCGATCCGGGCGCTCAGATTCCCCAGAATCTCCGACATCTTCTTCGCGAACGGGCGCGCCGCGGTCACGCGATCCTGCGCGCGCTTGAGCTTCGCCGCCGCGACCATCTTCATCGCCTTGGTGATCTGCTGCGTGTTTTTGACCGACTTAATGCGCCGGCGCATATCCAGTAAACTAGCCATAATTCGATTGTGGATTTCGGATTTCGGATTTCGGATTGATCCGAAATGAAAAACTCTCCTTCACCTCGAAAAATCCGAAATCCGAAATCCGAAATCCGAAATTGTTATGCGTTGACGCCCAACGCGTCTTTGTTCCAGCGCGTCGCCTTGAAGTCTTCGACGGCTTCGGTCATCGAGCCCTTGAGCTCGTCGTCGATCGATTTTTTCGTCCGCAGCGTTTCGAGAATCGCCGGGTGCGAATTTTCGGCGAAGGCGAAAAGCTCCGTTTCGAAGCGCTTCAGATCCTCGACCGCGACGTCCGACGCGAAACCGTTCGAGACCGCCCAGATGATGAAGACCTGTTTTTCGACTTCCATCGGCTGATACTGGCCCTGTTTGAGAACCTCGGTCAGACGCTTGCCCTTTTCGAGCTGGTCCTGCGTCGCCTTGTCGAGATCGGAGCCGAACTGCGCGAACGCGGCCAGCTCGCGAAACTGCGCGAGATCGATGCGCAAGGTTCCGGCGACCTGTTTCATCGCCTTGATCTGCGCCGAACCGCCGACGCGCGAGACCGAGTTGCCGACGTTGATCGCGGGCCGGACGCCTGAATTGAACAGATCGGATTCGAGAAAGATCTGGCCGTCGGTAATCGAAATCACGTTCGTCGGAATGTAGGCCGA
>JAFDVJ010000023.1:0-39249 GCA_018269075.1 Acidobacteriota bacterium
ATTTTAGACCGCTCAGTAATGATTTAAATTACAAAAATGGAGTAGCTCAAATAAAGAATTAATATTAATTCATAAAAGTTTGTTAAAAAGCTTGGCAGGTCCAACAATCAAAGTCGTATGCCTGATTTTATTCTTGGAATTTATTGATTTTTTTCTAACGAATTATGCTAGTAGCCTTGGGCTGCTTCTTCCAGCTTGGATGAGATTGCCAAACTGGTTTCTTACCTTAAAGCAGTTAATTACTTTAGATAAGGACGGAGCTATTGAACTTTTAAGCGTCTCGGCCTCAATAGCAGGGGCCTTTCTTGCTTTGTATTTTACTGCTGTAAGCGTTGTTATAAGTACGGTTTATGCGAAGGTGCAAGGTAACGTTCGTTCAGTTATTCTGAGAGACAAAGTAAGCAATGCATACATTTTTCAAGTAGCAATTCAAGGTGTTGTTTCTCTAATACTTTTATCATTAATTGCTGTAGGATATTTACCTAGTTTCTTAAATTTAACATTAGTTATTTTACTGGGTATCGCATCGTTTTTTAGTTTTGTTCAACTTGGCTTAAGAATTTTCTATTTCTTCGATCCAACACACTTAGTAAATTACTTGACGCCTGATCTATTTGATTGGGTCAATAAAGCAACATCTCAGGGATACGGATGGCTTGATCCGTCTTTTCAAAATCATTATCAAGAAGAATCGTTTAAACTACTTGTTATTTACCGCAACTTGGTTCATTTAGCTAACCGAGAAGAGCATTTGCAAAGTGATGCGCTTTTAGGATTGGCAAATCACGCTTTTAAGGTTCTCGATAATTACGGAAGAATTAAACATAAAATCCCTTCGGACAGTAAATGGTTTCGAACAACATACCGACATAAAAACTGGCTTACAGCTTCTGAGATCGATATGTCTTTAGCATTAAATACTGGTACATCATTGCGTCCAGAAGAGATTCCGGATTTATTATGGTTTGAAAACCAGATTGAAGAAACCATTACCTTTACATTAGACAAACTTTTACAAAGAAAAGATTTAAATAATGTTTGCTTTTTCTTTAATTCTGCTCAAATTACAATTCATAATCTCTCAAACAATTTTGCTATAGATGAATCTTTTAAGTTATTTCGAGCAGCATCTCCTGCTCTTCGCAATAACACTCGATCAACGGATTTAACTGGAATAGAAAGTGAAGAAGGGTTTTTGAAATTAAATTTTGCATTAGGCCTTACAGATTTATACGCACTAAGTTTTATTCAGATACTTTTGGGTTTATCTAATGCGCTTTCCAGAATAACAGTAAGTTTATTAAGCAAAAGTATTGAGAAATTTGATTGGCGAAATACACAAAGTATTTATCAAGTATCGCTGCCCCGACCAGTAATAAGTAAAATAGAAGCAATACTTAAACAAATAAATTTTGAGGTTTCCGTCGAAGGACATTTGATTACACCTTTGTGGCATATACAAGAACTCGTTGCAATATCATTTATTGGGTTTATAGATAAAGTTTGTGCAGAACTTTTGAGTGAATTTGATAAGGCAATTGTTAGCGAAGCATCTTCTCTTGTTAATGAAAAAAGAGCCATTTTTGCGGCACAATTGATCGAACGCGGAATTGAAAATTGCAACAAATTCTTGTATCACTTCAATGCTTTCAAAATATATACAGAACAATTAGAAAATCTACGTAAAGTTAAAGACATTCCATGTGTAATTATCGATTGGGAAAATTATTTTGATAGGATTACCGAGTACCGTAAAACTCTTATTCACTCATTGGCTATTGCGACTCTTGACCTGGCTAAACTTCCAAAATCAGAAAAAATGCCTGACTATTTTGGACATGCCTATACTGTAATTTCAAATGAATGTTTTTTAGCACTTTTAACAGGTCATGAAGAGGATTTTAATAAGCTTTTTCCTATCTTTTTTACTTCAAGTTTTATAACAAGAGAGCGTGTAATTGACCTTACAAATGATTGGAATAACCAGGAAGCCAAAATCAGTTTAATAACCCAACCAATTATTGATCTTGCTGAAATTACTGGATACGCTTATTTATTTTCCGAACTTGACGGTAAAAACTTCATAGACACAGTTGAAAAACAGTGGGATAAATATTTTGACCTTACACCTAATCCAGAAGACGTTGCTATTTTTATTTGTAGAAATTTAGAGATTCAAGACTCTCCTCTATTGAGATTTCTTCGTACTAACACAAGATATGAATGGGAAAGGGAATTTCAAAATCGCTTAGAGAGTTTAGGCCTTCGAGAGGACATATTCTCAGGAGTTTTTAGCTACGATAACGAAGAACCTGAATTTGTTCATCCCAGTAGGCTTATTAAAGAAATTGTTACTGGAGGGATATCACTTTACTACAAAGCTACTGATGTTTTTGTAGTTAAATACATTATGAAGAAGTTTGATACAGCTAATTTTGAAAAATTCCCAAGAAAAGCCAGAGACCTTTTTAGACAATTAAATAAAGATGCCGAGGACTCTGATGAATAGATTTTTAATCGAAAATGAGGAATTTTAAAAAACAAAACTTAAATTTGGTTAGGCAGTCTGAAAGATTTTATCAAGATTCTTACAGCACGGATGACGAATCATTTAATTCTTTAATTAATTATACCAACCTTCATTATCCAAGAATGCTTATTGAGGATATTCATTTATCTATTATGCCTTACCGAATCGCTAAAAATAATCTAAGTGTTTCAATTTCACCTCATAACAAAGATGTGGAAAATTTAATTGGTAATGCAGTAGGTAAACGTGATTATGGTAGAAATTTATATGATTCTGTTGCAGAGTTCATTCGTAAATGTGCTACGGAGATCATGATTCACGGCAAAGCCGTATATGAAATTTCATATTTGTATAATTCAGAAAATAAACCAGAAGAATTTATTTTATTTAAGGTTTTTCCAATCTCAATCATTGAAGAAAATGGAAAACTGATTCAAAAATTACCTGCCAAAGTAGCCACAGAAAAGGATTTGAATGGAAATACCATTGCATTATCACCTGAAAATTTTGTTTGGTTCAATTTACCTGATTATATGAAAGAATCTTACTTGCCTATGATGGATAGTCTTTCTAGGTTAAGCACGGAGACCAGTATGCCCGATTTTGCTTTTGGTAGTATAACAAGCAAAGCGCCAAAAGTTCCCTTTAATGTAGAGAAATTTACTCACAATAAAACAATGGCAGTAGTTCAAGCTTGTAAAAAAATTGGTTGGCGCGGAAGGAATATTCTAGCTCCAAAATTTACAACAGAGTATTATGACCTTCACCTATTTTTTTTATTTGAGTTTTTTAAGGCTGAACTGCGCAATTCAATTTTAGTCTCGTTAAATGAAGCAATTGCCCGTGCTGGCTCAAAGCTTGGATTTGAAGCAGTGATAACAATAAAAGGAATACCTACTCTGTCCGACATTGAAGACTCTAATAAAATGCTAGCGGAAGGAAATTGTGAATTTCTCGAACTTATAAATCCCTATTTATAATACCAATATCAATTTTTCATTTTCATTTTCATAGATTTTTTAACGCTGTGAGACACCATCAAAATCATCGTCGAGGATTTCGCCGAGCTTGGTGATGTCGGCGGCTTCTTCGGATTGATTCCGAGGATTGGGTAAAATCGTAATATAGACCCGGTGCGGCGAATCCAGTTTGACCGGTTCGAGCCAGTGCACCTTGCCATTTTCGTCGATCACGGCTTCAATCGTCTGCATCATAATGCCCGATTATACATCAATTATCGGGCGACAAAAACAAAATTCATCGACGGCGAAATGTCGGACGACCGCCCTGAACATCTCGCCGGTTTTATTTTGGAGAACGGCGCGGGCAAAATAGATATCAAAAAAAACACTCCTTAATGATCCGCGCTCGTGATCGTGCCGTGCAATAGATAGTAATGAAAGCGCACCGAACGACCGTTGCGCCGGAATTTCGTCGGCCGAAGACGCGAAAGCGGACTGGAGCGCTGGCCGTCCCGGTTGCTATGAGCGCGAAAGCGCGAACAAGCGCCCCGCTTGCCGTGACGTTGAAAGCAAGCGAAACGCCTGACACCGCTGGCGCGGCGTTGGCAACCGGGACGGTTGCGCTCCAGTCCGCTTTCGCGCTCCAGTCCGCTTTCGCGCTCCGAAAAAGGTAATCACCGCACGACACTAAAACGGGCGGTAGAACGGCGCGGCGCTGTCGCCGTCTTCGACGGTTTAAGAGCGGAATTCGTTTTCCCAAACCTGATAATTCCAACGGTTCTCCGCTCGTCGTTGCGGCCGGTTCGTTCTCGGATTATAATTAGCGAAAGTTATCAGAGTATTTATGAAACCAATGCAGCAAAATGAGAGTTTTCGGGTTCCGGAGCGGCTGCGGGCGGTCGCGCCGACGCTGATCCGGCAGATTTTCGAGCGGGCTTTGCCGGATTCGATCAATTTCGGGCTCGGCGAGCCGGACCTGCCGACGCCGGATTTTATGCGGCAGGAGGCGGCGCGCGTCGCGATCGAGGAGCAGAACGGCTACACTTCGCACGCCGGGCTGCCGGCGCTCCGGCGGAAGATCGCCGAGAGCTACCCGCATCTCGGGCTCGACCTCGATCAGGTCTGCGTGACGGTCGGGTCGCAGGAGGCGATGACGGCCGCGTTTCTGGCGCTCGTCGACCGGGGCGAAGAGGTTCTGATCCCCGATCCGTCGTTCCCGGCTTATGAGAACTGCGTCCGGCTGGCGGGCGGCGAGCCGGTCTTTTACCGGATGCCGGCCGAGCGCGATTTCGGCTTCGACATCGACGAGTTTAAATCGAAGATCACGCCCCGGACGCGCGCGGCGGTCGTCATCTCGCCGTCGAACCCGACCGGAAAGATTCTGACGAAGAACGATTTGGAACAAATCGCCGAGGCGCTGAAGGGAACCGGCATCTATCTGATCTCGGACGAGATCTATTCCGATCTTTATTTCACCGACGAGCACCCGCGGTCGGCGTCGGAATTCTACGACCGGACGGTGATCGTCTCGGGTTTGTCGAAATCGCTGTCGATGACGGGCTGGCGCGTCGGCTGGGTCGCGAGCCGCGAGACGGACGTCGTCAGGGCGTGTCTGACGCTGCACGGATTTTTGGCGGTCTGCACGTCGACGATCTCGCAGAAGGCGTCGCTGCTCGGCTGGACGAAAGACGCCGCGCGCGCCAAAGCCGAAGCGCGCGCGATCTACAAGCGGCGCGGCGCGTTTCTGATCGAATTGCTGGAAAGGGAACTGGGCCTGCGCGGGACTTCGCCCGAGGGCGCGTTTTACACGATGGTCGACGTCCGGCATCTCGGCGACGACGTCGAGGTCGCCGAGCGTTTCCTGCAGAACCGCGTGATCACCGTTCCTGGCGTCGCGTTCGGGCAGGAAGCGAAGGGCTTTCTGCGCGTCTCTTTCTGCAACACCGAGGAAAAGACGGTCGAGGGCGTCCGGCGGATGAAGGAAGTATTGTAGTCCGTTCGTCGTTCGGTGCGGGGCGTCGTTCGATTGAATCGGAGTCGTGAGAGCGGCGAGCGGTTGTTTATCGATCCGCTAAAAACACTAAAAACACTAAAAAGACACGAAAGAAATTTAGTGTTTTTGGTGTTTTTGGTGGATAAAACCAGCTGTTCGCCGGACTGACGAATCAAATTCAATCGAAAACGCGGTTCACGAACGAATCGCTGCGCCGGTCAATAAACGTGCCGAACAACTCTGCTCAAAACACTAAATTTCTTTCGTGGTTTTTAGAGTTTTTAGCGGATTCAAATAATCGTCCGGCGGCCGGATTTTTCATTGAACCGCGCTCAGCGAACCATCCCGATAAACAACGAATCAATTCAGCTTTTTCAGTTCCTGTTCGGTTTCCGTCGCGGCGGCGGCGTTGAGGCGGCTTAAACGATCGGTCGATTTCAGCCCGTCGAAGATGCGGGCGGCTTTTTCGAGCCATTCGCGCGCTTCGCGGAGATTTTCCGA
Organism: Acidobacteriota bacterium; assembly: GCA_018269075.1. Taxonomy (GTDB): domain Bacteria; phylum Acidobacteriota; class Blastocatellia; order Pyrinomonadales; family Pyrinomonadaceae; genus JAFDVJ01. The sequence continues at coordinate 5,987 of JAFDVJ010000023.1, forward strand.
GGCGTTCGCGTTTTTCCGGCCGAGCGCGGCGAAGACTTTGCCGCCTTCGAGATAATAGCCCGCGAGGCGCGTCTGCTTTTTGACGTTGAGCGGCGATTTCCGCGCGCCCTGTTCGGCCGCCGCGAGCGCGTCGCGGAAGGTCTGCGCGGCTTTGTCGAGACTGCCGGTCGCCGCGAGACAGCGGCCGATTCCGGTATGGACGGCCGCCATATCTTCCGCCGGGCCGGCGCTTTTCCCGTACGCTTCGAGCGCCCTTCGATACGTCGGCAGGGCCGCCTGACAATCGCCCGACTTCATCTGCGAGTTCCCCAGAAATTCGAGCGTCAGCGCGAGATCGCGGAGATTCTCGCCGTTGTTCGGATCGGCGGCGATCAGCTCTTCGACGATCTTCAGGACCTTCTGATGTTCCCCGACGGCGGCCCGCGTCTCGCCCGCGTCGGTCTCGATCCGGCCGAGCGAATTGTAGGAGACGCCGAGACTGCGGCGCAGAAACGAGTTTTTCGGATCGGCGGCGCTCATCTCCCTGAGGATCTCGATCGTCCGGCGCATATAACCCTTCGCTTCGTCGAAACGCATTTCCTCCGAGAGCGGCGAGCGGATCACGTTGTAGGCCGACAGGAGGTTGAGCTTCTGCGTTTCGTTGTTGCCGTCGAGCACGCCGATCCGTTCGAGCACGGCGATCGCCCTGAGACCGTCGGCGACCGCCTTTTCGTTCTCGCCGACCACCGATTCGAGCATCGCGAGATTGACCAGCCACGTGGCGTAGGACGCTTGATAAGCCTTGTTTTCGGGTTCGGCGGCGATCAGCCCTTCGCCGAGCGCGACCGCTTCGCGATAGTTTTCGAGCGCGCGCTTCGTGTCGCCGAGATTCGGATAACCGTCGAGCCCGGAAATATCGGCGACGCGCCGGCGGCCCTCGGCGAGCGCGTAAGTGTAGTTCAGATTCTGCGGCTCGGCGGCGGCGAGCGTGACGCGGATTTCGAGCGCCTTTTCGTAATGTTCGAGCCCTTTTTCGAGCTCGTTGGCGGTGTAGAGCATATCGGCGACGCCCTCGTAGCTGTTCGCGAGCTCGTGCCGGAGCTCGCGGTTGGCGGGATCGTCTTTGATCAGATTCAGGCGGATTTCGAGCGAGCGCCGGTAGCTTTTCATCGCGCCGTCGGTGTCGCCGAGATTCGAAAAATAGGTGTTGCCCTGAATCTTGCCGATCTTTTCGTAGGCCGTCGCAAGCTCGCGCTGCAATTGCGGGTCGCCGCCCGCTTCGGCCGACAGCTGATCGAGATATTCGAGCGCGCGGCGGACGACGAGCTCGCGCGCCGGGATCGAGCCGGGCAGATTCTCGATCGCGTCGTGAAACTCGAACAGAAACGAATTCGCCAGCTGCCGCACGTCGTTGAACCGCCGCTGCGCCTTGTTGCGCTGGTAGAGCGTCGCCGCGAGCCCGCCGATCAGCGTGATCAGCACGAGCGCCGCCGCGGCCGCCGCGATCTTGTTCCGCCGCAGAAACTTCGACGCGCGGTAGCCCCACGTGTCGCGGCTCGCCGAAACCGGCAGCCCGCCGAGATGCCGCCGAATGTCCTCGCTCAATTGCTCGACCGACGAATACCGCCGCTCGGGCTCCTTACGGAGCGCCTGGAGGATGATGTTGTCGAGATCGCCCTTTAGGGGAGAAGAGGAGAAGAGGGGAAGCGGAGAAGAGGAGAAGAGGAGAAGAGGAGAGGAGGAGACGCGCTGACGCGTCGCCGCGGACGAACTTTCCGCCTTGACGGAATCGGTATCTGCTTCGACGGAATCGGTTTCCGCTTCAATCTTCTCCCCTTCTCCTCCTCTCCTCTTCTCCTCCTCTCCTCTTCTCCTCTTCTCTCCTTCTCGCCTGACTCTACTCGGAAAGACCGGTTCCGTCTCGCAGACGGCTTTGATGATCTCGGAGATGCTGCGGCCGGCGGTCGGGTAGGGATGCGCGCCGGTGAGGAGCTCGTAGAGCAGGACGCCGAGGCTGTAGACGTCGGTCGCGGTCGTCAGCTTTTCGCCGCGGATTTGTTCGGGCGAGGCGTATTCGGGCGTGAAGACCGGCATCTGCGTCGCCGTTTGATTCGCGTCGTCGGATTTTAAGAGCTTGGCGATCCCGAAATCGAGCAGCTTGATCTCGCCGGCGGCGGTGACGAGGATGTTCGACGGCTTGAGGTCGCGGTGGATCACGAGATTCCGGTGCGCGAACGAGACCGCCGCGCAGATCTGGCGGAAAAGCCCGAGCCGTTCTTCGAGCGCGAGATTTTCTTCGTTCGCGTATTCGAGGATCGTGCGGCCCTCGACGTATTCCATCACGAAAAAGGGCAGGCCGTCGGCGGTCGTCCCGCCGTCGACGAGCCGCGCGATGTTCGGATGTTCGAGCGAGGCGAGGATCTGCCGCTCGTTGTAGAAGCGGCGGAGCACGTTTTCCGAGTCCATCCCGCGCTTGATCAGCTTGAGCGCCGCCGTTTGCGTGAACTCGCCGTCGGCGCGCTCGACGAGATAGACCGCGCCCATTCCGCCCGCGCCGAGCTCGGCCGTGATCCGGTACGGCCCGAGCTCGCGGCCGATCCGGTTTTCGGCGAATGAATCCGCGCCGAGGACGGATTCGAGCGCGCCGCGTTCGAAGACGTCGGTGCGCGGCGTTTCGAATTCGAGCAGGAGCTCGATCTCGCGGCGCAGCTCCGTGTCCGCGCCGCAGGCTTCGCCGAGATATTCGGCGCGGCTCGCGGGCGCGATTTCGAGCGCGTTTTCGAGGATGTGCTTGATTTTCTGCCAGCGTTCGGGGTTCATCGGTCAATCGTTGAGCATTTTATAGAGTATCAGCTTGGCGCTCGACCATTCGCGTTTGACGGTCGCCGGCGAGATGCCGAGGACCTCGCCGATCTCTTCGATCGTGAGGCCGCCGAAAAACTTCATCTCGACGATCCGCGCCTGCCGCGGGTCGAGCTTTTCGAGCCGCGCGAGCGCGTCGTCGACGGCGACGACGTCGAGCTCGCGGCGGTCGGCGAAGCTGACGGCCGCGTCGAGCGCGATCTGCGTCTTGTATTCGCCGCCGCGTTTCTTCCGGTTGCGGCCGCGCGCGTATTCGATCAGGATCTCGCGCATCAGCCGGGCCGAGACGCCGAAGAAATGCGCGCGGTTCTGCCACGCGATCTCTTTTTGGCCGATCAGCCGCAGATAGGCTTCGTGGACGAGCGCCGTCGGCTGCAGGGTGTGATTGGCCCGCTCGCGGCTCAGATAGCTGTTGGCCAGCCGGCGCAGCTCGTCGTACACGAGCGGCAGGAGCTCGTTCAGGGAATCGTTCTCGCCGGCTCGCAATTCCTGAAGGATCTGAGTTATCGGTTTTTCAGTCATTGTTGGAAACAAATTAAGAATAAATACATTTTTCTGCAACTGCAAGAAGTTTTCGGCCGGCGGATTTTTTTTGAGCCGCTTTTTCGGCGTTTGTCGCATTACGAAACGACCACATCAATTTCAATAAAATCGAGGAGAAAAATCAATATGTTATACATCATCATTCTGGTCCTGCTCATCACGGCGATCGGCGGCATCATCAGATTCTTTCGGACGCGCGAACTCAGTTCGAAGCTCGGCCGCGAGGTCGCCGATCACGAATTGACTTCGCTCAATTCGTGGATGGAAGCGGAGCGCAGCGCCGACCGCAAAAATCAGAGCTCGCCGTCCGCCTGACGAACGAGCGAAAAATCGCGACCGATGCCGATGTCGGATGTCGGAGGGCTTGAAATTTGATCAGCTTGCTTTACCGCAGCAATTAAGAGTTTGTTTAAATTTTCGAAATAGACACTGAAAAGGCATCGTTCGCGACGAAATCGGTTGATGTAATCAACCGTCCGAACGGCGAGCGTTTGTTTTTCGATCCACTAAACACACTAAATACACGAAAGAAATTTAGTGTGTTTAGTGGATCGATTTAAAAGCGTTCGCCGCCTCAAAAATTTAAACAGACTCTAAAAGCATCGGGCCGAAAATCCGAATGCATCTTTATTCAAAACGGTATGAATTCAAAAAAACGGCGTCGGAAATTTTTTTTGAGCCGTTTTTTTTTGTTTTGTCGCATAACCGTCTGAAAAGAACATTGCCTGACCGGAATCTCTTCCGAAAAAACGGCTGACGCGGCGGGTAAATTTAAAGGAGTTGAAATTATGAAGAGAAGAGTCTGCATTTTACTGGGTTTGACGCTGATCGCGATGATCGGCGGTTCGGCGGTCTGGAATTTTTCGGCGAACACGGCGGCGGCGCAAAAATCGGACGAGGTGGTAAGTTCCGGCGTCGTTGGCGGCGCCGATAACGAATACAACGCCCGCCGCGAGTTTGCGCTCGTGCAGGGCGGCGCGAGCGGCGTCTGGTTTTACGGCTACACGGCAAATGACGCGAGCAATGCATTTGTGCCGTACTCTTTGACCGACAACGCGATCGATTGCGGTTCGCCTGCCGATGTGTGGCGATTTTCGACGGGCGGCGATACGACGCCGGTGCTGGTCCGTTATCAAGCGCCGTGCAACGGCACTCCGACGGATTCTTTGCACGTTCATCCCGGTGCGAACGGTGAACGAACGGTTTTGCGCTGGGTCGCGCCGGCGTCCGGAACTTATCAGCTAACGGGTGCGATCCAGCGAGCTAATCCGATCGCCACGACGGACATCAGGATTTTGCAGAACGAAACGACCGGCCTTTTTACGGGCAATATCAATTCTCAATTTCAGCAGGCGTTCAACCCGACCGTCACGGTCGCGGCCGGCGACACGATCGATTTTTCGGTCGGCTTCGGAAACGGCACATATAACAGCGACGGCACGACGCTCAACGTCGCGGTCGCGCAGGCGGCGACCGCCTGCATCCCCGCGCCCGCGAATTTGCAGGTCAATGTTCCGGCGGAAAATTCGCCGGCTGACGTGCAGAGCGTCAACCCGAACGCTTCGCTCGTCGGCGATGCGGCCTACACGAATACGGGCCGGGTCGGGCGCGCGTTCGAGCTTGACGGCAGCGGCGATTACATTCGGATCGAAGACAACGCGGCGCAGCGTCCGGCAAATGCCGTCACGATTGACGGCTGGTTTAAGTTCGATTCGGTTTCGGGGCTGGTTTCGCTGATTTCGAAACCGGTTCGCAACAGTCCGTTTAATTCTTACACGATATATTTAGAAGGCGGACAGCTTCGCGGACTGATCGGCAACGCTTCGCAATACACGCGCGCTCTATCCAATTTCGCGCCGCCAACGGGCGTCTGGACGCATCTCGCCTTCACATACGATTACACGGGCGGCGTCAGCACTTTGCACCTTTACGCGAACGGTGTCGAAGTTACGTCGAGCGTTGACGGCACGGCGAATCTGCCGCTTTTCTATGACGCGAATCCGTATCCGCTGCTGATCGGCGCGGATTTTGAATCCAACGCTCCGCAATTTTTCCTCGACGGACAGGCGGACGAGGTTTCGGTTTACGGTCGCGCGCTCGCGCAGAGCGAGATTTTCGACATCGTTCAGCAGGGAAGCTACGGTAAATGCGCGCCGACTCCGTGCGCGCAAGCGCCGAACAATCTCGTTTCGTGGTTCGCGGGCGAGGGCAACGCGCTCGATTCGAAATCGAACAATCACGGCGCGCTGCAAAACGGCGCGACGTATGCAAACGGAAAAGTCGGACAGGCGTTTTCGTTTGACGGGACGGACGACAGGGTTCTGGTGCCGAACTCGCCTTCGCTCGATATAACGGGCAATCAAATGACTATCGAAGCGTGGATCAATCCGACGGTTGTCACCGGCGATCGCCAAATCGTTTCAATGGCGACCGGGGTGGCCGTTCCCGGCAGCCGCAAATACGGGTTATTTATTCAAAACGGCCGACTCGGCGCCGAAGTCAGAACGACCGACGCCTATTACGGCTCAGCCCCGACGGACGGCGACATTGCGCCGAACGTATTTACCCATATCGCGTTGGTTTATAACGGTTCGCAATTGATTCGGTATATTAACGGGGCCGCCGTCGGAAGTCCGGTGCCGCTGACGGGCAATATCGTGGCCAGCAACGGAGTTTTCTCGATCGGGCAATTTGCCACCGACGGAGCCTCGTCTTTTCAAGGCGTGATCGATGAAGTCGGCGTTTACGACCGCGCTCTTTCCGCGTCGGAAATTTCGTCCGTGTACAACGCCGCGTCGTCGGGCAAATGCAAACCCGTCGGCCTGAATCCGCCGGCGAATCAGGTCGCGTGGTTTTCGGGCGACGGCGACGCGCGCGATTTGACGGGATTGAATGCAAACGGGACGCTTCAGGAAAATACTAATTTTCGCGTCGGCAAAGTCGGGCAGGCTTTCGGATTCGACGGAAACGGCGACGTCGTCACGACCGCCGACAGTCCGAACTGGGATTTCGGCACGGGCGATTTTGCCGTCGAAGGCTGGTTCAACACACCCAATCCGACAGATGTTCAGCGAATAATTTCCGCCGGAAGTCAGGCCGACGGCGCGAACAATCTGTGGGCTTTCGGCTACGGCGACATCCCGGTTTGGGGCGGCGGGCAGCGACTCAACTTTGCCGTTTTTAACGGCGGGGGCTATTCCGATTTTTCCTCGAACCCGGTTGCATTGCGCCCGAACACGTGGCATCACGTCGCCATCGTGCGGACAAGCACCGCGTTCACGTTCTATCTGGACGGCGTTTCGGCCGGCACGGCGGCTGTCGGAGCCGGCTTTGCGGTCAACGGCGGCAGCACCGGGGCGATTCTCGGCGCGCGATATAACAACAGTCCGTCGGTTGTATTCGAGTTTGCCAACGGAATGCTCGACGAAGTTTCCGTTTATAAACGTGCCGTCTCGGGCAATGAAATCAATGCGATCTACAATGCCGGAGTCGCCGGAAAACTGAAATCCGCCGCGACGCCCGTCAATCTGTCCCGCAAGGCGAAAACCGCGGCCGCGCTCGCGCCGACGAGCGTTCAGCTTTCGTCCGCAAGCGTGACTTTCGCGCAGGTCACGGCTGCCGGCACGACATCGGAATCGGGCGTCGATCTCGCGCTTTTGCCGAAGCTGCCGGCGAACCTGACCTTTACCGGGCTCGCTTACGACATCTCGACGACGGCCGCTTTTTCGGGCGGCGCGGCGGTCTGTTTCAACACGCCGGCGCTCGCGAACTTCACGTTTTCGACGCTCCGCGTGCTGCATCTCGAAAACGGCGTCTGGGTCAACCGGACGGCGGCCGGCAACACGGCTCCGAATCTCTGCACGGAAAATCTCGCGTCGCTCTCGCCGTTCGCGATCGTGCAGGGGCTCGCGCCGACGGCCGCCAGCGTTTCGGTCGCGGGCCGCGTCGCCGACGCCGGCGGCCGCGGGATCGCGGGCGTCTTCGTGACGCTGACCGACGCAGAGGGAAGGGCCGTCTCGGCGAAGACCAACAGCTTCGGGCGCTACCTTTTCGGAAATGTTCCGGCGGGCGGCGTTTATTTCGTCGGCGTCAGCTCGAAACGCTATTCGTTCGCGGTCTCCGCGCAGGCGGTCGATCTCGAAGAAGCGGTCGAGAACGTCGATTTCACGGCGGTCGAAACCGCGTCCGTCCGCGACTGATGACGTCCCGGCCGCCGGGCCGGAACGCGTCCGGCGGCCGGTTTCGCGAGCCGGGATTCGCGAAAATTGCCGGATCGGCCGGTTTTCGGTTGTGCTTTGCCGCCGATTGCCTTTATGATGGCGTAAAAGGAAAGAAAATTTCGTTTGGCGGAGGTGTAGGAAATGAAGAAGATCGGACTGTTTTTGTCGCTGCTGCTCGGGCCGGCACTGCCGGCGCTGGCGCAGAACGACGCGGCGGCGTGCGGCGTCGTCGGGGCGGCGATCGTCGTTTACCTGCTGTTCCTTCTGTTCGCGGTGGCGGTCGGCGTGACGATCGTCGTCATCATCTTCAAGTACATCAAGAAGGACGCGATCTCGCGCGGCGACAGCCCGGGCAAGGCGTGGTTCGCGCTGCTCGGCCTGATCGGTCTGCTGATCTATCTGCTGACGCGGCCGCAGGGCAATCTGATGCCGTGCCCGCACTGCCGGGCGAACCGGATGCAGGGACTGCCGCGCTGCCCGCACTGCGGAAATCCATGACAAGGCGGAAAAAACTGCTCGCGGCGGCGGCCGTCGTCGGACTGCTCGCGGCGGCGTTCGCGGCGGACGTTTCGCGCGCGCCCGAAAACCAGCTTTCGGCGCGGGCCTATATCGGTCTCGTCCATATTTACCAGGCGGTCGGCCGGCCGCTGCTGAAAGACACGGTCGCCTGCCGGTTTCGCCCGACCTGTTCGGATTATTCGATTCAGGCCGTCGAAAAACACGGCTTCATCCGCGGGCTCGGGCTGACCTTTTACCGCGTCTTTTCGTGCCGCGACAGCGTGCCGATGGGCACCGTCGACGAAGTCCCCGAAAACTAATACGGAGAAATAAAAACTATGAAAAATCTGACGTCCTTGATTGTCGTTGTCTGTCTGCTCGTGATCCTCGGCTGCAAATGCCAGTCCGATATGTTCGATTCGTCGAAAAACTCGTCGTCGCCGTCGCCGTCGGCCTCGCCGAGCGCTTCGACCAAACCGTCGCCGTCGGCCTCGTCGTCGTCGTCGTCGTCTTCATCGTCGTCGTCGAACAGCAAGCTCGCGACCGGCACCTACGAGGGCACCGGCAAGAACGCGACCAGCAGCAAAAACGGCGATTTTACGCTGCGGATCGATTCGGTCGATGCGGGCGGCAACGTCGAGGGCCATTTCGAGATGTCGAACGGCCTCAGCGGCAGCGCCGATATGGAGGGCACGATCGCGAGCGACGGCAAGCTGAAGCTCAGCGGCACGCTCGAGGACGACCGCAGCGTCGCGATCTCGGCGACCGTCAAGGGCAATACGATCAGCGGCGGCTTCGGCATCGCCGATTCGAAGCTCCGCACGGAAAGCGGCAATTTCTCGGTGACGCGGCGCTGATCGAAACCGCGAACCGCCTTCGAACGCGGACTGCGCCGGTTTGATCCGACCGGCGCAGTCCGCGTCGCGGCGTCCCCGCAAACACCGTCCGGCGCGAAGAATCTCACCGCGAGATTCTTCGCGTTATCTTTTGACACGACGGCGATTTTCACGGTTAAATTAAAAGTCGTTCGATGCGGACGATCTTTTAATCAATGAGCAGAAAATACAGAGTCGGAATTTTGGGCGCGACCGGCACCGTCGGCCAGCGTTTTATACAGTTACTTGAAAATCACCCGCAGTTCGAGGTGACCGCGCTCGCGGCCTCGGACCGTTCGGCCGGGAAGAACTTCGCCGAGGCCTGCGCGTGGAAGCTGCCGGGCGGAATGCCCGATTCGGTCAAACAGATCACGGTTCGGCCGATCGAGCCGCCGCTCGACTGCGATCTCGTCTTTTCGAGCCTGCCGTCGTCGGTCGCGCGCGAGACCGAAGAGGCCTTCGCCCGCGCCGGCTATCCGGTGATCAGCAACTCGTCGTCGTACCGGATGGACGAGGACGTCCCGCTCCTGATCGCCGAGATCAACCATAAACACACCGATCTGATCGAGATCCAGAAACAGAAACGCGGCTTTACGAAAGGCTTTATCGTGACCAACCCGAACTGCGCGGTCGTCAGCTTCGCGCCGCCGCTCGCCGCGCTCCATCGCAAATTCGGCGTCGAATCGGTCGTCGTCACGACCCTGCAGGCGATTTCCGGCGCGGGCTATCCGGGCGTGCCGTCGCTCGACATCACCGACAACGTGATCCCGTACATCGCCGGCGAAGAGCCGAAGGTCGAGACCGAGGCGCAGAAGATTCTCGGCACCTATGTCGACGGCGCCATCGAAAAAGCCGATTTCACGGTCTCGGCGCAGTGTTTCCGGGTTCACGTGATCGACGGCCACACCGCTTCGATCCGCGTCAACCTGCGGAACACTTCGACTTTGGAAGAGGTCGTCGAGGCGATGAACACGTTTCCGTCGCTCGATCTCTACTCGTCGCCGAAAAACTTCATCACCGTCTGCGACGAGCCGTCGCGCCCGCAGCCGCGGCTCGACCGCGACGCCGGCAGCGGGATGACGATCACCGTCGGCCGTCTGTTCCCCGACACCATCTTCGACTACCGCTTCGTCGCGCTCTCGCACAACACCGTCCGCGGCGCCGCCGGCTCGGCCGTCCTCAACGCCGAGCTGCTCGTCAAGAAAGGAATCATTTAACGAGTGGAGAGTGGAGAGTGGAGAGTGGAGAGTTAAAAGAATAAAATCTCCGAACTCTCCACTCTCCACTCTCCACTCTCCACTCTAAAAAGTCTTATACAGATCGATCAGGTTCTTGACCTCGGCGAGGCGGATGTTTTCGGCGAAGGCCGAGGTGTTGTTGACTTCCTGGAGATAGTTCTGCGTGATCTGGAGCTGTTCCTTCCAGCGGTCCTTGTCGGCCGGTTTGATGACCGGGCGCTGGAGCTTCTGCTTGAGGCGGAGAATGCAGATGTTGTAGGTGTTGCGGGCGTGCGACGTGTAGTGGCTGAAGGCGGCGGCGACCTCGACGCCGACGCTCGACTGCGTCATCTGGCCGCCGATCTGCCCGCTCGTGATCGCCGCCCGGCAGGCTTTGCGAAAGCCTTCGGCGATGTTGACGAGCGGCACGCGCTCGGCGCGCGAATCGCACTTATTGAAGTTGACCGGCAAAAGATCGGTCTTCCCGAAATAGCCCTGCATAAAATCGCGCCGGTCCATCGAGTAGCGTTCGAGGATCTCGTGCGGGTGTTTGCCGTTGAGGACGAGCTGGCGCGGGACGCAGTGGGCGGCCTGCGTGTCGTCGTCGGCCCGGCCCTCGTTGTCCTGCCACGCCGCCTTTTCGACCTTGAAGCTCCGGCAGCTTTTCGGGATCAGCTCGGTCAGCGCCATCAGGTGCAGCTCCAATAAAATCGACACGATCACGCGCTGGCGGCGGCCCTCGTGCCAGATCGCCCGCCCGCGGATCGACTTCGGCGAGGTCTCGTCGCCGAAATCGATGAAATAATCGACTTGCTGCCTATCACCCATAGGGATTTCGGATTTCGGATTTCGGATTTCGGATTGGGTGCGGATTGCCGGTCGCAATCCGTCCGTCCTCGACGATCCGATTTTTGTTTACAGGGAAATTCTACACTTTCTTTTTTTGTTTACAGGGAAATTCTACACCTTTCCTGGCGTCTTTGCGCCATTGGGTTGAAAAAAAACCGGATATTTTTCGCGAAATTCGCGGGATGACGGGATATTTTCGGCGGCGGAGCGCGGGAATTCGAATTTTTCAACTTTCGACCGACCCGCGTTTTGCGCTATAAAAGTCTGGGAAGGAAATGTACAACCGGCTGTCAGCCGGTTGACGGGCGACAGCCTGTAAAACGACTTCACACCGGTGAAACGTTCGACACCGCTTTCGCGGCGTGGGCCGGCTGACAGCCCGCCTTACATCGAAAAGTTATGGATCAGGCAAGCGATTTTTCGAAGAAGGTTCTGATCGTCGTCGGGATCATTCTGGCGACGATTTTGGTGACGCTTTTCGTTTATTACGCGTTCGACGTCGTGCTTTTGTTCTTCGGCGCGGTGCTCGTCGCGATCTTTCTGCGCGGGCTCGCGGATCTGCTCAACCGTTTTCTGAAGATCTCGGAGGGCGCGGCGGTGCTGCTCGTGTCGCTGCTGCTCGTTTTGATCCTCGCCGGCGCGGTCGCGCTGCTCGCGCCGTCGATCGCCGAGCAGATCGATCATCTGCGGCAGGAGCTGCCGAAATCGGCCAAACAGGTCAGCGCCTACATCTCGCAGTTCGGCTGGGGCAAGACGCTGATCCGGCAGTTTCCGAGCGCCGACGACATTATGAAGAAGGTCGACGCGGCGACCGTCCTGACGAGCGTCGGCGGCTATTTTTCGTCGACGGTCGGTGCGGTCGGCAATTTCTTCGTGATGATCCTGCTCGCGATCTATCTCGCGACCGAGCCGCGTTTTTACGCCGACGGCTTTACGAAGCTCTTTCCGGTCGCCTCGCGCCCGCGCGTCGGCGAGGTGCTGACCGAGATCGGGACGACGCTCGGCTGGTGGCTGATCGGCAAGACCGCCTCGATGATCTTTATCGGCCTGCTGACGTGGATCGGGTTGTGGATTCTCGGCGTCCCGCTCTCGCTGACATTGGGGCTGATCGCCGGATTGTTTTCGTTCATCCCGAATTTCGGGCCGATCCTCTCGGCCGTCCCGGCGCTGCTGCTGGCGTTTATCACGAGCCCGATCAGCGCGCTTTATGTGCTGATTTTGTTCGTCGTCGTCCAGCTCATCGAATCGAATCTCGTGACGCCGTACATCGAGCGGCAGACGGTCGAGCTGCCGCCGGCGCTGACCGTCGTCGCGCAGCTCGCCCTGAGCGTCCTGATCGGCGGCGTCGGCCTGATCCTCGCGACGCCGCTCCTCGCGGTCGTCGTCGTTCTCGTTCAATCCGTCTATATCGAGGACGTCCTCGGCGATAAAAACACGGAAGTCAACGAAAAGCATCTCGCCGGGGGCATCGACGGCGAAGCGGACGCGCCCGCCGCCGAAAAGGAATCGACTTTTTGATTTCGGATTTCGGATTTCGGATTTCGGATTTCGGATTTACGAAAGTTCGACGCTTGCGCAAACGATCTCGACCCGTGCACAAACGATCTCGGGTGACGCGCAAGCGATCTCGGATGATGCACACGCCGTCTCGACCTCTGCGCAAATGATCTTGAGCGACGCGCAAGCGATCTCGACCCGTGCGCAAGCGATCTCGACCTCTGCGCAAATGATCTCGACCCGTGCGCAAGCGATCTCGGGCGACGCGCAAATGATCTCGGATAATGCGCAAACGGTCTCGGATAATGCGCAAGCGATCTCGACCTCTGCGCAAACGGATTTGAGCGACGCGCACGGCGATTTTGCGCGGATTTCCCAGAATGGTTCGGGACGGTAATTGACCGGGTCGGCGACTCGTTCGTCAACCGCGTTTTCTGTTGAATCGGAACCGGTCGCCGGCCGGGCTTTTCATTTACCGGCAAGTTTTGTCGCGTTCTGTCTCAAAAATTATTCAAAGTGTGTTTGAGCAGCGATCGTGCCGAACGGTTTTGCGGAATTCCTGCGGATCGGGCTGAAATGTAATGCTTTATGTGTCGTAATCTCCGTCCCAGGGCGGATAAAAACACATAAAATCGCCGGGTTCGGCGGTGACGGACCATTCCGGGCTGTCTTCGTTCGGCGCGTGGGCGATCAGACCGAATTCCGTGCCGTCGCGCGTGATTCGGAAAGGCGCGACTTCGATGTCGGCGAACGTATGATCGCCCAGTTCCGCGAGACGTTTTTCGACCAGCCCGGCGGCGGTTTCGATTTCGAGTTTCTGGAGCGGCAGGGCCTTTGATTCGCGAACTCCCAGATCGTCGATTCGCGCTTCGAGAAGATTTCCGGCGGCGTCGAAAATATAGAGGGCCAGAAATTCGCGTCCCGGATGGCCGCCGATCCTCGGAATAAAGGGATTGGTCAGAAAAAACTGCCGCCCGTCCGCCGTCCGCCCGATATGCCGGGCGTAGTATTCGTCGTGCTCGATTCTGATCAGCTGCGGGGCTTCGTCAGTCATAAATCGCCTTTAAAACGAGTAAATATTACCTTAACCCGACCGCCGGTTTCAAAACGGGCGTCGTAATAGCGATCTTAAAATTCAATTTCTCCGCGTCCCGGCGCCTTCGGCGGGAAAACGCCGGCTTCGCCGTAAAAAAAACTCCGAAGAGAAGCTGGCGGCCTCCCGCCGAAGGCGCCGAAGCGCCGAGGCGTGGAGAGATAAAATGGTTCGAAGGTCGTCGTTCTGCCGCAAATCTTTCAAAAAAGAACGGTTAGCTTTCGAGATCGGCGGCGGGCGCGGTTTCCGGTCGCGGCCGCCGGCGAAAAATTTTTCGCCGGCTGTTGTTTTTCCGGCGAATATGACTAGAATCATATTTATTCAGGGTTCTTTTCACTATCGTTAAGGTCGGGCCGCCGGAAAGTTTCGCAATCTTTCGAGGGCGCGGCGCGGCTTACGATATGAGGGTTTTTCAGAGCATTCAAGGGCAGGCAGTTATGGAAGGTTCAGGGTCTCGATCCATCTCGACCGACGTCGATTATTTCAGGCCGACCGTTTACGGTCTCGCCGCTTCCGCCGTTTTGACCCTGCTGGTCGTCGTCGGCTCGCGTTCGCTTCTTCATTACGATTCCGCATTGTTCGGCTATACGGTCGCGAGCGTCGCCGCATTCGGCGCGATCGTCTTTCGCTACGCGATCTGGCTCCAGCGGCCGGCGACGCGCGCCTACTGGCGGCGCGGCTGGCAGCTCTTTCTCGACCGCGGCCGGATCGGCGGAAACTTCGGCACGGCCGCCAAAACGATCGCCACGAATCTCCTCGAACAGCGCTTTATCTTCAAACGCAGCCGCTCGCGCTGGCTGATGCACCTGCTGATCATGTGGGGCTGCATTTTTTCGGCGGCGATCACCTTTCCGCTCGTCTTCGGCTGGATCCATTTCGAGCTCGAAGGCGCGCGCGGTTACCGCGCGTATCTGTTCGGTTTTCCGCTGCAGACGATGGACGGCCGCGGCCTGCTCGCGTGGCTCACGTTTCACGCGCTCGATTTCACGGCGCTGATGGTCATCGCCGGCTGCGCGCTCGCGATCCACCGGCGGCTCTATGACCGCGGCGCGATCGCGCTCCAGCAGTTTCTGCTCGATTTCGTCCCGCATCTGCTGCTGATCGCGATCTCGGTTTCGGGGCTGATGCTGACCGCGTCGAGTCTCTGGTTCGAGGGTTATATGTATTCGTTCATCTCGCTCTCGCACCAGGCGCTCGTCATTATGACGCTCTTTTTTCTGCCGTTCGGCAAGCTTTTTCACATCGTCCAGCGGCCGGCGTCGATCGGTGTCGAGCTTTACCAGCAGCGCGCGCGCGAGCTGCCGCAGGCGAAATGCCGCCGCTGCGGCGTCGAATTCGCGTCGGAAATGTGGCTCGGCGATCTGAAGGAAGTCGTCGACAAGCTCGGCTTCGACTACACGATGGCCGGCGGCGAAAAGCTGCAGGACTACTGCCCGCGCTGCAAACGCATCCTGCGCGGGCTCGCCTACGCCGGTCTCGCCGACAAAACGGACCGCGTTTTCTAGATTTCGGATTTCGGATTTCGGATTTCGGATTGGTCCGGGTTCGGACGCTTCGATTTTAAACCAAGAGTCACCGGCTCGAAACAAATCCGAAATCCGAAATCCGAAATCCGCAATCATTATGAGTAAGGTCGAAAATTTGGAAAAGATCATCGAGCGGTTCGGGCCGCATCTGCACGATGCGCCGGACGGCGGGTGGAGCGCCGAGCGCAACATCGAAAAGGTCGTGCCGACGCACTGCCCGTACTGCGCCGTGCAGTGCGGGATGAACCTGCTCGTCGAGAAGAACAAGGTCGTCGGCTTTGAGCCGCGCTACGATTTTCCGGTCAACGAGGGCCGCCTCTGTCCGAAGGGCGTGACCGCTTATCTGCAGACGCATCATCCCGATCGTTTGCTCCGGCCGCTCGTGAAAAGACAGGGCGAATTCGTCGAAACGGGCTGGGACGAGGCGCTCGATCTCGTCGCGGCGCGGTTTCGCGAGATTCAGGAGAAATACGGAAAGGACGCGATCGGGCTTTATTCGGGCTCGTCGCTGACGACCGAGAAGACCTATCTGATGGGCAAGTTCGCGCGCGCCGGTCTCGGCACGCGCTACATCGATTACAACGGCCGGCTCTGTATGGTCTCGGCCGCCGCCGGCAACAACAAGGCGTTCGGCATCGACCGCGCCGCCAACCCGTGGGCCGACATCCCGCTCGCCGAGGTTCTCGTCATCGCCGGCGCGAACTGCGCCGAGACGTTTCCGGTGCTCAACAAGTTTCTCTGGCAGCAGCGCGATAATGGCGGCGTCTGGATCGTCGTCGACCCGCGCGAGACGCCGACGGCGCGGCAGGGCGATCTGCATCTGCAGCTCAAACCCGGGACGGACGTCGCGGTCGCCAACGCGATGCTTCACGTGATCGTCAAAGAAAATCTGATCGACGCGGAATTTATCGCGAACAGCACCAACGACTGGGAAGCGGCGCGCGCGGCGGTCGAGAAATACCCGCCGGCCGTCGCGGCCGAGATCTCGGGCGTTCCGGCCGAAAAGATCGTCAAAGCGGCGCTGCTCTACGGCCGCGCAAAGACCGGAATGGTGATGCACGCGCGCGGCATCGAGCATCATTCGAACGGCGTCAACAACGTGCTCTCGTACATCAATCTCGTCCTCGCGACCGGCAAGATCGGCGCGCCGGGGCGCGGCTACGGGACGATCACCGGGCAGGGCAACGGGCAGGGCGGCCGCGAGCACGGGCAGAAGGCCGATCAGCTGCCGGGCCAGCGCTCGATGCTCAACCCCGAACACCGGCGGCACGTCTGCGAGGTCTGGGGTCTGCCCGAGGAAGAGCTGCCGGCGGCGGGCGTTTCGGTCGTCGAGATGTTCGAGAAGATGCGCGCGGGCGAGATCAGGGGCTTTTTGTCGCTCTGCAACAACGGGATGGTCTCGCTGCCTGACACGAACCGCATCCGCGAGTCGCTCGAAGGGCTGGAATTCAACGTCAACATCGACTTTTTTATGTCCGAGGCGGCGCGCTACGCGGACGTCGTGCTGCCGGGGACGACGTGGGCCGAGGACGAGGGCGTGACGGCGAACAGCGAGGCGCGCGTCGTCAAGATCAACAAGGCCGTCGACCCGCCGGGCGAGGCGAAGCCCGACTGGTGGATCGTCCAGGAGATCGCCAAACGGATGGGCCGCGGCAAATATTTTCAATTTAATAATCCGCGCGAGATCTTCGACGAGCTGCGCGTCGCGTCGAGGGGCGGCAACGCCGATTATTACGGCATCTCCTACGAAAAGATCGAGCGCCAGCACGGCGTGATGTGGCCGTGCCCGACCGAGGAGCATACCGGAACGCCCCGGTTGTTCGAGGACGGGAAGTTTTATCACCCGGACAAGAAAGCGCGGTTTCACGCGATCGAATACAACCCGCCGGCCGAGGTGCCGGACGACGAGTTTCCGCTCGCGCTGACGACGGGCCGCGTCGTCTATCAATATCTGTCGGGCAACCAGACGCGGCGGATCGGCTTTCTCGTCCAGCAGTGTCCCGAGCCGTACGTCGAGATCCACCCGGAAACGGCGCGGCGATTGAAGATCAACGACGGCGAGCGCGTGAAGGTCGTCTCGCGGCGCGGCGAAGGAATTTTTCCGGCGCTCGTCGTCCGGACGATCCGGCCCGACACGATCTTCATCCCGTATCACTGGGGCGAGACGCTGGCCGCCAACCAGCTGACGAATCCGGTCCTCGACCCGACGTCGAAGATCCCGGAATACAAAGCCTGCGCCGCGCGGATCGAGAAGATTCACGACCGCCGGTTGCCGATTCTCGGCGAGCAGAAAAAAGGACTCTCGCAGAGCGAAGTTCAAAGGGGTAAATGATTGGATTTCGGATTTCGGATTTCGGATTTCGGATTGGTCCGGGTTCGGACGCTTCGATTTCAAACGAAAGCTGCCGCTTTGAAACCAATCCGAAATCCGAAATCCGAAATCGTGAGGGGAATTATGCAGGAGACAATGTTTATCGATCCGCAGCGCTGTATCGGCTGCCGTTCGTGCGTCGCGGCGTGCCGGGAATGTTCGACGCACAAGGGTTATTCGATGATCTATGTCGATTATCTCGACCGGAGCGAGACGACGGCGACGATGCCGACCGTCTGTATGCACTGCACGGAGCCGACCTGCGCGCTCGTCTGTCCGGCCGACGCGATCAAGATGAACGAGGACGGCGTCGTGATGTCGGCCTTAAAGCCGCGCTGTCTCGACTGCCGCAACTGCGTCAACGCGTGCCCGTTCGGCGTCCCGAAATACAATTCCGAGATGCATCTGCAGATGAAATGCGATATGTGCTACGACCGCACTTCGGAAGGCCTCAAGCCGATGTGCGCGAGCGTCTGCCCGACCGGCGCGATCTCGTTCGGCACCTACGAGCAGATCGTCCCGCTCCGGCGGACAAAACCCGTCAACGCGCATATTTTCGGCAATCAGAAGGTCGAGACGAAGGTTTATCTAATGCTGCCGACCGACGAACGGGAAATCCGCGTCGACGGCTGCGGCGTTTTCGAGGGCCGCGTCGCCGTCGACGGCGAGCCGACCGAATCGTGGATCGACACGCAGGTCGAGGAAACGGACAAGAGCAACGAGTTTTAGGGCGGCCGGCGGCCGGCGGGTTGTTTTATATGAAGGCGAATTTAACGGATACGATCAAACGGGTTCTTTCGGACGAATCGGACGTGCGGGCCGCGAACGCGGCGTATGACCGCGAGTTTCCGTACGAGCGCGACGACGAGGCGCAGGTCACGCGGCGCGAGTTCTGCGGTTTTCTCGGGCTGACCTCGACGGCGCTTTTCGCCGGCGCGGCCGGTTTCGCGGGCAAGGCCGTCTACGACGCGCGGCAGCCGGAAAACTTTGCGCCGCTCCGGATCGACGGCGCGGCCGCGCTCGAACGGAATTCGGCGCTCAATTTTCACTATCCGACCGCGCGCGAGCCGGCGCTCCTGATCCGCGCGAACGACGGGAATTACTACGCTTACGGGCAGAAATGCACGCATCTGTCGTGTCCGGTCTATTATTCGGCCGCGACCGCGCGGATCGAATGCCCGTGTCACGAAGCCGGTTTCGAGACCGCGACCGGCAAGGTTCTGTACGGCCCGCCGCCGCGCGCGCTCGACCGGATCGAGCTCGAGCTGAGAAACGGCGAAGTCTGGGCCGTCGGAAAAAAAGTCGGAGGGCGCGATGAATCGAACGGGTAACGGCTTTCGCGCGCGGCGCGGACGGACGGCGATCTGGCAGGCCAAACTGATGCTGCTGGTGATGATCAACCTCGCGCAGCTCTGGATCCTGTCGGCGACGGTCGAAGCCGCGCTCGGCCGCGATTTCAAACAGCTTCTCCCGCTCGTCGCCGCCTCGGGCGTCTGCTGGCTGATCAGCCTGACGATCGTTTTCCGGTGGCGAACGCGAAAGGATTAAAAGGGTCTTGAGTCTTGAGTCTTGAGTCTTAAGTCGTAAAACGGGAGACACGAGCGCGAAGACTCAAGACTCAAGACTCAAGACTCAAGACTACACTAAGGAGAAACCATATGTCCGACACAACACGCCGGGGCGCGGGCGCGGCTTTGTTTTTTTCGACGACGGCGTTTGCCGTTTCGTTCGCGGTCTGGGGACTGATCGCGGCGCTCGCGCCGACGTTTACGCAGCTTTACAATCTTTCGGCGACGAGCAAGAGCCTTTTGATCGCGATTCCCGTGCTGCTCGGGTCGGTCGGCCGGCTGTTTTCGGGAATGCTCGCCGACCGCTTCGGCGCGCGTACGGTCTTCGCGGCGCTGCTCGTCTTTTCGGCGCTGCCGGCGGTCGCAATCGGGTTTTCGACGAGCTACGAGCAGCTTTTGATCCTCGGCCTGCTGATCGGGCTCGCCGGGACGACCTTTCCGGTCGGCGTCGGATTTACGTCGAAATGGTTTCCGGCGGAAAAACAGGGAACGGCGCTCGGCGTTTACGGGATGGGCAACATCGGGCAGTCGGTCGCCGTTTTTTTCGCGCCCGTGCTGGCGCTGCAGTTCGGTTCGTGGCGGACGGTGTTTTTCGTGTTCGCGGCCGCGACGCTCGTCTGGGGCGTCGTTTTTTATCTCTTCGCGAAGGACGCGCCGGTCGCCGCGCAGCCGAAGACGCTCGGCGAGAGCCTCGGCGTGCTGAAACGCTCGAAGCTCGCGTGGGTGCTCTCGCTATTTTATTTTCTGACCTTCGGCGGCTTCGTCGCGCTGGCGCTGTATATGCCGACGTTTCTGAAGGAGATCTTCGACCTGACGCCGACCGACGCCGGCGCGCGGACGGCCGGTTTCGTCGTGCTCGCGACGCTGATGCGGCCGGTCGGTGGTTTTCTGGCCGATCGGATCGGCGGCGCGAAAGTGCTCGTCGGCGTTTTCGCGGCGCTCGCCGCGTTGTCGCTGCTGCTGAGCTTTTCGGGCATCGCCGTCTTCACGGTCGGCGCGCTCGGCTGCGCGGCCGCGCTCGGGCTCGGCAACGGCGCGGTCTTCAAATTGGTGCCGCAGTATTTCGCGAAGGAAACCGGCACGGTGACGGGCCTCGTCGGCGCGTTCGGCGGCCTCGGCGGCTTCTTCCCGCCGCTCGAGCTCGGCATCGTCAAGGATCTGACCGGCGTCTACACGCTCGGCTTCGTCCTGTTCGCCGCCTTCGCCGTCCTCTGTCTGATCGTCAACTATCTGACGTTCATCAAAGGGCGTCAGGAAACCTGACGATTTCGGATTTCGGATTTCGGATTTCGGATTGGTCTGTTCAGGGAGATTTCCGTCTCCCTTTCTCCCCTTCACCCTTTCTCCCCTTCTTCTTCCGGCTCTCGACTCTCGACTCTCGACTCTCGACTCCCAAAAGCTACCAGTATTCCGATAAATTGTACTCGATGCGGGCTTCGCCGCCGCCTTCGCGTTTGGCTTCGACCGTCAGACGGTCGAAGCCGGCTTCGTAGAAGCGGTGAAAATCGTTGCGGTGACGGTTGTAAAAATTGCGGCGGACGGATTTCAGCAGCTCGTCGCGAAACGTCAGCGTGATCTCGGTGCCCTCGCACATCACGCTCACCGAATTATCGCCCGGATCGTTGTAAAGATTGCGCAGTTCGGTCTCGATCGCGCTGCGGTCGAGGTCGCTTCCGCGGTTCGGAGTCGATTTTCGCGGTTCGCGGGCGACGCGGACCCACAGCAAACCGAGGCCGGCGATCGTTGATAAAACGAAGACGGCAATCAGCGCGGCTTTCAGATAGAATTTCATATGGTTGAGAAGAAAAATTCACCGGCCGGACGGCGCGGGCGGAGGATCCGTTCTTTCAAGCCATCCCCGGTTTTGACCTTGTTGAAACATAACTCAATATCTTATCGGCAATGAGCGGCAAAAAGTTTAGGAAGTTTTGGAAGTTTTGGAAGTTTCGGAAGTTCGGGAAGAAAAAATCTCTTCTTCGGCTTCCCGAGCTTCCCCAAACTTCCCGAACTTCCCGAACTTCCCAAACTTCCCAAATCTGGCTTAGAATTTTAGTTATATGATTGAACGCTATACTTTACCTGAAATGGGCGCGATCTGGTCGCTGCGGAACAAGTTTCAGAAGTGGCTCGACGTCGAGATCGCCGTCTGCGAGGTTCACGCCGAGGACGGGACGATTCCGCGCGACGCGCTCGAAGAGATCAAGGCGAAGGCGGCCTTTACGGTCGAACGGATCAACGAGATCGAGAAGACGACCGATCACGACGTGATCGCCTTTACGACGAACCTCGCCGAAAACATCGGCCCGGCGGCGCGGTTCGTGCATTACGGCCTGACGTCGTCGGACGTCGTCGACACGGCCAACGCGCTGCTCTTGAAAGAGGCCTGCGACATCCTGCTGCCGAAGATCGATACGCTGCTCGAAGTCCTGAAGCGCCGCGCCTACGAATTCAAAGACACGCCGCAGATCGGCCGGACGCACGGCATTCACGCCGAGCCGACGAGCTTCGGGCTGGTCTGGGCGCTCTGGTATTCGGAATTCGAGCGCAACAAGGAACGTCTCGAAAAAGCGCGCGAACGGGTCGCGGTCGGGAAGATTTCCGGCGCGGTCGGCGCGTTCGCGCATCTCGGGCCGGACGTCGAGGAACGTGTCTGCGCGCGGCTCGGGATCAAAGCGGCCGACGTTTCGACGCAGGTCATCCAGCGCGACCGTTACGCCGAATATCTCTGCACGCTCGCGATCGTCGCCTCGTCGCTCGAAAAGATCGCGCTTCAGGTGCGCCACTGGCAGCGCACCGAAGTCCGCGAGGCGCAGGAAAAATTCAAGACCGGGCAAAAGGGATCGTCGGCGATGCCGCATAAACGCAACCCGATCCTCTCGGAACGGATCTGCGGGATGGCGCGGACCGTGCGCGCGAACGCGGTCGTCGGACTGGAGAACGTCGCGCTCTGGCACGAGCGCGACATCTCGCATTCGTCGGCCGAACGGATCGTCCTGCCGGATTCATCGGCCGCGCTCGATTACATTCTCGCGAAAACGGCGTCGCTGCTCGATAATCTGGTCGTTTATCCCGAGAATATGCTGAAGAATCTCAATCTGACGCGCGGTTTGGTGTTCAGCGGGCAATTGATGCTCGCGCTCACGCAGAAGGGCGTTTCGCGCGAGGACGCCTACGTCTACACGCAGCGCAACGCGATGAAGGTCTGGGACGAGGGCGGCGAATATCAGGAATTGGTGCTGCGCGACCCGGACATCGCGGCGCGGCTTTCGCCCGCCGAGATCGAGCGGGTCTTTGACGTCCGCCATTACCTGCGCAACGTCGGACGGGTCTTCGAGCGGGTTTTCGGCGAATAAAAAAAGGCAGGCGCGAACCTGCCTTTTTTTATCGTTTCGAATCGAATTCGGTTTACGACCACTGATCGGCCAGACCGCCGATGATCGGGAGTTTGAAAATGTTGCCCTGGAAAGCCTTGACAGCGCAAAGGATGACGGCGACCAGAATGCCGAGGCCCATCACAACATAGACCAAAGATGCCAGAATGGCGATGATCGAAGATTGGGCCGCCGCCGCGACGACGCCGAAAATCACGGCGACGATATAAAGAACGATCGCGGTAGCGGTAAGCAATAATGACTGAAATGCATGGAAACGCGGTAATTTATTCGTCTTGTCGGTGACCAGCACGATGATGCTGTAGACAAAACCGATCGGAAGACAAACGTTAATGTAGCAAAGAAGCGCGCCGATATTGTTATCCAGACCCAGCGCGGTTTTTCCGCCCATATTTTGCATATTTTTAGTATTCTCCTTTTGTTGTAATTAAAAATTTTATCCTACTCGGAAGTCAAAAACTCGTATCGTGAATTTAACATAAGAACGACAATTAAAACAACATTTTGCGTAAATATTTTGGCACTATTTGAGAAAAAACCAAAGCCGTCCGAAACGGTGTTCGTAAAGCCGCCCGTTTTCGGCCTTTCGGCGTTTTTTTTTTCAGCCCGCGGACGCGCTGTTTCGGACGGCCTTCAATTGATCCGCTTGACCGACGTTCCGCCCCACCGGTCGCCGATTCTTTTGCCGGTCGAGATGACCATAATCGTCTCGACGAGAAACAGAATGCCGAGCGGGATCGATAAAATTCCGGCGATAAACCAGCCGAGATACGGGATCGTGCAGAAGATCAGAACCAGATACGCGAAAAAAACGACGTTTCGCTTGACCGAATCGATCCACGTCAGCGGCGTGCCGTCGTCCTTCTCGACCTTCAGCCCGAGCGCTTTTTTGCCGACGCTCTGGCCGTTGCCGAGCAGCGCGTCGCGCGAAATGTAATAGGCGACAAGGAGCGGCGTGCCGAGCAGGCTGATGACCGGCAGCACGGCCATAAAGACGAGCGGAAAGGCGATCAGACCGTCGATCATCAGCGCGAGCCAGCGATGCAGGAGAATCGTCGAGTCGGGCTGCGCGACGGGCTGCGTGCCCGGAATATACTGCTGCAGGTATTCGTTCGGGCGGCCCATCTCGCGGTTGGCCGACGGGTACGAGCCGGTGTTCGGCGCGGGCGCGAAGGGCGTCTGCCGGATCGCGATCCAGTTGGCGTCGCCGACCCGTGCGATCAGATCGTCGGTGGTCAGAAGGTTCTGCGAAACCCACTGGCGGACCTCGGTCGCCGTCATCGGGCCGACCGATTGATTGTTGCTCTTGCTTAAAACGAAAAATTGCTGATCTTCCACGCGCCGCTCACGCTCCAACTTCGAACTTTTAGATTTTGTCGATTCAGGCGATTCATTTTACACTAGAAATGAATCAAAAAGAAAGATTTTTATTCGAAATAAAATGAAAGCAAAAGTTTATGTGACGTTAAAGCCGGGCGTGCTCGACCCGCAGGGCAAAGCCATTCATCACTCGGTCGAGCTGCTCGGATTCGACCGGATCGCCGACATCCGGCAGGGAAAATACTTCGAAGTCGCGCTCGACGCCGCGCTGACCGAGGGCGAGGCCCGCGAAACCGCCGAGCGGATCGCCAGGGACGTCCTCGCCAACCCGGTGATCGAGGATTATCGCGTGGAGATTGTGCAATAATTGGTTTTCGATCTTCGGTCTTTGATTTTCGGCTCCCTGAAATCAAAGACCGAAGACCGAAGATCGAACGATAAGATTTATGAAATTCGGAGTAATAGTTTTTCCCGGTTCGAACTGCGATCACGACGCGTATCACGTGATCTCGAAACACGTCGGCCAGCCGGTCGATTTCGTCTGGCACAAGGAAACCGATCTCGGCGGCTACGACGCGGTGATCGTGCCCGGCGGCTTTTCCTACGGCGATTATCTGCGGTGCGGCGCGCTCGCGAAATTTTCGCCGGTGATGGCGGCCGTCAAGGACTTCGCGGCGGCGGGCAAATTCGTTTTCGGCATCTGCAACGGCTTTCAGATTCTCTGCGAGGCCGGCCTCCTGCCGGGCGCGCTGATCCGCAACCGGAACCTGCATTTTATCTGCAAGCACGTCAACCTGCGCGTCGAGAACGCGCATACGCCCTACACGAGCGAGCTCGAAACGGGCGCGGTGCTTTCGATCCCGATCGCCCACGCCGAGGGCAATTACGTCTGTGACGACGAGACCTTCGACCGGCTCGAAGAAAACGGCCGGATCGTTTTTCGCTACTGCGACGCCGGCGGCGCGGCGACCGACGAGGCGAACCCGAACGGCGCGCGCTCGAACATCGCGGGCATCTGCAATGAGGACGGAAACGTGCTCGGAATGATGCCGCACCCCGAACGCGCCTGCGAGGGCCTTCTGGGCTCGAACGACGGCCAGGCGATCTTCCAATCGCTGACCAAAGCGATTCGGGAAGGCTGACGGTTTGGGAAGTTCGGGAAGTTCGGGAAGTTCAGGAAGAAGACCTTTTACTTCCCAAACTTCCCAAACTTCCCGAACTTTTAAAGGGTTATCGCCAGAAGATGTCGAGCTGATACTCTTTGGCGCCGCCGCCGTCGTCGTAGACTTCGACGATCGTCGTGTATTCGTTGGATTTCGAGGGCTGCTGGACGACGCGCACGCTGCCGCGGCCTTTCGTTTTGTTGACGTCGACCGTGACGTTGCGGTTCGGCAGGTTCGCGGTAAAGCTGTAAGTACCGTCAGGATAAGGCGTTCCGCTGATGACGCGGGTTTCGATCTGGCCGCCGCGAATGACGAGCTGGATCTTGTCGTCGACCGTTCCGCGCCAGTAGACGCGGCCGATCACCGGCCGGTTGTCGCCGTTTCCGTTTCCGTTTCCATTACCGTTGCCGCCGCCCGAATTGCCGAGCTCGCGGTTGATGTCGGTGAGCGCTTTCTGGACATTGCGCCAGCCGTAGCTGTTCGAGCCGTAGCTCGGCGCGCGGCGCGCGAGGTCGTTGAGGAGCGCGGCCGCGTCGCGCAGCTCCGAAGCGCTGCGGCGGTCGCCGACCATCTGCTGGAAGAGACCGGCGCTCGAATCCATCTGGGCGGCGAGAAACGCTTCCTCGATCGTGCTCCGCGAATTCGATCCGCCGCGCCGCAGGTCGTTCGACGTCCGGTCGGCCAGATCGACCGTCGCGCGTTTCAGATCGTCCGCATAATTGCTGAGCCGCGACGAATAATAATCGTTCTGCGCCTCGGCGGCAAAGGCGAAGATCAAAATCGAAAGCAGTGCGAAAAGAATTTGTTTTTTCATTGTCTTGTCTCCTTTTTTTAGTCGAGAGTGGAGAGTCGAGAGTGGAGAGTTAAAGGAAAAAATCCCCGGACTCTCCACTCTCCACTCTCCGCTCTCCACTCGTTCAAACCGCTTCGGCGGCGATTTCGTTGACGATCAGGCCTTCTTCGCAGAGTTTCCAGTCGAGCACTTCCGCGCCGATTTCTCCGGCGAGCGCGGTTTCGACCGCGCCGCGGCCGTCTTCCTCGCAGAAGAACGCGATGCAGCCGCCGCCGCCCGCGCCGCAGACCTTGGCGGCGATCGCGCCGTTGGCGTAGGCCTTTTCGATCAGCATATCCATCTGCGGCGTCGTGATCTTCGGCGAGAGCCGCTTGCGGTGCGGGTGCGCGTTGTGGAGGATCGCGCCGACCGTCGTCCAGTCGCTTTGCAAAAGCGCGTCGCGCAGATTCAGCGAATCGTCGCGGATGCCCTCGAAGATGTCGAACAGCTCCTTGTCGCCGTCGATATGCCGCTTGGTGATCTCCCAGTTGTTCGTGCCGGAATTGCGCGGCTCGCCCGTGTAGCAGACGACGATCCGCTTCTGGAGCGTGGCGGTGTCGATGGAAAGCGCTTCGCGGTGCATCCCGTCGGGCGCGAAATGGATCGTCGAGACGCCGCCGTACTGCGCCGAGTAATAGTCCTGATAACCGGTCGGCACCTTGATGACCTGACATTCGACGGCCGCCGCGATCGGGATGAAGCGGTCCGGCGTGTAGCGGTCGCCGACGAGCCGGTTGAGCGCGCCGATACAGGCGATGTTGAGCGTCGACGAACCGGCGAGGCCCGCGCCGGCCGGCGCTTCGGAATCGGTGATCATATTGAAGCCGGTCTCGGGCCGGAAGAAATAGACGAGCTTCGAGAGCAGCTCGAGCCGGGTTTCGTTCTTCAGCTCGTGAAACTTGTCGAGCGTCGTCTCGAAGGTCACGCCGCGATCGACCGATTCGAGGACGATCTTATCGTCGCTGCGCGTTTCGATCCGGCAGCGGGCCATCAGGCTGACGGCGAAATTGACGGTCGCCGCGCCCTCGTGGAACAGAAAAAGCGGCGGAATGTCGATGGTGCCGCCCGCCAGGTCAACTCTCGTCGGAGCCGATGATTCGATTATCACTAAGTGTTTTTCCTCTTAAATTGGTATTGAAAATTCTTATCTGAAAGAACCCAATATATTACCGTAAATTGTGGCTGATTGGATAGCGCCGAAGCTAACTTTTCGCGGCTTTCGACGATTCTTTTTGTTCGGGCGGGTCTTTTTCCTCGGATTTCGGCGGAATCGTCATATGCAGCTTTTCGCCGATGTTGAAGAGCTTCTCCTGCGCGATGTCCTCGATGACGTGGATTTTCTCCTCGATTCGGGTGATCGTTTCGGGCTTGACCTCCTCGACCTTTTCCGAGAGCCAGTAGCGTTCGACGACGTAAAAGACGATGATGCCGAAGAGGACGACGAAAAAGAGCGCCATCCCGGCCTGTTTGAAATTGCCGAGAATGCCGGTGATCGCGCCGCTGAAGAAATAACCGAGTCCCGCGAGAACCAGGACCCACGTCCCGCAGCTGATCGCGTCGAGCAGGAGAAAGCGCGGAAACGGCATCTTCCCGATCCCGTAAAAAAGACACATCGCCGAACGGATGCCGTAGATGTATTTCGAGATGATGATCGCGAAGCCGCCGAATTTTTCGATCAGACGCTCGATCCGCGGCTGCGTCATCTGGTAAAAACGATAGTCTTTCGCCTTTTCGTGAAAGAGCCGGCCGATCCAGTAGCCGCCGCTGTCGCCGACCATCCCGCCGAGCGTGCCGGCGAGGACGACCTTGAAAAAGCTGTAGTTTCCGAAAAATTCGCTGTGGGCCATCGCCCCCGACAAAAGGAGTGTGATGTCGCCTTCAACCGTGCAGAGTGCAAAGACCGCGTAGATGCCGTAATCGGCGATGAGCTGCGAAAGCTGTTCCATAAAAAAAATCAGAAACCTGATTCAGGGCACAACAAAAGAGTAACTTTCCGCAAGCCTTTGAGTCAAACGATTTCGGGGCCGGGGCGCGTCCGTCGGCGGATTGCAAAATCGTAAGGAGTCGGAAATCCGAAATCCGAAATCATTAATGTTAAAAGGATCGTCAGAGCGGTGAATAACCAGTTTAAGAGGACGCGGATGAACGCGGATTAAGCGGATTGTCGCGGATAACTTTAAAATAAATCCGCGAAAATCCGCCTGATCCGCGTTCATCCGCGTCCTCTTGAAAATACCGAAATCCGGGTTGCCGATCTTTTTAACAGTAATGATCCGAAATCCTTGTTTCCGCGGTGTCCGGCATTTATTTTCGCGAATCCGCGGCCCGCGCGCCGGATTGGTTTGACACTTTCCCGGCAACTGAATAAAATCTCGTTAGTTTCCTGCCTTAAGTAGTTTAAAAAGGAAGTTTTACAATCATGAGCGAAGCGGTCAGCCAAACGGAAAAAGCAGTCGGGATTGAAGTTACGAAGTCCGCCTTCAAATCGGTCTGCCTCGATGCGGAAGGCAATATCATAAATTCTCACAACGGGGCGATGATCCGCGGCGACGATACCGCGCCGCAGCTCGTCGCGTTTATCCGCGAGCTGCGGGCCAAATACGGCGATTTCGACCGTCTCGGGCTGACGATTCCGGGGCTGATTCATCACGACACGCGCCGCATCGCCTATTCGACGTTCTTTCCCGAGCATCAGGGAGTCGATCTGCTGACCGGCCTCGAACGGGAAACGAATCTCAAAATTCTGATCGAGAACGACGCCAACGCCGCCGGCTACGGCGAATACTGGCTCGGCGCGGGCCGCGGCTGCCGGAGTATGTTTTACGCGACGCTCGACGCGGGCGTCGGCGGCGCGCTGATCTTCGACGGCAAGATCTGGCACGGAACCAACGGCTTCGCCGGCGAATTCGGCTATCTGACGATCGACGACGACGGCCGGCGGCTCGAGGAGGTCGCCTCGGCGACGAGCATCATCCGCCGCACGCGGAGCCGTTTTCATCAGGACAGCACCTCGTCGCTCGGCCGGCTGCCGGAATCGCAGATCACGGTCGCCGACGTCGTCCGCGAGGCCCGCAACGGCGACGACTTCGCGCATCTGATGCTGCAGCGCACCGGCAAATACGTCGGCACGGCGATCGCGGGCGTCATCAACCTGCTGAACATCGAAAAGATCGTCATCGGCGGCGAGGTGATGCACGCCGAGCACACGGTGCTCGACGCGATCATCGAGCGCGCGCGCGAGCTGTCGTTCAAGCCGTCGTTCGAGGCGGCCCGGATCGTCGCCGGCGAGCTCGAGGAGCGGGCCGCGGCCTGCGGCGCCGCGCTGCTTTCGAGAGCTCTCGATTAAAAGCCTGAAATTTCGAGTCTCAAGTCCCGAACCCGGGTCGAAGATCAATCCCCGATCGATGATTCAAGGGCAGCCTGAAGGTCTAACTGCGGAAAACAGTAAAATTAATCTGTTTTATCAGCTAAACTAATTTAGTGAAAACTTGCACAAGGGGGCGGGTTGAATTTATTTTAATTAATTCGAACATTTTGAATCGGTTAGTTTGCGGAATTATTCATATTTTGTAAAAATCTAGTTAACAAGTTGGTTAACGGCTCTTAAACAGAAGTAAATACAAATTCGACTGATAAATCTCAGATTTCTTGGTTTGGGATTCAGTCTAACTATAGCTTTAAAATAGCTTTGTAAGGTTTCGGTAAAAACAAGATGGCACAAATATTTCATCGCGGAGCAAATAATATTGCTAAGGCAAGCATCGCCGTCGCCATTGTTCTGGCGGGCGTTGCCGGTTACGCCTACACGCAGATCGCGCGGTCTTCCTATTTGACGAATCGTTATCTGGAGCGGCCGCAGCCCGTGCAGTTCAGTCACAAGCACCACGTCGGCGACGACGGCATCGACTGCCGCTACTGTCACACTTCGGTCGAGACGAGCTCGTCGGCCGGAATGCCGCCGACGCAGACCTGTATGAACTGCCACAGCCAGATCTGGGCCGACAGCCCCTATCTCGAACCCGTCCGCGCGAGCTTCCGCGACAACAAGCCGATCCAGTGGCAGCGCGTTCACGACCTGCCGGAATACGCCTATTTCAACCACAGCATCCACGTCGCGAAGGGTGTCGGCTGCGCCTCGTGTCACGGCGACGTCGCGAATATGCCGACGGTTTATCAGGAAAACACGCTCCAGATGGAATGGTGTCTCTCGTGCCACCGCGATCCGGGCCCGAACATTCGGCCGAAGGCGGAGATCTTCAACACGGCGTGGAACAAGGACGACATCACGCCGGAGCAGCAGAAGGAAGTCGACGCGCAGATCGGCAAGCTCCGCAGCAAGGAGATGCTGACGAGCTGTTCGACCTGCCACCGCTAAAGCGATCGCGGATTTCGGATTTTTGAGATTGGAAAAGTAACTTAATTTTGAGGGAAAAGATGTCAAGCAAAGAGAGCAAAACAAGCTTTGCGCTATTACGGGATAAGATTCTCGAAAAGAACGGCCGGGATTACTGGCGGAGTGTCGAGGAATTCGCGGAAACGCCGGAATTCGAGGAATTCGTCAAAGAGGAATATCCCGCGCACGCCGAGGAATGGGACAATTCCCTGAGCCGCCGCAACTTTATCAAGGTGATGGGCGCGTCGCTCGCGTTCGCCGGTCTGACGGGCTGCGTCATCCAGCCGAGCGAAAAGATCGTGCCCTACGTCAGCCAGCCGGAAAACATCATTCCGGGCAAGCCGCTGTTCTTCGCGACGGCGATGACGCTCGGCGGCGTCGCGACCGGTCTGCTGGCGAAATCGAACGAGGGCCGCCCGACGAAGCTCGAAGGCAATCCCGATCATCCGGGCAGCCTCGGCGCGACCGACGTGCTCGCGCAGGCGTCGCTTCTCAATCTTTACGATCCCGACCGCTCGAAGGAAATCCTCTACCGCGGCGCGCCGAAAACGTGGCAGTCGTTTATGAACGAGCTCCGCGCGAAGGTCGACGAAAATCGCGGCGACGGCGGCGCGGGCGTCCGGTTTCTGACCGAGACCGTCGTTTCGCCGACGCTGATCGCGCAGATGGATCAGATCAAGCGCGAGCTGCCGAACTCGAAATGGTATCAGTACGAGCCGCTCAACCGCGACAACGCGACCGGCGGCGCGAAGCTCGCGTTCGGTACGGCCGTCAACACGGTCTATAAATTCGATCAGGCCGACCGCGTGCTGACGCTCGACAAGGACCTTTTCTCGGATTTCAACGTCCGCTACATCAAAGATTTCGCGCAGAAACGCCGGTTCAGCGAAGAAAAAGAGACGATCAACCGGCTGTACGCGATCGAGACGACGATGTCGCTGACCGGCGCGAAGGCCGATCACCGGCTCGCCGTCAAGCCGAGCCAGCTGCCCGAAGTCGCGAAAGCGGTCGCCGCCGCGCTCGGCGTCGCCGGCGCGAGCTCGACCTACAAGGAAAACGCGCCGTGGATTGCCGCGATGGCCAAGGATCTCGCCGCCAATAAGGGCAAATCGATCGTCATCGCCGGCGACAACCAGCCGCCGGTCGTCCACGCGCTCGCCCACGCGATGAATCAGGCGCTCGGCAATGTCGGGACGACGGTCTTCTACACCGAGCCGCTCGCCGCGAACGCCGACACGCCGCAGCTCGAACAGCTCCGCGCGCTCCTCCAGGAAATCGACGGCGGCGCCGTCAAGATGCTCGTCGTTCTCGGCGGAAACCCGGTCTACAACACGCCGGCCGATCTCAGGCTGAACGAGGAACGGATGAACAAAGTCCCGCTCCGCGTCCACGTCGGCCCGTATGTCGACGAGACCGGCGATCTCTGTCACTGGCACGTTTCCGAAAAGCATTTTCTCGAATCGTGGGGCGACACCCGCGCCTACGACGGCACGGTCTCGATCGTCCAGCCGCTGATCAAACCGCTTTACGACAGCCACAGCGCCCACGAAGTCCTCCAGCTCTTCTTCAAGGAAAATTTCGACAAGAAAGATTACGACGTCGTCCGCGAATACTGGCAGAAACAGCCGCTCAATCTGACCGTCAAGCCGGTCGCGGCGACGACCGAAAACAAGGAAAACGGGCCGAAGCCGGAAGCCAAACCGGAAGCGACGCCGGCCGCGAAGCCCGAGGCCAAACCGGAAGCGAAGGTCGCGACGCCGGCCGCGACGCCGGCCGCGAAGACCGCGCCGAGCCCGGCCGCTTCGCCCGCCGCCGCGACGCCGCCCGCGCAGCCGGCCGCCGTGCCCGCGAAGAATTTCGAAGAGAACTGGCGCAAGCTCGTCCACGACGGGTTTATTCCGAACAGCGAGGCGAAGCCGAAGGCCGTCACGCTGAACGCCGCTTTTCTGAGCCAGCCGGCGACCGCGCCGGCCGCTTCGGGCAGTCTCGAAATCTCGATCCTCCCGGACCCGTCGGTTTACGACGGCCGGTTCACGAACAACGGCTGGCTGCAGGAGCTGCCGAACCCGCTGACCAAGATCACGTGGGAAAACGTCGTCCTCGTGAGCCCGAAAACGGCGAAGGACCTGGGGCTCAACGCGGCCAACGACGCTTCCGAATTTACCGGCGGCTCGCAGGGCACGAGCTTTATCAACACGCGCGGCGGCAACCAGAACTGCGACGTCGTGACGGTCAAATTTCAGGGCGGCGAGATCAAACAGGCCCCGGTCTGGATTCAGCCCGGCCAGCCCGACGGCGTCGCCACGCTCTATCTCGGCTACGGCCGCACGAAGGCCGGCCGCGTCGGCAACGGTCTCGGCTACAACGCCTACGACGTCCGCCGCTCGGACGCGCTCTACGCCGGTTACGGCGATCTCGTCAAGACCGGCGACTGGACGAACGTCGCTTCGACGCAGATCCATTTCAATATGGAAGGCCGCGACATTCTCCGCGTCCGGAACGTCGACGAGCTCGAAAAATTCAAGGAAAAAGATCACCAGCACGACGAGTACGACGCGACGATGTACCAGTCCGCGCGCGAAGATTTTCAGAAGCTTTACAACGAGAATCACCGCTGGGGGATGACGATCGATATGAACAGCTGCGTCGGCTGCAACGCCTGCGTGATCGCCTGCCAGTCGGAAAACAACATTCCGGTCGTCGGCAAGGAACAGGTCGAGCGGAGCCGCGAGATGCACTGGATCAGGGTCGACGCCTATTACACCGGCACGCCCGACGCGCCGAACGGCCCGCATTTCCAGCCGATGCTCTGCCAGCAGTGCGAACAGGCGCCGTGCGAGGTCGTCTGTCCGGTCCACGCGACGGTCCACAGCGCCGAAGGGCTCAACGATATGGTCTACAACCGCTGCATCGGCACGCGGTACTGCTCGAACAACTGCCCGTACAAGGTGCGGCGGTTCAACTTCCTGCTTTACCAGGATTGGAACACCGACCAGTACAAGCTGATGCGCAACCCGGAAGTTTCGATCCGCTCGCGCGGCGTGATGGAAAAATGCACCTACTGC
>JAFDVJ010000023.1:39313-39652 GCA_018269075.1 Acidobacteriota bacterium
GCGATCGTCTTCGGCAACCTGAACGACAAGGAAAGCAAGGTTTCCAGGCTCAAGGAAGAACACCTGCGCAATTACCGGGTGCTCAACGAATTGAACACGCAGCCGCGGACGTCGTACCTGACCGCGCTCAAGAATCAGAACCGGGAAATGCCCGACGTCAAGGCTTACGAGCCGGTCGATCCGAAGGAAAAGACGGAAGGTCGTTAAATAGTTTCAGGTTTCGGCTCCGGGTTTCGACGAACCGGGAGCCGGAGCCCGGGAACCTGTGACTTTTGAAAGAACTATGCAGGACATCAAGGACATTCAAAGAAAAATTTATCCGCCGATGGTCGAGGGCGA
>JAFDVJ010000024.1 GCA_018269075.1 Acidobacteriota bacterium
AAATTTTAGACCGCTCAGTAATGTGTTAAACTCGGAAGCGCTGCGGTTCGGTAACCGCAGCGCCTTTTTTTTTCGGATCGCGGCCATTACCGCTAAAAGGCTTAAAAAAACCTGGACGATTGGTTTAATAGGACGCGGACAAACGCGGATTTGGCGGATTTTCGCGGATTTATTTTAAGCGGGGCGGTAAAAGTAATACCAGGCTGCAATAAAGTCGGCGACGAAACCGGTCGGTAAAAGAAGCGGTTCAGGGTAATTTCGCTGGTTTGACTGTCCACCAAAAACACGAAAAACACTAAATGATTTCGTGTTTTTAGTGTTTTTGGTGGACAGTTAAACCAACGTCCGGAACTCGAACGATCATTCGATCATTGGCGGGTAAGCCGATAATTCCTCTGTTTTTATGACCTCCTGGTATAATTGTGTAATCGAAGGAAAAAAGCGGCGGGAGCCGCTTTTTCGAGTTTCGTCGATCTTTGAACCGAAAGAAAATGCCGGCCCGGCAGATTCTGCCGGGCCGGCATTTCATTTTTTTTCGTTCTGATCAAACCGGGCGGCTCTTTCATTTCGCCGGCGGGCGGACGCCCGCGACGCCGAGCCGCATTTTGTAGAGACCGGTCCGCGCGCAGAGATAGAGCGTGCGGCCGTCGTCGTCGCCCCACGCCATATTGTGAACGTGCTGCGGCGTGACGATCGTGCCGAGATGTTTGCCGTCGGCCGACAGGATCTGCAAACCGCCCGGCGCGGAGACGTAGAGGTTGCCGTCGCGGTCGACCTTGATGCCGTCGATCGCGTCGTCGCCGGGAAAATTGGTGAAATCGAAAAACAGCTCGCCGTTTTTGACCGTCCCGTCCGGGTTGACCTCGTAGCGGTAAACGGTCTTTTTCTTTTCGTCCCAGTTGCCGACGTAGAGATATTTTTCGTCCGGGCTGAGCGCGATCCCGTTCGGGCCGCTGAATTCTTTGGTCAAAAGCTGGAGTTTGCCCTTGTAGATCGAATAAACGCCCGAAAACGCGAGCTCTTTCCGCCGGTCGTCGAAGAATTTCGGCAGACCGAACGGCGGATCGGTGAAAAAGAGCGTGCCGTCCGCGCGAGCGACGAGATCGTTCGGCGAATTCAGCTTTCGGCCTTCGAAATTGTCGGCGAGAACCGTTTCGGTGCCGTCTTTTTCGAGCCGCACGACGCGCCGGTTGCCGTGCTGATCGACGATCAGCCGTCCGT
Source organism: Acidobacteriota bacterium (assembly GCA_018269075.1). Lineage (GTDB taxonomy): Bacteria > Acidobacteriota > Blastocatellia > Pyrinomonadales > Pyrinomonadaceae > JAFDVJ01. The sequence continues at coordinate 1,222 of JAFDVJ010000024.1, forward strand.
CCGCGTCGAGCGTCAGGCCGTTCGAGCCGGGCTGACCGTATTCGCCGATGTCCGCGCCCGCGTAGCCGCTCGGCGCGCGGAAGACCGCGAGCCCTCCGTCCTTCGAATATTTGTAGATCGTGTTCGCGTTCGGGTCGCTGAAAAGCAGGCCGTCGCCCGTCCAGACCGGGCCTTCGGTGAACCTGAAGCCCTCGGCGAGCTTCCAGACCTTCGGATTCGGCCCGACGATCTTTTCGATTCGCGGGTCTTTTTTGACGACCTCGACGTTGACCTCGCTCGGCGTGATCGCGAGCGGCCCGGCCGCGCCCTTGTAAAATTCGAGCTTTGCCTCGCGCACCCAGATGTAGTTGGTCGGCGGGTTCGAAAGCGGGCCGTTGATGCCGAAGACGGCGAGCCGGATCTTCTGGCCGGGTTTGACGCCGCGGCCGATCACGAGCCGGTTCGGCGCGTTCCAGCCGGCGACGACCGAGCCGCCCTGCTGGCCGGCAAAGCGCGTCAGCTCGCCGTCGATCCAGATCTCGGCGTAATCGTCGAGCGCGGTCTGAAAAACGACAGTCGCCCCGTCGGTCGCGAAACCGTCGACGGTTTCGGGGATCGTGACGGTGATCCGGTACCAGTTGAACGACAGCCGCCCGTTGCCGCGCCGCCGGGTCAATTCGTTCGCCGGCACGGTTTCCCAGTTCGAATCGTCGAAATCGGCGGCGCCCGCGTGGGGCGTGAAATCGTAGGTCCGGACCGCGCCGCCGGTCGGCTGATTGTCCGCGCCGGCCGCTTTGAAATCGGTCTCGACGATCTTTGTGTCGCTGTATTTCCAAACGCCGCCGACCGCTTTCGCGCCCTCGACGGTCGTCAGATCGACGCTCGCCTCGGGTTTGCCCGACGGCACCTCGCCGGCCGCGCCGACCAGCGCCGACAACATCATAAAAGTAATCGCTGCAATAATTTTCATAAAAAACCCTATGGATTTCGGATTTCGGATTTCGGATTTCGGATTGTTCGAAATCGAGCGGGTTTCGATTACAGCCAAAGCTTACGTCTTTGAGCAATCCGAAATCCGAAATCCGAAATCCGAAATCCAAAATCCCTATCTGACCTTGACGACGTAGTAGAGAAACGCGCCGTCGACCTGTTTGAACCAGTGCGGCGTGCCTTTCGGGACGATCAGGACGTCGCCTTTTTTGAGCTCGCGCGTTTCGCCGCCGTCGACCGACGTGCCGCGAAATTCGTTCGGCCCGATCGGTTTCGAATCGACCGACTTACCGCCCGTGACGATCGTCGCCGTCCCGTCGAGGACGTAGATGATGTCGGTGTCGAGCTCGTGAATCTCGACCAGTCCGGGCTTTTCGCGGCGCGAGGCGTGAACCATATAATTCTCGCCGTTCGAGCCGTCTTCGAGCACCGCGCCTTTCGAAAAAGCGTCGGTCACCGTCCGGCTGTCGAAAAACGAAACCGGCAGCGTTTTCAGATTGCTCAGCGAGTCCGCGCCGGCGATCGCGAGCTCTTCGTCCTGCTGCGCCGACGCCGCGCCCGAGACGCCGACGCCGCCGATGATCTGGCCGTCGACCGCGATCGGAACGCCGCCCTGAAGCGGCGTGAAATCGGGCAGCGCGACCATCGCCGTCCGGCCGTTTTTGATGATCTCCTCAAAGACTTTGGTCGGTTTCTTAAACATCACGGCCGTTTTCGCCTTGCCGATCGAGATGTTCGCGCCCGCCGAAAAAGTGCCGTCGAGGCGTTCGAGCGCGACGAGATTGCCGCCGTCGTCGACGACCGCGATCACGCCGCCCGGCGCGTTCGCCTTGCGCGCGTATTCTTTGGCCGCCGCGATCACCGTCCGCGCGCCCTCGAGCGTCAGCGATTTTTTCTCGGCGATCTGCGCGACCGCCGCGACCGCCGAAACCGTCAGCAAAACGGCGCATAAAATGGCTTTTTTCAATAATCCGTTCATAAATTTCTCCTTCCGGAAAACGAAAAAGGTCAAAGGCGAAAAAGCCTGTTTCGACACGAAGCGAACTTTTCCCCTTTTGACCTTTTTCACTTTTTCACTTTTTCACTTTTCTACTGCGCCGTGATCGTCACCCGCAGAACGTCCTTCGTGTTCGGATACGTAAATCCGTCCTTGACCGGGCCGACCGCGACCGATTCGGCCGCGCCGGTATTGGCGGCTTTCTGGCGCGGAGCCTGATCGGCGCCGATGCCGGGCGCCTGGTTGACTTCGGTGCCGGCGTCCCAGAGCATCACTTTGTCGGTGATGTCGCCGCTCAGAGCCTTGCCGTCGACGAACAGCTCGAGCGCTTTTTCCGGGGCGTAGAAAAGATCGTTCGACTGGCCGTACATCGCGATGAAATTGAGCTTCGCGCCCTCTTCGGCCGTGAACGTGAACTCATACGCGCCGCCCGGCAGGATCGGCGCCGGTTTGTCCGCGCCGACCGGCATATTGAAGATGCCCATTCGCGCCGAGCCGACCGAAGTCAGCAGCTTTTTCGCCAAAAATTCGGGATTGCCGTCCTCGGCCTGCCGTTCGAGCGCTTCGCCGGCGCGTTTGCCGACCTTGAAAAGACCGGTGTTTTCGTTCGACGCGATATACAGGCCGGGCGAGAGCGCGAACGGGTATTTCGACCCGTCGGCCGCCGCCAGACCTTCGGAGCCCGAAATATTTTCGATCCGCACCTTAAAGGTCGCGCTCATTTTTTTCGCCAAGGCTGTTCCCTGCAGCCCCAGAACAAAGGCCGCCGCGACGACCAGCCCGATGATGAATTTCCGCTTAAACATATTTATGATTTTCTCCTTATTAACGAATATGAATTTTCGTGCGGCAGCCGCGTTCGCGCCGCGTTTTCAGCGAGTAAATCCCGCGGTTTTCGCAGAGTATTCCAATAAATTTTCGTGGAATAAAAGCCGTTCGGAAGCGGATTCAGGAAGGTTTACGCGGCGGTTTCGGCGAGGAAATGACGGGCGGTTTCGGAAAAGTGCCGGAGCTGTTCCTCGATCCATCGGTCGGCGAATTCGCGGCTCGTCTCCTCGACCATCAGCTCGGCGACCGCGGGCGCGATCGCGAGCGCGGCCTTCGCGTTCAGAAAGAGCGCCCGCGTCCGCCGCGCGAGCACGTCCTCGACCGTTTCGGCCATCTCATTTCGGACCGCCCAGACGATCTCCGCGCGGCGATACGGGAGCGCGGGATGAAGCGGTTCGGCGAGCGCCGGATTTTCGGCGACGAGCTTTTCGAGCCCGGCGGCGTCCGCGCCGTAAACGCCGAACTCCGATTGGTTTTCGGCGGTTTCGGCCGCGCCGTGGATCTTGAGCGTTTCGGTGACGCATTTTTTTTCGGGCAGGCCGGCGGTTTTGATCGCCTGATCGACGGCGTCCTCGGCCATCCGGCGATAGGTCGTCCATTTCCCGCCGGTGATCGTCAGCAGATTCGATTTGTCGACCTCGATCGTGTGATCGCGCGCGAGCGCCGCCGTCGTCGTCGCCGTGTTTTCGGACCTGACGAGCGGGCGGACGCCCGTGAAAACGCTCAAAATATCTTCCCGGCGCGGCGGATTTTCGAGATAACCGGCGGCCGTTTCGAGAATGAACTCGATCTCCCGGTCGAGCGCCTGCGGTTCGAGCTCCGGTTTTTCGAGCGGCGTATCGGTCGTCCCGAAAATTGCGTGATCGTGCCACGGGACGGCGAACAAAACGCGTTCGTCGTTGGTTTTCGGGACCATCAATGCGCTTTCCGACGACAGGAACCGGCGGTCGACGACGAGATGCACGCCCTGGCTCGGCGCGATGATGTTCGTCGCCGTCTTGTCGGAAAATTTCCGAACCGCGTCGCAGAACGCGCCGGCCGCGTTGACGACGATCCGCGCCTTCGCGAGAAAGATCTGCCCGGTGATCTCGTCGGAAACGGCCGCGCCGTCGATCTTTCCCTGCCGGTCGCGGTTGAGCGCGAAAACGCGGGCGTAATTGAGCAGCGCCGCGCCCTGTTCGGCGGCCGTCTGGGCGAGATTGACGAGCAGCCGCGCGTCGTCGAACCGGCCGTCGAAATATAAAATCCCGCCGCTCAGATTTTCCTTTCGAACGTTCGGCAGACGCTTGATCGTTTCTTCCCGCGAGAGGATCTCGGATTTGCCGAAACCGTATTTGCCCGACAGGATGTTGTAGGTTTTGAGCCCCGCGCCGTAAAAAAACTTGTCCCAGTAGCTGTAGACCGGCACGACGAACGCCTGTTTTTCGACGAGATGCGGCGCGTTTCGGAAAAGCAAACCGCGCTCTTTCAGAGATTCGCGGACGAGCGAGACGTTGCCCTGCGCGAGATAGCGGACGCCGCCGTGGACGAGTTTGGTCGAGCGGCTCGACGTGCCCTTGCCGAAATCGCTCTGTTCGAGCAGCAGCACTTCGAAGCCGCGCGAAGCGGCGTCGAGCGCGCAGCCGATGCCGGTCGCGCCGCCCCCGATAATCACCAGATCCCAGATTTTTTCGTGGTCGCGGACCCGACCCAGCATTTCCGTCCGATTCATTATGAAAAGCTAAAAATGATAACAGGTTATACTTTGAATTTAACAGAAAACTTGTAAATTTAGCCAAATCCGACAACAATCTTTTTAGTCCTATGATCGAAAGAACTGCTTCGAAGCGAAATTTCCGCCCGCTCGCCGCCGCGCTCGCCGTTCCCGTACTGATGATTCTCGCGCTCCGGTTCGAGGGCCGGATCTGGTGGTGCAAGCTCGGCGATTATTCGATTTACGTCAACGAAGCGTGGAACAGCGGCCATACCTCGCAGCATCTTTTCGACCCTTACACCTTTACGCACGTCCTGCACGGCGTTCTGTTCTGCTGGCTCGCCGGCCTGATTTTTTACAAACTGTCGGCCGGCTGGCGTTTTTTCGTCGCGGTGCTCGCCGAAAGCGCGTGGGAGATTTTGGAAAACTCGAACTTCATCATCGAGAAATACCGCGAAAACACGGCCTCGCTCGATTATTTCGGCGATTCCGTTTTCAACTCGCTCGGCGACGTCGCGGCCTGCGCGCTCGGTTTCTGGATCGCCCTCCGGCTCGGCTGGTGGAAATCGCTCGCCTTCTTTCTGCTCGTCGAAATCATCCTGCTCGTCTGGATCCGCGACGGGCTGCTGCTCAATATCCTGATGCTCGTTTACCCGCTCGATGCGGTCAAGCGGTGGCAGATGAATTTTTGACGAACGCCCGCAAACACCGTGTAGTCAACGGTTTGCCGAAAAACTTCGCGCGCCGGCCGCGACGCTTCCCGAAAAAAGTCGATTTTTCCTCTTGACGAAGCCCGGCAAATCCCTTAAATTTACCTTATTGAAATTGATTTTCATTTTCAATTTCATCAATCCGACGACCCGCTGAGGGAATAACAAAAGAGGAATCTACACTATGCCGGACTATTTCACGGGGCGCAGCAAAGCCTGGATCGCCTATAAAATCTTCGTTTTAATCGTTTCGATCGGCGCGCTCGCGCTGACCGCGTTTTCGCAGACGCCGGAAAAATGTTTTCGCGGCGCGGTCAGGGACGCCGCCGGCGCGGTCGTCGTCGACGCCGAAATCGTTCTCAAGAACGCCGCCGGAAAGACGATCGACCGGACCGTCAGCGACGCGGCCGGCGAATTCGTCCTCGGCTGCGTCGAAAAAGGCGCCTACACGCTGCTGATTTCCAAGAACGGGATGGCGACCGTCGAAAAGAAGATCGATTTCGCGGGCGAGCGGCCGGCCGTTTCCGACGTCGTGCTCGAAACGGCGGCCGTCGCCGAAACGGTGACGGTCAACATCGAGCCGGATTTCGTCTCGTCGACGACCGAATCGGCGACGAAGACCGCGACCGCGCTGCGCGACGTGCCGCAGTCGGTCGAGATCGTCAACCGGCGGATCCTCGATTCGCAGGCGGCTTTTTCCCTCAAGGACGCGCTCTTCAACGTGACGGCCGTCGCCGTCGCGCAGGGCGAAGGCCGCCGCGACCAGTTCGTGATCCGCGGCTTTTCGGCCGTCGGCGACCAGTTTATCGACGGCGTCCGCGACGACGCGCTCTACTACCGCGATCTTTCGAACATCGAGCAGATCGAGGTCGTCAAAGGCCCGGCGGCGGTGCTTTTCGGACGCGGTTCGAGCGGCGGCATCATCAACCGGACGACGAAAAAACCGAACGTTTACGAGCCGCTCGGCAGCGCCGAAGTCAATTTCGGCTCCTACGGTCTGAAACGCGGGATGTTCGATTACGGCCGGCCGATCTTCAAAGAGAAGCTCGCGTTTCGCTTCGTCGGGGCTTATGAAGACGAAGGCAGCTTTCGCGCGTTCTACTATCAGAAACGCTACAACGTCGCGCCGTCGCTCGCGTGGAAGCCGGACGAGAAAACCGATGTCACTTTTCAGTTCGAATTCCTCAGCGACAAGCGCCGGCCCGACCGCGGCATCCCGTCGTATCGCGGCCGGCCGGTCGACGTTCCCGCCGGCACCTACTACGGCTTTCCGGGCGAAGACCGCATCACGAGCCGCGTCTCGTCGCAGGCGCTGCGCTTCGAACGCCAGCTCAATCCGTCGTGGACGCTCCGCAACGTTTTCCGGCGGATCGGGACGGCGACCGATTTCTACAACACCGTGCCGGGCGCGGTCTCGCTCGTCGGCGGCGGCCTGCGCGTTGCGCGCTCGCAGTACGACGGCGTCTTCGATCAGACGAATTATTTCGACCAGACCGAAGCGGTCGGCGCGGTTTCGACCGGCGGCGTCCGGCACACGCTGCTCGCGGGCGTCGAATTCGGCTATCAAACCAAAAACAGCCTCGTTTTCCGCAACGGCACCGCCGCTTCGGTCGCACTCGTCGATCCGGTGCTGACGCGGCCCGTCAACACCGGCGTCGCGACGACCGACAATAATTTCAGGGCCGACGTTTTCGGCGTTTATTTTCAGGATCAGATCTCGATCAATCGCTATTTCAAGGCGCTCGTCGGTGCGCGGTTCGACAATTTCAAACAAAAGCTCGACGATTTTCTGCCGGCGAACGCCGATCTCGGCCGCACCGACCGGCAATGGAGCCCGCGCGCCGGGCTCGTCTACCAGCCGAACGACTGGCTCTCGTTCTACGCGAGCTACACGCGCTCGTTCCAGCCGTCGGGCGAAAACCTCTCGCTCGCGGCCAACAACGCCGAGCTCAAACCGGAAATGACGCGCAATTACGAAACCGGCGTCAAAGCGGCGTTTCAGCCCTTCCGGTTAAACGCGACGCTCGCCGTCTTCCGGCTCGACCGCGACAACATCAAGACGACCGACCCGCTCGATCCGACGCGGCTGATCCTCGTCGGCGAACAGCGGACCGACGGCCTCGAACTGACGGTTTCCGGCGCGCCGCTCGAAAAGCTCGACGTCGTCGCCGGCTATTCGCTGCTCGACGCGCGGATTTTGAAGTCGAACACGATCTCGGGCGGCGTTTCGCTGCAGGGAAAAATCGCGCCGCTGACGCCGCGCAGCTCGGGCAACCTGTGGCTGACCTACGGGCTGCCGCGCGGGTTCCGGCTCGGGTTCGGCGGCTACGCGCGCTCGAAAAGCTTCACGTCGGCGAACAATCTCGTCACGCTGCCCGGCTACGCGCGGCTCGACGCGTCGCTCGCGTGGCGCGGCGAAAAGCATTACGAGATCGCGCTGAACCTCAAAAACGTTCTCAACCGCCGCTATTACGAAACCTCGAACGGCGACAACAACATTATGCCGGGCGCGCCGGTCAGCGGCTCGGTGACGTTTCGCTATCGCTGGTAGCCGCTTCGATTGCCCGCGATCGAAACGCCCGTAAAATCGAGATCGCCGCGCTCGTCGGCGAGAAAAACGACCTGCGGCGCGAAACCATAGCCCTTGCTCCGGACGTTGAAAACATAGCTCTCGCCGGCCGCGAGCTGTTCGAACCGGTAAACGCCGAACGAATTCGTCCGCACCGAAAGATTCTGTCCGGCCGCGCCGGTGACGGTCACGATTGCGCCCGCAACGCCGCGGCCGTTTTCGTCCGTCACGCGCCCGCCGGCCGGCACGGTCGCCGCCGTCGGGGTCACGACCGTCAGCGTGTAAAGTATCAAGGTATTAAAACCGGCCGTGTTGTTAAAGACGATCTCGATATCGTAATTTCCCGGCGTCGTCGGCACGCCGTTGATTTCGAGCGTCCCGGGCGCGGTCGGCGAGTCGCCGATCGTGAGGCCCGGAACATTGAATTGCCGGACCGTGTAGGACGAGCTTCCCTGCAGCGCGAAACCCGAAAGCTGTTGGCGGTAGCTTTGACCGGTCGCGGCCGTCGGCAGCGCGCGGTTGTGGTTCGGGAGCAGACTGCCGGCCGGCAGGAAGTTGAACTCCGCCGCGCCGATATCGACGCCGCCGCCTAAGCTTCGCGGCATCAGCCGCGCGTCGGTCGTGATCGCGACCGGCGCGCAGCCGCCGGCGGCCGGACTGCTGAGCACGCAGGGATCGCCCGCGTCGATCGCCGGCGAATCCCACAAAGGCACGAGCACCGGCACGAATCCGCCGCTGCGGATACTGGCGAAATCGATCCGCGGGTCGGTCGTCACGATGTCGGTCGGCTGCGGCGTCAGGCTGCCGACCGCCCCAAAGATGTTATGACCGGCCGAGACGCCCGTATCGATCGTGCAGTTGGCGGGAAAATTTGGACTGCTGACGATCGTGTTCAGGAACGTAAAGGAGGCGCCCGCGCCGTCGACGAGGCATCTCAGGGAACTCCGGTCGCTGAGAACGGTGCTGTTGAAGGAGTTCAGACGGGTCGCGGCAAAAGGCGTCGAGCCGATTCCGGTGCCGCGGCCGAAAGTGGCGCTGTTGCTTATCACGCTCGTATCGATCAGCGTCAGGTCGCCCTGATCGATATAGATTCCGCCGCCGTTGTCGAGGGCGGAATTAAATGAAATCCACGAATTCTGAACGATCGCCCGGGCCTGCGGTCCGACCGCCAGACCGGCCCCGTTCAATATTCCGCGCGGCGTTAGTGCAGTCGGCGTCGTGACGTTGGATTGTATTATCGAACCGAAAATCTCGGCGTCGCGCGTCGCCGCCGGGCCTTTTCCGAGATAAATGCCGCCGCCCTGCGACGGGGTAAAGTCGGCGGTGACTTCGTTGCTGAGAACCGTCGTCGTCGTCATTTTCAGGTTTCCGAAGCTCGCGATCGCGCCGCCGTGAGAGTTCAACGCCCGGTTGTCCCTCAACAGACAGCTGTTGAGCGTCAGCGAGCCGTTGCTTAAAACGCCCCCGCCGCCGGAGAACGAGCGTCCGCTGATGACGCCGATCCCGTTGAGCGTCAGATCGCCGGTCGAAGCGACATTGAAAACCCGGTTCTGACCGTTGCCGCTGACGAATATCCGGGGCCCGCCGCCGACCGTACCGAAATCAGAAATCGTCAGCCGTTTGTCGACGTCGAGCGACGAATCCAGAATATAAGTGATCGTGCCGGGGCTTGCCGGAAAAACGATCGTGCTGCCGTTCGACGAGTATTTGACCGCGTCTCGCAGCGAACAGTTCTGCGGCGTGCAGGCGAGGTCGTCCCGGTCGGCGAACGTCGTCACCTGCACGGTCTCGGGCGTCTCGATCGTCAGCGACCAGCCGCGCGCGAGCCGCGAATTCGCGCCGTTGCCGCCGGCCGTGTCGTCCTGCACGAAGAGCGTCCAGACGCCGTTCGGATCGATCCCGTCGAAAACGGAAGACAGCGTCTCGAAACCGCCCGGCCCGACTTCCGGCGGAAAACCCGCGATGCCCGTGAACGTGTCGAAGCTGCCGTAATTCGTCGGCTTGTAATCGACGAGCCCGTTGCCGATCGAGGCGTTCGCCGGCGCGAGCGCCGGGTTGTAGTCCGAGAGCCGGATCACGGAATCCGACAGACCGAACGCGCCGCCGGCGTCCGAGAAGATGACGAGCTGCTCGCCGTGCGGGCCGACGAGCAGAAAGTCGAGATCGGCCGGCGTCAGATGGACGACGCCGTTGAGCGTGACGGTCAACCGGCTGACCGGGCCGCTCATGCCGGAAACGGTGACGGCCGACGCGGCGCCGCCGCTGCTCGGGATATTGACGGGCGTCGTGTTGTTGAACGCGCGGATCGCCGTTACCGCGTCGGCGGAGGCCGGCCGATCCGTTTTTTCCGGCTGCGCGCCCGCCGTCAGCGCGGCGGCGGCCAGCCAGACGCCTAAAACCAGACGTAAAAAAAGCCTTCCGGCCCGCGCGCGGAAACCGGGAGCGGTTTTGAACATAAACGGATTATCCAAAGACAGACGCATAATTTTCTCCTTCAACTCAGCTTCGCAGCAGATTTCGCAGTTCGAGCAGGTTTCGTTTGAGGACGAAGCCGCAGGCGCCGGCGGCGGCCGCCGCGTCGCGGATCTCGATCTCGTCGAAATTCGTGACGATGACGACACGCGCCGCCCGGTCGAGCTCGACGATCCGGCGCGTCGCCGAGAGCCCGTCGAGTTCCGGCATCTGGATGTCCATCAAGACCCAGTCCGGTCTGAACCGGCGGTAAAAACCGACCGCCGTCAGCCCGTCGGCGCATTCGAGAATCTCCGCTCCGGGCACGGCGACGAGGCTCCGGATCATCCGGCGCGTTTTCGAATTGTCCTCAACGATCAAAAGCCGCATACGTTCACCCTTTCGAAATCAGACTGCGAGCTCGATTCTGACAGGAAAAAAAGCCGCTTTCCATCAGTTTGATCGGGTATTTTTCTACGTATAATTGGGTAGGAAAAAGGCGCGCGGGCTCGGTGAATTTCACCGTAAATGCTTGATAGTTCTAATACCAGATTGCAGTAAAGACAGCGACGAAACCGGTTGGAAAAAGAGGCGGTTTCTCGGTAAGTTCGCCGCTTTAACTGTCCACCAAAAACACCAAAAACACGAAATGATTTTGTGTTTTTAGTGAGTTTAGTGGACAGTTAAACCAACGTTCGCCATTCGCACGATCACTCGATCAAAGGCGGTTAAGCCGATAATTCCTCTGTTTTTACGACATCCTGGTATAAGGTTTTGTCAAAGCTCTGCTTCGTGGGCGAGGGCGAACTTCATCAGCGCGTGGCTGCCGTGAAGATCGAGCTTCGCGGCGATGTTCTTGCGGTGCGTTTCGACGGTTCGCGGGCTGATGAAGAGCTCGTTCGCGATCTCCTTCGAGGTCTTGTAGCCGGCGAGCAGCTTCAAAACCTTTTTTTCGGTTTCGGTGAGCAGCGCGAGATCGGCGCGCGGCGGCGTCTTCCGGCGGCGGCCGACGAGATACGACGCCATCGCCGCGCTCATAAAAAAATCGCCCTTGAGCGCGGCCCGGATGCTCAGCACGATCTCGGCGAGCGCGCTGTCCTTGAGCACGTAGCCCCGGACGCCGAGCGCGATCGCCTCGTCGAGCAGATCGGCCTCGCGATGAACGGTCAGAAAAATCACGCGGGTCGCAACGCCGAGTTTCTGCAGTTCGCGGACGACCGCGAAACCGTCCTTTCCGGGCATATCGATGTCGAGCACGCAGACCGCCGGCCGGAGCGAACGGATCGACTGCAGCGCCGCATCGCCGTCGCCGGCCTCGGCGACGATCTCGAAATCGGTTTCCCGTTCGATCGAAGTCCGCAGTCCCTGCCGGACGATCGGGTGATCGTCGGCGATCAAAATCTCGATTTTCTCGTTCATCGGCTCAATGGAATGGTTATTTTGACGCTCGTTCCGAAATTTATCTTCGATTCTATCAGGGCTTCGCCGTTAAGCAAACGCGCGCGCTCGCGAATGCCCGCGAGCCCGAAGCCGCCGTTCGCCGGCCGCGCCGCCGTTTCGTCGAAACCGCGGCCGTCGTCGGTCACGACGATCCGCAGCGCCGCGCCGGTTTTCGAGATTTCGACGCGCGCCCGCGCCGCGCCGGAATGCCGCACGAGATTGTTGACGGCTTCCTGCACGATCCGGTAAAGACTGCTCTCGGCCGGCTTCGGCAGCAGCTCGTCGATCGGTTCGAGCGCGGTTTCGAACTCGATCCCGGCGGTTTCCGAAACGCGCCGGAGCATCGCCGCGACGGCTTTCGTCAGGCCGAGCCGGTCGAGCTGGATCGGCCGCAGATCGTGGATGATTTCCTTCGCCTCGTCGATCGCCTCGGTCGCCGTCACGGAGATCTCTTCGAGATGCTCGGTCGTAAATTCCGTGTTTTGCGGATCGCCCAGACAGAGCTCGGCGCGGTTTTTGATGATCACGAGACTCTGGCTGAGCCCGTCGTGCAGCTCGGCGGCGATCCGTTTGCGCTCCTGTTCCTGCGACTCGATCAGGCGGTTCGAAAAATCCTCGGCGAGATTTTTTTCCCGGCGAAAACGGCGGACGCGGGTTTGATAGAGCAAACCGACGAATCCGGCCGCCGCGAGCGCCGCGAGCGCCGCGAACCACCACGTTTTGTAAAACGGCGGGACGACGACGATCTCGAGCAGCGCGCCGGTCTCGTTCCAGACGCCGTCGCTGTTGGCGGCCGTCACGCGAAAACGGTAGCGGCCGGCCGGCAAATACGAAAAATACGCGTCGCGCCGCGTGCCGGCGTCGATCCAGTCGTCGTCGAGGCCTTCGAGCCGGTAGCGGAAACGGATCTGCCCGGAACGGATGAAGCTCGGCGCGGTGAAGCGGATCTCGAGATTGTCGCGGTTCTGATCGAGCCGGATCTCGTTTTCCGGAGCGGCTTTTTCGCGGTTGACGAGCGCCGCCTCGATGACGACCGGCGGCGGCAGCTCGTTAAACGTCAGCAGTTTCGGGTCGACGACCGCGATCCCGTCCTGCGTCGGAAACCAGAGCGTGCCGTCGGGCATTTTCGCGCTCGACGGCTGGCGGTCGCCGTTGCATTCGGCGTTGAGCATCCCGTCGCGCTTGCCGTAGCCGACGCCGGTCAGCTTTTTCAGCCGCCCGTCGGCGAAATCGTTCAGCTCACTTTTCGCGACCCGGTGGATGCCCTGGTTGCTCGACATCCAGAAATTGCCGCGCGCGTCTTCGAGAATCGCGAAAACGCCGTTGCTGTAAAGACCGTCGGCGGTCGTAAAGCTCGTCAGGCGGCCGTCCCGGAAGCGGGTCAAACCGCCGTCGTAAGTGCCGATCCAGAGCGTCCCGTCCGGCTCCTCGTAGATCGTCCGCAGATGGTCGCTCGCGAGCCCGTCGGCCGTCGTGAAAACGCGAAACCGCCGGTCCGCGGGCGAATCGCGGTCGAACCTGACGAGGCCGTCGTAGGTGCCGACGTAGAACTCGCCGCGCGCCGTTTCGTGGACGAACCGGACCTCGTCGGCCGGCAGCCCGTCGGCCTTGCCGAAATGCGTCCAGACGCCGTTTTGCAGGCGAAACAGACCGGCGACCGTCGAAAACCAGAGCGCGCCGGCGCGATCCGTCTGGACGGCGAACACGAAATTCGATTTCAGCGCGGCCGGAATGTCCGTCACCGGAACGAGCCGGCCGTCGCGAAAAATCCGCAGGTCGTCCTGCCCGAAAATCCAGATCGCGCCGGCGGCGTCCTCGGCAAAGCTCCGCGCGCCGTAGAAATCGAATTGTCTGAACTTCCCGTTTTCAATCAGGTTCAGCGGCCCGTCCTGCGCGCCGACCCACGTCCGCCCGCGGCGGTCGCTGAGGATCGGGTAAACATTCGCGCCGCGCAGCCCGTCACGGGCCGAAATCGTCCGGATCAGCTGTTTCTGGATCCGCGCCAACCCGCGATTGTTCGTCCCGACCCAGAGCGTGCCCTCGCGGTCCTCGAAGAGCGCGCCGATGAAATTGCTCGAAAGCCCGTCGTCGACGGTCAGATTTTTGAACGATTCGTTCCGGTAAAGATAAATTCCGGCGTCGGTCGTCCCGATCCAGAGCGTGCCGTCGCGGTCTTCGAGAAAGCACGACGGGTAGCCGGCGAAACCGTCCTTTCGCTCGAAGCTCCGGAATTCGCCCCGAAAATAACGCCACAGCCGGCCGCTTTCCGAGATCCACAACGCGCCGTTCCGATCCTCGTAGGCGCGGACCTGGTTCATAAATTTGACCGTGAAGGGCAGCGTCCGGACGCTCGTTTGCCCCGCCGCTTCGAGCGTCAGCCGATCGGGAAGATCGATTTTCCAGCGGTTGCCCGACGCCGCCGCGTAATAAACGAGCCGCTCGTTTTCGGGCCGATTGTCGTCCGGCGCCGAGATTTTTCCGTCTTTGAGATAAGCGAGGCCGTCCCTGGTCTGGACGGCGATGCGATCGTCCGATTCGGCGTAGATCCGGAGCGCGTAATCGGACGGCAGACCGGCGGCGGTCGTGAAGGTCTCGAACCGGCGGCCGTCGAACCTGAGCAGGCCGTTGTTTTCCGTGGCGATCAGGAGCGCGCCGTCGGCGGCCGCGAAAATGCTCCGGAAACGCGTCGTCACCAGCTCGGGATGCGTCGATTTGTCGAAGACCGTGAACCGCAGGCCGTCGAAACGGACGAGCCCGTCGAGCGTGACGAGCCACAGATAGCCGTCGCGCGTCTGCGCGATGCCGCGCACCGAATTCTGCGGCAGCCCGTCGTCGATCGTCCAGCTGTCAAAACGATACTGGCCCGCGCCGGGCCCGGCCGACAGCAGGAACACGAGAAGAAAGAGCCGCAAATCGAAGATTTTTCGCACGATTACCGAATTTCAGCCTAAATTTAAAAATATTCCGGCCGAAAAGCAAGCCGCTGAAATCGTGCGGGCCAAATAAAAAAGGCGCTCCGCGGAACGCCTTTTCAAAATAGTCGCGATCGACCGGACAAACGCCGGTTCGAAAAAATTCGTTCAACCGAAAGTTATCTTTCGCCGCGCGCGGCTTCGGTCGCGGTTTCGAGCTCGACCGCGAGCTTGCGCGACGCCGGCTGATCGAAGGTCTCGATCCAGCGCAGCGCTTCGTCGAGCACGCGCAGCTGATACTGTTTCCAGTCCGCTTTGCCGGCGACCGACCCGAATTCGCCCGTGTAGTAAGCGGTGCGCGGCGGCCGCACCCTGTCGGTGACCCCGCGGTCGACCGAGATCAGCATCGTCGAGATGCCGCGGCTTTCGATCGCGCGGGCGACGATGCCGAGAGTCTGGTGACAGAGCCGCGACGCCGGGATCAGGAGCGCGGCCTTGACGTCGTGCGCGACGAGCCGGTCGGCGAGCTGCGGCGCGAGCTCGTCGGCAACGCGCGCGGCGTTCGGAATCCAGCTGCTGACGCTCCACCAGACCTCGTTGAGCCGGCCGATCACGCCGTTGGCCTCGTATTCGCGGAGCCGGTCGATCGGAATCTGGACGTTGCGGTCCCGTTTGACGGCGGCCGGATCGTAGCCTTTGGCGGCGTACAGAAAATCTTCGGCCTCGACCTCGAGCGGAAATTCGCGATAGTTCAGGTCGCCGTCCTTCGAATCGAGATCGAACGGATCGGTGCCGTCGATATACGCGCCGGCCGACGAGACGAGGCCCAGATTAAGCATCGGCAGCGCGCGCTGCAGGGGTGCGAAAGGCGCGTAAACGTTTTCAACAAAAGGATAATTCGCTAAATTTTCGTTTCCGCTCCAGCCTTTGAAACGGCCTGAAAATTCGCCGACTTTCTCAATCAATTTCATAGTAAATTAAATTTTAAATTCTTTATTAAAATCAAAATCCGTCGAAGCCTTTTCTTTCACGGGAGCCGGATTGCGGCCGGAGATCATAAAAAACACGATCAGCGCGGCGACCATCGCGGCGACCAGCACCCAGACCGAATATTCGTGGAGATTGTCGAACCTGATCCGCAGCGGATCGTCGGCGGCGACCTCGTCGATCGGCCGGCCCATCTGCGCCTTGATGAACGTCAGCCAGAGCGCGATGACGAACTGGCCGACCGCGCAGGCGGCCGTCAAAAGCAGCAGCAGAAACCTTTCCGTCCAGAGCAGAAAGCGGTTCGCGCCCGCCGTCCCGACAAACGAACCGGCCAGCGCGAGCAGGCCGACGACGAGTCCGGCGATGTGAACGATCGTCAGGCTCCGCGAAACCATCGCCCCGGCGAGCTCGCGCGAGGGCAGCACGGCAAAGGCGCTCGGGGCGACCGCAAAACTGAAAAAGACCGCCGCGCCGAGCCATATTCCGATCAATAAAAGCCTGATATTTGAAAGAAATTTCATCGTCTAAACAATTCTTTATTATGAAGTTTTTCCGCCAAAAGGGCAAAAGTGAATGCGGGTTAAAAGCGAAAAGCCGGAACCCGTTTCGAAAAAAAAGTTTTCGGCGCCGCTTTTGCCGAGAAATGCTTGAATTCGAAGCCGGTTTTATTGCATAATTTTAAAGACGGGCGAACAGCCTGCCGCGCTTGAAAAATCTCCGTCGAATCCCGCAAAATCCGATTCTTAAAATTTCGCCAAAGTATATGGAAATCGTCAGAAGCAAAAGCGTTTTTGTTTCTTTACTGCTATCGCTCATCGCCGCCGTCCTGGCCATCAGCTCGTGGGAAATCGTCGTCCGCATCGCGCTTTACCTGAACGCCTACCTGCCGGTCGAAAAGGTCTCGCTCAACTGGCCGGCGCTGCTGATTCTCGTGGTCGTCGCGCTGACCGCCGGTTTCTTCACGGAAAAATTCGGCCTCAAGAAATTTCTCAGGTTCGCCGTCCCGTTCACGGTCGTCTGGGCCCTGCTCTCGTTCGTCGCCGCCCGCTATTTTACGGCCAACCTGTTTTTCATACGGGTCGTCACGATCATTTTCCTGCCGAGCTTTTTCGTTCACCTGAAAAAACTCTGGATGATCGATTCCGAGCTGACCGAAAAGCTCGTCGAGCTCGCCTCGACCGGTCACGTGCTCGAAGGAAAATCCGCCGACCTCCGGATCGAAAGCGGCCTCAAGCTCCTCGAAACCGTTTTCCCGCTCTCCGAGGCGATCGTTTTCCGGCTCGGCGCGGACGGCGTGCTGACGCCGGTCGGCCGCGCCCGCAACGGCAGCTCGACCGAATCGCTGATCTCGCGGCAGACGGCGTGGCGCGAGAGCGTCGCGCTCTGCGAACGCGCGCTCGAGTCGCGACAGACGGTCGTCGAAACCGACGAAAACCGCGAACAATCGGCCCGCATCGCGCTCCCGCTGGTCTACGACAGCGTCGCCGTCGGCGTCCTTTTCGTCAAGGTCCACCGCGATTTCGAACGCGCCGACCAGTACGTGCTCGAATCGTTCTGCGGCCAGCTCGCCCGCAACTTCCAGCGCAAGGAGCTGCGGAGCAAGGATCTGCCGAACAAATTCTGGTGGAGCACGCTCTCGAGCAATTCGGCCGAGAACCGCGTCGGCACGACGAGCCTCATCAAGAGTCTGATGAAGGAGCAGTCGTTCAGCGCCGTCGCGAGCTCGTATCTCAAGGAAGCCCACGCGATCGCCTATCTCGACGGCACGCTCGCCTATCTCAACCGCCAGATGCGCCATCTCGCCAAGCTCAAATCGCAGGACATCACCGATCTCGATCTGTTCGGGCTTTTGAAGAATTTCCGGACCGACGTCTTCAGCGAGCCGCATCTCGCGATCCGCCGCGTCCTGCAGACCGGCGAGACCTACCAGAACGAGCTTTATTTTCAGGACAAGAACCAGACGCTCGATCTCCAGATCTCGCTCGTCAAAGCACCGTCCGACGACGTTTCGATCCACGAAACGAACGTCGCCGTCAAACCGGCCTGTTTTCTGATCACCTTGAGCGACATCTCGGCTGTCAAGGAAAACGAAAAACTCCGCTCGGATATGGCGAGCCTGATGTCGCACGAGCTGCGGACGCCGATCACCTCGATCAAGGGCTTTGCCGAGCTGATGCTGATGGACGACGCGATCTCGGAGGAAAACCGCGAATTTCTGACGATCATCGCCAACGAATCGCAGCGGCTCTCGAAAATGCTCTCGACCTTCCTGTCGGTCTCGAATCTCGAACAGTCCGACAAAAAAGAGGTCACCAAAACGGCCGTCAAGCTCGATTCGGTCGTCCACGAAGTCGTCGACGAGCTGCAGGAAACGGCCAGGCGCAAGCGCATCCGGCTCGTCGAGCAGAACACCGACACGCTGCCGCCGATCGCCGCCGACAAGGGGCTGATCCGCCGCGCGATCTCGAACCTGATCGACAACGCCATCAAATACAGCCCCGAACGGACGTCGGTGATGATCTCGACGATCCTCGAAGCCGATTTTCTGCGGGTCGTCGTCGAGGACCGCGGCTACGGCGTGCCGCCCGACGAGCGCGAAAAAATCTGGCAGAAATTCTACCGCGTCGCGCGCGACGGGCAGGACAAGGAAGACGGCTCGACCGGCCTCGGACTCGCGCTCGTCAAGGAAGTCGTCGAACAGCACGGCGGCCGCGTCGCCGTCGAATCCGAAGTCGGCCAGGGCTCGCGCTTCAGCTTCACCTTGCCGCGATTGTAAACCGACGGAGCGCCGGCATCTCGGCCGGCAAACGTCGCTGCAAGCGGCGTCTCGGCGTTTCATTCCCCTAAAATCATCGGGAAAATGAAACGCCGTTTGCGTTTTGCAAACGCATTGCCGGCCGAGATGCCGGCGTTCCGGGCTCGTGAAATAAACCGCTCGTGCGCTAAAATAGAGCGCAGGTGGAAATTGATTACCCGAAAATTTACGACGCGCTTTTCGCTTACTGCGAAGCGGAGGATTTCGCCGGCTACGATCCTTTCGACGGGCTGAACAGCCGCCTTTTTCGCGCTTTGCCCCTCAAACATCTCGCGCCGGCGCGGCTCGCGTGGCTCCAGCTGGTCAAGCGCTCGGCGAAGAATTTACGGCCGGCGCTGAAGATCGAAAAAGGCGTCAACGCCAAAGGCCTCGCGCTTTTCGCCCTCGCCGAGCTCGCCCGTTTCCGCACGACCGGCGACGAAAGCCACGCCGTCAAGGCCAAATCGCTGCTCGAAAAGCTCCAGACTTTCAAAATCGAAATCCGAAATCCGAAATCCGAAATCCGAAATCGGACCGCTTTCGGCTACAACTTCGACTGGCAGTCGCGCGCCTTTTTCGCGCCCGAGGGAACGCCGACCGTCGTCCCGACGGCGTTTGCCGCGCAGGCGCTGCTCGAAGGCTTCGCGGCGTTCGGAAAGCCGGAATATCTCGGGACGGCGCGCGAGATCTGCGCGTTCGTCACGGAAGATCTCAACCGCACGGGCGAAAGCGCGGACGAGGTCTGTTTCAGCTACACGCCGCTCGATAAAAGCGTGATCTTCAACGCCTCGCTGCTCGCCGCCGAATGTCTCGCGGGCGTCGGCGCGCTGGACGCCAACGACGAATATCTGCGGCTCGCGGAAAAGGCCGCGCACTACGTCGTCCGGCGGCAGAAGGAAAACGGCGCGTGGGCCTACGGCGCCAAGCTCCGCCACGCGTGGGTCGATAATTTTCACACGGCCTATATTTTGCTCTCGCTCTATCGCCTGCAAAAGCTCGTGCCCGGGCTCGACTGCCGGGAGACGCTCCGGACCGGCCTCGATTACTGGCTCGCCCATTTTTTTCTCGACGACGGGACGCCGAAATATTACGATCAGGAAACTTACCCGATCGACATCCATTCGGCCTCGGCGGCGATCGTCGCGCTCGGCGAGCTCGCCGAATTCGACGCGCGCTGTCTGCCGCTCGCCGACCGGGTCGCCGGCTGGACGGTCGCCAATATGCGCGATCCAAAGGGCTTTTTCTATTACCAGAAACGACCGAACGGGCTCGTCAAAACCTCGTTCATCCGCTGGGCCAACGCCTGGACGGCCTTCGCCCTCGCCCGGCTGATCGAAACGAAGGCCGGAAAAGACGGCGAAGGGAAAAACTTTTGATCTTTGATCTTTGATCTTCGATCTTCGATTTTTGAAACGAACCCAAGATCAAAGACCAAAGATCACTTTTCTATATTCCCGCGTTTTACTTTTTACCTTTTACCTTTTACCTTTTACCTTTTCCGCTATGCGCATCTGGATCGATCTCGGAAATTCGCCGCACGTCCCGTTTTTTCTCGCGCTCGCGCCGGAGCTCGAACGGCGCGGCCACGAGATTTTATGGACGGCGCGCGATTACGCGCAGACGGTCGAGCTCGCGCGAAAAGCCGAGCTGCCGGTCGAAGTTTTCGGCACGCACGGCGGTAAAGGCATTCTGCAGAAGGGTTTGAAATACGGCGGCCGGGTGCTCGAACTGGCCCGCTGGGCGCGCGGAAAACGGATCGACCGGCTGCTTTCGCACAATTCGCACGAGCCGCTCGCGGTCGCGCGGCTGCTCGGGATCGAATCGGTCAACCTGATGGATTACGAGCATCACCCGATGAATCATCTCTCGTTCCGGCTGGCGAGCCGCAACGTCGTGCCGGTCAGTTTTCCCGACGAGTTTCTCCGGAAATTCGGCGCGCTCGAAAAAACGAAAAAATTCGACGGCATCAAGGAAGACGTCTATCTCGCCGGTTTCGAGCCCGATCCGGCTTTTCGGGACGAATTGGCCGCGCTCGGCGTCGGGCCGGAAAATCTGCTCGTCGTCGTCCGCCCGCACGCCGCCGAAGCGCTTTACCACCGCGGCTTCGTCAACGAGATTCTCGACGAGCTGCTCGACCGGTTCGCGGCCGACCCGAACGTCCGGATCGTCCTGCTGCCGCGCAAGGATTATCAGGGCGAAGAGCTGCGCCGCCGGCATCCGCAGCCGAACATCGTCGTCCCCGAACGCGTGCTCGACGGCGCGAACCTGCTCGCGGCGGCCGATTTCGTGTTCAGCGGCGGCGGCACGATGAACCGCGAAGCGGCCGCGCTCGGCGTCCCGACGGCGACGATCTTCGCCGGCCGCCCGGCCGCGCTCGACGAATATCTTTTTCGCGAAGGCCGGCTCCTGAAGATTGAATCTTCCGCCGATTTGGCGAAAATAAAACTGACGAAGAAAAAAGGCCTGAACCCGCGCCGCGGCAACGACGTCCGCGCACAGGTTCTGGAGCTGATTCTGGAGTCCTGAGTCCTGAGTCTTAAGTCTTAAGTCTTGAGTCTTAAGTCTTGAGTCTTAAGTCGGGAAAATCGAAGTCCAAAAGTCAAAGATCAAAGAGTCCGAAACCAAAAACCAAAGACTCAAGACTCAAGACTCAAGACTCAGGACTAAAAAAATGAGAGCCCGGAAAAAAACCGAAAATCCCGAATTCCGCCATTCGCTGCGGCGCGTGCCGGAATGGATTCTGCCGACTGCGCGGGCCGCGATCTTCGCGGCCGACGGCGCGCTCGCGCTCGCTTGTTTTCTGCTCGCTTTTTACCTGCGCGAAGGCCGGCCGATCCTCTCGCCGACCGCCTGGGCGTGGTCGAAAGATTTCGTCCCGTACGCCGGAATTTTGTTTTTCGCCGTCCCGATCCGGCTCGCGATGATGATCTACGAGCGGATGTACCGGCTGCAGGGCGCGTTTTCCTACACGCAGGAGGCGTTCCGGATTTTCAAGGCCGTCGGCGTCGGCTCGCTGCTGATCGTCGCGGTCGCCTTTCTTTTTCGCGGCGGCTTCGCGTTTCGCGAGTTTTCCTACTCGCGCGCCGTCTTTTTCGCCGATTTCGGTCTCGCGCTCGTCTTTTTTATGGCCTTCCGGCTCGGCCTGCGCTATGTTCAGACGCTTTTCCGGCGGCGCGGCATCAATCTGATCCCGACGCTCGTCGTCGGAAAAAACGCCGAGGCCGAGCAGACCGTCAACGAGCTCAACGCCGCGCCCGAGCTCGGCTACGAGGTCGTCGGCAAGATCGACGGCCTCAAAGATCTGCCGGCGCTCGTCCGGGAGTTCGCGATTCAGGAAGTGATCATCACCGACGACCGGATTTCGAGCGACCGGCTCTTCGAGGCGATGATGCAGATCGACCGCCGCAAACGCGTCGAGTTTCGGTTCGCGCCGAGCCTCTTTAACCTGATGCCGCAGAAAACCGAGGTCGAGCAGATCGGCGTGCTGCCGGTCGTGACGCTTTTTCAGGAGCCGCTGACCGACGTCGAACGCTTTGTCAAACGCGCCTTCGATCTGCTGATCGCCGCGGCCGCGATCATCGTTTCGCTGCCCGTCTGGCTGGTCGCCGCGCTGCTCGTCAAGCTCGATTCGCGCGGTCCGGTCTTTTTCAGACAGGAGCGCGTCGGGATGGACGGGCGGATTTTTCTCTGCTACAAATTCCGGACGATGCGCGCCGACGCCGACGAGTCGCTCCATCGCGAAGCCTATCGCAAAAACATCGAGGGCGATTCGGAAGCGAACGCCGGCGACGCCGAAAAACCCGTGTTCGGAAAAGTCAAAAACGACCCGCGCGTGACGCGGATCGGCGCGTTTCTGCGGCGCACGAGCCTTGACGAGCTGCCGCAGTTCCTCAACGTCCTGCGCGGCGAGATGAGCGTCGTCGGCGCGCGGCCGCCGATTCCCTACGAGGTCGAGGAATACGACCCGAAACACCGCCGGCGGCTCGATATGAAGCCCGGCATCACCGGCCTCTGGCAGGTCTCCGGCCGCAACCGCCTCTCGTTCGAGGAAATGGTCCGGATCGATCTTTACTACATCGAAAACTGGTCGCTCTGGCTCGATTTGAAAATAATTCTCCTGACGCTTCCCGCGATGCTCCGCGGCGACGGCGCGCGGTGAGATATGAAAGAGACTTACAAAGATTATTTTCACGCTTCGACGGCCGCGCGGCGTTATGCGCGCGGGCGGCCGCGCTTTCACGCGTTTGCGGTCGAACGGATCGCGCGGTTCCTCGAAATCGAAAAACCGCTCGGCCGCGCGCTCGACGTCGGCTGCGGGACCGGGCTTTCGACGCGCGCGCTGCGGGCGATCGCCGAACGCGCCGCCGGGGTCGATCTTTCCGTGGAAATGCTCGCGCAGGCCGAACGGACCGAAAACGTCGAATACGCCGCCGCTTCGGCCGAGCGGCTGCCGTTCGGCGCGGGCGTGTTCGATCTGATCACGATCTCGCAGGCGATCCACTGGCTCGACCGCGAAAAATTCTTCGACGAAGCCGGCCGCGTGCTCAAACCGGGCGCGCCGGTCGTCGCTTACGATAATTATTTTCAGGGCCGGATGACGGGCGAACCGCGTTTCGAGCAATGGTATCGCGGCGAGTTTCTCGTCGATTTTCCGGTCCCGCCGCGCGGCAGGCGCGAGTTTGCGCGGACGAGCGAACGGGCCGCGGATTTCGTTCTTTTTCACGAGGAATTCAACGCCAACGCGCTCGAATTCACGGCCCGCTCGCTCGTCGATTATCTCGTCACGATCACCAACGTGATCGCCCGCGTCGAAAACGGCGGCGCGTCGATCGACGAGGTTTACGAGCGGATTTTGACCGGCATCGAGCCGTTTTTCGGCGGCCGCCCGAAAATGCTGGAATTCGTCGGCCCGATCTGGTTTCTGCGGGCGAACCATTAAAATTTTATGAATATTTTCGAATACAACAGCCGCGCGTGGGACGGCTACGCCGACGACGGCATCGAGTGGAGCGTGCCGGTCACGGCCGAAGAAATCGCGCGGGCGCGCGAAGGCGACTGGTCGGTCGTCCTGACGCCGCTCAAAAAGGTGCCGCGCGAGTGGTTCGGCGACCTCAAAGATAAAGACGTTTTGTGTCTCGCGTCGGGCGGCGGACAGCAGGCGCCGATCCTCGCGGCGGCGGGCGCGCGCGTGACGTCGTTCGACGCGTCCGCCAAACAGCTCGAAAAGGACCGCTTCGTCGCCGCCCGCGACGGGCTCGAAATCCGGATCGAGCAGGGCGACGCGGCCGATCTGTCGCGCTTTCCGGACGCCGGCTTCGATCTCGTTTTTCATCCCTGCTCGAACTGTTTTATCGAAAATATCGAGCCCGTCTGGCGCGAAGCGTTTCGCGTCCTCAGATCGGGCGGCGCGCTGCTCGCGGGCTTCAACAACCCGTTCGTCTATATCTTCGACCGCGTTTCCGAGGAGCGCGACCGCGTTTTGAAAGTCCGGCACCGGCTTCCCTATTCCGACGCCGGTTCGCTCGACGAGGACGAAAAACGGGCGATGATCGAGAAGAACGAGGCCTTCGAGTTCAGCCACACGCTCGACGAACAGCTCGGCGGGCAGCTTGCCGCCGGTTTTCTGATCGCCGGTTTTTACGAGGATTACTGGACCGACGAAGCGCGGCTCTTAAACCAATACGCGCCGAGCTTTATCGCGACGCGCGCGCTCAAACCGTGATGCCGAAGATCGCCGAAATGCTCCGCGAAGCGACCGCGATTCTCGACCGCGCCGGCGTCGCCGAAGCGCGGCGCGAGGCCGGTTCGCTGCTCGCCTTCGCGCTCGGAAAAGACCGCGCGTTTCTGATCGCGCACAGCGACCGCGAGCTCTCCGAAACGGAGGCGGCGAATTACCGGAGCCTTTTGCAGCGGCGTGCCCAACGTGAACCGTTTCAGTACATTACCGGCCGCCAGGAATTTTACGGCCTCGATTTCGCGGTCGCGCCCGGCGTGCTGATCCCGCGGCCGGAAACCGAAGCGATCGTCGAAAACGCGCTCGAAATTCTCGAAACCCGCGAAAATCCGCGCTTTTGCGAGATCGGCGTCGGTTCGGGCTGCATTTCCGTGTCGATGCTCGTCAATCTCGCAAAAGCGGCGGCCGTCGGGCTCGATATTTCGCCGGAAGCGATTGCGATCGCGCGGCGCAACGCCGAAACGCACCGCGTCGCCGAACGGTTCGAACTCCGGCGGTCGGACGTTTATGAGGCGCTCGCCGGCGAACGATTCGATCTGATCGTCTCGAATCCGCCGTATATTCCGCGCTCAGAGATCGACGATCTGCAGGCCGAGGTCCGCGATTTCGAGCCTTTGAACGCGCTCACCGACGGCGGCGACGGGCTCTCGATCATCGAAAAAATCGTCGCCGGCGCGCCGCGTTTTCTCGAACCGGGCGGCTGGCTGCTGATGGAGATCGGTTTCGGACAGGCGGCGGCCGTCGGCGCGCTGTTCGACAGACGGTTCTGGCGGAGCGCAGAAATCCTCGCGGATCTGCAGGGCATCCCGCGGACGGTCCGGGCGCAAACGGTGTTTTGAAAAAATTTATTGGTCTTGTGGCGCGAATTTTGCTATATTTTCATTATCGAGATCAAACGTTTTATTTTGATACATAATAGAAATTTGTACCGGAGGGATTTTTTATGAGACACGAATACGAAAGAGAAGAAACCAGCGCGACCACGAAATTGACCTATCTGTTGATCGGCGGCGGGATCGGCGCGATCCTGGCGCTGCTTTTCGCCCCGAAATCGGGTCAGGAGCTGCGCGGCGACATCGCCGACGTGACGCGCAAGGGTCTTGAAAAAGGCCGCGAAACGGCTGCTCAGCTGCAGGAAAAAGCCGGCGAATATTACGAAGTGACGCGTGAAAAGGCCGCCGAATATTACCAGACGGCACAGGACAAAGCCGCCGAATTGAAGGAAAAGGCCGGCGAGCTGACCGAACGCGCGAAGGGCGCGGTCGCGCAGTCGGCGAACCCGTTCTCGGCCGCGATCGAAGCCGGTAAGGAAGCTTACACGGAAGAAAAGCGCAAGAACGAAGCCAAAGCGATCACCGAAGGCCGTCCGACGTACCCGGTCGATAAAAAAGAAAGCTGAATTGGTGAGTCTTGAGTCTTGAGTTTTAAGTCTTAGGTCATCGGTCTTTGGCCTCGGGGCCTGGATCCTTGACCTTTGACTTTTGCTTTTACCGACTCAAGACTCAAGACTTAAGACTCAAGACTCAAAACTATATGAATGCAAGTGACCCGCAGTTTTGGATGATGATTTCGTCGATCGTCATCGCGATTTGTTTTATCGTGATGGCGGTCGCGCTGATTGCGATTGCCGTGATCGTCAAAAAGGTCGTCGGCACGGTTAACCGCGTGGAACAGAAGGTCGATCCGATCCTGGCCCGAGTCGAACCGCTGATGCTCAAGGTCAACGCGATCGGCGAACAGGGCAAATTGATGTCGGTGCAGTTTAACGAGATTTCCGAAAATCTCTCGACGGCCACGAAATATCTGGCCGAATCGGCCGGCCTCGTCCGCGAAGAGGTCGCCGAGCTGAAAGTTCTGGTCGGGCAGACGGCGCTCGTCGCCAAAGACAAGGTCGAGCTCGTCAGCGACACGATCGACCGGACCAACCGGCAGGTCGTCACCACGACCGAGTTCATTCAGACGAAAGTCGTTGAACCGGCGCGCGAGATCGCCGCGATTATGGCCGGCGTCCGCAAAGGCCTCGAAGTGCTCTTCGCGCCCGCGCCGAAACAGATCGACCGCGCCTATATGGACGACGAGATGTTTATCGGCTGAGATTTCCGAAAACGGTCCGAAAATTCGAAAAGACGCGATCCGCGGATCGCGTCTTTTCGTTTTTCCAGTGAAACACCGGAACTGTTCGGCACGATCATTGCCCAAACGGGCTTTTAATGATTTTTGAGACAAAACGCCGCGAAATTTACCGGGAACTGAAAAGACCGGCCGGCGAGCGGTTGTTTTTCGGTCCACCAAAAACACTAAAAACACTAAAAAGACANNTTGGTGTTTTTGGTGGATAAAACCAGCTGTTCGCCAGGCTGACGAATAAAATTCAATCGAAAACTCGGTTCACGAACGACTCGCCGTTTCGGTCAATTACCGTGCCGAACAACTCTGGTGAAACACGCAAAAAAATTTGTCGATTGGTCGTTTTCGGCGAAATTTATCCGTTTTTTCGGATTTTTACACGTTTTTGACCGAATTCATCCGTTTTTTCGGAAATTCATCCGTTTTCCTGGATTTTCATCCGTTTTCCTGGATTTTCATCCGTTTTTTCGGAAATTCATCCGTTTTTGGCGATGGTTCGTCCGTTTTCGGCGAATTTCATCCGTTTTTGACGATGGTTCGTCCGTTGGCGGCGAATTTCATCCGTTTTCAGCGAATTTCATCCGTTTTAAGCGCAATTCACGCGTTTTCGGCCGGAGCGCCGGCATCGCGGCCGGCAAACGCCGCAAAAGCGGCGTCAAACGTTTCATTTTCCTTTGATTTTCGCGGTTTTGAAGCTTCGGAGCGTTTTGCAAACGCTTGGCCGGCCGAGATGCCGGCGCTCCGTCAGCAGCCGAGAAATGCGGCTTTCAACTCGTCGATCACGGCGTCGGACATCGGCGCGACGTCGCCGAGCAGCCGGCTGTTGATGAGCGCTTCGGCCGTCGATTCGAGAACTTCGAGCCGGTCGAACGCTTCGAGCACGCTCGCGCCGACGACGAGCACGCCGTCGTTTTCTAAAAGGACGATCGGCTTTTCGGGCGAAACCACGGCGGCGAGCTCCGCGCCGTTGTGAAACTGGCTGCCGTACGGCGCGCGGCCGACGTCGCGGAGCAGGATGTAGCTTTCGGGAATCGTCCGCGAATTGAGCTCGGTGCGCGTCACGCCGAACGCGGTCGTGTTGACCGGAAAGGCGTTGATGATCGAATCGATCGACGGGTGCGCGGCGTAGACGGCGGCGTGGTTGCGGCTCGCGCGGCTCGCGCGTTTGCCGGCTTCCTGACGGCCGTTTTTGACGAGGACGAGGTCTTCCTCGCGCAGCGTCTGGCGATCGACGCGGTACGGCGTGATCAGAAACGAATCGTCCGAGAGGCGCGCCGAAAAGCTGCCGCCGGTGCTGATAAAAAGCCGCTGGCGATAACCGCGCCGCGTGAATTCGCACAATTCGCGGCGCAGTTCTTTTTCCTCACTCGTCGGCGGGTCGGGCTCGAATTCGGCGAACTTTTTGAACCGGTGCGGCAGCTCGAGCTCGTCGTCGGTGAGCAGTCGGCAAGCGCCGAGAATCCGCGCCTTGATCGTCGTCTTGGCCGTGAATTCGAGCGTCTCGAACCGCTGAAAAGCGTTCTGCAGCGTTTCCCCGCCGACGACGACGCCGTGATTTTCGAGCAGCACGGAATCGAAGCCCTCGGCGAAGATTTCGGCGACGTTCGCGCCGAGCCGTTCGCTGCCGGGCAGCGCGTAGGGCGCAAATCCGGGCTTGCCGCAGACGGTCATCGACTGGTGAAAAAGCCGCGTGTCGGGCACCTGCCGCGTGATGCTGAAGGCGACGAGCGCGACCGGATGCGCGTGGACGATGCCGCGCAGATCGGGCCGTTTCGTGTAGATCATCCGGTGAAACGGCAGCTCGGACGACGGCGGATGAAGGCCCTCGACGCGGCCGTCCGGACGGACGCAGACGATGTCTTCGCGGCGGATATTGCCCTTGTCGACGCGCGCCGGCGTGATCCAGATGCTGCCGTCGGCGTCGTGCAGCGAAAGGTTGCCGCCCGACGTGGTCGTCATCCGGTAATGATAGATGCGCTCCATCGTCTGCATAATCTCGTCGCGCGGGTGCAGGAATTTCGAATTATCGCTCATTTCGGGTTCTCACTCACGAATCATTTTAGCATTTTGATTTCGGATGAACCGATTTCGGATTTCGGATTTCGGATTTCGGATTTTTTTTGGTGGAAGTTTCGGATTTGAAATGGTTCGCTTTCGGATTTGAAACGGCGGATGAAGCGACTTCGGATTTGGGATGGCGGATGGTAATCTGAATTTCAGGCTCTGAAATTTCGAATATAAAATTGTTGAAACTGATATTTCGGAGCAGAACCGTTCGGCACGATCGTTGCTCAAACGCAGTTTTAATGATTTTTGAGACAACCCGCCGCGAAACTTACCGGGAACTGAAAAGCCCGGACGGCGAGCGGTTGTTTTTGATCCACGAAACACACTAAAAACACTAAAAGGACACGAAAGAAATTTAGTGGTTTTGGTGGTTTTGGTGGATAAAAACCGGCTATTCGCGGTGCTGCCGGTTCCGGTTCGCTCGAAAACGCGGTTCACGAACGAATCGCCGGCCCGGTCAATTGCCGTGCCGAACAACTCTGATTTCAGAGCCTACATCCGGAAATTCTGACACTTCAGGCGTCAGATCTAAAAAACTCGAGGTGGAATTTGAACTCCGAAATCGAACAATCCGAAATCCGAAATCCGAAATCCGAAATCGGCATAATCCGAAATCCGAAATCCGAAATCGAAAATCTTTGTTATTGTTGTTCCGAAAAGCCATTCGATGACTGCTGCGGGCCGTTTCTCGAGGGTCGGGCGACGCCGCCGACGGCGGAGGCTTTGATGCGTTCGCGCTACACGGCCTACGCGACCGGCGCCGTCGATTATCTGCTGCGGACGACGCATTCGTCGACGCGGCATCTTCACGACCGGCCGGCGATCGAAAACTGGTCGCGCGGCTGTCGCTGGCAAAAACTCGAAATCGTCTCCCGCGAGGGCGGCCAGCCGAAAGACAAACGCGGAAAAGTCGAATTCAAGGCCCATTATCTCGACGAAAACGATCAACCGCAGATCCATCACGAGCTCTCGAACTTCGTCAAAGAACTCGGCCGCTGGTACTTCATTTGATTTCGGATTTCGGATTTCGGATTTCGGATTGGTCTTCCTGCGGAATTTCCGATTCCAAATGAAAAACCTTTAAATTTTGACTTAAAGGCTCCGCCTTATGCCAATCCGAAATCCGAAATCCGAAATCCGAAATCGGTAATCGGCCTCATTCGGAATAATCTTCGGCCGTCGCGTCGGGGGCGTCGTAGTGGCCGCCGGATTCGACTTCGGAGAACGGGTCGGTGACGCCGATGTCGCCGCCGTGTTCGCCGAGATCGCCGTGATAATCGGCGCTTTCCTGATAATCGGCGGCCTGATCGGCGTATTCGCCGGCGATGTCGAAATCGCCTTCGGCCGCGTAATGCGCCGCCGCGTCGGCGCTCGATTCGGCGTTGTGCTGTTCCCAGACGGCCCAGTCCATCTCGTTTTCCTCGGCCTGCGCCTGGCCGGAATGATCCGCGCCGCCGGCCCGGAAATCGGCGTCGAACATCGCGTAGCCGGCGTTGTCGGCGTCCTCGCGCGCGGCCTCGTAATCGCCCTGCTGCGCGTGCATCGCTTCCTGCTGCTCGTAACGGGCGGCCTCGTCCTGCCGCGCGTCGGCGCTTTCGAGATCGCTTGCGCTGCTGCCGTGGAGCATCGTGTTGTCGCCCGCGTCCCACGCTTCGTTCTCGGCCGCCTCGCGCGCCTCGGCGGCGGCCGCGTAATCGCCCGCCGCGACGAATTCGTCGGCCGCATCCTGCGCGTCCTGCGCGGCGGCCGCGTGCGCGGCGGCCTCGGCCTCGGCGGCGGCGTCCGGGTCGGGCTCATCGTCCGGCGCGGCCTCGTAAACGTCCGCCTCGTCCGGCGCGGCGACGTAATAATCGTCCGCTTCGGGTTCCGCTTCGACCGGCGCGAAATCGACCGGCACGGCGTCGTCGTCGGTTAAAACAGCTTCCGCCGCGGCGTCATCATCCGTTAAAACCGCGTCTTCGTCGTCGGCCGGAATCGTGTAGACCTCGACGTCGACGTCGTCGCCATCTTCGGCCGCGAGCGCGGCGTCGGCCGCGTCGTCGGTTTCGTCGGCGTCGAGCAGGGCGTCGACGATTTCTTCGAGCGACGCGTCGTCGGTTTCGTCGGTCGTCGTCACTTCGATCACGGTCTGCGTGCCGTCTTCCGGGTTTTCGGTAATAATCACTGTCTCACTCATTGTCGTAATTCAAACTCCTTTCCGCTTTGCTCGGAACATCCGGCGGCCGGTTCGCGGCGGCCGGCCGCGCGCCCTTTTTGAGCGTCGCGATCTTCGCGCAGCCCTTGTTCGGGCAGCGCACCTTTATCTGCGGCCGGCCTTCGAAAGCGCCGAGCGGAACGCGCATCGGCGTGCCGCAGGCCGCGCATTTGATTTTCAATTCCCGGTTTTTCGGCGGGGCCGGCTTCGCGGCCGCCGGCGGGGCCGGTTTGACGTCCGGCGGCGCTTTTTCGGCGGGCGGCAGAACCGGCGCGGGCTTCGGCTTCGCGGTGTATTGCCGGATGAGCTGCCGCCAGCGCCGCAGGTCCGGGCTTTTCGCGAATTCGTCCATCAGCTTGAGCCGCCGCGTGATGTAGGGCGTCGCGGACGTCGTCAGCTCCGACAGCTTGGAAATATGGTCGTCGCCGTCGGCCTGCTGCGCGAGCCACGCCTCGACGTTGATCTGCTTGTAGAGAAAGGCCGATTTGAGCGTCCACGAGAGCAGCACGCGGCGCGCGACCTCTTCGCTGCCGACCGCCAGCAGACCGGCGCGGTCGGCCGTGATCTCGGCCTGCCGCGCCCAGCCGAGCAGCGGCATCTCGATCGCGCCTTCGATCAGGTGCGTCGGGTTGAGCGCGTTGAGGATTCCGCCTCCGAGCAGGCCCTTGCGCGGGCCCTGCTCGCCGAGCAGAAACTTGATGACCGTTTTCCAGAGCGCGTGGCCGGCGCGGCAGTGGCCCATCTCGCGGGCCAGCAGAAACAGCAGATCGAGGCCCTGAAAGTTGGTCGCGAGCGCGGTGCCGATGACGATGAACGCGCTTTTGTCGCTGCCGTAGGTGCGGCAGTCCCACATCACTTCGCCCGAGACGTAGACGTCCGGCATATGCGTCATCCCGAGAATCCGCGCCGCGTGAACGGCCGTGCCGTAAACTTTCGGCAGCTGGTTTTCGCCGAGCCGGACGGCGTTGAACATCGACTCGATCCACGGCCGGCCGACCTTGTCGGAGATCGCCTGCGCGGCCGACGTGAGGACCTTGACGGCCCGCAGCGCCGACATCGCCTTGCCGTCTTCCGACCATTGAAAAGCCGCCGTCTCGACCGCGTAGCCGGGCACGAGCGGCCGCAGCCAGCGGCATTCGGGACAAACGAGCATTTTCGGCGCGAGCCCGCGGCCGTCGCCGCCGCACGTCCGGCACGACGGCGCCGGCGCGGGCTGAATGGGCGCATATTGAACGGGCTCGCAGCGAACCGGCGGCGGATACTCGGACGGCGCGGGCGACGGCGGATGCGGCGCGGTGAACGGCGGCGGCTGAAAGCTCGGCTGGTTCGGCTGACCGTGGTAATTCGGGTCGAACGGCGGCGGATTCGGGTTAAACGCGGGCGGCGAATGATGGTTGGGCGGATAATTGTTCGGCGGCGGCGGAACGGGCGTTTTCGGCGGGGGAGAATTCGCCGGTCGCGCGACTTCCGGCGGTTTACTAACTGGCGCGACCGGCGGTTGGGAAACCGGAGTTTTCGGCGGCGAAACGGGCGTTTTCGGCGGCGCGGCCGCAACTTTGGGCGGCGCGGCGTTCGGATGTCCGGCGTTCGGCGGCGGAACGGCATTTTTCGGCGGGGCGGGCGCGCCGAGCGGCGTGCCGCAGACGATGCAGAAGCGGGCGGCCGCGTCGCGCGACTGGTGGCCGTTGACGCAGACTCTTAAAGCGGCGTTCGGATTATCCATAACTTTCAAGCTCTCCTTCGATCGTCTTCCGGCCGCGCGCGGGGCTTCAGTAGGAGCCGGCGCCGGCGCTCAGAACCATCAGCAGATAAATTCCGTAGAAAATCAGGTTCAGAAGCGTCACCACGAGACCGCCCCAGAGCCCGATCTGCGCCATCGTCATTCCCTTCGGCGACGAGCGGCCCTCTTTGATGGCGGAAACTTCCATCCAGCCGAGAATCGCGCCCGGCACGCTCGACAACAGACAGCACAACAGAAGCCCGCCGATGGTCAGCGCGAGCGAAGCGATCGCGCGGCCGCTCGCGCCGGGCGCGGGCGCCGCGTAATTCGGCGACTGCAGCGGGCCGCCCGCAAACGGCTGGTTCCACTGCTGGTTGCCGTAATAGGGCGGATTCTGTTGAAAGGTCGGCGGATTCTGTTGAAAGGTCGGCGCGGCCGCGAGCGAGGTCGCGCAAAAGCGGCAGAACTGCGCTTCGAGCGCGTTCGGCTGCCGGCAGTTCGGACAATATTTTTCCATCGCTTTTTCCTCTGGGAAATTTTCCGTAAACACAGATTTTGCAAGGAATGTGCCAACCGCCGCCGCCCGAGAAACCGCCCGCCGCGCGCCGGTTTCGCCGCCAAAATCCCGACTCACGCAAAATTCCCCGCAGCGCCCTTTTCGCGAACGGGTAATTTTCCCCAACCGACGCTGAAAATTTTCACGACCCCGCCCGCCTTTAAAAAGCCGAAGACCCGGAAAAATCTCCGGGTCTTCGCCAGTTTCAGAAAATAAGGAAACGAAAGATACGAGTATCTTAAAAGATTTCAGGATCTCAGCCCGTCACCCGCAATCGGAATCCTCCGCCGCGAAACCAATCCGAAATCCGAAATCCGAAATCCGCAATCAATTGTCTTTCTTCTCGGTCGGCGGATTCTGCGGATTCTGCGGATTCTGCCGGTCGCGCATCTGCCGGCGTTCCTGCCGGCGCTGCTTCATTTCCTGTTTCTTCTGTTCGAGCTGCTGAAGCTGTTCGGGCGTCAGGACGGCCATAATCTGCTGATGAACCGACTTGCCCTTTTCGAAAGCCTGCTGTTTCAGCGTCTGGAGCCGGGTCTGCTGTTCGGCCGAGATCGTGCCGTCGCGTTTGGCCTGATGGAGCGTCCGCATTTCCTCCATCGTCGCCTGGTCGGGCCGGTTGGCCTGCATAATCGTCTTGATCTGTTCTTTCTGCGCTTCGGTCAGGTTCAGGTCGCGGAGCTCGCGCATCATTCCGCCGCGCTTCATTCCGCGCCGCGGTCCGCCGCCGTTTTCGCGATCCATTCCGTCACGTTTACCGCCTTTGCGCCATTCCGGTTTTTCCTGTTTCTGCGAATTGTCGGTGTCCGTTTTGACGTCCTGCGCGGAAACGAAAACCGCCAGCGCGAAAACCGCCAACACCGTTGTCAGAATCGAAAAAAATTTATGTTTAATTGCCATTTTGCTACCTCTTTAAGTTTTTATTTTGGAAATCAGCTTTCGCCTTCACATCTTTTGACGCTTATTATAGCGGTTTAGCCGAAGGATTTTTGCGGGAAAGCGTAAAGAATTGTAAATTCGCGGAATTTCGGTCTTCGATCTTTGGTTTTTGGTCTTTGGTCTTTGAAAGCTCGGATTTCGGATCGTTCGTTTTCTGGTATCGTTTTCCCAATCGCCGTTTCTAACACCGAAGATCGACGGTCAAAGATCAAAGATCAAAGATCAAAGATCGAAGATTAAAGGCCAAAATCAAAGCGTGGCATTTAACAATTGCGTTTGATCAAGATAAAATTGGAAATTCGGGTACAAAGGCAGACGGGACAAACAAATGAGATTCTTATCTGAAATAAATTCACCGGCGGATCTGCGCCAGCTCAAGGTGGAAGACTTACAGGAAGTCGCCGACGAGGTGCGGCAGTTTATCATCGACACCTGCTCGCGCGTCGGCGGACACACGGGCGCTTCGCTCGGCGCGGTCGAGCTGGCCGTCGCGATGCATTACGTTTTCGACACGCCGCGCGACCGCGTCGTCTGGGACGTCGGCCATCAGGCCTACGCGCACAAGATCCTGACCGGCCGCCGCGATCAACTGCACACGATCAAGCAGTACGGCGGATTGTCCGGCTTTCTGCGGCGCGACGAATCGGAATACGACACGTTCGGCGCGGGCCACGCCTCGACGTCGCTCTCGGCGGCGCTCGGGATGGCCGTCGCGCGCGATAAAAAGAAAGAGGACTTTCACGTCTGCGCGCTGATCGGCGATTCGAGCCTCGCGGGCGGAATGGCGATGGAGGCGATCAATCAGGCCGGCCATCTGAAATCGCGCCTGATCGTGCTTCTCAACGACAACGAGATGTCGATCGCGCCGGCGGTCGGCGGCCTCGCGCGGTATCTCAACCGGATCAAGGGCGCGCAGAGCTATCAATTGTTCAAGGAAGAGATCGGCGACGCGCTCGAGAGCGTGCCCGGTTTCGGCCAGTCTTTGCGCCGCGCCGCGAAGAGCTTCAAGGACGCGATCGCCGCGGCGGTGCTGCCGGGCGCGCTCGTCAACGAGCTCGGCTTCAAATACATCGGCTACGTCGACGGCCACAACGTCCCGATGCTCGTCAAGGCGCTCGAAGAGGCGAAAAAGGTCGACGACGGCCCGGTCATCGTCCACGCGCTGACGACCAAGGGCAAGGGCTTTCCGAACCCCGAAAAAAATTATTACGCCTATCACGCGACCGGCCCGTTCGATCCGAAAACCGGTCTGCCCTACAAATCGTCGAAAGT
This sequence comes from Acidobacteriota bacterium, assembly GCA_018269075.1. GTDB lineage: Bacteria > Acidobacteriota > Blastocatellia > Pyrinomonadales > Pyrinomonadaceae > JAFDVJ01. Next base: position 36,181 of record JAFDVJ010000024.1, read on the forward strand.
GCTGCCGCCGACCTACACCGAGGTCTTCGGCCGGACGATGTGCGAATTGATGGGCGAAGACCCGACGATCGTCGCGCTGACGGCCGCGATGCCGGACGGCACGGGCATCGACAAAGTCCTCGAAAAATTCCCCGAGCGCGCGTTCGACGTCGGCATCGCCGAGGAGCACGCCGTCACGTTCTGCGCGGGAATGGCCTGCGAGGGACTCAAACCGGTCGCCGCGATCTATTCGACGTTTCTGCAGCGCGCCTTCGATCAGGTCGTCCACGACGTCTGTCTCCAGAACCTCAACGTGACGATCGCGATGGACCGCGCCGGCATCGTCGGCGCCGACGGCCCGACGCATCACGGCCTGCTCGACATNNTCGGCGCCGAAGGACGAGGCCGAGCTCCGCGATCTGATCCTGACCTCGATCGAGCATCCGGGCGCGGCGGCGATCCGCTATCCGCGCGGCAACGGCTTCGGCGTCGATATTTCCGCGCCGCCGAAAAAGCTCGAGATCGGCAAGGGCGAGGTTTTACGCGAAGGCGACGGCGAAACGGCGATCGTCGCTTACGGCTCGATGGTTTACCCGGCGGTGCAGGCGGCGGAAAACCTGTCGCGCGACGGCATCGAAGCGACCGTCGTCAACGCCCGCTTCGTCAAGCCGCTCGACGAAGAGCTGATTCTGAAACTGGCGCGCGAAAACCGCGTATTAATCACGGTCGAAGAAGCCTATCTGGCCGGCGGGTTCGGCTCGGCGGTGATGGAGCTGCTCGAGGAACACGGGCTGCTCGACAAGCTCAAGTTCGTCCGGATGGGCGTGCCCGACCGGATCATCACGCACGGCGATCCGCAGCTGCTGCTCGCGAAGTACGGGCTCGACGCCGACGGAATCTATCATAAAGCGAAGGAGCTCGTCGAAGGTCTCGAGAATCGCCGCGTCGGCAGCAAGCGTTTGAAGGTTGTAAAATAAAGTCGGATTTCGGATTTTTCGAACCGGGTAGTCGTGTATCTTTTGAGAGAAAATTTCCGACGGCCCGATTTTCGTGCGACGAGCGTGTCGTTCGAACCGAAAAGCGGCGCGGTTTGCGAAATCGAACGAAAAAACTATAACAATAATGAGTAACGGAAAAAACAACAGCAAAACTCCCCTGATCATCATCGGTCTGGTCCTGATCGTCGCCGTCGGCGGCGCGTGGTGGTTTCTCGGTCAGAGCAACGCGGGAATCAAAAACACCAACAAGCCGACCAATGCGAAAGCCGGTCAGACCCCGATCGTGACGAACATTCAGGGCGCGCAGCCGCCGAATATGCTCGGCTCGGCGAACGCCTCGGTGACGGTCGAGGAATTCGCCGATTTTCAATGCCCGACCTGCGGGGTGATGCATCCGAAGGTCAAGGAAGTGGTCTCGACCTACGGCAGCCGCATCAAGTTCATCTTCCGCGAATATCCGCTCGCGATCCCGGCGCACGACAAAGCCTATGAAGCGGCCGTCGCCGCCGAGGCCGCCGGTCTGCAGGGCAAGTTCTGGGATATGCAGAACCTGCTTTTCTCGAACCAGCAGGCGTGGTCGGCGAATCCCGACTACCGCAAGGTCTGGGAAGAATACGCGGCCAAGATCGGGCTCGACGTCGACCGCTGGAAAAACGATATGGCCGGTCTCAACGCGAAGGCCCGCGTCGACGCCGACCTCGCGCGCGGCCGCGCGCTCAACGTCAATTCGACGCCGTCGATCTTCATCAACGGCATCAAGCTCGAATTCGAACAGATGACGGTCGAAACGATGCGCCAGATGATCGACGCCGAGCTCGCCAAAGCCCCGAACGCGAGCCAGCCCGCGCCGAGCGCGCCGGCGGCGGGTAATTCGAACACGGCCAACGTCGAACCGAAAAAACAATGAGCGACGCGGAAATAGTCAACGAGGGAAACGGAATCGCCAAGCTGCCGCTCGCGGCGGCGCTGCTCGCGCTCGTCGGGCTGTTCGATTCGATCTACCTGACGATTCACCATTACACGGGCGAAAATGTGCCGTGCAGCGTCACCGGCGGCTGCGAGATGGTGCTGACGAGCGCCTGGTCGCAGATCGCCGGCTACCCGCTGTCGATCTTCGGCGCGGCCGCTTATTTCGTCGCCTTCAGTCTCGCGCTGCTCGCCGCCTTCGGGAACCGCCCGCTGTGGAAGCTGTTCGGTCTTCAGACGCTCGTGATGGCCGGCTTTTCGTTCTGGCTGATCTATCTGCAGGCCTTCGTGATCGGCGCGTTCTGCCAGTTCTGCCTGCTTTCGGCGGCGACCTCGATCACGCTCTGCATCATCGCGCTCGCGTCGCGCTTCTGGCGCTCGTGAAACCGTTTTTCGAATTCTGACGAATATATCTGACGGAAGGCCGCTGACGCCTTCCGTCATTTGTTTGGCGGCTTTTGCAAAATCCCGGCAAATGCGATGAAATAATTTTGAAGGTTTTCAATTTGCCCGAAAAAAATAATGGCTGAATCCATTCTTCATCGTATCGCGCGCGGGGACAAAACGGCCGTGCAGGAGTGCCTGAACAAATACGGCGGGCTCGTCTGGTCGCTCGCGCGGCGGATGTCGGCCAACACCGACGACGCCGAGGACGCCGTGCAGGAGATTTTCATCGACGTCTGGAAAAACGCCGAGCGCTTCGACGAGGCGCAGGCGTCGGAAACGACGTTCATCGCGATGATCGCGCGGCGCCGGCTGATCGACCGGCTGCGCTACGCCAAACGCCGGATCGCCGCCGATTCGCTCGAAGAGCTCGTCAGCGAACCGCAGAACCGGGCCGACGAAGAGCTCCAGACGAGCATCGAAGCAAAAGACGCGGCGCGCGCGCTCCGGCAGCTGCGGCCCGAACAGCGTCAGGTCCTGCAGCTTTCGATCGTCCGCGGGCTCTCGCACCAGGAGATTTCCGAGGCGACCGGGATCCCGCTCGGGACGGTCAAGACGCACGCCCGGCGCGGGCTTTTGCAGATCAGGGATTTATTAGGAATGAGCAGTATCAACGAAGCGAAAGGAGGAACGGCGTGAACGAACGGAAAAAAGAAAGAATTGTCGAACTTCTTTCGGACCAGGCGCTGTTCGGCCTGACGGACGCGGAATTCGCCGAACTGGCCGAGCTCGAAAACGAATTTCCCGAATTCGGCGACGATTCGTTCGAGCTCGCGGCCGCCTCGATCGGGATGATCAATCTCGACACGAGCGAGCCGCTGCCCGCGCACCTGCGCGAGCGAATCGTCGCCGACGCCGACAAATATTTCGCCGCCTCCAAAGCGGAAGCGCCGGTCGAAACGGTCGCCGCAGCGACGCCCGAAACCGGCCCCGAAGAGCTTCAGAAAACCTTCGAATTCGAGCCGCGCCGGTCGTTTTTGAGCTGGCTCGGCTGGGGCGTCGCGGCGGCCGCCTGTCTCGTGCTCGCCGTCAACCTCTACCTGACGCGCGGTTTGAAGCCCGACGAGCTGTCGAAGAATCCGACGCCGACGCCGACCGCCGCGCCGAACAAAGAGCTGACGCCGGCCGAACAGCGCGACCGGCTTCTGGCTTCGGCGAAAGACGTCGTGCGGGCCGCGTGGACGGGCGCGAAACCGGCGAACGCGACGCAGATCACCGGCGAAGTCGTCTGGAGCGACACGGCGCAGCAAGGCTTTCTGACATTTCGCGGCCTCGCGCCGAACGATCCGGCGCGCGAAACCTACCAGCTCTGGATCGTCGACGAAACGCGCGACAAATACCCGGTCGACGGCGGCGTCTTCGACGTCCGGAGCGACGGCGAGATCGTCGTCCCGATCGATGCCAAATTAAAGGTCGCGCACCCGAAGGTTTTCGCGCTGACGAAGGAAAAACCGGGCGGCGTGGTCGTCTCGGCGCAGGGCGACAAGCTCGTCGCGGTCGCCAAGATCGCCGTCTGACAAAGCTCGATCTTCGGTTGAGGCAATCACCCATCCGAACGGCGAGGGCTTGTTTTTCGATTCACTAAAAACACTAAAAAGATTTCGTGTTTTTAGTGTTTTTAGTGAATCCGTCAAAAAGCGTTCGCGGCCTCAAACCATAAATTTAAACAGACTCTAAAATCAAAGATCAAAGATCAAAGACCAAAGACCGAGTAACAAAAAGTTTGGCAATCTCATAAACCTGTAGTACAATCTCCTGAGATTAACCGCCGACCGGTCCTCCCGAACACGATTGCCGGTAATCGATTCAAGCAGCATATCCCCAAATCAGTTAATTCATACCCCCGACAGAATTCAGATTTTCTGCTTAACACCAGTTTTTCCGAAACCCGATTTTCAACCAAACAATTTTCAGGAATCCCATTTTTAAGCCTTCGGGAAAATCCTGTCAACCAAACTAAGGAGAGAGACGATATGAAATTAACCAAAATCCCGTCGGTTGTCGGCGGAATTCTACTGGGGCTGGCGATCCTGCCCGGGACGGGGCCGCTCGAAGCCGCGGCCGCCACTCATCAAAACAAAACGAAGGCCGCTTCGAAGGCCGAAAAACAGGCCGGCCTCTGGACGGAAACCGCCGAAACCGCCGTCCGGACGCGCGGCGCGAGACCGCTTTCGCCGGCCAGATACCGTCTGTTCCGGCTCAACCGGACGCTGCTCGCCGGCCTGCTCGCCGCGATGCCGATGGAGTTTACGAAAGCCGCCGCCGATCAGCCCGCGATTATGGAAATCCCGCTGCCCGACGGCAAACTGGCGCGGTTCCGCATCACGGAATCGCCGGTGCTCGCGCCGCAGGTCGCCGCCGAGCTGCCCGGCGTGAAGACCTTCAGCGGCCAGGGCATCGACGATCCGACGGCCGTCGCGCGCTTCGACTGGACGCCGCTCGACGGATTTCACGGTTATATTCTTTCCGAAAACGGAACCATCTACATCGACCCGTTCCAGAAAAACGACCGCGATAATTATCTCGTCTACTACAAACACGAATACGGCGACACGGCCGCGAAATTCCGCTGCAACCTGGACGATTACCAGGAACTGAACGCGCTCCGCGACGAGCTCCCGCAGCCGGACGCCGCGTTCAGCAACGGCGGCGATCTCCGGACCTACCGGCTGGCGATCGCCGGCACCGGCGAATACACCGTCAACCGCGGCGGACAGGCATCGGCGCTGACGGCCGTCACGACCGCCGTCAACCGGATCGTCGGCATCTACCGGCGCGACGCGGCGATCAGCTTCACGCTCGTTTCGGGCACGAACACGCTCTTTCCGGACGGCGCGACCGACCCGTACGTCAACGACGGCGACGTTCCCGATCTGAGCGCCAATCAAACGCAGCTCGACACGATCATCGGTTCGGCCAATTACGACCTCGGTCACCTGTTCGAAACGTCGAACGGCGGCATCGCCTCGACGCCGTCGGTCTGCAACGCGAGCTTCAAAGCGCAGGGACTTTCCGGCCTGCCGAACCCGACCGGCGATCCGTTCGTCGTCGATTACGTCGCGCACGAGATGGGCCACCAGTTTTCGGGCCAGCACAGCTACAACAATTCCGGCGACGGCGGCTGCACGACGCGCTCGGCCGGCAGCGCCTACGAACCGGCGAGCGGCGCGACCATTATGTCGTACGTCGGGATCTGCAACCCGCGCAACCTTCAGAGCAATTCCTACGATCTGTTCTCGGTGCAGAGTCTCAATCAGGTCATCAGCGAGCGCAACAACACGAACCCGAATCGCGGCGGAAGCTGTGGCACGCTCGCCGCTTCGGGCAACAGCGCGCCGTCGTTCGGCGCTTTGACCAACTACACGATTCCCAAAAACACGCCGTTCGCGCTGTCGGCGACGGCGACCGACGCCAACGACCCGGCCGGTCAGCTGACCTATTCGTGGGAGGAAAACGATCTCGGGCCGGCGACGGTCTCGACCGGCGCGGTCGATTCCGACGCCGACGGCAACGCACGGCCGATCTTCCGGATTCTCCAGCCGACGAACGCCGCTTCGACGCGCAATTTCCCGAGCCTGACCTATATTCTCAACAACTCGAACGTCCCGCCGGCCACCTACACCGGAACGTCGCCGACCGGCAACGTCTGTCTTTTCGGCAACTGCATCACCGGCGAAATCCTGCCGTCGATCGCCCGCACGATGAGCTTCCGCGTGACGGCCCGCGACAACAACGCGACCGCCGGCGGCGCGGCCGACGCGACCGTCACCGTGACCGTTTCGAACAACGGTCCGTTTCGCGTGACGGCGCAGAATTCGTTCGCCCCGGCGGCGACGTGGCTCGGCAACACCTTTCAGACCGTGACGTGGGACGTCAACGGCTCGACCGCCGAGGCCGCCAACGTCAAGATCTCGCTCTCGACCGACGGCGGAAATACCTTCCCGTTCACGCTCGCCGCCTCGACGCCGAACGACGGCACGCAGAGCGTCGCCATCCCGAACGTCGGCACGACGACCGCGCGGATCAAGGTCGAAGCCGTCGGCAACATCTTTTTCGATGTCAACGACGCGAATTTCACGATCCAGGTCAACACGGCCGCGCCGGTCAGCGTGACCGGCCGCGTCCTCTCGCCCGAAGGCCGGGGCGTCGCCGGCGCCCGCGTCTCGATCACCGACCAGAGCGGCTCGATCCGGTCGGCCGCGACCAATTCGTTCGGCTACTTCCGTTTCGAGGGCGTCGAGGCGGGTCAGAACTATACGGTCACGGTTCGGCATAAGCAGTACCGTTTCGCCGCGCAGGTCATCAGCGTCGGCGACAACGTCGAGGGCCTCGAACTGACCGCGCAGAATTAGGCGCGCCGGTTCGATCCGAAAGAACGAGCGGCCGCGCGGCGGGAAGCGATTTCCGCTGCGCGGCCGCGCGTTTTCGCTTATTTTTGAAACCTTGATTTCCTTTTTTACGTCTAAGCAATCACCAAACCGAAATATTTAAGAAAGGTTCACAAAAACCGCATTTTGGAAATTGTCCGTATTTAAAAGAAAATCAAAGGAGTTTTTTGCGATGCAATTAAATAGATTTTTTATTGCTCTGGTTGTTTTGCTTTCGTTTATGACGACACTCGTATCAGCCCAGCAGGGCGACAAGCTGCCGCCGATCAAATACAAGGAATATTTTTTGAAAAACGGCCTCCGCGTGATCATGCACGAGGATAAATCGACGCCGGTCGTCGCCGTCAATCTCTGGTATCACGTCGGTTCGAAAAACGAAGCGCCGGGCCGCACCGGCTTCGCGCATCTTTTCGAGCATATGATGTTTCAGGGCTCGAAAAACTACGTCGACGGCTGGCGCGGCGTCGACGAGCTGGGCGGCAACGTCAACGGGACGACTAACGAGGACCGGACCTACTACTTCGAAGTCGTGCCGTCGAACTTTCTCGAACGAGTTCTGTATCTCGAAGCCGACCGGATGGGCAACCTGCTCGACGCGATGTCGCAGGAAAAGCTCGACAACCAGCGCGACGTCGTCAAAAACGAACGCCGCCAGCGCGTCGACAACGTGCCCTACGGCACCGCTTCGGAAAGGATCGGCGAGATTATGTATCCGGCCGGCCACCCGTATCACTGGTCGGTGATCGGTTCGATGGAAGATCTCTCGGCGGCTTCGCTCGACGACGTCAAATCGTTCTTCCGTCAATACTACGCGCCGAACAACGCGGTGCTCGCGCTGTCGGGCGATTTCGATGAAAAACAGGCGAAACAGTGGATCGAGAAATATTTCGGCCCGATCGCCAAAGGCGCGGACATCAACCGCCCGGCGCCGGCGATGCCGAAGCTCGACGGCGAGATCCGCAAGACCTACGAAGAACCGGTTCCGCTGCCGCGGCTGACGATGGTCTGGCACAGCACGCCGCAGTACGCGCCGGACGAAGCCGCGCTCGACACGCTCTCCTCGATTCTTTCGACCGGCCGCGGCTCGCGTCTCCAGAGCAGCCTCGTTTACGGCAAGGAAATCGCGCAGCAGATTTTCGCCAATAACGGCACGAGCGAGATCGGCGGGCTTTTCCAGATCTCGGCCTTCGCCAAGCCCGGCAAATCGCTCGACGAGATCGAAAAGGAGATCAACGCCGAGATCGAGCGGCTGAAAAAAGAACCGCCGACGGCCGAGGAAATGACGCGCGCGCTCAACATCCGCGAAGCCTCGGCAATCTACGGCCTGCAGACCGTTCTCGGCAAAGGCTCGCAGCTCGCGAGCTACGCCGGTTATCTCAACAAGCCCGATTATTTTCAGGCCGATCTCGACCGCTACCGCAAGGTCACGCCGGCCGACGTCCAGCGCGTCGCCAACCAGTATCTGACGGCGAACCGGCTCGTGATGAGCTATGTGCCGGGCAAGGGCACGATGGCGCCGACGAAGGCGGACGTCAACAAGCCGACCTCGACCGCGACCAAGAAAAAGGACGACGCGCTGATCGCCAAACAGGACGCGGCGCTGCCGAAGGCCGGCCCCGATCCGAAATTCACGCTCCCGTCGATCGAGAAGACGAAGCTCTCCAACGGCCTCAACGTCTGGGTCGTCCGGCAGAACGAGCTCCCGATCGTCTCGATGAATCTCGTCACGAACGCCGGCGGAATGTTCGATCCGGCCGATAAATCGGGCGTTTCGTCGTTCACCGCCGGAATGCTCAACCAGGGCACGAAAACGCGCTCGGCGATCGACATCGCGAACCAGCTCCAATCGATCGGCGCGTCGGTCAACGCCGGAGCCGACTGGGATTCGGGCGGCGTCTCGATGCAGACGCTGACGAAGAATCTCGATCAGGCGCTCGACCTTTTCGCCGACGTCGTCGTCAACCCGTCGTTCCCGGCGAACGAGATGGAAACCCAGCGCCGCCGTTTGATGACGAGCTTTATCCAGCGCAAGGCCAACGCGACCGCCGTCGCCGGCGTCGTTTACAGCCGCGTGCTCTACGGCGATCAGATCTACGGTCGCCAGCTCTCGGGCGACGAAAAATCCGTCAAGGCGCTGACGCGCGACGATCTGGTGAACTTCTACAACACGTATTACCGGCCGAACGGCTCGACGCTGATCGTCGCCGGCGACGTCGAGACGAAAACGCTGCTGCCGAAGCTCGAAAAGGCCTTCGCTAACTGGAAGGGCGAAGCGCCGGCGGCGAACGGCAAGGCCGGCGGCGAAAAGATGGCCGCCAAACCGGGCATCTATCTCGTCGACAAACCGGGCGCGCCGCAGTCGTCGGTCTCGATCGGTCAGGTCGGCGTCGAACGTTCGAACCCGGATTATTTCGCCCTGCAGGTGATGAACTCGATCCTCGGCGGCGGCGGCACGGCGCGGCTCTTTATGAATCTGCGCGAGGACAAGGGCTACACTTACGGCGCTTACAGCCGCTTCGTCTACCGGCGCGGCGCGGGGCCGTTCTCGGCGTCGGGCGAGATCCAGACCGGATCGACCAAGGAGGCCGTGATCGAGTTTATGAAAGAGCTCAACGGCATTCGCGGCGCGCGCGCGGTCACGCCGGCCGAGCTCGAAGTCAATAAACAGAGTCTGATCCGCCGTTACCCGGGCGGTTTCGAAACGGTCGGACAGATCTCCAACCAGCTTTCGAACCTCGTCGTTTACGGTCTGCCGGACACGTATTTCAACGATTACATCGGCAAGATCAACGCCGTCACGATCGATGACGTCAACCGGGTCGCGAACAAGTATCTCGACCCGTCGAAGATGGCGATCGTCATCGTCGGTGATCGCAAGACGATCGAGCCCGGCCTCAAGGAGCTCGGTTACCCGATCACGATCCTCGACACGGACGGCAATCCGGTCGCGGAATAGAAAAGCAAAGGGCCAAGCCGCGCGGCTTGGCCCTTTTTATTTTCCCCGGAGCGCCGGCATCGCGGCCGGCAAACGGCGCGCCAGCGGCGTCACAACTTTTCATTTCCTATGCGTTTCGCAAACGCATTGCCGGCCGCGATGCCGGCGTTCCGTCCTTCCAATCAATCGACGAGCTCGAATTCGACGAACTGCGCCGTGTAATTGACCTTTTCCGTCGACGTCGGATCGTAAAGAATCACCTGCAGAATGTAGTTTCCCGCCGGCAGATCGTTGCCAAGCGTGATCGCCCCGTTTCCCTGGAGCCGCGTCGGATCGGTCTGCCCGCCCGCGTCGAATGCCTGCCGCGCGCCTTCGAGCACGACCTTGCCGTCTTTGATCAGCCGGAGCTGCGTCTGGAGCGGCGCGGACGGCCGCGCGTTGTAGACCACGTAATCGTAGGCGAGCACCGTCCCGTGTTTGAACTGCCGCGCCGCCGAGCTCATAAACGCGTCCTTTTCGAGCGGCAGCGGCGACTGTCCGGCCATCAGCTTCTGCCATTCGGCGGCCGTGAAATTGTTCAGCACGAGATTCGACAGCGTCAGCTTCTTTTTCTTCAGGTTCGGGATCTCGATATACTGCGAGACCGCGCCGACCTCACCCGAAATCTGATCGAGCAGCGCCAGCCGGAACTGAAACGCGCCGACTTTCTTGACCGGCATCAGAACCTCGTAAACGAAGCCATCGCGCTGCGTCTTCTGAAAATATTTCTCGTCGAAATCGGCGACGTAGGGCTTCGTCATCCGCTCGCTTTCCGCGCCGTTGTCGCCGAAGGTCATCGCGACGATCTGGAAATTCGCCGTGTAGCTGCCGTCGGCGTGCTTTTTGAATGTGATGTCCTTGGCGTCGATATGAACGAGCGCCCGGATGAAATCGCCGTTCTTCGGATCGTTGCCGTAGATCGGATAAAGCTCGAGATTGATCTTGCTGCCCTCGAACGGCGAGATCAGCGCCTTCATCAATTTTTGTTCCGAGGTTGTCGGGAGGTTGAAAGCCGCGTCCGAGATGCCGAAGAAACCGCTCCGGTAGCGAACCTTGACGCCGGGCCGGGTGACTTTGACGGTGAATTTGTTGAAGCGGGCCTTTTTCGGATCGAACGATTCGTCGTCGGGCTGGTAGCCGATCAGATAATAGCCCCTGATCTCCTTAAGAATCTTGCTCACGCCGTTGCTCAGATCGTTGCGGTTGATATAGGACCGGCCGCCGGTTTCGGCCGCCAGATAACGGAGGCTCTGCTGCGTCTCGACGAATTCCTGATTGCGCACGCTGCGCGGCTCGTTAGAAATATTTTCCGGCTTGATTTCATTGTTGATGCGGTAGATATCGTCGTCGGCGTTGGCCATAATGCCGTTTTCGAGCCCGCGCGGGTCAAGCGTGTTGATGACCACCGAAGAGCGGTTGGCGATGTCGGCGAGCAAGCGCATCGCGTCCAAAATCTTGGTCGGCGTCCGCATCTCGCTGTTCTGCTGGCTCTGGAGCGAAAGCTGAAAACCCTCGGAAAAGAGCAGCATCGACTTGCGGCCCGGCATATCCTTCATCGCGCGGATGATGTTCGAGAGCATTCCGAGCGTGCCGACCTGAAAATTCTCGGCGACGAATTCGGCGTTGAGCCGTTCCATCAATTTTTCCGCGTCGCGGCCCTGATCGTTGAAAAGCCCCGGATTCGTCTCGCCATCGGGATTTTCCGAATTCGGCGTCAGCGCGCCCTTGTCGGTCACCTCTTCCTTGAAGCCGGGCGCGATCGGCGCGAACGTGCTCAGACCGCCGCGGCTCCGCGGATTCCAGCGAATCTTCTCGATCGCCGTCAAAAGCTGCCGCTTGTCGCTCGTGAACGACTGCTGGACGCCCGTGTCCGACGCCGTCCGGATGATCGCCACCAGATCGCCCGGCCGCATCTGCTCGTTGACGAACTTCTTGAGCGCCGTCCGCACCGAATCGACGCTCGAAAAGTTCAGCCCGAGATCGTCGACCACGAGGACGATCGTCTGCCGCACGTCTTCCGGCCGCATCCGCGCCGGCGGCAGCGGGACGGGCACGCTCGCATTCGCCGCCTGCGAGCGAACCTTGAGCTCGGTCTGCTCGGTTTCCGTCCCGCTCGAGATGAACGAAAAATTGGTGATGCTCTGTTTCTTGTCGTTTTCGTAAAGCTCGAATTCATCCGGGCGGAGATCGGTGATGACGTTGCCGTCTTTATCGGTGACGGTGACGTCGAGCTGGATCAGATTGGTCGAAACGCGGATCACGTTCGTGTCGTCGCCGGGCGGCGTCGGCGTCGGCTTCTGCGCGAACGCCGCCGGGCCGAGAAGAAGAGTCGATAAAACGATCGTGAAATAGCCGGAAAGATACTTCATAACACACTCCTAAGGATTTGCGGGATTTGAGCTTATTCAGTCTCAATATAGCCGAAAACCGCCGAAATGTCACGATTTCTCGCGCCGGCGGCCCGCCGCAGCCATAAATTATCGGGCATTACGGACAAAAACTCCGGGTTCGACGCCGAAACGCGTCGAACCCGGAGTTTCAAAATTCCGGCCGGGAAAACCCGCCCGTCTTTAATTCGTGACCTCGAAATCGACCCATTGCGAAACGGTTTCCTTCGAAATCAGGTCTTTGATGACGATCTGGAGAACATAGTCGTCGGGCTCCAGATTGTTGATCCGGAAATACTCGAAATTGTCGATCTTCGTCCAATCCGCGCGGGGATCGAGAGTCAGCGGTTCCGACTTTCCTTCGAGCAGCATTTTTCCGTCGCGGTAGAGGTTCATCTGCACTTCGAGCTTCGGCTGACCGGTCGCCTGATCGGGATGCGCGTTGTACAGCGAATAGGCGTAGGCCAGAATCATTCCGGGCTTGAACCGGCGAATCGACGGGACGGCCGCCGAAGCGGTCATCGAGAGCGCGTTTTCCGGCTTAACGGCCGACGGCATCGGAAATTTTCCGGCCGCGTCGACCTGGCTGACGGTCAGCCCCGAAAGAAAAAGCTCGCGCCGGCCGAGCTCGGGCACTTTCAGGACCTGCGAGGCCGTACCGATCGTCCGGCTCGCCGCGTCGCGGATCGCGATCCGGAAATTATACGTTCCCGCCTTTTTGACCGGCACGTCGGTCGAATAGATCAGGCCGTTTTTCTTGATGAACGGGACGGCCGCCGCTTCGACCTTGAAGGTGTGCGTCCGGTTGAATTCGTCGACGACCTTGTTTTTCTCGTCCAGCGTGACGGCGACAACGTCGAAGACGGCCTTTTTATAACCGCTCGGATCGTCGATGAAGGTGATGTCGTCGCCGCCGAGATAGACCAGCGAACGGACGAAGCTGCCTTCCTGCGCGGTATTTCCGAAAAACGCGGTCAGCTGCAGGTTGAGGCCGCTCTGCGGAAGCGGCGCGACGAGCGCCTCGTAAAGCTCGCTGTCGCCGACGCGTTTCCGCGGCTTGACCTGATCGTCGGTCTGACCGATAAAGCCGGTCCGCGAATAGACCTTCAGCTCGGGCCGCTTCGAAACGATCTTCAGCTTGTGATATTTCTTGCCCCGGAAAGTTTCGTCGTCCGGCTCGTAACCGATCAGATAAAATCCCTTTTCCAGATTGAGCACTTTTTTCAGCGGCCCGTCGAGTAAATTGCTGTTTCTGAAAAAGCGGCCGCCCGTTTCCTCGGCCAGATAGTACAGGCCGTTCTGCGAGCTGTTGATGCTGGCGGTGTTGTCGGCGATCAGTCTGCCGGTCGTGCCGCTCGCGTCCGGCGATTTCGGATTAAACGGCCGGACGTCGGCGGAGGCGTCGATCATAATCCCGCTCTGGACCCCGCGGATGTCGAAGGTGTTGAAGATCACCGAAGCGCGCGTCGCGAGATCGGCCAGCTCCCGCAGATCGTTGAAAGCGTCGGTGTAGGTGCCGTTGCGGGCGTTGATCGGCAGACCGTCCGACATAAAAAACACGACCTTGCGGCCGGGCACGCGTTCGAGCCCGCGCACGATGTACCGCATCACGCCGATGCTGCCGACGATCTGCGTCGACTGGCTGGCCGACTCTTCGCGCTCGCGTCTGTCCTGAAGGGCTTCGTTGTTGAACAAATCGCTGCCGTAAAAACAGCCGGCGGCGGCGGGCAGCCAGCGAATCTTTTTAACGATCTGCAATAAACGGGTTTTGTCCGAAGTATATTGTTGGATCAGACTGCTGCCGCCGCTCGTCTGGTAGATCGAAACCAGATCGTCCGGCAGCATCGTCTGGTTGATGAATTTCTCGAGCGCGTCCTTGATCGTCAGGATTCCGCCCTGCGAAACCGCACAGTTTCCGTCGTCGACAATGAACGTGAGGATCCGCCGCGTGCCGTCGTTCTTATTGTTCGCGACCGCCGGAACGAGCTGCTCGGTGTTCGATTTCGGCGCGCTGGAATTGGTCATAACGCCCTGCCTGACGTAGGAAAAGCTCGTGATCCTCTGCGGCTTGTCGTCCTGCATTATCTCGAAATCCTCGGCTTTCAGATCGGTCACCTGATTTCCGTCCCGATCCGTTACGACGGCGTCGACCTGTACCAGGCTCGTCGTGATCTTGACGACGTCGTCTTCGGGATTTGGCGCGGGCGTCGGGGTCTGCGCGGCGGCGCCGATGAAGGATAACCCGAGCAAGGTCAATATAAAAAGGCTTTTTTTCATTTTGTTAGGCTCCTGTGGTTGATTTTCGGGGTTTGTATTCATTGAAATGTTTTTCGCCCGACGACCTCGAGGGCGGCTGTCCGGGCGGTTTCGGCTTTGTCGAAAAAAACTGTCCGTGAGCGCCGAAAAATTCGATCCGTCACCCGCCGGGCGGTGGTTTCGCGTCCTGCGCCGAAACGGCGGTCGAAGATCGGAGAAGGGGAAATCCGGTCGGGAAGGGTGCGGGCGAATATTTCATAAACTTCGTTTAAGGGTCTGAGCGGTCGCAGTTTATTCAACCCCACTATAAACCAGGTTCGATGAAATGTCACCAATTTTTTTTCGTTCGCGGGAATGTCCCGGTAAAAAGTTATGGAGTCTTGAGTCTTGAGTCTTGAGTCTTGGGCGGGCGTATTTCGCATCGATGCGGATATGACAGATTCCGGCGCTTGGCGGCCAAATAAAGACCTCCGACCTCGCGGCGGCCAGGACTCAAGACTCAAGACTCAAGACTCAAGACTCAAGACTCAAGTCTGCGTCAGCACCCGGCGAATTCCCCGGATCAGGCTTCGGCTTCGTACTGTTCGAGCTTGCGGTAGAGCGTTTTGCGGCCGATGTTCAACAGCCGGGCGGCGCGCGATTTGTCGCCGGCCGTGTAATCGAGCGCCATCTCGATCGCGAGCTTTTCGATCTCGTCGAGCGTCGCCGGAAATTCGATCTCGAGATTGATCGAACGGCCCTCGCCCGCCGCTTTGGCGCGTTCCTGCCGCGCGAGCGCGTTCAGTTCGAAGGCTTTCTTACTGATCGCTTCGGGCAGATCGTCGAGCTCGATCTGGCGGCCCGAAGCGATGATCACGGCGCGCTCGATCGCGTTTTCGAGCTCGCGGACGTTGCCGAGCCACTCGTAATTGACGAGCGCCCGCAGCGCTTCCTTCGAGATGCCGGAAACGAAGCGGCCGGTTTTTTCCTTGTAGCGTTCGAGAAAATAAAAAACGAGCAGGTTGATGTCCTCGATCCGCTCGCGAAGCGGCGGCAGCGTGATCGGAAAAACCGACAGGCGATAATACAGATCCTTGCGGAATTTGCCTTCCTCGATCGCCCGTTCGAGATCGACGTTGGTCGCGGCGATCACGCGGACGTCGGTCTTGACGACCTCGCTGCCGCCGATCCGCGTCAGCTCGCCGTCCTGCAAAACTCTTAACAGCTTGACCTGCGCCGAGAGCGGCATCTCGCCGATCTCGTCGAGGAACAGCGTGCCGCCGTCGGCCTCTTCGAAACGGCCCTTGCGCTGTGCGCGGGCGTCGGTGAACGCGCCTTTTTCGTGGCCGNNGCCGAAGAGCTCCGATTCGAGCAGGCTTTCCGGAATCGCGCCGCAGTTGATCTTGATGTAGGGCTTGTTTTCGCGGCCCGAATTGTAATGGATCAGATTCGCGAGCAGCTCTTTGCCGGTGCCGGATTCGCCGTTGACGAGAACCGTCGTGTTGGTGTCGGCGACGTTGAGCGCGAGCTGGATCGCGCGGCGGATCGAGCTCGCCTGCCCGATGATCTCGCTGTGCCGCTGGTGAAGCTGCGATTTGAGCCGCATCACCTCGGCCGACAGCTGATCGCGTTCGAGCGCCGTCCCGATCTGGTCGGAAATGCCCTCGACGAGCGCGACGTCGTGATCGGCGAACGGTTTCGCCGTCTCCTCGCCCCAGACGAAGCCGATCAGGCCGAAGGCGTGGCCGCCGACCCGCACCGGCGCGACGAGCGCGGCCTTGCCGTCGAGCTGCGAATTGAAGATCAGGCGGATCGTGAACGGCAGCTGCGTGTCGATGATCCGCATCGTCTTGCCCTCGCGCAGGATCTCGCCGAGCGTCGGGAAAGGTTCGAGATCGAGCGACTGGTTATGCTCCTCGATCATCTGCAGAACCTTGTTCGGCTCGACGCCGGGCGCGGTCTTGAACGAGGCGAGCGAGATCTTCCGGCCGGTCTGGTCGAGCACGCCCAGAGCGCCGTAATCGGCCCCGACGAGCTCGACCGCGCGCTCGAGCACGTTGGCCGAGACGACCTTGAAATCCGAGTGCGAATTGAGCGTGTTGGCGATCTCGAGGAGCGCGTTGGTGCGGCGCGTTTCCTGCTGCTGGGCGACGTAAAGACTCGTGTATTGATAGCCGACGGCCAATTGGCGGGCGATCGATTCGAGAAACTGGATCTCCTCGTCGAACCATTCGCGCGGCGCGTGCGTGTCGTGAAGGCCGACGAGGCCGAGCGGCTGGCCGCTGAGGCTGATCGGGACGATCAGCAGCGATTTCGTTTCGAGCGCCTTGGCAAAGAATTTGAGCGTCGCGTTGTCGCTCTGCGAAACGTCGTTGATCGCGATCGGCTTCCGGATGTCGAACCGCCCGGAAAGCTTTTCGACGTCGATCGGGATTTCCGTCCCGAGGCTCGACGGGATGCTCTTGTCCTTGCGCCATTCGTGGCTGATCCGGAGCTCGCTCTGGTTCGTCAGCTGGAGCAGATCGCAGCGGTCGGCGTCCATCATCCGGCCGATCTCCGAGACGACGACGTTCAGAAACCGCTCGAGGTCGATGTTCGTCGGCAGGTCGCGCGCGAGCCGGTCGATGATCGCCTCCCGCGCCTCGTGCATCTTGATTTTTCGTTCGAAGGAAAAAGTCTGCGGGCTCTCGATTTCAATTTTCATAGCAAGGGCAAAACATCCGAAAGAAAAACTATCGACATTTAACTCTTAACCGATCGGGCCATTGGTGTCAAGACGATACAGACGCAAGCCGCCCTGTGTATTTTGGAATCATTGAAAGTTTGGGAAGTTTGGGAAGTTTGGGATTGACGTACGGTCGGCTGTCAGCCGGCCGCGGCGCTTCAAGGGTGTGAAGCGTTTCTACAGGCTGTCGCCTGTCAACCGGCTGACAGCCGATTGTACATTCAGGAAGTTTGGGAAGTTCAGGAAGTTTAGAAAGTTCAGGAAGAAAAAACCTTTACTTCCAAAACTTCCCAAACTTCCCGAACTTCCCACTCATTTTACGGGTTGCCCTTTTTATCCATTTTCTTGTCGGGTTTGGATTCCGGTTTCGCAGCCGGTTTGGTCGCGCCCGGTTTGGTGACTTCCTTTTCGGGCGTCGAAGTCGTCGACGGCATTTCGGTATCGTCGCCGGTCTTGGTCGGTTTCGATTTCACGGGGCCGTCGTCCGTCGTCTGCGCCGGTTTCGGCGTGACGCCGAAGCTGACCCGCTTCTTGCCGGCCTCGGCCTTGTCGAGCAATTCTTCGGCGGCCGAATTTTCCGGGTCGATCTCGAGCGCTTTCTTGAGCGCCTTCATCGCCTCGTCGTATTTCGCCAGTTTGTTCAGGATCGCGCCGAGCTCGGTTTGATAACGCGTGTCCTCGGGCTGCAGCTTGACCGCCTGCCGGAGCGCCTTTTCGGCGTCCTCGTCTTCGTCGAGCTTGTTGTAGGCGCGGCCGAGATTGTAAAAAGCGGCGTCGTCCTTTGCGTTTTTGGCGATGATCTTCTTATACGCCGTGACCGCCTTTTCGAAGGCCTTTTCCGAATCCTTCGTGCGGACGACCGGCGCGTCTTTTTTGGTCTTGCTCTTCGATTTGGTCGGCGTCGGCGTCGGCGTCGCTTCGACCTCTTCGTTCATCGACTCGATCTCTTTCTGTTTTTCGATCAGAGCGTACGAAACGCCGAGCTGAAACCACGCGTCGGCAAAATCGGGATTCATCTTGACGGCCTGATTGTAGGCCTCGATCGCGAGCTCGGTCTTGTTCGCGTCGAACAGCTTGTTGCCCTCGGCGAAGGCCGTTTCCGGATCGCTGAATTCCGGCAGCGGCGTCGACTGGGCCTGCGTGTTCGCATTCGCGTTGGAGTTCGCCGCCGTGTTCGAATTCGCGTTCGTCTGGTTGGCATTGCCGGACTTGCCCCCGCAGCCGGCGAGCAGCATCGACGAACAGGTCAAAAATAAAACGATAGATATTTTTCTCATTAAAAAAACTTTCCTAATAGTTGATTGTTAAAAACACTCGACCCTTAGAAGCTCAGCAAGCGCGCTTTGTTTGTAAAAAAAATCACCCGGGCGGAAAAACGAAGGGGCGGCCGCCGAGCAGATGGACGTGGAGGTGAAAAACCGTCTGGCCGCCGTCGGCGTTGGTGTTGACGACGACCCGGTAGCCGTCCTCGGCAAAGCCTTTTTCGCGGGCGATTTCGGCCGCCGTCAGGAGCAGATGCCCGAGCGTTTCCCGGTGGCCGGATTCGGCCTTGTCGAGCGAGGCGAAATGCTCGCGGGGAATGATCAGAATATGCGTCGGAGCCTGCGGGCTGATGTCGTTGAAAGCCAGGCAGAGCTCGTCTTCATAAACGCGCGCCGACGGGATTTCGCCCGTCGCGATTTTGCAGAAAAGGCAGTTCTCACTCATAACGGAATGATTATTAAACCACAATTGGGCGCGCGGAACAAAGAGATTACGGCGGGCAGACGTGATGCACGGATAAAAAGTTAGGGAAAGATCGGGTCTTGAGTCTTGAGTCTTGAGTCCCGGGCGAGCGGATTTCGCTTCGTAACAGATTTGACCTGATCGTCATCTCTGTCTTCGGTGCCCGCCTGCAAAGTAAAGACCTCCGGCCGCCCCCGACTCAAGACTCAAGACTCAAGACTCAAGACTTGAAT
>JAFDVJ010000025.1 GCA_018269075.1 Acidobacteriota bacterium
GACATCGCCGGCCTCGTCAAGGGCGCGTCCGAAGGCGCGGGCCTCGGCAACCAGTTTTTGGCGAACATCCGCGAAACCGACGCGATCGTCCAGGTCGTCCGCTGTTTCGAGGACGACGACGTGATCCACGTCGAGGGCTCGGTCAATCCCGTCCGCGACATCGAGACGATCCAGATCGAGCTCGCGCTCGCCGATCTCGCGTCGATCGAGAAACGCCGCGACAAGGCGCTGCGCGCCGCGAAATCGGGCGATAAGGACGCCAAACGCGACCTCGCGATCATCGAAAAAATTCATCCGGTCCTCGAAGAAGGCCGCCCGGTGCGCGCCGCCGGTCTCTCGGACGACGAGCGCGCGGTCGTCAAAGGCTGGTTTTTGCTTTCGTCGAAGCCGACGATCTACGCCGCCAACGTCGACGAGAACACGCTGATGGACGAAGCGGCCAACCCGCACGTCGCGGCGGTCCGCGCGCAGGCCGAAAAAGAGAACGCTGAGGTCGTCCTGATCTGCGCCAAACTCGAAGCGGAGCTCGTCGCGCTCGAAGAGGAAGAACGCAAGGAGTTTTTGGCCGAACTCGGCGTCACGTCGAGCGGCGTCGACAAGCTGATCAAGGCCGCCTACAAGATGCTCGGCCTGATGTCGTTCCTGACGGCCGGCGAAAAGGAAGTCCGCGCGTGGACGATTCCCGTCGGCACGAAAGCCCCGCAGGCCGCCGGCGAGATTCATTCCGACATCGAACGCGGCTTTATCCGCGCCGAGATCGTTTCCTACGACGATCTGGTCGCCTGCGGCTCGCGCAAGGGCGCGAGCGAAAAGGGCCTCGCGCGGCTCGAAGGCAAGGAATACGTGATGCAGGAAGGCGACGTCGTCGATTTCCGCTTCAACGTGTAAAGATTCGGGGGCGGGTCTTTGGTTCAACGGCTTTTTCATCAAACCGTTTGGTGATAAAATTCGGGAACCTGCCGGAAACTGGTAAGTGTAAAAGCTAATTAGATTTTTAGGAGAATTTAAGAATGCGAGAAACTTTGAAGCTTTTATGTTTGACGGTTTTGTGTTTGATGATGATCGGCGGACCGGCGGCGGGACAGTCGAAAAAACAGCCGGAAGATATCAGAAAAAGGCCGCTCGACAGCCTGATCGGGGATTTCGTTTCCGACGATTGGGGCGGGCGGGTCGTCCCGGCCGAAAAGGAAATGGAATCGCGCGGGCCGGAAGTTATTCCGGAGGTTCTCAAACTGCTTGACCGCAATGAAAAGGTCAAACTGAAAAACACTTTTGATTTGATTTATCCCGGAGCCGAGACATTCTACGGTCACGGCTGGATCATGAATTACGACGTTGATTGGCTGCCGGCGCGGGCCGGTTGGCTGCTCGAAGAGCTGACTTTTCAGGATTTCGGCTTTCAGGGCTGGAAAATCACCGAAGATCGGCTCTTTAAAGCCGTCATGTCGGGAAAACGCGACGTTCCGATGAAGGAGATAATCACCGACGAGCAGCGGGTAAAAGATCAAAATCAGTCCTCGGCGGTTAAGAAAATCCGCGATTGGTGGCAGAATAATCAGAAGTGGACGCGATTCGGGGCGATTGTCGACGGTCTTAAAGGCAGTGACGCCGAGCTGCAGTCGAGAATTTTTCAATGGCTGCGCAACGGCCATACGAAATGTGACGGACTGACAATCGAAAGCTTCGAAAAATCCATTCTGCCGGAAGTTAAAAGATTGGCGAAAAGCGACAGCGCGGATGTCCGGCAGGAAGCCGAACTGCTGCTGGAATCGCATTCCAAGGAAAAATGGTGGTACAGGTATAAATTGGAAAGGGATTTTCCCGACACCTATACCTCGATGAAACTGCAATAACATGTCTTTATTACAGAACGCAAATTACGAACAGCTTGTCGAGCAGATCACCGATCTCGTGCTCGCGAAGATCGGCGACGACGCTTATTGTCCGACGTTCTGCCGGGCCGACGTCGAGCGGATCGTCGACGCCGGCGCGTCGCGGATCGGCATCGTTTTGGGCGAAACGGCGACCGCGCACGACTGGGCGTCGCTCATCGACCACACGCTGCTGAAACCCGAAGCGACCGAAGCGGACATCAAAAAGCTCTGCAACGAGGCGATCCAGTTCGGTTTCGCGTCCGTCTGCGTCAACCCGGCGTGGGTCAAAAAGGCGGCCGAGTTTCTCAGGGGTTCGGACGTGCCGGTCTGCACGGTGATCGGTTTTCCATTGGGCGCGACGCTGCCGGACGTCAAGGCTTACGAAGCGCGCCGCGCGATCTTTAACGGCGCGCGCGAGGTCGATATGGTGATCAACATCGGCGCGCTCAAGTCGGGCGACGACTGCACGGTCGAGGACGACATCCGCGCGGTCCGGCAGGCGGCGCACGAAAACGGCGTGCTGCTCAAAGTGATCATCGAAACGGCGCTCCTGACCGACGACGAAAAGATGCGCGCCTGTCTCGCGTCGAAAAACGCGGGCGCGGATTTCGTCAAGACCTCGACCGGTTTCGCGAAAGGCGGCGCGACGGCCGAGGACGTCGCATTGATGCGGCGGACGGTCGGCCATGCTTTGGGCGTCAAGGCCTCGGGCGGCGTCAAGGGCATCGACGACGCGCGCAAGATGTTCGAAGCCGGCGCAACCCGGATCGGTGCCTCGGTCGGCGTCAAGATCGCGCAGGAAGCGAGCGGCGTCAAATCGACGATCGTCGCGGGAAGTTATTAAACGGTTGTCGGATTGATTAGAACAATATTGGAAAATCTTCTGAAATCTGCGGCATTAAAAGTCAGCAAACGGGTAATTTGGTAAACATTCATGGCCGCGACAATGCGCGTATCGTGAACTTGTTTTCCCAAAACGGAATGATCCGCGACCAATCGCCGCCATTCGGTATAAATTGCGGGCGTATCCGGCAAAATGGTAAATGTGCTTTCCAAAACGGTAACCTCCGCATCGGTCTGATTCGCCGTCCAGCCGAAGCCGTTTTTGTCCGCCGGCCGGGTGGCGACATTCCAAAACTCGATCAGGTTTTGCGGAAGCAAACAAATATTTTGGCCGTCGGAAAAAAGTTTCGCAACTGCTTTGAGCGCGGCGTCGTGCATTGGATGAGCAGGTTCGGCAAGCCGCAAGATGATGTTTGTGTCGGCGAGATAATCCACTTTCTGCGCAGTCAATCCTCGTAGATAATTTCACGGCTGTCGTCAATAATCACCGGCGTGTCAGGCGAATGACTTTTGGCCCAGCGCTCGATCGCCTGCGCTTTTTGTTCGCCGCTTTGTTCGGACGAACGGTCGCGACGCATGGATTTTTCCAGAAGAAATTCGACGAAATCCAAAACCTCTTCCTGCGCCGCGATCGGCAATTTCCGCAGTTTGTCGGTGACTTGTTCGGCGACGATCATAGCGGGGAAATTATAACACTTTACTTTATATTTTTTGAATGAAAATTTTTGAACCGGTCGGCGTCAAGATCGCGCAGGAAGCGTCGGGCGTCAAATCGACGATTGTCGCGGGAAGTTATTAGATGATGGTCGGGTGGCGACATTCCAAAACTCGATCAGATTTTGCGGTTTAATCGATTACTTTTTCAGTGACAATCATAGCGGGAAAATTACAGCATTATGATTAAAGAGGCGCTTTTTCTCCGAATCTTCTGAGGCTGTGTTTTTCAATCAAAATCGTTGCTTCTTCCTCCAACGGTAAAACGAGAAAAAAATCAAGCGGATAAATTGCCGGTTCGCCTTCTTCGTCAATGACCCGCGCTTTATTTCCGCGCAAACCGATTTTGTAAACCTTCATCGGCACAAGCAACTTTTCGTCATCGGTTTCCAAACAG
This sequence comes from Acidobacteriota bacterium, assembly GCA_018269075.1. Lineage (GTDB taxonomy): Bacteria > Acidobacteriota > Blastocatellia > Pyrinomonadales > Pyrinomonadaceae > JAFDVJ01. The sequence goes on from JAFDVJ010000025.1 coordinate 3,829, forward strand.
ACGGCAAAAACATCTTCGCTTTTCGGGCGCGTCGCAATCGAAACGGTCGTTTCCCGGGCAAATTCAAATTCTCCTAAATCTTTCTCGTTCATTTTATTTTCTCCAGCCAAACCAGCAAAACATCTTTCAGGTTTTCGAGCTCTTCGGCGCTTAAATCGGTCTTTTCATTTTTCGGATAAATATCAAGAAGCAAAATTCCTTCGTTGCCGACCGCATAATAATAGATGATTCTCGTCCCGCCGCGTTTGCCTCTGCCGGAAGCCGCCCAACGCATTTTCCGAATTCCGCCGGACGCTTTAATTATCGCCCCGTCATCGGGATATTCGCACAAATGCAATTGTAACTCATTGATTCCTTCATCACCCAAAATCTTAACTGCCTGACGAACAAATTTTTCGGTTTCGGTAAAGGTAATATAAATCATTTTTTAAAAAAATCCCGCAATTCCGTGTCGTCAAAGCAGTCTTTTGCTTCGTTGAAGCGAATTGTAAAGATTTTTGTCAGCAATGTTCTTGTCCCGATTTTCTCAAAAATTTCGAGCCGCTTACGCGGCGGACTTTCTTTCGTCGCGCAGCTCTCACCTTCCACTTTTAACTCCGCAAATAATGCAAATGCGGCTACTCCGTTACGCTTCGCATTTGCATTATTTACTCTCTCAAATCCCGACCCGCAAAGCGTAAAAGTATAAAAGGGCTAAAGGGTAACTAATTCCTGACGAGACGAAAGCCCAAAATGTAGTAGCGATCCGACGGCACATAGCCGTAGCGATAGGCGGAACGCAGGCCCCTGCCGTGGCTGCGCCAACTGCCGCCGCGATTCACCCGATTCGAGCCTGAGCCCGGTCCCGTCGGGTCCGCTACGCTTCCATCGGGATAATCTCCATACCAATCCGCGCACCACTCCCACACATTCCCGTGCATATCGTATAATCCCCAGCCGTTCGGCGCATAACTCCCGACCGGCGTCGTTTTCGCAAGATACTTTCCTTTTGAAGCAGTGCCGTAAGGATAATTACCGTCAAAATTCGCCTGTTCCGAACTCAAACTGTCACCGAACGAAAAAGCGGTTGTCGTTCCCGCCCGCGCCGCGTATTCCCATTCCGCCTCGGTCGGCAGACGATATGTTCCCTCGCCTTTCGCGTTGAGCTTTTTGATGAATTCCTGCGCGTCGTCCCACGAAACGTTCTCGACCGGCAGATTGTCGCCTTTGAAAATACTCGGATTACTGCCCATCACCGCTTTCCACTGCGCCTGCGTCACCTCGTATTTCCCGAGATAAAAATCCCTGCCGATCGTCACCCGATGCTGGTTTTCATTATCTTCTCGATCTTTCTCGCCCGGCGGCGAGCCCATCGTGAACGAGCCCGCCGGAATTTTGACGAATTCCATTCCGATCGAGTTTTTGAATGCATTTGAGTTATTCGAGCTTGTCGGCGTCCGCGCGGGCGTTGCCGTCGGTTTCGAAATCGGCGGCGAATTCCGGCGGATGGTTTCGATCAGTTCGTCGGTCGCTCCGGCCTGCCGCAGATCGTCTTCACGGTCTTCGGTCAGAGGCTTGTCAACTTTGCGCTGCCAGATTTGCGTAATCAGCCAGTTAATCAATTGAGTTTTGTTTTTGAACGCGCTGTTCGGCAGCTTGCTGTTTAAAGCCGTATTGAGTTCCGGATAAGTCAAAGGTCTGGTTTGAGCGGTCGTGTTTTGCCAGACCGAAAAACCGGCGGCCGATGCGAATATGAGTCCGAGCGTCAATAATAAAAACTGGCGAAAATGTTTCATAACTAAAAATTCTCTGCGGCTTATCCGACAATCATAATCTCAAAACTTCCTAGCCGCAGCTATTTGTAAAAACGCAATTCGGGTCTTGCGACGGTTTGGTTTTCGGAGTTTTTGGCGCGCTCGGCGTTTTTACCGGATTTTGAATCGGTGTTTTAACTTGTGCCGGCGTCGGCGTCGGCGAAACGGTCGGCGTCGGTTTCGGTTTGTCTTCGTTTTTGACCGAATTGTTCGGTGTCGGCGTCGGTGTCGGCGAAACGGTCGGAGAAACCGTCGGAGAACTTGGCGACGGTGTCCGGACGGGCGTCGAAACCGTCGTATTCGAAACGGGTTTCGTTGTGTTCGATGAAGCGAAGCCGTTCATCCAGCCGATGCCGCCGCCGATGCCGCCGATTGCCAGTAAGCCGACCGCGAAGATCGGCAGCAGCCAAAAGATATTAAAGCCGGATTTGGCGGCCGGCGTTTTCGGATCGGCAAACGGGACGGGTGCGGGATCGATTCGAGGTTTCTCGGGTTCGACCAACTCTTTGTCGTAATAAGGCAAGCCGGTAAGTTCCGATTTTGAAATGCGGCCCGAAGGCTTTGTGCCGGAGCTTTCGAACCGCGAAGATCCGGTGTCGGGCGGTTCGGGCAAAGGCGCTTCGGTCGCCGAAGGTTCGACTTGAACGGATTGAGTCGGCGCTGCTTGCGTTTCTGCAATTATGCTTTGGTCGGATTTGAGCCGCGCGCTTTCCGATTCGAGCAGATTTTCAGTTTTGGCCCGCAGCGGGCTGTGCGCGGCCGATCTCGAAGCGTCGTTCTCGTTCGCCGAAACGGATGGTTCGGGCGCGACGAACGGTTTCGCGGCGCGTTTGGCCTCTTCAAGCGCCGTTTGCAGGGCTTGCTGCATTTCGAGCGCCGACGAAAAACGATCTTCGCGTTCGATTTCCAGAGCTTTCATCAGCCACGCGGAAACCGCCGGCGGAAGCCCGGCGTTAAGTTCGCTCGGGTTCGGCAAAGGATCGTTATTTCCTTCCCAGACTTCGAGGGCTCTTTTGGCCGAATCGACCGGAACGCAGTTCGTCAGCAAATGATAAAAGGTCGCCCCGACCGCGTAAATATCGCATCGCGCGTCGGTATTTTGATTTAAAACCGCGTTTGCCTTCGCGCTGTGTTTCAAAACGATGAATTCCCGAAACGTTCGCGGCATGGCGGGCAAAAGCTGTTCGATCGGCGCGTAATCGAGCGTCGCGCCGACGAATGTCTGGTTCGTCATCGTCGAAGCGGTGCGGTCGAAGCTTTTGGCGATCCCGAAATCAAGCAGTTTAATACGCCCGCGTGTCGTTGCTTTGAGATTTTCGGGTTTGATGTCGCGGTGAAAGATCGGCGGATCCTGCGTGTGCAGATAATCGAGCGCGTCGAGCAGGTGATCGGCCCATCGGAGAGCCGTTTCAAGCGCGAAAGGCTTTTTATTTTTCACCAGAAGTTTGCCCAGATCATCGCCCGAGACCAATTCCATGACCAGAAATTGACGGTTTTCCTCGGAAAAATAATCCATCACGCGCGGAAAAACTTCGTGATGAAGATTCGCCAGCAATTTGGCCTCGCGCTCGAAGGCGCGGCGAAAAAGATCTCGCTGGGCGGGCGTCGGGATTTGGTCTAACTCGATGATGATTTCCTTGAGCGCGACCGATGAGCCGAGCCGTTCGTCCCTGGCCTCGTAAACCGCGCCCATTCCGCCGTGTCCGAGCGGGCGAACGATCCGGTAGCGATCCTGAAGAACCTCATTTTTTGCAAGCATTTGACGCGTGAATTAACGGGCTGAAATATTTTTGCTATATTATTCAATAAAATAGATAAAAGCAAGGAGTTTTGCGGAATCGAATCAACGGCAAAAATAATCAAAGCGGGAATTGTCCGAATCATCGCGGACTTCGGCGTCAAATCGACGATCGTCGCGGGAAGTTATTGAGTCTGAAGTGTTAAGTCTTGAGTCTTGAGTCCGGGATTCGGCGAGCTTATGTGGGAAAACAGAATCGGCGAAGGCGCGGTCGCGCGGATTTTGAGTCTGATCGCCGCGCCGCCGAACGCGCGGCCGGATCCGGCCGAACCTAACTACAGACAGATTTTCGACGGCGGCACGATCACCTTTCAGACCGGCGTCACACTCTACGAATTCGCCGACGGCACCCGCGCCCTCGCCGGCGTCCTCCCGCACCTCAACGTCACGATCGTCTTCCCCGACGGCCGGACGATCTCCATCGAACAGAAAAAATGAAACGATTTCGGATTGCGGATTTCGGATTTCGGATTTCGGATTGCTCGAAATTGTGACGCTTACGTCTAATCTGAAACCTGCAAATTCAGACCAATCCGAAATCCGAAATCCGAAATCCGAAATCGCTTTATGTTGCCTTGAAGTTATAGTTGATGAAGCCGGTCGCTTTGATGGCTTTGTCGCCGACGATGACGGGGCGGAATTTCGAGCGGCGGGCGGCGTCCTCGGCGGCGTTGCGGAGGCCTTTCGGGCCGGAAGTCGCCTTCGCCGAGAGGACTTTTCCTTCCTCGTCGAGCACGACCTCGACCGTCACCAGCCCTTCGGTCGCGCGCTGTTTTTCGAACGGCGGATAAACCGGCATCGCGAGCCGCGTCGCGAAGCGGTTCATCGCGCCCATCGGGGCGGGCTCGTTCGCGCCGGCGTTTTCCATAACGGTCGGCACGGTTTCGGTCGGTTTGGTTTCGGTCGGTTTGTTCTGGACGACGATCGTCGGGCGCGGCGGCTCCGGTTTCGGCAGTGCGGCCTGAAGCCGCTGGACGGCGGCTTTGGCCGGCTCGTTGTCGGAGTCGAGCGCGACGGTTTTCTGATAATCGGCGAGCGCCTTTTCGAAATTGCCGATCTTTTCGAGCGCCGCGCCGCGTTTGAAATAGGCCATCGCCTCTTTCGGATCGAGCTCGATCACGCGGTCGAAATCGGCGATCGCCGGCGAGAAGTTGCGGTTGTTGAAATAGGCCAGCGCGCGGCTGAAAAAGATCGTCGGCTCCTTCGGATTGAGCTCGGCCGCCTTGTTGTAATCGACGATCGCCGTGTCGTATTCGCCGAGCACGAAATTGGCGTTGGCGCGGTTCTGGTAAAACGTGTAATCGGGCGGCTTCGGCGTCGCGACCGGGATCGGCGTCGGCTCCGGTTTCGGGACCGGCGTCGCGCTCACCTTGACGATCGGGCTTTTATCGCGGATCGCGGAGACGAGCGCGTCGTCGGCGCCGGCGGTGCGGAGCTCTTTTTCGAGATCGGCGTTGAGCGCGAACGTGATGCCGCGCTGCCGGACGCCTTCGGTCAAAAGCTGGTTTCTTTCCTCGAGCGACACTTTTTTCGAGCGCAGCACGGTGATGATGTCGACCAGACTGAGCTGCGCATTCTGGGCGGCGGCCGGACGCGCCAGCAGCAGCAGCGAAAGCACCAGCGGCGCGAGCAGAAACAGGACGAAAAATCGCAAGCGGTTTGAATCAAAAAGGGGCATATATTCGGGCTTCATAATCTGATATTGTTCCGGATCAACGATCGGGCGCGGAGATTTCTCTCGCAAAGCCGCCGAATTCCGCGGGTCGGCCGGCTTTGTTTCGAGCGATTCGGCATCCGAGATCCGAAATCGGTCTGGTTTTCGATTTTCAAACGAACCGGCGGCGAATCGCGCCGGCTCCCTCAATTTTCCTTGAGCAGATCGTCTAGCGTGACCTTCTTCGGCTTCTCGGCGTTTTTGGCGGGCGTCGGCGTCGCGGACGGCTTTTTGGCCGGGGTCGCGGTCGGCGCGGCCGTGGCGGCGGTTTTCGGTTTGGGAGCGGTCGAACCGGCCGCGTTTTCGGGCGTCGGGTTCGATTCGGCGGACGGGCCCGTCGCGGTCGTTTGATAACTCGAGGCGGGCAGGTTTTCGGGTTTCGGCTCGGGCGTCGCTTCGGCGGCCGGCGTGACGCTCGACGAGACGACCTGTTCGACCGGACTGTTTTTAGATTTCGTCAAGCTCCAGACGCCGAAGCCCGCGCCGCCGAGCGCGATCAGCGCGACGGCCGCGACGGCGATCTTTTTGAAGCCGCCGCCCGCCGGCGGATGCTCGGCGAAAAGGCCCGAAAAATCGTCGTAATCTTCGGCGACAGCGGCCGGCGCCGGTTCGACGGGCGCGGCTTCGACGACCGGCCGGTCGTCGCGCGACGGCGGCGCGAGCGTGATGTGGAGCTCGGCTTCGAGCAGGCGTTTTTCGGCGTCGGCGGCGCGGGCCTCGGCTTCGAGACGCCGCTCCTCGGCCTCGCGGAGCTGCTGTTTGATCAGTTCGAGCTGCTGCGAATGAGCGGCCTCGATCTCCGGGTTGCGCGGCGCGGGCGGCATTTTCGGCGCGGCCGGCGCGGGGCTGGCGGTCGGGATCTCGAGCACGGCGTCGTCCTCGGGCCGCGCTTCCTGCCGGGCTTCGCGCTCGCGGACGCGGTTGAGCGCCGTGCGGAGCAGCTGGCGCATAATCGCGGCCGAGCTGAGCCGGTTTTCACGCTTGATTTCGAGCGATTTTATGACGACGTCGGAAATTTCGGGCGGAACCGCCGGATTGAGCTCGGCCGGCGCGGCGAGCGGGTCGGTTTTGCCTTCGAGAATCTCGATCGAGCGCGTCAGCGCGTCGGCCGGGACGCGCGCCGTCAGCAGGTAGTAAACGGTCGCGCCGAACGCGTAAACGTCGGTCCGCGCGTCGAGCGGCTGTTCGAGAATTCTTTCCGAGGCTTCGTCGTAATTCGTCAGGATGACCTTCTGCGAAGCGGCGTCGAGGCCGTCCCAGATCTGTTCGAGCGGCAGAAACGGCAGCACGGCGGCGTCGAAGGTCTGGTTGACGTCGGGCGTTTTCGCCTGCTCGTCGGCCGCCTTGACGATGTTGAAGACCAGCAGCTTGACCCTTCCGTCCGGCGAGAGACGGATGTTCTGCGGCTTGACCTCGTGATGAATGACCGGCGGGATCAATGTGTGCAGATAATTGAGCGCGTCGAGCAGACGGTCGGCCCAGGCAAGTACGTTGGCGAGCGGAAACGGGCTTTTTTTCTTTTCGAGCAGTTCGTTCAGCGTCCGGCCGTCGGTAAATTCGGTGACCAGATAATGACGGTCGACTTCCGAGAAAAAGTCGTTGACGTGGAGCAGCGCCTCGTGGCGGAGCGTGCTCAGCAGCTTGGCCTTCCCGGCAAAACTCGCGCGGCGCGCTTCGAGCTGCGCCGGCGTCACCACCTTGCCGGATTGTTCGGGAATTTCCTTGAGCAGGACGCTCGTCTGGAGTGTGTTATCGAACGCTTCGTAGCCCATCCCGACACCGTTCTGGCCGAGCTGACCGACAATTCGATAACGTCCTTTTTGCAGAATTTGATTGATTGTAAGCATATTCAGGGGATTTAGAAATCGTGGAATAAATTGTTCGCCGTGTATTATTATAGCGATTGTGAAAACATAATGGAAGAACTTTGTTGGAGAATTTTAAACAATTTTTTGCAGCACTTTGATTGAGTTTGGGAAGAAGACGTACAACAGTCTGTCAGACTGTTGACAGGCGACAGCCTGTAAAACCATTTCACACAGGTCACGCTTCACACCGGTGAAACGTTCGACACCGCTGGCGCGGCG
>JAFDVJ010000026.1:0-36310 GCA_018269075.1 Acidobacteriota bacterium
AATTCATATACCGCTCAGTAATGGGGTAAGGTAACGAAAAAAGAAGTTACGCGGGAGAAGTTTGCCGAATTCTTAGCGTGGCTCGCGCCCGAAAGGGAAGCGGCCGGCGCGGAATACGAGCGTCTGCGGTTCCGCCTGACGACGTTTTTCGCCGGCCGCGGCTGCGCGTTTCCCGAGGAGTTGGCCGACGAGACGATCAACCGCGTCTGCCTGAAGCTCGGCGACGAGCCGGTCGAAAACAAGACGGCGTATGTTTACGGTTTCGCGAAAAACGTCTGGCTCGAATCGCTGCGGCGGCAAAAAACGCATCTGAACGTCGACGAAGTCCGGGTCGCCGCGCCGCCGCCGGCCGCCGAGGATTTTTCGGGCGTCTGTCTCGACCGCTGTCTGGCCGCGCTGCCGGAGGACAACCGCGGCCTGATCCTCGATTATTTTTCCGAGGAGAAACAGGCGAAGATCGATCTGCACAAAGAGCTCGCCGCCCGTCTGGCGACGACCCGGACAGCCCTCCGGATGCGCATCGTGCGGATCAAACAAAGCCTGAAATCCTGCGTCGAGGAATGCCTGGCGAAATGAATGGATTTCGGATTTCGGATTGCGGATTTCGGATTTGTCTGAATTCGAAGCTTTCCGGTTTAAGGATCGTTTCCGACTCGAATCCAATCCGAAATCCGAAATCCGAAATCCGAAATCCGCAATCCCGGTTATGTTTCGGCCGGGAGCGGCATTTATGGTAGGGAAGTGAAAATGAATCTGGCTCTCAAAAACGAAGATGCGATTCGCGATTACCTGCTCGGGCGGGTCGGCGACGAGGCTTTGCTCGCCGATTACGAGGAGCTTTTGTTCGCGGACGAGGAATTTGCCGGGCTCGCCGAGCTCGTCGAGGACGCGCTCGTCAACGACTTCGTTTTCGGAAAGCTGAACGAAATAGACCGCGCGGATTTCGGCGCGACCCTGTCGTTGCGGCCCGACCGCCGTGCGAAAGTCGCGCTCGCCCGGGCGCTCCGCGAAAAGGCGAATCCGCCGGTCGCCGAAAAAGCGGCCGAATCCTCGTTTTTCGATTCGCTGCGGGCGTTTTTCCGCGATCCGCTGCGGTCGGCCGCGCTGGCCGTCGTCGCGATCGGCCTCGTCGTTTTCGCGGTCATCCTGCTCGGCCGTCCGAAAACGGACGAGCTCGCGGAATTGAAGACGATTTACGGCGGCGGGCGGACGACCGAAACACGGCTCTCGGATTTCGATTACGCGCCGCTCGCCGCGACCCGCGGGGCGACCGAAGAGCGCGAGAAGAGCCGTTTGCGGCGGATCGAAAACGGGCTCCTCGAACGGGCCGAGAAAAATCCGGCGGATGCTGAGGCGCAGCACGCGCTCGGCGTTTTCTATCTCACACAGCGCAAATTCGCGGAAGCGGCGGCCGCGCTCGAAAAGGCCGCCGCCGTCGCCGACCGGGACGCGCGCGTCCTCAACGATCTCGGCTCGGTCTATTTCGAGCAGGCCCGGACCGAACCGGCCGAAAAACGGCTCGAAACGCTTGCCCGGGCGCTCGAAAATTTCAGCCGCGCCGTGACGGCCGCCCCGGATTTCCGGCCGGCGCTTTTTAACCGGGCGCTTTGTCTGCAGGAATTGCGGCTCGGCGGTCAGGCAAAGGCCGCGTGGAACGCGTATCTCGAAAAGGACGCCGATTCCGGCTGGGCGGACGAGGCCCGCAAAAATCTCGAACGGCTCGAACAGTCGAACGCGAACTCGAAGACCGCCGCGCGGGTGCTCGACGATTTTCTCGCCGCCTATCGAAACCGCGACCCGGAAACGATGTGGATCATCGATTCGCAGACGCGCGAAATGGTTTCCGGCGTCTGGCTCGCCGATCAGCTTTCCCGCCGGTTCGTCGACGCCCGGAGCCGCGGCGACGACGCGGCGGCGGCGGAAACGATCGACGCGCTTAAGACCATCGGCGAACTCGAAAAAACGAGGACCGCCGATTTTTTTGTCGCCGAGATGGCCGCGTTTTATGAAAAGGCCGACCCGCGCCGGCTCGCCGAACTGCGCCGCGCGAAGGAGTTCCTCGGCGAAGGCTACAAAACCTCGACCGGCGGCGACGACGAAACGGCGCGCGCGCTTTTCGAGCGTGCGCGGCAGTCGTTCGCGGCGGCCGGCAGCCTCTGGGAAGCCGCCGTCGCCGAGCACTGGATCGCCTTTTGCGACGGCTATCTGAAAAACCTGACGGAAAGCGGCCGGCGTTTCGAACGGCTCGAAAAATTCGCGGCGGAAAAAAAATACCGCTGGCTGCGGGCCGTCGTTTTATACCGGCTCTCGACCAACGCGTATTTTCTGAACGATCATTCCGAGTCGCTGAAATACGATCTCGCGTCGGAGAAGCTGATGGACGAGATCGGCGACACGGCCGGGCAAAACTACGTGTTCTCGGAGATCGCGGCCTCCTATTACGAGATCGGCGAGCTCGAAAAGGCGCTCGGTTACGCGGGCCGCGCGACGTTTGCCGATCAATCCTATTACGCCTCGGAAAAGCAGACGTGGCGCAATCAGGGCAACACGTCGATGATTCTCGGGAGAGCGGAATTTTCGCACGCCGCGCTCGCCTTCGCGCTCGAACACGGGGAAAAGGCGAAATCGATCGCCGACCGCGAATATGTTTTCAACTCGCTCCGGAACGTCGCGCTCGGCTACGCGGCCGTCGGTGACTACGACCGGGCGCGGGCGGCGCTCGACGAGAGCCTGCGGGTCGCGGCCGCGCTCGACGACGAAAAATCGCGCCGGATCCTTTCGGCCAAATCCGTCTGGCTGTTCGGGCAGGTCGAGCGGCTCGCCGGAAACTGCCCGGCGGCGCTCGCGAAATACGACGAGGCGCTGGCGGCGTACCGCGATTTTCCCGAGGAAACGGTCGATCTTTACCGGATTCACAAGGGCCGGCTGCAGTGCTATCAAACGCTCGGCGAGACCGAAAAACTGCGGTCGGAACTCGAAACGGCCCGCGGTCTGCTCGAAGAATACCGCGCGGAGATCGTCGAGGACGAAAACCGGAACGTCTTTTTCGACCGCGAGCAGACGGTCGCGGACATCGCCGTCGAAACCGCGCTGACCGGCGGCGACGCGGCCGCCGCCTTCGAGCTCGCCGAAGAAGCGAAAGCGCGCTCGCTGCTCGATTTTATGCGGGGCGAAAGCTCGTTCGACGGGAAGGAGAGCCGTTTCGCGACCGCCACGCGGCATCTCGCGCTCGCCGAGATTCAGGCCCGGATGCCGGCCGGGGCGCAGCTCGTCGAATACGCCGTCCTGCCCGGACGGGTCGCCGTCTGGACGATCGACCGGGAGCGTTTCGGATACGCGGAAACGCCGGTCGGGACGGCCGAGCTGGAGCGAAAGATCGACGATTTTCGCCGCGCACTGATCGTGGAAAAAGAAAATCGCGACCGGATCGCCGGGCTCGGGGCCGATCTTTACCGGCTGCTCGTCGCGCCCGTACAGTCGCGGCTCGATCCGGCCCGGCCGGTCTGTTTCGTACCCGACAAGGCGCTTTTCCGGCTGCCGTTCGGGGCACTTTTCTCGAAAGCCGGCGAGCGTTTTCTGGTCGAGGAACTGACGCCGCTTTACGCCCCGTCGGCGAGCGTTTTCGTGCTCGCCTCGGAAAATGCGCGGCGCCGCGAGAACGAGCGCGACGAGCGGCTTTTGAGCGTCGGGAACCCGCGCTTCGACGCCGCCGAAAACCCGTCGCTCGTCGATCTTCCGGCGGCCGCGTTCGAGGCCGAAGAGATCGGCCGTCTTTATCCGAACGCGCGGCTGCTGACCGGCGTCGGGGCCGACAAAGCGAGCGTTCTCAACGGTTTGAACGACTGTCGCGTTTTTCATTTCGCGGGGCATTACGTGACCAACGAAATATCCGCCCCGCATTCGAAACTGCTGCTGGCCGGCCGCGACGGCGCGCTGCCGCTCTCGGAACTGCCGGCGCTGCGGCTGCCCGCGCTGAAGCTCGTCGTCCTGTCGGCGTGCGGGACTTCGCTCGACAGGCTTTATCGGGGCGAAGGCGCGGTCGGGGCGGCGCGCGCGTTTCTCGCGGCCGGCGCGCCGGTCGTCGTCGCGAGCGGCTGGCCGGTCGATTCCGAGGCGACGGCCGCGCTGATGATCGAATTTCATCGCGGCCGTCGCGAAAAAGGGCTGGCCGTGCCGGAAGCCCTGCGCCGCGCGCAGCTCGCCCTGCTCGGCGGCGCGAACGAGAGATTTCGCCGGCCGTTTTACTGGGCGGCCTTCGCGCCGACCGGCGGGCTGACGAATTATTGAAGCGCTCAAGTTACGTTCTGCCCCGAAAAATCACATAATCCGGGAAGTTGGTTATTCACGACTTTGCCGCTTCCGGGATTTTGGAAATTACCGAATCGTCAAAAAACAGAATTGAGGAGAAACACATTTATGTCAATCAGGGAAAGTTCGGCGACCGCGCTCGTGCGGGCGCGAGGTCTGGGGATTTTTTGTCTTAACCCGGAGCGGAAACAGGGCGAAATGGCGCTCATTCGCGACGGCCGTCACAGCTTGGCGATCCGCGTCGCGAAGCCGGTTTTCGTTGACGGCAGCGGCCGCGACGCGGTGCAGTATCGCGAGATCATCGCCTATCAGTCGATCGACGCGATGAACGTCACGATCGAGATCGAGGGCGTCGAGCCGTCGATCGAGGGGTACGAGATTTACGCGCCGGGCGACTTCGACCGGCTCGGCGAAGATGTCGACGAGAACGATTTTCGCTGGCTCGTCAATATTGACGGCGCGGAGATGCACGGCCGACGGCTCGCGAAAGCGGAAAGCGCGTCCGGCCGAAGCCGTCCGCCGGTCAGCCGGCTTTTTATCCGCAACGCCCTGTTCTACGCGCGGACGATCAACGAGAACCTGTTTTTCGAAAAGGTCCGCCGGGACGAAACGGGCGCGGCCGTCGAGCGGACGCCGTTCGGGCACGTCGCCGAAACGGTCGCCGCGAAGATCGAGGCGGCGCGGGTCGTGCTCAGAATCGCGGTCGGGGCCGAGACGCACACGCACGTTCTGCCGCGTGTCGCGGGCAGTCCGTACCGGATCGAGATCGAAAATATGGATCCGGACCAGGAAACGCCGGTCAGCGATATGCCCGATTACTACAACTTTCTGGCGGCCGCGGACGGCGTTTCGTTCGATCTCGAACCGCTCAAAACGGACGAAACGAGCGGCGGCCCGATCGGCAAGCTGACGTCCTGTCACGCGATCGTCTCGGACGCCGGTTCGATCGACGAATTTTTACCGTAAACGAAAACCGGTTTCGGATTTCGGACTTGTTTCGAAGCGGCGGACTTGAAGGTTAAATGGAAGAACAGGATCGGGAAACGGTTAATCTCGGGGCGAACGGAAGCCGTAACGCCGGAAGGGAAAACGGCAAGGTCAACGAGGATCGGGCCGGAACGCCCGAAAATCCGGCGAATTCCGACGCGGCGACGAATTCGGCCAGGTCGTCGAACGCCGAAAAGACGCGGAAGAAGCCGGGTTCCCCGAACGTCAACACGGCGAACCGGGCGAATACGGCCGGTTCGCCGCCGTTCGCGGCGCCGGCCGCGGTGCCGGACTTGCTGACGCCGGCGCTCGTCGGCGCGGCGATTCTGGTGGTGCTGGCGCTTGCGGCGGCGCTCGCGAAAAGGCTGTTCGAGCGGCGGAAATACGGGCGCAACGCGCTCGGAAACCTGCGCGGCCTCAAGCGGGCCGTCCGCGCCCAGAACGAGCTCGCCGAAAAATGGCTGAAAAAGCGTCGTTCGGGAAACATCCACGCGATCGGCGTCGGAAAGATCGACGCGACGGACGATTTCTGCATACAGGTTTTTGTCGAGGACGCGCGCCGGGATATGCTCGACGATCCGCCGACGCGGCTGCTGCCCGCCGAATACCGCAGCCTGCCGATCGTTGTTTACGAGATGCCGCGGGCCGATTTTCTGAGCCTCGGTTTGGATGAGCGGGCGGCGGAAACAACGCTCGATCCGCGGCGGCCGCACGAAATCCTGTGCGGCGGGCTGAGCGGCGGAAACGTCAATCTCGCGGGCGAGGCGGGCACGATCGGCTATTTCTTTCGCCCGAACCTGCTCGACAGCGCGGCCCACGTTTTTTTGAAAAAGCACGTTTATCTGTTGTCGAACGCCCACGTCTTCGCCGATCTCCGGCGCGCCGCGAAGGACGAAACCGATCTCGTCGTGCAGCCCGCGCCCGGCGAAACGCAGTCTTTGCGGGCCGTCGCCGGTCTTTACGACTACGCGCCGATCAGGTTCGACGGCGATGTCGAGAACCCGAATTTCATCGACGCCGCAATCGCCAGAATTTTTGGCGGGCAAAGCTACCGCCCCGAAATTCCGCGGATCGGGAAAATCGCCGATCATCTGCCGAAAGAATCGGTCGAACTGCGCGCGGAATGCCGGAAATTCGGGCGGACGACCGGCTACACCGAGGGCCGCGTCTTTTCGATCCATCTGAGCATCTGGGTCAAATATTCGGCGCGCGGCGAGGCGTTTTTCAAGGATCAGTTTCTGATTCTGCCGGCGCGCGGCGGCAGCTTCGTCCGTCACGGCGACAGCGGCTCGCTGCTCGTCGACCGTGAAAACCGGGCGCTCGGTCTGCTTTTCGCCGGTGCCGGCGCGAAAACCGTCCTGCAGTTCGCCGACGTCGAACAGGCCCTCGATCTGGAAAACATCGTGATCGGGCAAACTCCGAAAATCGAAAACTACGGCGTCGCCAACGCGATCAGCGACGTGATGAAGCATTTCCGGATAAAACCGGTTTGATTTGGGGTGTCGGATGTCGGATCGGTCTGAATTCGAAGGCTTACCGGCTTTTGAGGGCGCGTCAATGCGATTAAGATCTCGTCGTTCGCCGCCTTCCGCCGCCTTTCCGGGCCGGCAGCCGCATTTAGCCGTCGATTCCGGATCAGCGGTAAAAATACAAAAAGCGGACGAGCGTCGCGAGGAGGATCGCGCCGAGGACGAGCAGCGCGCCGATGATCTGGTTGCGTGAAAATTTCATAAGCGACCTCGCCGAACCGAGTCGAAGGACAATTATTTATTACGCCAGTCGCCGAAAAAAATCAATACGCCTTCGTCAGTTCGATGCCGGTGTAGTAATGCTTCAGGATCTGGTCGTACTTGTAGCCCATCTTGCCCATCCCGAACGCGCCGTACTGGCACATCCCGACGCCGTGGCCCCAGCCGCGGCCGGTGAACGAATAGGCCGTCACGCGGCCCGCGCCGTCGTAGCGCTTGTTGAGCACGAAAAGCTGTTCGCGCAGCCGGAGCGCCGAGCGGATCTTGCCGCCCGTCAGGTGAAAGACGCCGTTCGTGCCGACGATCTCGAGATCGGTCGCGCGGCGCGAAAAGCCCTTTTTCGCGATCCGGACGTCGATCAGGCCGCCGATCCCGCGGACGTAGCGCGAGAGCCGCGCCTGGACGGCGCCCGGCGTAAGATTGGCGTTCCAGAACGTGAACGGCGACATCTTTTCGGCGACCGTCGGCTCGTCCGACGGCTTGACCTCGAGATAGACGACCTCGCCGGTCGGGCCGGTCATGAAGGCGACTTCCTCGCCGCCGATCAGCGCGGTCTCTTTGACCTGATAAAACTGGTCGCCGAACTGCCGGAAAAGAAAGACGCTCGGGCTGACCATCAGCGGCCGCTCGCTCTTGCCGACCTTGAGGATCAGTTTGCCGTCGGCGGTCGGCCGCGCGACGCCGGTCTGGAGCGCGGGCAGCCATTTCTTTTTGGCGTAGATGTTCTGGATCAGCCGGAGCATCCGGCCGCGCGTCAGCGGGCGGTGCGGGTGAAAGTTGGCGTCCGGGTAAAGCGAGAGCCAGCCGTCGCGGAACAGCATCGCGACGTTCGCGCGCTTGTCCTTGTCGATGTCGAAAGCATCCGGAAATGACAATTGATAGGTGATGTCCGATTCGCTCAAAAGCGTGTCGGCCTGGCCTTCCGTATAGATCAGACCGGCGAGAAACGCCGCAAAATCCTGCGCCCGGACGAGCTCGGGCGAATAGACCGGGTAGGGCTTGCCGAACTTGAGCGCGAGCTGGTTCGTCCAGCTTTTGATCTCGGTGTCGGTCGGCGGCAGCTCGAACCATTCGTCGGTAAAGCGGTTGGCCGCCATCACGAAGCCGTTGACCGAAAACTGCGCCGCGAGCCGGACCATTTCGAGCTGGTTCTCGTTGTCGATCTTCGGGAGCTCGCGCGTGCTTTTAATGAGAAACGGCTCGAAGTATTTGCGGCCCTCGAACGAGCATTCGACACCGCGCAGGTACGGCTCGTTGTAATCGAAGATGTTCTCGCTGTTTTCCGTGCGGCCGCCGCACGTCG
Organism: Acidobacteriota bacterium; assembly: GCA_018269075.1. Classification (GTDB taxonomy): domain Bacteria; phylum Acidobacteriota; class Blastocatellia; order Pyrinomonadales; family Pyrinomonadaceae; genus JAFDVJ01. The sequence continues at coordinate 8,347 of JAFDVJ010000026.1, forward strand.
AGGTGTAGAGCGCGTTGATCGGCTTGCCCTTGTAGGTCGCGACGATCCCGCGCGTCTGCATCACGGCCTGCGTCGGCATCGCGCCTTCGCTCGAGACGCCGCGGTAGACCTGCGACCAGACGGTCGGCAAAAGATCGAAGCCCTGCGACGCGAAGCCGCCGATGTTGGCGACCGCGTAGGTCCGCGCGGCGACGGCCTGCGCCTTTTGCGCTTCGAGCGACGGCAGCCCGAGTTCGTTCGGGACGACGCCGAGCAGATAGTCTTCGAGCGGGACGACGTTGACGACCGTCAGCGTGCCGCGCGAATTGACGAAGACCTCGATCTTGCCGCGATAGGCCTTGCCGTTGAGCCGGACCGGCATCGCGCGCTCGTTGAGCGAGCCGAAGGCGAGCGGCTTGAAGGACGAGAACTTCGCCGATTCGGCCGCGCCGGACACGAGGATTTCCTTGACGTTCGGGTCGATCGGGACGTTGTCGGTCGTCGATTGGGTCGAGCCGGTCGGCTTGATCAGACTGCGGACCTCGGATTTCGAGTTCGGGTTCGATTTGAGCTGCTCGGAGAGCGCGACCGCGTCCTCGGACGGCTGCGTTTTCTTTTCGGTGACGATGACGACGTCCTCGAAGCCCTTTTCGGCGAGCTCGGCCTTGAATTCGTTGGCTTCCTCGATCGTGTCCTTGGTGTCGCCGACGACGACGCGCCACGTCGCGGGCTGCTGGCCGAGCATCGCGAACGCCTTTTCGCCGGTCGCTTCGCGGATGTCGGCGGCGAGCGAATCGGCCTCGGCCTGGGTCTCGATGTTCGGGATCTCGAAGCGGTAAAACTCGATCTCGGGCGGGCGGTAGGCGCGCGGCGCGACGAAGACCTTGTTGGTCGCGAGCAGCTTGTTCGGCTCGTCCGGGCTCGTCGCGACGAGCGACGTGTCGGTCGTCGTGATCGAGACCGAGCGCGCGTTGGTCGCGAGCCCGATCCGGACGGACGGCTCACTCGCCAGATAAAAATACCCGGTTTCGGCGGCCGAAACGTTCGAAATCGAAAAGACTAAAAAAATAAAAGCGAAAAACGAAAAAGCAGGCCGGAAAAACATAGCACTAAATTCTACATTTTAAAATCTCTGACGACAATAAAAGAACGTAATCGATGTAATGCCTCAGTCTGAAGTCTTGAGTCTGAAGTCTTGAGTCTGAAGTTCCGGTTCCGGCAAGGTCGGGGGGACGATCCTGAAGTCAGGCGACGAAAACAGAGATGACGGTTCTATCATATCCGCTTCGATGTAAAATTGCCGGAGACTCAACTTAAGACTTCAGACTCAGGACTCAAGACTCAATCTCTCCATATAACAAAAGCACGATTAAAAGCCGTTTCTCGCACGATTTCCGGTTCGAAAAAAAACTATTTTTCGAGTGCGTTGAAGATCAGCGGAAACGTCGCCCACGATTGGCCGCGGTGCTGCGGGCGAAAGGCGAAAAGAACGATCTTGCCCCTGCCGTAAGCGGTTTCGACGAGCGCCGCCTTGCCGTTTAAATATTTTTCGCCGAGCATCCAGCCCGAAAGCAGCGCGTCCTTCGCGGCGTAGCGCGCGATCGTCGTGACTTTCGTCTCGTCGGTGACTTCGAACGCCGAGCTGTCGGTGAAATAGGCCGCCGTGTCGGCGCGCAGACCTTTGGCGAGCGGCTTCGTCGTATCGACGTCGAGCCGGACGATCGAGCCGGGATTATAGAATTCGCTGCGCTTGAGACCGGAAAGGACGTTTTTGAGCGGCAGTTCGAAATTCTTGACGACCATCTCGCAGGAATCGTCGAAACAGATCAGCCGCCCGCCGCCGGCGACGAACTTTTTGAGATTCTCGACGCCCCGGTCGGTGATGCCGCCCGCGTATTCTTCCGGGTAGCGTTCGGGATTGAGGCCCCTGACGATCGCCGCCTCGCGGTCGGCGGGCAGCACGACGACGTCCGCATTGAGGTTGTTTTCGCGAAAATCCCGGTCGGAGAGCGACGTGTAGGGAATCTGGAAAGTGTCGAAGACGAACCGCGTCCAGCCCTCGTCCATCGATCCCGTAAAGCCTTTGTAAAGCCCGATCCTCGGATTGGTTTTGAGCGGGTCCGGCAGTTTCGCGAACGGCTCCTTGGCGGGTTCGAGATCGAGAAATTTCCGCGCTGCGTCGATCCGGTCGATCTTTTCGAGCGACTTTTTGAATTTTTCCGGGTCGCGGATGTTCCAGACCGTTTCGGTCTCGACGCCCATCTGCAGCGGCAGCGTCCAGCCGGCGACGTCGTAGGGCGCCTCGGCCTCGCCGTTCGGCAGCAGCCGGTGCGGGTAGACCTGTTTTTCGAAAAGGCTCAGGATGTTGTTTTTCTGCGGCTGGTTGACGTAGATCAGAAACGAGCCGAGCGGGATTTCGTGAAAATGTTCGGGCATCGAAGGATCGGTCGCGAAATAGCCCTCGTCGTTCATCCGGTAAACGGCGACGCCCTGCGTCAACAGGATTTCGAGCAGCCGCGCGACGGTTTCGGCGTTCGGCTGGCCGGCCGTCACGACGAAGGCCTGCGGCTCGCCGGCGGCGGGCGTCAGGTTGGCCCGGCCGAGCTCGTAAAAGTTGCGCAGATACCGCGCCCGGAATTTCGCGGCCATCCCGAGCAGCCCGCGGACCGCGATCCGCTCCATATTGTCGATGTCGGCCGGCCGCCACCGGCCGCCGCGCCACGGGTCGGGATAGTTGGTCGCGCTTTCGAGCAGGTTCGTCAATCCGCGCACCGGCCGGTTTTTGCGCAGCTCGTCTTCGGTCACGGTGACCGGCGACATCAGGTCGGCGCTCGCCGCTTCCGACAGAATTCCGATCGAATTGTGATAGTACGGGGCCGAGCGAAAGCCGCCGTGCCACCACGTGTCGTAGGTCGAATTGGTCGCGACGCCGGCGACGTTCGCGGCCTGCAGGTCGGCGGCCATCTTCGAGCCGAGCAGCCCGACTTCGCGGAGAAGCGACGGATCGACGCGCGGGTTGACCGGATCGTAAAACGGCGGCAGGATCAGCCGCGAGGCGTTGCGGCCCTGCTGGTGGATGTCGTAGACGATCTCGGGAAACCATTCCTGCCAGAACAGCCGCGTGATCGTCTGCGTTTCGCGGAGGTTGAGCATAAACCAGTCGCGGTTGTCGTCGTGGCCGGCGTAATGGTGATAAAGCTCCGGCGGCGCGCTGCCTTCGGATTTCGAGTCGAGCGTTTTGCGGTACCAGTCGGCGACGATGTCGATGCCGTCCGGGTTCGACGACGGAAAGAGCATCAGGATCGTGTTGTCGAGAATCTCTTTCGTGTCAGGGTCGTCGGCGCTCGCGAGCCCGTAGGCGAGGTTCATCGACATCTGCGAGGCGACGATCTCGGTCGAATGGATCGAGCAGTTGACCGCGACGATCGTTTTGCCCTGTTTGACGAGCGATTCGAGCTCGGACGGCGTTTTGATCGACGCCGGATCGGCGAGCCGCGCGTTGATCCGGCGGAGCTTGTCGAGGTTTTTGATGTTTTCGGGCGACGAGATGAAGGCGACGATCAGCGGGCGGCCGAGCGTCGATCGGCCGATCTCCCGAACCTTGACGCGGTCGCTTTTCGCGTCGAGCCGGGCGAAGTAGTTCGTGATCTGCGACCAGTCGGCGATCGTCCGGTCGGCGGCCGGCTCGAAACCGAGCACCGTCTTCGGCGACGGCGCCTGAGCGATGGCGGCGACGGCGAGAAAAAGCGAGATGACGACGGCGCGAATCAGCCCGAAAAACGCGGCGCGGGCCGAAATCCGAAATCCGAAATTTGCAATAAATCGTTTAGACTTTAGACTATTATCCATGCAGGACCTTTCCCTTGAATTGATTCGGGACAACAAGAAACTGACCTTTCCTGTCAAAGAGTCTAACAAATCGCGGCTCGCCGGCAAACTGCGTTACTGGTGGTGCTGGCTTGTGGCGTCGCTTTTGCTGCTGGTCGTCGGCGGGCCGACGATACCGGCTTTCTGGATTCTGAACCGCAAACAGTGGCTCTACCCGTTCGCGCTCTGGGGCGCGCGGACGTGGCTCAAGGCCTGCGGCGCGCGGGTCGCGGTGAAGGGCGCGGAAAACCTCAAGGACGGCGAAAATTACGTCTTCATCTCGAACCACCGCTCGTATCTCGACACCGCGACGCTCTTCGCCTTCACCGGCCGCCGGATCGGGCTCGTCGCCAAGAAAGAGCTGCTCAAAGCGCCGATTCTCGGGCAGGGAATGGGCTTTGTCAACATCATCGCGATCGACCGCTCGAACGCCGAAAGGGCTTTGCAGTCGATGAAAAAGGCGCGCGCGGTGATGGACGACGGCTTTTCGTTCGGCGTCTTCGTCGAGGGCACGCGCGCGCTGCCGGGCGAGCTGCTGCCGTTTAAAAAAGGCGCGTTTCACCTCGCGCTCCAGACGCAGGCGCCGATCATCCCGGTCGCGATCAAGAACACCGACCGGATGATGGGCAAAAAGACCGGCGTCGCCTTCGGCGGGACGATCGAGATGGTGCTGCTGCCGCCGATCGAAACCGCGGGCTGCGCGACCGAAGATCTTTCCCGGCTTCTCAAACAGACGCGCGAGGCGATCGCGCTCGAACTGGCGAACGAATGAAGGCGGGCCTCGGACTGGTTTTCTCGGAGAAAAATCGCGGGCTGCTGCTCGATCTGTGCGTCTTTTTCGCGAACCTCGGGCTGACGGTCTGGCTGGCGCGGCTGTTCGTTCGGATCGTCGGCGCGGCGGCCGACGGCGACCGTGGGGCGGGCTTTGTGCTGTTTCTGTTCGGACTCGGTCTGTTCGTCCTGCCGCCGGCCGGCGCGATCCTCAAGCGGCCGGCGTATCACCGGCGGCTCAAAGCGGCGGGCCGCGATCCGTTTCCGAAGACTTTTTTTCCGGCCGGCTGCCTGTTCAGCCCGATCGTCTATTTCTGCCTGAACGTGCTGATCTTCGCGGCCGTTTCGAGCCTCGCGGCGGGCGTCTGGTTCGGCGGGCGCGAGCCGGGCGAATTCTTTCTCGTGACGTCGAGCTTTTTCGGGATCGCCGCGGTGATGCTCCAGACCTATCTCGTCTACAACTATTTCGTGCCGCCCGAAAAAGAGCCGGAAAACGCGTTTCTGCGCGATCCGCGGGCGGCGCTGCTCGGCGACGCGTGCATTTTTCTGAACGTCGTTTTTTATCAGGTTTTGTGGAATTCGATCGTCGCGATCCCGATCGAGCGGCCGGCCGGGCTGCCGGTCGCGGCCGAAATGATCTTCCGCCTTTTTCTGATCGGGCTCGCCGCGCTCTTCGTCTATTTCCCGCCGCGCCTGTTTTATCTCGCCGAGGACATCGACCGCCGCCGGACGTGGCTGACGATCCTGCTCGCCGTCTCGCCCGTGATGGTCAGGTTTCTGCTGGCGGGAATCTGACAGAAGTCTTGAGTCTTGAGTCTGAAGTCTTGAGTCGGGGATCTTTGATCTTTGACTTTCGATCTTCGACCTTTGACTCAAGACTCAGGACTTCAGACTCAGGACTGCTTTTCCTAAGGCTTTTTCGGCGTCGGCGTCGGCGTCGGCGTCGCCGGTTCGTCCTTGACTTCCTGCTCGTCGTCGAGGATCTTGACGTCGGTCCGGCCGACGCGGTAGTTGGTGTATTTGACGAACATCTTCATCCTGACGACGCCGCCTTTGCCGAAATCCAGCTCGTCGTCGGAAGTCGATAAAACCGGGAACCAGTATTTGTTGTCGATGCTGTCGCGCCACGTTTCGACGATCGGGAAGCGCTGGTCGACGCCGTTCATATCCTTGCCTTCGGGGACGGCCTTGCCCTTCGATTTGACGATCATCAGGTCGCGGTCGTCGACCCAGATGCGGCCGCTGAAAAATTTCTGGAGCGTCTTTTTCGGGTTCGGCATCACCTTCGGCGCGACGTCGAAGACATACAGGTCGAGCTCGTCGATCTTTTCCTTGCCGACAAAGGTGAAATTATACTGATCGACGTATTTCGGCTCGATCGCGAACGGGTTGATGCCGCCGAGATTGTCGATGTCTTCGGGCGTCACCTGCAGATCCCTGAGCGTCGAGATCGGCGCGTAGAGCACCTTTTCGAAGCGCGTGCCGTCCTCGTTGAAGGTCAGGAACGAATTCCGGATGTAGGTTCCGGTGACCTGTCCGCCCATCCCGATCGTCTGCACTTTCGCGTCGCGGTTGAAGGCATAGACGCTCAGCGCCTGCCGGAAATTGAATTCGTTCTGCGAAAAGCGCTTGATGATCCGGGCGATCTCGGCCTGACTCAGATCGACCCTGACGATGTTCGAGGGCTGCTGCGCGCGCACGCCGGCGAGCGCAAAGCCCAAAACCAGTAAGCTGAAGAAAATTATCCGCGTTTTATTCATAACGATCTCTCCGGAACAAAAAACTACCGACATAGATGCCGAAATTTCAAAAAAAGATGTTATCAGCAAAGGCGGAAATAAAAAAGCAGGCCGCGCGGCGGGAAACCTGCGCGGCCTGCTTCGGGTCCGATTTCGAATGACGGTCGTCAGCGACGATAGTCGATCGCCTCGCCGTTGTCGACGCGGGTCGTCCGGATGCCGTTCCTGATCTTCGTGACCTTCGATTCGATGCCGTTGTTGTAGAGCCGGTCGCCGTTCATCGTCGCGTAGCTCGTCGAGCCGTTGTCGAAAGTGATCGTGACCTGCCCGTTCGTGTTGATGTCGAGCGTGATCGTGCCACCGGTCTGCGGGTTGCGGCCGTAAAAGCGGCCGAGCGCCCAACTCGGGACGTTGCCGCCCTGAACGTTGTTGTTCCACGAATTGTTGTTGACGTAGTAATCGATCGCTTCGCCGTTGTCGACGCGGGTCGTCCGGATGCCGTTCTTGATCTTCGTGACCTTCGACTCGATGCCGTTGTTGTAGAGCCGGTCCCTGTTCATCGTCGCGTAGCTCGGCGAGCCGTTCTCGAAGGTGATCGAGACCTGGCCGTTCGAGTTGATCTGCATCATAATCGTGCCGCCGGTCTGCGGGTTGCGGCCGTAAAAGGTGCCGACCGCCCAACTCGGGACGTTGCCGCCGGTGTTGTTATTGTTCCAGCTATTGTTGTTGACGTAGTAATCGATGACCTCGCCGTTGTCGATCCGCGTCGTCCGGATGCCGTTGCTGATCTTCGACAGCTTCGAGAGCACGCCGTTGTTGAAGAACCGATCGCCGCGCACCGACGCGTAGTTGGTCGAGCCGTTCTCGAAGGTCACGAGAACCTGCCCGTTGTTGCTGATGTCGAGCGTGATCGTGCCGCCGGTCTGCGGATTGCGGCCGTAAAAGCGTCCGAGCGCCCAGCTCGGCACGTTGGTGCTGCTTTCGGACGTGAATTTATAATTGATGTTATCGACATATCCGTTGCGGCCGACGCGGGCGTCGTAGGTGAAATAGCGCGATTTCGAATTTCTCGTCCAGAGACCTTCGCCGCGGACGCCGGTTTGATAGTTGGAAATATAATAGGTTTCCGCCCAGTTCGAGTTCGGAAAAGTGACGTCGCCGCCTTTGTCGCGAATGATTTTATCGCGGACGGCCTGCTGCGCCTGATCGATGGCGTAGCGGTTCTGCGCCGCCGCCGGCGAAAAATGCCCGCCGAGAACCAGCAAGACCAAAATGCCGAAAACGCCTGCAAACGACTTGATATTCATTATGTTTTTCATTTTCAAATCTCCATTGGTATTCGAGAAAAGACCCTTTCGGCCGGTTCTCGCAAAAGCTTTGTCGGGGACATTTAAATCTTTGAAACAAAAGATATTTTCATCATACCCCTTATTCCGCTACAGTTCAACGCTTTCGAAGACGCGGGCCGCGGCTGGCGACCGACGTTTAGAGCCTCAAGGGCGAAAAATCGTTGTCCCGAAAACGAGGGCGCAATAAAGAAAAAAGGCGGCGGCCGGAAAATCCGCCCGCGCCTTTCGATAAAAATGATTGTGGCCCCGGTTTTACTCGACGAAATCGATCTCGACCCTGTTTTTGATGATGCCTTTTTCGTAGCCTTCGGCAAGCAGCCGGCGGACGCCTTCCTTGCCGCGCTCGCCGTAGTCGAGCGTCAGATCGTTGACCCACATCGCGACGAAGCGGTCGGCGAGCTCCGGCGGCATCTCGCGCGCGAACTGCATCGCGTAGGCGAGCGCGTCCTCGCGGTTCTCCATCGAATAGACGATGCTCTGGTGGAGACATTTCGAAACCTGCTTCATCAGCTCCGGGCCGAGCTCGCGGCGGATCGCGTTGCCGCCCATCGGCAGCGGCAGGCCGGTCCGTTCGTGCCACCATTCGCCGAGGTCGAGCACCTTGCTGAGGCCCATCTGTTTGTAGAAGAGCTGGCCCTCGTGAATCAGCAGACCGGCGTCGGCCTTGCCGCGCTGGACTTCCTCGATGATCTCGTCGAACGGGACGACCGTGTACTGAAAGTCCTGATTATAGATTCTGAGAGCCAGAAAAGCGCTCGTCAGCTCGCCCGGGACGGCGATCTTGAGCTTCGGGATGTCTTCGGGCTTGTACTGTTCCTTCGAGACGACGATCGGGCCGTATTTGTCGCCGATGCTCGCGCCGTGCGGCAGGAGCGCGTATTTGTCCGAGATATAGGCGTAGGCGTGAAAGCTGATCGCGGTCACGTCGTAGACGCCGTTTTTCGCGTCTTCGTTGAGCGTTTGAATGTCTTTTAAGGTGTGGACAAACTTCAAACCTTCGGTTTCGAGCTTGTTCGTCGCCAGACCGTAAAACATAAAAGCGTCGTCGGAATCCGGGGAATGGGCGACGGTGATCGTTCGAACTGCGGGTTTCATTTCCGGGTTAGCATTCATATTATAATCGAGTGTAAAAAATGTTCGTGTTATACAAAATTTGTATTTTACCGCTTTCGGCGTATTTCTCAAAGAGGAGACGAAGTTCAGCATTCATCGGCTCGAAACGCGAATCGCCGGCGGCGGGAATATAGGACGAAGACAGCATTCTTCCTTTTACTCCTTCAAAATCAAGCGTTTGCGCGTTGAGGAAGGATTTCGAGCGAAAATCCGTCCGGAAGAAATCTTTTAAATTTTCTTTGTCGAGGTTGTCGTGCCGCACTTTTTCGTAGTCGGTGCCGTATTTTTTCAGCAATTCCTCGAAGCCGCGCAGAAACGGCGTCGTGTCGAGCTGGCGCTCGTTCCAGACGAGCGCGGCGAAGCCGTTCGGCCGCAGAATGCGCGCGAACTCGGCCCGCGTTTTCTCGCGGTCGAACCAGTGAAAGGCCTGCGCGGCGACGACGAAATCGACCGCGCCGTCCGGCAGTCCGGTCTTTTCGGCCGTCCCGTCGACGCTCCGGAATTCGGCGAACTCCTGCAGAAAGTTCTCGGCCGCCGCGCGCATCGCGGCGTTCGGCTCGACGCCGTAAACACGGTTGCCGTTCTCGAGAAAGATCTTCGCCGAGATGCCGGTGCCCGAACCGATGTCGGCGATTACCGAGCTCGTGTGGAGCCCCATCTCGTTATGAAACACCGCGAGCAACTCGGGCGGATAGCCCGGCCGATACTTGACGTAATTTTCGACCCGATCTGAAAATCTTTCGACTGTGCTTTTCATACTTTTTTAGTTTGGGAAGTTTGGGAAGTTTTGGAAGTAAGGGAATATTGTTCTTTCTTCCTTGAACTTCCCAAACTCCCCAAACTTCCCGAACTTTCTAAACTTCTCCCACTTCCTCCCCCGTCCAGACGGTATTTTTCGAATGGGGAATGTCGAACTGGTCGAGGATCCGGAAACAGAGATGATCGACGAGCTCGCCGATCGTCTGCGGGCGATGGTAAAAGGCCGGGCTCGCCGGTAAAATTTTCGCACCCGAGCGCGAAAGTTTCAGCATATTTTCGAGATGGATCGCGTTGTACGGCGTTTCGCGCGGGACGATCACGAGCCGGCGGCTCTCCTTCAGACAGACGTCGGCGGCGCGGTGGATGAGATTCGTGCCGGCTCCGGAGGCGATCGCGCCGAGCGTGCCCATCGAACACGGCACGATGATCATTCCGGCCTGTTTGTGCGAGCCCGACGACGGTTTGGCCGCGAGATTGTCGAGCCGCCAGAAGCGAATGAATTTCGAATCCGCGGGCAGCCCGAGCCAGCGGTTGATCTTGTCGGCGTTCGGATCGCGCAGGTTGACGCCCATTTCGACCTGCGCGACTGTCGCCGCCGTGCCCGACATAATCAGATGGACGGTCTCGACCGCGCCGCTCGCCGCCAGCATCTGTAAAGTGCGGTAAGCGTAGACGGTTCCGGACGCGCCCGTGATGCCGAGGGTTAATTCCATATAAAAACTTTACACCGCGCCCGGTTTTAATTCCAATTCCGGCGGCTGAAAAATCGTATCAAAGCGAAACGAGGCCTGTAAGCTTTCGGGACATCGCGAATGTCCGAAAACGATGCCTTGTCAAACGACCGGTTCGTAACTGTTGAGCCGGTTAAGCGGGCGTTCTGGCCTCAAAATTGCCTATGAAAGGACGGAAGTAATGCTCTTATAAAAATCAGTTTCCCGAGAGATGCAGGCCGTCACTCCTGTAAATCTTGAAATTAGTTTACTTGTCTGGTTATTTATGTTCATTCGCTTCCAACTCTGGAAAACGGCGAAGTTCCACGCCGTTTTTCGCTTTTAAAGCCCCGCTTTTGCCGTCGTTCGGATAATTGAATACACTCGAAATATGGATTCAAAAGAGATCGAAGAGATATTAAATGCTCATTCGACCGGAAATCTTTCGCTCGGGGAAGCAACCGCCCGGCTCAAAAATCTATCATACGAGAATATCGGTTATGCGCGCGTCGACCACGCGCGGGCCGTCCGCCAGGGTTTTCCCGAAGTGATTTTCGGACAGGGGAAGAAAAAGGAACAGATCGTCGGAATTTTCGAGCGGCTCGTCGCGCGCGTGCCGAACGTCCTGATCACGCGGACGACCGCCGAGGTCTACGGCGAGGTCCGCAACGTCTTTACCGACGCCGAATGGCACGAGGACGCGCGGCTGATCCGCGTGCTGCGCGACCGCGAGGAGCGCGGCGCGGGCGAGATCGCGATCGTCACCGCCGGCACGAGCGACATTCCGGTCGCCGAGGAAGCCGCGCTGACGGCCGAAACGATGGGCCACCGCGTCAAGCGGATCTGGGACGCGGGCGTCGCCGGCATTCACCGGATTCTGTCCGAGCGCGCGCAGCTGCAGAACGCGCGCGTCGTGATCGTCGTCGCCGGGATGGAAGGCGCGCTGCCGTCGGTCGTCGGCGGGCTCGTCCGCGTTCCGGTGATCGCCGTCCCGACCTCGATCGGCTACGGCGCGAGCTTCGGCGGGATCGCCGCGCTTTTGGGAATGCTCAATTCCTGCGCGTCGAACGTGACGGTCGTCAACATCGACAACGGCTTCGGCGCGGGTTTTACGGCGAGCCTGATCAACCGGCGGGAGACTTGAGAACGGAGTCTTGAGTCTTGAGTCTTAAGTCTTAAGTCTTGAGTCTTGAGTCGTTAAGATCAAAGACAAAACCGCCGACTCAAGACTCGGGACTCAAGACTCAAGACTAAAAAAAACTATGACCAGAATAATCCCCTTCGTTTTCGTCGCGCTCGCGCTGCTTTTCACCGGCTGTCTGCCGAAGGCCCGGCGCGCGCCCGATCTCGACGCGATCTTCGCCCAGTCGAAGCTCCGGCAGGGGAAGCGTCCGGTCATCATCATCCCCGGCATTCTGGGCAGCGAGCTCGTCAACGGCGAGACTAAGGAGCGCGTCTGGATCTATCTGACGACGCCGAAGACCGACGGCCTGAGCCTGCCGATCTCGCCCGATCTGCGGAAGAATCGCGATCGGATCGTCGCGACGCGGATCATCGAACGCGCCCGCGTGTCGAGCTTTCTGCCCGAGGTCTCGATCTACGAGGCGCTGATCCGGGCGATGGAAAACTACGGCGGCTATACCAAGGGCGACTGGGACAACCCGGACGCGGCCGGCGGCGGATTGGATAAATATTACGTCTTCGCCTACGACTGGCGGCGCGACAACGTCGAAAACGCGCAGCTGCTCGTCCGAAAGATCCGCGAGCTCAAGCAGAAGCTCGGCAGTCCCGACCTGCGCTTCAACATCATCGCGCATTCGATGGGCGGTCTGATCACGCGCTACGCGGCGATGTACGGCGACGCCGATCTCCCGGCCGACGGCTCGGCGCCCGTGCCGAACTGGGCCGGCGCGCGGCATTTCGACAAGATCTTTATGTTCGGAACGCCGAACGAGGGCTCGATGCAGACGATGAAGCTGCTCCTGCGCGGCTACAGCATCGGCGGTTTCGACATCAGCGTCCTCAACCGCGAAGTCGCGCTGACCTCGCCGGCGGTCTTTCAGCTTTTGCCGCACCAGCGGACGGCGCGCTTTTTCGACGAGGAGCTCAACCCGCTGACGGTCGATCTCTACGATCCCGAAACGTGGAGGAAATACGGCTGGTCGGCGTGGGCCGATCCGGCTTTTCGCAACAAGTTCGCCGGCCAGCCCGGCGCGGTTTCGGCGGGCGGCCGGAAGAGCGAGTTCGCCGACGTCCCGCTCGCCGATCTCGACGGGTATTTCGTCAACGTCCTCAACCGCGCGCGGCTCTTTCACGCGGCGCTCGACGCCGACACGGCCGTTCCGCCGTCGCTTTCGTTCTTCGCCTTCGGCAGCGACTGCGACCCGACGCAGGACGGCGCGATTCTCCGGAAAAGCGCCAAAACCGGCCTCTGGCAGACGATGTTTTCCGCCAGGGATTATCAAACCGCGGGCGGCCGCACGATCCGCGAGTCGGACGCGGCCGCCAAACTCTACGCGCCCGGCGACACGATCGTCACGCGCCGGTCGCTGCTCGCCGAAACGCTCATCGATCAAAACTATCGCAACTCGATCTTTCGCCGCAGCCTGCCCGTCACCTCGATCTTCTCCTGCGAAACGCACAATGAGCTGCCGAACAGCAAAATCCTACAGGACAACTTTCTGACCGCGCTCCTGCAGGAGCTGAAGTAGAGGGTAAAAGGTAAAAGGTAAAAGGTAAAAGGTAAAGCCTAAAAACTAAGACCTCGGACTCTCCACTCTCCACTCTCCACTCGAAAAATCATTGTCTTCGACGCCCCGCTTCTGCTACTCTTTAAATGGCTCCCGCACCTTCCGAATCCGGTTCTTTGGAGAATCAATCAAATGTTTACGAAACATCTCGTCGCGGTCAGTGCGATGATGCTCATCCTCGCATTTTCGGCTCCGCTTTTTTCCCAGAAAATCCCCGTTCGGGAATCCGCCCGGATCATTGCGCCGGCGGCCGCGCTGACGGCCAACGACCGGCTTGTGATGCACGCGCTGCGGACGTTCAATTCGGCCGAAACCGCCTACGCAATGGTTTACGGCGCGGGCAATTACGGCACGCTGAACAGCCTGCTCGCCGCCGACCTGATCGACGCGGGCTACGCGGCCGGCGAGAAATACGGCTACCGCTTTAATCTGACGGTGCGCTACCCGACCGCCCTGACCGGGCCGGGCTTCGAGCTGACGGCCGTTCCCGCGCTCCGGCGGGCGCGGCGTCTGTCGTTCTACATCAACGAAAACTGCGAGATTCGCGGCGCCGATCATCTCGGCCGCGAGGCGACGATCGACGATCCGGTGCTCGAACCCTGCGCGGTGACGCCGCGCGACACCAACGAACAGGCCGCGATCGCCTCGCTGCGGACGATCTTCAGCGGCGAAATGACCTATTTCTCGACCTACGGCGGCGGCCGTTACGGCACGCTCGCCGAACTTTACGACACCGATCTCGTCCGCACCGGCTTCGCGCTCGCCTATATCTGGCACGGCTACGTCTGCACGCTGACCGTCACGCCCGCGACCCCGACCGCGCCGCCCGGTTTCGCGCTCCGCGTCGTCCCCTACGAATACGGCCGCAGCGGCCTCCGCTCGTTCTACATCGACGAAACCGGCGTCCTCCGCGGCGCGGATCATCAGGGCGGCAATGCGACCGCCGACGATCCGCCGATCGTCGATCAATAGCGCGGGCGCGGCATTAAGTCAGGCGAAAGTTGAATAGATTGAATGATTGAATAGAACGCGGATGACGCGGATTTGGCGGATTTACGCGGATTGTTTTTAATATTATAAGAAACAAATCCGCGTTGATCCGCGTCATCCGCGTCTATTTTTTTTCTCTTCGTAAATACAACATCGGATAGACCCGTCAAACGACCCGAAGCAAAGTCCCTTCTATTATCAAACTATGAAAACCGGACCTGGGAAGAATTTCCTTAACTTCGAATCCGTAACTAGCATTTTGAGCAAAAAAAATTGTTGTAGATTTCCGGCAAATTTCGCTTTGTAGATTAAAGGAGAAAATTTCAGTTAGCCAGAGCGCGTTATTATGAGAAAGGTAACAGTATTCCAGGTATTGATCTTAACGGTTTTTTCGAGTTGTATTTTTGGTCAGAATCAGTTTTTTTCGCCGCAGGCGCCCGGCGATTTCGACACGACCTTTAACGGTACGGGCTGGGCACAGCAATCGCCATTTTTGGTCTCGAATACTAAATCGGTTGCGATCCAGCCGGACGGGAAAATTTTGATCGGAGGATCATCAAGGGCGTCAGGAGGAGTAACGGACATCTCCACTCTGGTTCGTTATAATTCAAACGGCAGCCTCGATACGACTTTCGGCATCAATGGCACAGTTTCCACATCGTTTGAAAATGCCAACGGGGAAATTAATAAAATCGTCGTTCAACCGGACGGCAAAATTGTGGCGGTCGGATCGCTCAATTTTGCCGGACCTTTCATCATCTTCAGATACAATTCAGACGGCAGTCTCGATACGGGTTTCGATACCGACGGGATCGTCAGCTCGACATTGTGCGGAGGCGGAACCGATTTAGCAATTCAAACCGATGGAAAAATCGTGATAACCTGTTTGGACCAAACAACCATCGGATTATCAAAATTCAACTTACTTCGTTTCAATTCCAGCGGAACGATCGATTCGACCTTCGGGACAAACGGAAAAGTATCATCCGACCTTACTTCGAATGACGATGTGGCTTCTTCATTGGCAATTCAACCGGACGGAAAAATCGTCGCCGTCGGAGCAAGTCGATTTCAATATGATTTCAGCATTGTTCGCTATAATTCCGATGGCAGTTTGGATCCGACTTTCGGTTCGGCCGGCGTCGTTTTAACACGAATCAGCACGGGAACCGCCGGTTACGGCGGGGCTTCTTCGGTGGCTGTTCAAGATGACGGAAAAATCGTTGTCGGAGGCTACAGCATAAGAAATAATGTCGGGTTCAGCGGCGGTGAATTTGCCGTTGCCCGGTACAATCCGAACGGCGCTCTCGATACGTCTTTTGCCTCAAACGGAATTAATAAAACTACCGTGTTGAATACTGAAAACGGCAGCGATGTGGGAAATGGCCTGGTCATTCAAGCGGACGGCCGAATCGTTCTGGCGGGTTGGGCAACAGACCAATCCCCTCCAATACCTATGTCGAAA
This sequence comes from Acidobacteriota bacterium, assembly GCA_018269075.1. GTDB lineage: Bacteria > Acidobacteriota > Blastocatellia > Pyrinomonadales > Pyrinomonadaceae > JAFDVJ01. Next base: position 23,839 of record JAFDVJ010000026.1, read on the forward strand.
TTAGGCGTCATCAGATTGACGACCGGCGGCAATTTGGATTCTTCCTTCGGTACGAACGGTATTTTATTAACTCAATTCGGAGTATCCAACAATCTCGGAGCAAGCGATGCTGCGCTGCAAAGCGACGGTAAAATAGTCGTTTCCGGAACCAGTGCGGGATTTGGAGTCGCCAGATTGATCGGGGGCAGCGGCGCCGTCGCTCCGACGACATTTCCGCGAGCGGATTTTGACGGCGACGGAAAAAGCGATTTATCGGTTTTTCGTCCGTCGGATTCCATCTGGTATCTGAACCGTTCGACCGGCGGGTTCGCCGCCGTCCGATACGGATTGTCAACCGATCGGATCGTGCCCGGCGATTACGACGGCGATCATAAAGCGGATCTGGCCGTCTGGCGACCGAACGCGGACCCGAACAACCCGGATTTTTACGTTTTGAGAAGTTCGACCAATACGCTGCAGGGCGTTTCGTGGGGCTTGCCGAACGATTTGCCTTTTGCCGCCGATTTCGACGGCGACGGGAAAGACGATTACGGCGTATGGCGGCCGTCGAGCGGCGATTTTTACATCCTTTTCCAAGCGACGGGCACGTATCGTCATTATCAACTCGGAGTCAGTTCCGATAAACCCGTCGTCGCCGATTACGACGGCGACGGCAAGGCGGATTTGGCCGTCTTTCGACCGTCTGAAGGGGGCTGGTATATCGCGAACTCGTCGGATAATTCGATTCGTTACGTCAATTGGGGACTTTCCACGGACATTCCCGTCTATGCGGATTACGACGGCGACGGCAAGGACGATCCGGCGGTTTTCCGGCCGTCGAACGGCGTTTGGTATATCTTAAAATCAAGCGGCGGCTTCAGTTATGTCAACTTCGGAACAAACGGCGACGTCCCCGTTCCCGGCGATTACGACGGTGACGGGAAAGACGATCAGGCGGTTTACCGGAGCGGCGTCTGGTATTTAAATCGTTCGACCGCCGGTTTTATCGCGCAGACGTTCGGGCTTGCCGCCGATAAACCCGCGCCGCGGGCTTATCTTCCCGAATAAAGCCTTGGAAAAGGTTGCGAGTTTCCTTCCAACACACTGATGCCTCAGCTTGACGGCAGCATTTCCGCTTTAATGATTGTCGGAAATCCCGTCAGCTGATCGGGCAGTTAGCGCTGCCTGTTTTTGAAGCCGTTCTCGAAAAACGGCTTCTTTTTTTACGGCTAATTTTCTTCAGGTTAAATTCTTCCTGCCCGCGTTGCTTGCGAAGCTCGACGAAGCAAAGGCGATCGTCGCCGCCGCCGCTTCCGGCGCGGTCCGACCGCGGGCTGGATTTATTTTTGACGGGACTGACTCGAACTTTATTCGATCCGGATCTCCTCCGATCTCGGATTTCGGATTGCTCACGGGTTGAGCAGCACGTAGAGCTTATCGGCCCAGTCGGATTTCGCGCCGCGGAGCATTTCGTACTGGACGCTCGCCGAATCGCGGTCGCCGAGCTTGATATAGGTGCGGCCGAGATTGTAGCGCGCTTTTTCGAAGTCGGGGTTGTAGGCGACGGCGTTGTTGAAGGCGTCGAGCGCGTCCTCGGTGCGGCCGAGCTCGAAATAGCATTCGCCCAGATAATTGTAGGTCTTCGCGTCGGGCTTGTAGGTCTTTAATTGCTCGAACGCGCCGAGCGCCTCCGGGTAGCGTTTCTGCCTGTAATAGGCCGCGCCGAGCTGTTCGAAAGCGCCGGCGTAGTCAGGTTTGAGCGCGACCGCGCGCTTGTAGGCGAGGATCTCTTCGTCGGTCCGGTTGAGCCGGCCGAGGCTCAGGCCGAGCGCGAACTGCGCGTCGGCGTTGTCGTCGTCGAGCCGGATCGCCTGCCGGTAGGCTTCGACCGCGTCCTTATACTGGCCGAGCGCGTAGCTCGACGCGCCGATGTTGACGTAGGTCGCGGCCCATTCCGGGCGCAGCTTGGCGGCCTGCCGCGAGGCTTTCAGGGCTTCGGCGTGGCGGCCGAGCATCCCGTAGGAAAAGCCGGTCTGGTACCACGCCTCGGCGTAGTTCGGGTCGGTCTCGGTCGCCTTCTCGAAAAACGCGGCGGCGCGCGCGTAGTCGTCGCGCGAGAGCTGCGCGAGTCCCTGCGAATAAAAGCTCTGCGCGGCGGCGCGCTTGTTTTTCTGCGTCTCGCTGTTGAGCGTCGTAAAGCTCTGCAGCTCGCCGATCTTGAGCTGCGCGATCCGCTCCGACGGGACGGCGAAGTTCAGACTTTGTCCTTCGGCCGCCTGGAGCGTCGCGATCCCGATCACCTGCCCGAGCATATTGACGACCGGGCTGCCCGACGAGCCGGGCGAGATCGGCGCGGTGATCTGGATGATCTTGCCGTAGCCCGAAATTTCGCGGACCGCCGAGACGATGCCGTTCGAGACCGAGCCTTCGAGCCCGTACGGGTTGCCGACGACGACGATCGATTCGCCCTCGAGCGGCACGCGCTGGACGATCGGCAGCGGCGGCGCCATCCCCTCGGGAACGTCGACCTGAAGCAGCGCGAGATCGCCTTCGCCGTCGACGGCGAGCACGCCCTTGACCGGAAACTTCTTGCCGTTGATCAGATGGATCTCGACGCGGTTCGATTTTTCGATGACGTGGCGGTTGGTGATGACCTTGTCGGATTCGACGAAAAAGCCGCTCCCGCGCGAGAGCGTGTTGCCCTTCGCGTCGAACGTCTCGATCGCGACCGCCGACGGTTTGATCCGCTTGACGAGTTCCGGCAGAAAGTCCTGCGCCCCGACGCCGAACGCGCCGCCGCCCAGGATCATCAACAGAAAAATTGTCTTTACCGCCCGCTTCATCACCGGAATCAAAGGAAACATTCCGAATTATAAGGTTTTTGTCCGGTTGAAACAACTGCATTTCGTACGACAGGCTGTCAGCCTGTCGGAACCGGCGTTTCGCCGGTTCTACGTTTGCGCTACAAAAACTTTTCAAATAAAGGCTCAAGCCGGCGCGCGTGTACGATAGGCTGTCAGCCTGTCGGAACCGGCGCTTCGCCGGTTCTAAACCTGTGCGACAAAAACTTTTCGAACGAAAACTAAAGCCGGCGCGCGCTGGCGACCGGCGAGGCGCCGGTCGGAACAGGCTGACAGCCTGTTCTACGTTTGGGTTTTTAGCCAGTTCCAGGGCCAATCGCGCCAATCTTTGACGAGTTTTGCTTTGACGGGATTATTTAACACGTATCTGATGATCCGGTTTAATTCCTCGGCATTTCTGACTTCGTGATCGTAGCTTTCCGTTTCCCAGAATTTCCCGTTGCGGTTGAGTATTTTGTTGGCTTCGTAAGCCGTGTAGCCCTTGAGCGACTGCATAATCGCGCCGAGCGTCGGGGCTTCGCTCTCGAACTTTAACGGATTCGAGCCGGCGACTTCGCGGAGCGATCGGAAGTTCAGGAACGGGGCGAAAACCGCGTGGACGTGATTGGACATAATCGTAAAGGCTTTCAGGTCGTAAACTTTTCCGTCGCGGTATTTCAAACTGTCGGCGACCAGCGCGGCGATCTCCGGGTTTTTCAGCCAGACCGGACCTGATTTTCCCGCGTCGAGGATTTCTTCGAATCTGGCGAACCAGCGTCTTTGAAAATCAAGAAAGTCGGCTCTTTGATTTGGTGAGACGGTGTTGTTCCTGTTCATTCGCGCGGATTCTATTTCGAGCAGTTTTTTTTCCTGCCTCCACTGGTCGATGACGGCTTTCGGGATCGTCTCCGCTAACCGAAAGGTCACGAACAAGGTCGTGCCGGGAGAATGAATATGAGGCAGTTTTCGGCGATAAAATTGTTTATATTCCATAACTCGGTGAAGAAGTCGTACGACAGGCTGTCAGCCTGTCGGAACCGGCGCTTCGCCGGTTCTAAACCTGTGCGACAAAAACTTTTCAAACAAAGGTAAAGCCGGCGCGCGCTGGCGACCGGCGAAGCGCCGGTCGGAACAGGCTGACAGCCTGTTCTACAACTGCGCGACAAAAACTTTTCGAACGAAAACTAAAGCCGGCGCGCGCTGGCGACCGGCGAGGCGCCGGCCGGAACAGGCTGACAGCCTGTTCTACATTGCTCATCAGTATAGAATAGGCCAACTACCGGTTCAACCTATTTTACAATTCCGCCGCCGTCGAGCGCGGTGTAGACGCTCGTGTCGTAGAGGCCGAGCCATTTGTCGGATTCGGGCGTTTTGAAGAGCTCCGTGTAGACGCGGGAATTGAAGGCTTCGAGATCGGTTTCCCTCGGCTGATTGAGCCATTCGCAAAGCTTCGGGTGAAAGAGAAAATCGTTGCGCGTCGTGTCGAGCGCGACGAGGCTTTCGAGGTTCGTCAGCAGGCCGGCGAACTGCGCGTCCGTGAGGCCGGTTTTCGCGTTCTGGCGTTTGATGAAGGCGACGCTCGCCGGATCGAACCTTGTGCCGGCGGCGTAGACGGCGGCGAGCTTTTTCCAGCCGTCGAGCTCGATCTGCGGGTCGAAGCGCGCGAAATCATCGGACATCGCCGTCAGGATCGAGGCTTCGGTGACCATCTTGGTGACCGCGCGCGGGGCGACGTCCGATGCGCCGGTGCCGTCCTTCGGCTCGGTCAGCTTGACTTTGGCGGTCTGGACGGCGGCGTTGCGCGCGCCGATGATCCGGTTGAAGACCTGCCGTCGGTAAAGCGCCGCGTTCGCGTTCGGCGTCTGCATAAACTCGCGCGCGCCGGTCAGGTATTTTAAGAAGCTGTCGGGATTGTAAAGACCGGGCAGCGCGTCGACGACCGCGCCCCGCTCGTCGAGGATGTAATGGATGCTGTTGCCGGTGATCGTCCGCTCGATCCGGCGGCCGTCGCCGAAATCGATCGTCACGCGCGGCGCGGGCCGGACCGATTTCCAATGGAGAATGTAGTTGTCGCGCAGATATTTCGCGATCGCCGGGTTCGAGTAGAGCAGCGCCCGGAAAAAGCGCGAGTTGGCGCACGAGAATTCCTCGTTGAGATTGCCGAGCAGCCGCAGCGAGAGGATCGGTTTGTGCTGGTCGGCGGCCTGCGCCTTCGCGAGCTCGAGGTCGGTGTACCAGTAAAGCCCCGACGCGTAGGCGTCCTTCTGCATCGCGATCGTGTCGAGCGCGGAGGCGATCCGCGGCCATTCCTCGCCGCCCGCGCCGGTCGCCGCAAACCGCTCGATCTCCTTCGCATACACCTGCATCATCGCGTCGAGTCCCGCTTGACGGTAATTGCGCAGATACTCGATGCCCTCGGTCCGGATGCCGGGTTCGGCCGAGACGGCCATGCGGGCGAAATCCTCGATCGATTTGTCGTCAGCGAACGCCGGCAGCGCGGCCGCCGCGAAGAAAAGAGCGGCGAACAGGACGGTTTTGATTCTCATAAAATTCTCCTCTTTAGTCTTTAGTCTGAAGTCTTGAGTCGGCGGATTCTGCGGTTTTCGATACGGACTTAAGACGTCAGACTCCAGACTCAGGACTATTTTTAAAGAACGTCCGACAGTTGGATAATTTGCAGCTTTTTTTGGTTGCTTCGAGCCCGAGCGCGACCCCGAACTGGAGCGCGGGCATCCTGCCCGCCCGCGCGTCGCGCGCAGCGTCGACGGCGCGCCGCGTTCGCGATTGAAAAGAAACCGTTTACCGAGCGGCGCATCGGGCGGATCGCCCGCGCTGTAAGCCGAATTTCAACCCGCGCGGCGCGGCGGCCGTCGACGCTTCGCCAAACTGGAGCGCGGGCATCCTGCCCGCCCGCGCGTCGCGCGCAGCGTCGACGGCGCGCCGCGTTCGCGATTGAAAAGAAACCGTTTAACGAGCGGCGCGTCGTGCCGATCGCCTTCGTTGCAAACCGAATTTCAACCCGCGCGGCGCGGCGGCCGTCGACGCTTCGCGCGACAGCCGGGCGGGCAGGGATGCCCGCGCTCCAATTTGTGTTGAAATCGAACCGTTGGGTGTTGAAATCGAACCGCCGGGCGTTGAAACGCGATCCGCCGGTGTTGAAACGCGACCGCTGGGCTTGGGAACGCGACCGCCGGGTGTTGAAACGCAATCTCTGGGTGTTAACACGCGACCGCTAGGTTTTGAAACGCAACCGCTGGGTGTTGGAACGCAACCGCTGGGTGTTGGAACGCAACCGCTGGGTGTTGGAACGCAACCTCCGGGTGTTGACACGTAACCGTACGGCGCGGGAATTGGGGCGGAACCGTTATTTTTTGAGCCGGATCGTGATTTCGAGGCCGCCGTCTTTGTGGTTTTGCGCGGTGACCTTGCCCTGACAGGCCTCGACGCAGGTTTTGACGATCGCGAGGCCCAAACCGGTGCCGCCGGTCGCGCGCGAACGGTGCGTTTCGAGCCGGTAAAACGGGTCGAAGATCTTTTCGAGCGCGTCGTCGGGAACGCCCGCGCCGCGGTCGCGGATTTTCAGCTCGACCTCGTTGCCGTCGACCGCCGAGATCTCGATCGAACCCTCGCGGCCGGCGTGGCGGACGCTGTTGCGGACGACATTGGCGATCGCACGGGCGAGCATCTCGGGCTGCGCGAGGACTTCCGTCGCCGGGTCGATCGAGATTTCGACGGCGACCGCTTCCGCGCCCTTTTCGCGTTCGGCGACGCGCTCGACGAGCGGCCGCAGAACGGTTCGTTCGAGCTCGATTTGCGGCGCTTTGATGCCGGCTTTCGAATAGGTCAGCAGTTCTTTGACGAGCTTCGACATCAGCTCGACCTCTTCGCGGACGTCCTCGACGTAGCCGCGGTTTTTTTCGTCGACGCGGTCTTCCAGAATGCTCAGCGCGAACTGCATCCGCGCGAGCGGCGAATTGAGCTCGTGGGAGACGTCGCCGAGAAAGCGCTTCTGCCCGCCGACGAAGCCTTCGAGCCGCTGCGCGAGATGGTTGATGCTCGCGCCGAGATGGCCGAGCTCGTCCGAACGCCGCTCGCTGACGCGCGCGCTGAAGTCCTCGTCGGCGATCTTCTCGGCGGCGTCGTTCATCTCGGCGATGTTGCGCGTCAGACCGCGGACGAACGGGAACCAGACGGCCGTCGAGACCGCGACGACGACGCCGATCGTCAGCAGCCACGGCCACGGATTGAAGAACAGACCGTTGCCGGTGAAGGAATCCGAGGCGGCGACGAGCCGCGCGCGGACCGGGTCGGGAAGATCCCGGTCGAAGACGAAAACCGGCGAGCTCGACCAGTAAAGCGGCGGATCGGCGGTCTTCGTGTAGAAGAACGGGGCCGGCGGCCGCATCATTTTCGGCTCGGCCGGCCGCCCGTCGCCGTCGCGAACCGGCGCGGGCATCTTGTTGCGGACGATCTTTTCGGCGATTTCGGGCGGGAGCGCGACCGGCGGCCCGCCGATCTGTTTCGCGTCGTCGTCGAAGATGTAGAGCGTGACCCGGTAATATTCGGCATACCGGCGGAGGATCGCGTCGCGCTCGTCGCGCGTCTTGTCCTGCGTCTCGTTGGTGATGAGCCGTGCGAGATAGTCGAGCCGGCTGTTCGGCGCGAAGAAGAACGAGTTGCGGTCGAAGCGGAAATCGAGGTTGATGAGCGCGAGAAAAACGCCGCCGAGGACGAGCAGGTTGAGGAAGAACCACAACATAATCCGGGTAAAGAGTGAAAATCTGACGCCGAGCATTTCTTAAGCCTCGTTTTTCGCGTCCGGCTCGCTGACGAGCAGATAGCCGACCGAGCGGATCGTCTTGATGTAGCGGGGATTTTTCGGATCGTCGCCGAGCTTTTTCCGCAGCGACGAGATATGGACGTCGACCGAGCGGTCGAAGACGTCGTAGCTCCGGCCGGCGATCTCGTCGAGCAGCCGGTCGCGGTCGAGCACGCGGCCGGCGGATTTCATCAGGCAGAACAGGAGATCGAATTCGAGCGCGGTCAGCACGAGCGCCGCGCCGTCGAGCTTCGCCTCGCGGGTCGCGGCGTTGATGTACAGACCGCCGTTCGCGAGCTCGGTCGCGGGCGCGGGATGTTCGTTCATCAGTTTGGCGCGGCGCGTGACGGCGCGCAGCCGGGCGAGCAGCTCGCGCGTCGAAAACGTCTTCGGCAGATAATCGTCGGCGCCGATCTCGAGCCCGACGATGCGGTCGGATTCATCGCCGAGCGCGGTCAGCATCAGGACCGGCACGTTCGAGAATTCGCGGAGCTTTTTGAGCACCGAAAAGCCGTCGAGACCGGGCATCATCACGTCGAGGATGACGGCGTCGAACCGCGGGTCGCGGGCCTTGTCGAGCCCGTCGGGGCCGGTGTGGGCGGCCTCGACCGCGAAGCCGAACGCGCCGAGATAGTCCTTGACGAGCCGGCAGAGCTTGAGGTCGTCGTCGATCATCAGGATGCGGTTTTCCGGTTCAATATCCATCGTTCCGAATTTAGTTTAGCGCAAAAAAACGGGGCGGCAAGCGGCTTTACAAACTCTTTACAAAATTCCCGAAACGCCACATCAAAGCTTTACAAACGAGCGTTATGCTGAAACTGCCCGGTGAAAAACGGGGAGCAGTCAAACGGAGACATTATTATGAGAAATTATTTCAGGATTTTTATGCCGGTCGGCGTCGCCATCGTGATCGGTTCTCTGACGTTCGTTTTCGCGCAGACGAAAACCGAACCGTCGAACGGGCGCTTTCCGAACGGCGACCAGCGCGAATTCGCGCGAATTCCGCCTCCTCCGCCGTTCGGCCCGGCGCCCGGCGCGATCGACCCGCGAATGTTCGCCGAGCTCGATCTGACCGACGCGCAGCAGACCGCGATCCGCGCGCTGATGGACAACGCGCGAACGGCGTCCGGGGTCTATTTCGAGAAGCTCCGGGTCGTCGAGGCGCAGCTCGGCGACACGACCGGGAGCGAGGCGTTCGACGAGGCGGCGGCGCGGCAGCTGCTGAAGACGCGCGGCGAGATCCAGACCGAGATCGAGATCATCCGGCTGAAGACCGATTCGGCGATCCGCAATCTGCTGACGGCCGAACAGCTCGCGCGGCTCGACCTGCTCAAGTCGCGGCGGCCCGATTTTCCGCCCGCCGGCCCGCGTCCGCCGATGCCGCCGCCGCCGCAGTAACGACGATTGACGATCGCCCGGCCGCTCCGCGCGCGTTAAACGGGGGGGGCGCGCCCGAGCGGCGGCGCGGGCGGTCGTCGAGATCCCGCGCCAGACGGGAAAGCCGCGAAAATACGCGGGCCGGGACGAGTCGTTGCCCGCCGTATTTTCGCGGCTGAATCTCAGGGGCAGCGGAGAGATCGAGGGAACACGGATTTCGGGGAAGCCGGGAATGGGCGAAAAAGGGAAGTCGCCGATCCGGCGAAAGCGGGCTGCGACGCGCCCTGACGGCGCGTCCTGAACCGAAGAGCCGGTCGCCGAGTGCGCCGCGGATGACGGGGTTGATAAAACATCCGCGCGGCACGGGCGGCCGGCTCTTCGGTTTTTTTTCGGCGGCGGCCGGCGGTCAATCCGCGAGCTTTTCGATGAAAGCGGCGACCTCGCCGAAGGTTTCGGGGTAAAGGTCGGCCGGGAACCGGCGGCGCAGGTGATCGTCCTCGAAGACGCGGCCGCCGAGGATCACCGGGATCTTGAGCCGGGCGGCGGTGTCGTAGATCTCGCGGTACTCGCGCGCCAGTCTTTCGATTTCCGTGAGATAGGTCGCCGACAGACAGATCGCTTCGGGCGAATATTTGACGATTTCTTCGCGGAGCGAGAAAAACGGGATATTGGCGCCGAAATTCATCACTTCCCAGCCTTCGTTTTCGATCGTCAATTGGGCGAGATACGGCGGCAGATCGTGATAATCGCTCTCGAAGGCCGCGCAAAAAGCGGTCCGGCCCTTCATTTCGGGCAGCGGCAGCGCGGTCCGCAGCTTATGGACGGCATACTGCGCCGCCCGCGACGCGAGATGCTCCTGCGCGACGCTCAGCTCGGTGCGATACCACATCTCGCCGATCCGCCGCATCGCCGGGCTGATCAGGTGGTCGAAAATATCCGTCAGGCCCGTTCCCTGCAGGTAAGCGCCGATTACGAAATTGGCGGCGTCCTCCTCGCAGCCGGCGACGACCAGGTCTAAAAACGAGCAGTCGGAATCGGGGCGGCCCCGCCGGCGGGCCGGCGCGCTCAAAACCGAGCGGTCGCCGTGACACAGCTTCTGGCCGAGTCCCTGTTCGCGCTGAAAACGGGCGATTTCCTCGGCGCGAAAACGACGGTGCTTGCCGCTCGTTCTTTCGGATTTCAAAAAACCGGCGTCTTCCCACCGTTTGACGGTCGCGTCGCTGACGCGGCACAACCGGGCGACTTCTCGGGTTGTTAAGTAATTCGGTTCTGACATTCGCATACCCATTGTAATTTATCTGACCCGGCTTTCGAAATGCGGGTCCGGTCACTGTTTGAGATGAAAATCTGAGGAGCCAAGTTGATATTATATACAAAACGCTCAATTCGCTCAACACAGAGAAGTGCGGAAAAGAAAAAAATCCAAAAAGCTTGCAAATCGGCTTGACATCGGATTGGAAGATTTGTAAGATGGAATCGCTCAAATCGCACAAAAGCTGTTATTGATCGAGAAAAATCGGTTTAGTTAAAGGGAAGTTGGTTAAGGGAGACGAAATCAAGGCTGAGGCGGTTTCGACAAATTTGTTATCGGGAACAAACTGTTCGATCTTCTAGTGTTTTGATCAGCCGAATGAACTCGTTCAAATAAGAAAGCTGAATAAATACAGGCGAACTCTGGGCGGGTAAGGCGGAAAAAAAGAGAATTGCTGTCGTTTATGGGGGTGACCGGCGTCGATTCTCTTTTTTTTTATGGAAAAATTGATTTTTACAGCGCAGATCGCCGCCACGCTTTTTATGACCGGCGTGATCTGGGTCGTGCAGCTCGCTCAATATCCTCTTTTCTCTTTCGTCGGCACCGAAAAATTTACCGATTACCACGACGCTTACCGGTTCCGGATCACCTGGATCGTTGCGCCGGCGATGCTCGTCGAGCTCGTCACGGCCGGCCTGCTGATTTTCTTTCCGCCGCCCGAAATCGACCCGAAAATTCTCTGGGCGGGTTTTGCGCTCGTCCTCGTCAACTGGGCCTCGACCTTTTTTCTTCAGGTTCCGCTCCACGAACGGCTCGCCGCCGGCTTCGATCCGGCCGCGCACCGGGCGCTCGTGCGGACCAACCGGGTCCGCACCGCCGGCTGGAGCCTGCGCGGTCTGCTGATGATCTGGATTCTCTGGCAAACGCTCCGGTTTTAGCTGCGTTCCGTTGCCGGTTCTTCCCGAAAGGATTACAATTTTAAATGAAATACAGCGACACGGGGATAAACAAATGAAAATCGCCATCGGTGCCGATCACGCAGGTTTCGAAGTCAAGGAAAAAATCAAAAAACAGCTCGCGGAGATGAACTTCGAAGTCGAGGATCTCGGGACGGATTCGACCGCTTCGGTCGATTACCCGGATTTCGGCGCGGCGGTCGGCCGGGCGGTCGCCTCGGGCGCGGCCGACGAGGGCATCGTCGTCTGCGGCTCGGGCATCGGCATCGCGATCGCCGCCAACAAGGTCCGCGGCGTCCGCGCGGCGCAGGCCTGGAACGAGGAAACGGCGCAGCTCGCGCGTCAGCACAACGACGCCAACGTCCTCTCGATCGGCGCGCGCGTCCTGCCCGCCGACGAGATCCCGAAGATCGTCGCGGCGTGGTTCGACGCCGGCTTCGAGGGCGGCCGGCACCAGCAACGAATCGACAAGATCGGCGCGCTGGAAAAAGAAAACTCCTGATTCGAAAGATTCTTCGGGCGAGTTTGAAATCGGCCGAAGATCGGTTTTTGCTGCAGAACGGGAACCCGACTTAAAATTTATGGATATGCTCGAAAGCTTTGAAGAACACGCGATTTACTGGATGTTGGGGGCCGCTCTCATTATGGTTGCGATGACGGTTTTCGGCCTGATCACGAGCAGCCATCTGCCGCTTCCGCAAAGAAAAATGCGGATCCGAAAATTCGCGGCGATCGGGGCGGCGATCTTCTTTTTCAGTCTGCCGCTTTTCAAGCCGATGGTCGATTCGTCTTCGAACACCCGTTTTATGGAGCCGCTGAAGGCCGAGAATCTCAAAACCGTCGAGGATCTCGAAAAGTTCGAGCGGTCGCAGACGAGTCAGATCGAGCGAATGAAGGAAGATATTCTCGAATTAAAACGCGACGCGCGGCGGATGAACCTTTATTATTCCAGTCTGGTTTCGTTTCTTTCGATGGCGATCGGCACGCTGGCCCTATCCTACGCGCTGCGTAAAAAGGAAACGAACGAGACGGGGGATTAAACGAAAAAAATAATCGGAATCAAAAAACAATGAACAAATTCTTTAATGCGACAATTGCGGAAATCGATCCGATCGTGGCCGGGGCGCTCGACAACGAAGTGCGGCGGCAGTCGGACGGCCTTGAGCTGATCGCCTCGGAAAATTTCGTTTCCGAAGCGGTTCTGGAAGCGATGGGCTCGGTCTTTACCAACAAATACGCCGAGGGCTAC
>JAFDVJ010000026.1:36360-132171 GCA_018269075.1 Acidobacteriota bacterium
TGGCGATCGACCGCGCCAAGGAGCTGTTCGGCGCGGGGCACGCCAACGTGCAGGCGCATTCGGGCGCGCAGGCGAATATGTCGGTCTTTCTCGCCGCGCTCCAGCACGGCGACACGATCCTCGGGATGAACCTCGCGCACGGCGGGCATCTGACGCACGGCCATCCGATGAATTTCTCGGGCATCAATTTCAAGGTCGCCGACTACGGCGTGAGCCCCGACACCGAGCAGATCGATTACGACGAATTACAGAAAAAAGCCGAGGAATCGCGGCCGCAATTGATCATCTGCGGCGCGTCGGCCTATCCGCGGACGATCGATTTCGCGCGGATCGGCGAGATCGCCCGCTCGGTCGGCGCGCAGGTGATGGCCGACATCGCGCATATCGCCGGCCTCGTCGCCGCCGGCCTGCACCCGTCGCCGGTCCCGCACTGCGAGTTCGTCACGACGACGACGCATAAAACGCTGCGCGGCCCGCGCGGCGGTTTGATCCTGTGCCGCGAAGAGTTCGCCAAGGCGATCGACAAGGCGGTCTTTCCGGGCGTTCAGGGCGGCCCGCTCGTCCATATCATCGCCGCCAAGGCGGTCGCGTTCGGCGAGGCGCTCCGCGACGAGTTCAAGGTCTACCAGCAGCAGATTCTCGACAACGCGCAGGCGCTCGCCGACGAGCTGACCGCCGGGGGCCTGCGGATCGTCTCGGGCGGCACCGACAACCATCTGATGCTCGTCGACGTGTTCGCGAACGGGCAGGGCATCACCGGCAAGGCGGCCGAAAAGGCGCTCGACGCGGTCCATATCACGGTCAACAAAAACACGATCCCGTTCGATCAGAATTCGCCGTTCGTCGCCTCGGGCATCCGTCTCGGCACGCCGGCGCTGACGACGCGCGGGATGAAGGAAGACGAGATGCGGGCGATCGGCAAAATGATCTCGGCGGTCATCCACGAGCCCGAATCGGAAGCGGTTCAGGAGCGGGTCCGCCGCGAAGTCCGCGAACTGACGGCGCGTTTTCCGCTTTACTCGCGGCGGATGCCGGAAAACAGCGCCGGCGCATCGCAATAACGGGGAGACGACCGACTATGTCGCAGGATTCCAATCCGCTTTTCCCGCGCAGGCCGGGCAGCGAAGAAGAGAAAGACCGGTTGATCCGGGACACGCAAAACAGGCTGGCGTCCGAAGAAGCCGGTCTCAGGGACGCCGGAATCGACGTCTGCCCGAGCTGCGGGCAGACTAATCGGCAGGGCGTGAAATACTGCCGCGGATGCGGAAATCCATTCGACCCGAACGAGCTGATGATGATCACGACGCTCTACGGCCCGCCGCCGATGCCTTTTGAGGATAAAGCGCCGCCCGATTATCCGCCGCCGCCGGTTTACGGGCCGCCGCCGATGCCGCTCCGGAACGACGCGCCGAAGAACACCAAAACGCTGATCTGGGCGACGGTTCTGGGCGGGGTTCTGTTTTTGCTGGCGGCGGCGATCGTCATTCTTTACTTTTTCTTTCTGAGGTAAACGCCGGATGCGACAACGCCGATCGCGCGCGATCTGGGAAATCACGTTGAAATGCAATCTGGCCTGCGTGCACTGCGGCTCCCGCGCCGCCAGGTCACGCACCCGGGAGCTTTCGACGGCCGAGGCGCTCGATCTCGTCCGGCAGTTGGCCGGGGCCGGCATCGACGAGGTCGCGCTGATCGGCGGCGAAGCGTTTCTGCGCCGCGACTGGCTGGAAATCGCGGCCGAAATCGTTCGTCGGGGAATGCTCTGCACGATGGTCACCGGCGGTTACGGCATTTCGGCCCGACTCGCCAAACAGATGAAAGCCGCCGGCATCGCGCAATGTTCGGTTTCGATCGACGGGCTCGAACAGACGCACGATTATCTGCGCGGCCGCGAGAATTCGTGGAAAGCCGCTTTTCAAAGCATCGAAAATCTCGAAAACGCCGGAATCGTGACGACCTGCAACACGCAGCTCAATCGGCTTTCGATGCCCGAGCTTTCCGGGGTTTACGAGTCGATCCGGGCGGCCGGCGTCAAGGCCTGGCAGCTCCAGATGACCGTGCCGATGGGCAATGCGGCGGACAACTGGAAGATCCTGCTCCAGCCCTATGAGCTTCTGGAACTGTTTCCACAGTTGGCCAAACTGGCGGTGCGTGCCAGAGAAGACGGCATCTGGCTGATTCCCGGCAACAACGTCGGTTATTTCGGCCCGTTCGAAAGAACCCTGCGCGGCGGCGGCGCGCGGACTTTCTGGACGGGCTGCAAAGCGGGCCTGAACTGTCTCGGAATCGAAGCCGACGGAGCCGTCAAGGGCTGTCCTTCGCTGCCGACCGATTCTTATACGGGCGGCAATATCCGCGAAAAATCGCTGCGCGAAATTGTTGAAACGAGCGCCGAGCTGAACATCAACATCGAAAACTCGACCGGCCATTTATGGGGATTCTGCAAGACCTGCGAGTTTGCCGAAATCTGCCGCGGCGGGTGTTCGTGGACGGCCCACACGTTTTTCGGACGGCGCGGAAACAACCCGTACTGTCATCATCGCGCGCTTGTCCAGCGGGCGCGCGGAAAACGCGAAAGACTGGTTCTCAAGACCGGCGCGCCGGGCCGGCCGTTCGATTACGGCGAGTTCGAGATCATCGAAGAAGAAACAGGCTGATATCGGACGGTATAAAAACCGGGATTTCGGTTTCGGAGAGATTATATTTAATGACCGAACTTATTGGAAAAAGCGGCGATTTCGGTCGCGTTGGCTTTTTTGATCTTCCACTAAACACACTAAAAACACTAAATTTCTTTCGTGTTTTTTCGTGTTTTTAGTGGATCGTTTAAAAACGCTCGCGGGTTTAACGCTCATTATTCCAACAAGTTTTGTCACACGCTAGAATTAGATTCGACGAAAAATATTGGGACCTGATTTTCAATCATTATGAGCAATCTATCGGACATCGGTTTTCCGACGCCGGACGATCAGGCGGTCAACGAGATGATTATGCACGTTCTCGAAGTCGCCAAACCGGTCAAATCGGCGCACGGCTTTTATCTCGTCTACACCGACCCTTCGGGCGCGGAGATTTATCTGCAGGGAAATTTCGACCAGGAGCTGATCGGCTTCAACCCGCATTTCGCCGGCCGAAGCCGCCGCACGGTCGCCTTGACGAAGGCGATCGAGCGCGATTCGTCGGTTCTCGACGGCGGTTTTTACGCGTGGGCGAACCCGGCCGACGGCGCGGCCGAGTCGGGCGATTACCCGTTCGTGTTCGACGTGCCGGATTTTCGCGCGTTCGAACGGCCGGCGCTGCCGCGGACCGTCGAGCTGCAGCTGACGGCCTTTGCCTCGAACGATTTCAAGCTGTACGCGAACGATGACGATTACCAGCGGGCGCAGGAATCGGAATTGAAATACGCCTCGAAGATGTTCGTCCCGAGCGGGCTTTTCGGCTTTAACGAGGCCGACGGCGGCGTCGACCTGAACGCCGTCCGGCCGGTCGCGACGTTCGCGGGCGAGATCCGCGCTTGCGAGTTGAAGACCAACACGCTCTCGGGCGAGAGTTTTTACGCCCTGCTCGTCGATACGCTCGGCGGCGAAACGGACGTCGTCGTCGATCCGAAATACGTCCCCGCCGAACCGATGATCGGCAGCATCGTCAGCGGCACATTCTGGCTCTCCGGCCGATTCATTTAGAGAAGAAGGGGAGAAAAGGAGAAAGGGAGAAAGGGAGAAGGAGCGACGGATTTTCCCGCCATCGGCCAATCCGAAATCCGAAATCCGAAATCCGAAATCCAAAATCCCTAAGGTGTTTTTTTCGGCGCGGGCGGGCGGCTCGGCAGCTTCGACGGATTGGCGTTGAGCTTTTTCATCACTTCCTCGACGGCCCGTTCGAGCTGCGGGTCCTTTCCGGCGAGCACCGAGCGCGGATCGTTGTCGATCTCGATGTCCGGATCGACGCCGTAGCCTTCGATCACCCATTCGCCCTTCAGATTCGCGAGACCCGATTCCGGCACGCTGACATTGCCGCCGTCGATCAGCGGCCCGCGGCCCGAAATGCCGACGACGCCGCCCCACGAACGCTTGCCGATCAGCGGCCCGAGCCCCGACTGGCGGAACATAAACGGGAAGATGTCGCCGTCCGAGGCCGAGTTTTCGTTGAGGATCGCGGCCATCGGCCCGTAAAACGCGCCGTCCGGATACGTGCTGCCGGCGTCGTTCGTGCGCGCGAAGTTGACGCCGAGGATTTTCCGGCTGAGCCGCTCGATCAGCATCCGCGAAACGTTGCCGCCGCCGTTGGCGCGGACGTCGACGACCAGACCTTCCTTGTCGATCTGCGGATAATACCACTTGATGAACTCGCGCAGACCGGTCGCGCCCATATCGGGGATATGGATGTAGCCGACGCGGCCGTTGGTCATTTCCGAGACGCGGTTGCGGTTGTTCGTGATCCATTCGAGATAGATCAGATTGCTTTCGTCGGTGAGCGGCCGGTAGGAAACCTGTCGCGCGCCTGTCAGCGACGGCGTCGAATTGACCGTCAGAATCACCGGCGCGTCGGCCTTGTTCCGCAGATACTGGTAAATATCCCGGTCGGCCGTCACGTCCTCGCCGTTGATCTGCAGAACGTAATCGCCGACCTGCGCGTTGACGCCGACCTCGCGGAGCGGCGCGCGGTACGCGTCCTCCTCGTTCTCGCCGTCGAAGATTTTCGAGATTTTATAGCGGTTGGCCGTTTTGTCGATCTCGAAGCGCGCGCCGGGCAGCGCGACGCGGGCGCGCGGCGGCAGGTTGAAGTCGCCGCCCTCGATATAGGCGTGCTGGACGGTCAGCTCCGAGATCATTTCCGAGATCACGTAGTTGAGATCCGAGCGGTGCGCGACATACGGGAGCCACGTTTTATACTGGTCGCGGAGCTTTTCCCAGTCGTAGCCGTGCATATTCGGCACATAAAACCAGTCGCGGTAGCGCCGCCAGACCTCGCCGAAGATCTGGTTCCATTCCTCGACCGGGTTGATCTCCATCGTCAGCCCGGCCGTCGAAACCGATTTTCTCGACGCTGCGCCGTTCGGGACGGCGTCCATCACGGTGAAATTCGGGCCCTGACCGGCGATCAGCTTCGAGCCGTCGGCCGAGAGCGAATAGGTGTTGACGCCTTCGAGCAGCGTCGTCTCCCTGCGGTCGCGGAACGAAAAGATGCGGAGCGACGTCGGCCGGTCGGACTGGCGGCCGTAGTAGAACGGCGCGCCGACGAAATAGAGCAGGTGGCCGGTCTTGGCCGAAAGCCCCGCGTAATTGTCGGCCGGCACCGGGACTTTGGTGACGCGCCGCGTGATGCCGGCGTCGAGATCGAAGACTTCGGGTTTGGCCGACGGGACGTTCTTTTTCGCCGTGTCGGCGGCCGGCGTCGGTTTCGGCGTGACCGAAGCCGACGGCTGCGGCTGTTTCTCGTCGACCGGCTTTTCGGGCGTCGGCGACGGTTTTTCGTCGGGCGCCGGCGCGGTCACGGCGACCTCGTCCGACTCGAACGGGAACGGGTTTTTCGAGTCTTTATGAAGCGCCATCGCGTAGATCTGCGTCGAACGATTGGTCGCGTAGTTGAACTCGATGCCCGAGATCTGCGGCGCAAACTCGCGGTCGCTGAGATAGTAAAGATATTCGCCCGACGGGTCGAAGACCGGGTTGTAGGAGTTGAACAGCGGATCGGTGACGACGCGCTGGACGCCGTTCGCGACGTCGTAGATCACGACCTGCGAAAAATTGTTCGCGCCCGCGCGGCTGTAGGCGAGATAATTGCCCTTCGGCGACCATTCGTAGTCGCGGATCTGGCCGTTCGCGGCGTCGTCGATCTGCGCCGGCGCGCTCTGGCCGGGCGTCAGGATGAAGAGCCCGCCGTCCTTGTCGCTGAAGGCGATCTTTTTGCCGTCGGGCGACCATTCCGGCGCGTAGAGCATTTTGCGCATCGTCGTCGTCAGCTGTTTCGGCGGCGTCAGGCCGTCCTGCGCGGCGACCCAGACTTCCTCCTCGCCGCTGCGGTCCGAGACGAAGGCGACCTGCGCGCCGTCGGGCGACCAGCGCGGGTATTTGTCGTGCGCGTTCGACGAATGCGTCAGATTGCGCGTCGCGCCCTTTTCGACCGGCGCGCTGAAGATGTCGCCGCGCGCGCCGAACAGAACGCGCTCGCCCTTCGGCGCGAGGGCGACGTTTTCGAAGACCTGCAGCGCGTTGACCGTCCGCGGCCGCTTGTAGACGCCGTC
The DNA here is from genome assembly GCA_018269075.1 of Acidobacteriota bacterium. GTDB lineage: Bacteria > Acidobacteriota > Blastocatellia > Pyrinomonadales > Pyrinomonadaceae > JAFDVJ01. The sequence continues at coordinate 42,602 of JAFDVJ010000026.1, forward strand.
GTCGGGCACGCTGATCGAGAGCTTTGTCGATTTGCCGGCCTGCGTGTCGAAGATCTCGAGCTCGCCGGCGCGCTCGTAAACGATCCGCGACTGCTTATCGGAGCTCGGCCAGCGGACTTCCCAGTCCTTGAAGCTCGTGACGGCCGCGCGTTTGCCGGTCGCGACGTCGTAGGAATAGAGATTGAACTTGCCGTCCATATCGGAGTTGAAGTAGATCTTGTCGCCGAGCCACATCGCGTCGCGCCACGGCCGCGCGCCCTCGGAGATCTTTTTCGCGTCGTTGGTCGCGAGATCGTAGATGTAGAGCGTGTTCGCCTGCCCGCCGCCATAGCGTTTTTCGCTCCGGAAATCGCGCGTCCGCGGCGAATAGACCATCTTCGCGCCGTCGGGCGAAAAATCGCCCGATCCGGCTTCGGGCATCGGCAGCGGTTCGGCCGCGCCGCCGGTGACCGCGACCTTGTAGAGCCGGCTGACCGGCAGCGTCCACGAATCGCGCTGCGAGCGGAAGACGATCGACCGGCCGTCGTTCGTCCAGCCCATCACCTGATTGTCGTAGCCCCAGCGCGGCGCGAACGGGCCTTTCGCCGGGTAAAACGTGAGCTGTTTCGGCTCGCCGCCGCCGGCCGGGACGACGTAGACCTGCTCGTCGCCGTCGTACTGGCCGGTAAAGGCGATCCATTTGCCGTCGGGCGAGAACTTCGCGAAGACTTCCATTCCCGGATGCGCGGTCAGCCGGACGGCCGTCCCGCCGCTCGCCGAAGCGGTCCACAGATCGCTCGCGTAGGTAAAGACGACGCGGTCGCCGTAAATGTCGGGAAAACGTAAAAGCTTGGTCTGGGCGAACGCCGGCAGGGCGCACAAAAAGATGAAAAGAGCGACGAACGAAAAGGCTCTGGCTAACATTAAGATCCTCCGAGTTGTTTTAAAAAGGCCGATGGTTTTTGAGTCCTGAGTCTTGAGTCCTGATTCTTGAGTCAAAAGCCGATTCGATCCGTGATTCGTTTTTGACTCAAGACTCAAGACTCAAGACTCAGGACTAAAGTCTAATAGACGCAGAAACACGCCGCCGAGTTTCAAAATCCGGCGGCGTGTTTCTCATCAATGAACGGATTCTAGTTGTTGGTCGGCTCGTCGTAGCCGAACTGTTCGAGGACGCGGCGCGCTTCCTCGGACTCGTATTCGAAGGCTTTTTGTTCGAGCGCGAAGCGGGCGATGTCCTCGTAAATCGGATCGTCGAGCGACGGGATGATCTCTTCGACCGGCATCAGCGCGATCGTTTCCATCGCGATCGCCCGGATCGCCGGGCTCGTCGTCTGGCGGGCGATCTCGCACATCTCGCCGACCGAGAATCTTTCGGCGAGCAGGTCGGCCAGCCGGTCGATCTCGCGGTAGTCGCGGCGCGCGAGCGCGCGTTCGGCGAGCAGGATGAAAACCTCCGCCGATTCGGTCTGCGCTTCGAGCACCGAGATGCAGGTCTCCGTCAATTTTCGCAGTTCGCCGAGCTTTTCGGGATTATGCGTCAGATCGAGGTCTTTCGCCTGTTCGTCGAGGGCCGCCAGCAGCCGGCTCAGCTCCCAGTCGGATTGCGTATCGTAAGAGAATTTTTGTGTCGGTGTGTTGACCGCATTCCCGTTTTTCGCCTGAAGCGCGCCAACCAGTAATTTTTTTGTGACGGGGCGAAGTCCTTCCCAAACGCTTTCGACTCGTGCCCCGAAGTCTTTGATCATCATTTCAACAAGTTTAAGTTACCATAATTTTCCGATTCAGGAAAATCATTTTTTCGATGCCCGCCCGAAGAAAAACGCCGCCGGTCGAAGCGGCGGCGTTAACCGATTTTTTATCAGGCATTTATTGAAAAGCCCGATTTTTCGGGAAGACTACTTATGGGCGGCCATCCGGCCTTCGATTTCGAGCAGCGCTTCCTCGCGGATTTCCTCTTCGTCTTCGAGATCGAAAACTTCGAGCAGCGCGTAGGGCGTCGCGCTCAGCCGGCGCAGCTCCCACGTTTCCTGACCGGGTTTCGACGAGCGCGAAAACCAGAGGCCGTTGACGGCCGACGAGTGAATCTCCAGCTCGCCGAACAGCCGGGCGCGCTCGGCGCCGAGCTTTTTCCGGAATTCGTCGGACAGGAGCACGCGCCGGAGCCGCCAGCCGTGTTTTTTGTAAAGCGCGAGAATTTCCTCGATCTGGCCGGCTTTGATCATTTGGCCTTCGATTTATCCGGCCGCTTCGGCACTGCGAAGTTGCCGTTCGCGTTCGAATTCTGCAGACCGTTGGTCATCGGATTCGGGAGGCTGGCGTTCGCGTTTTCCTGCTCGATCTGCGCCTGACCCTTGCCGGGCGATTTGTACGAACCGCCGAACATCTCGCCGACGGCCAATTTCCAGCCGCCGTCCTCGTACATAAACGGCAGGTCTTCCCATTTCTTTTCCTTTTCGTTCCAGACCTCGAGCGCGCCGAAATTGTCCTTGATCCGTTCGTCGCGCATCTGCGGGTAATTGTCGGCGAAGGTCGTCGCCGTAAAGCCGTTTTTGACGACCTCGTCGACCGGCTTTTTCTGCTGGTCGGCGGCCATTCCGGCGAGGCCCATCGTGCCCTTCGAGAGCATCAGCTTGATCTTCGCCGGGTCCTGGCTCTTGACGGCCGCGAAGAGCATCTTGTAGGCCTCGGTCGGCGTCTGCGCGTTGCCGACCGGGACGTCGGTCATCGTCGGCGGCTTCTGGTCGGGCGCGGACGAATTCGTCTTGCCGCCCGTATTGGCGGCCGGTTTGCCGCCGCACGCGAAACTGCCGCCGACAATCAGCGCCAGCGCCAGGGCGCCGAGAAACTTTGAAAAATTGCTTAACTTCATTGTTTTATTACGAAAAAATCTCTCAAAAAATTATGCGTCGATTTGTCAAAGTATAATCAAGGGAAAAGGGAAATGTAAAAGTCCCCCGCGCTTTTTAGCCCCAAATCCAAAGTCTTAAGTCTCAAGTCTTAAGTTTCGCGCCCCGTAAAAATCCGAAATCCGCTATCTCTTTTACTAAAACTCCCGTTTAATCTATGATAAGCTCAGCGAAACATTCCGCCGAGGGTCAAATATGAAACACTGCCCGACCTGTTATACGCAGTATACCGACGACACGCTCCGGTTTTGTCTGCAGGACGGCACGCCGCTCCAGCCCGCGCTGGGCGAGCCGGCGCCGACGGTTGCTTACCACGAACAGGAAACGGTCGTCTCGAATCGCCGATCCGATCCGATCATCACGCCGCCGGTGACGAACCCGACCAACTGGCAGCCCGCGCCGATTTCGTCGAACGCGAATTATCAAACGCCCGAAAAGCGATCGGGCGTGCCGGTCGCCGTTTTCGCGACCGCCTTTATTCTGCTCTTGTTTTTCGGCGCGGCCGGCGCGGGGCTCTGGCTTTATTACAAGGGCGTCACGCGCGATCCCAACGCGAATCTTCTGCTCGCCAAAAAATCGCCCGATCCGGATTTTTCGAAGACGGCGAGCAACTCCGCGAGCAACCCGACGAAAACGACGGCGACGCCTTCCGCGACGACCGCCGCGAACGCCGCGACGCCGACGCCGGTCGACGCCGAACAGGTCAAACGCGATGTCGCCGCGCGCGTCGATTCGTGGAAAGCGGCCGCCGAATCGCACGATCTCGACGGCTATATGAGCAATTACGCCGAGACGGTCGACTACTACACGAAGAGCCGGATCTCGCGCGGTTCGGTCCGCAGCGACAAACAGCGCGCCTTCGACGCCTACAGCTCGCTCCGCTACACGATCAGCAATCTGAGCGTCACGCCCGACGCTTCCGGAAACAACGCGACCGCCGTCTTCGACAAGGAATGGTATTTTTCGGGCGCAAAGACTTCGGCCGGCAAGGTCCGCAGCGAGCTCCGGCTGACCAAAGTCGGCGGCAAGTGGCTGATCGCCGGCGAGAAGGATCTGAAGCTGTATTATAAAGAATGATTGAAGTTCGGGAAGTTCGGGAAGTTCGGGAAGAAACGTCCAACAGTCTGTCAGACTGTTGACAGGCGAAAGCCTGTAAATACGCTTCACACCGGTTACGCTTCACACCGGTGAAACGTTCGATACCGCNNCAGCCCGCCCTACAAAACGTCCAATCGGCTGTCAGCCGGTTGACAGGCGCCAGCCTGTAGACACGCTTCACACCAGTGCGGGGCGGCGACGAACTAACAGTTTGTCTTACATTAAAGAAAAGTTCGGGAAGTTGCGGAAGATTAGGAAGTTGCGGAAGAAAACAACCTGCTTCCCGAACTTCCCGAACTTCCCAAACTTCCCAAACTTCCCAAACTTTCCCCCGTCGGGCTTGTAACTTGATATCAAACAATTTAAATTATTCTGAAAGCAATGAAGGTTTGCCCCAAGTGTAATTCATCATATTCCGACGAAACTCTGAATTTTTGTCTGACGGACGGCGTGCCGCTGGTCGTCGAGGAACTTCTGGACGAGTATCTGTCGAAGCAGAGCAAGAGCTCGTGGCACACGGCCGAAACGCTCGTCGATCCGCGGTTTTCGCGCTCGGCCGAGAGCAAACGGACGGCCGCGCCGGGCCCGAGCGCGCGGACGAATATGATGAGCGAGCTGACGGCCGACAGTCTGCAGCTGAAAAAATCGAACAATATCGTCTTCGTGCTTTTGGGCATCCTCGTGCTGGCCGTCGCGGTCGGCGGTTTCTGGTGGTATTCGAAGGCCGGCGCGAGCCGGTCGGCCGTTTCCGACAACACGCCGGCCGTCCCGAAACACGCGATCGTGCCGCTGACGCCCGAACAGGAGGCGCAGCTCAAAAAGGAGCTGACCGATTTCATTCAAAACTGGGCGCGGACCAACGAGGACAAGGACGCCGACGCGCATATCGCGCATTACGCCAACACGCTCGAAATCTATTACGGCGAGAGCGGCAAGGACAAGAATCACGTTCTCGCCGACCGCCTGCGCGCGTGGCAGAAATACGATACGGTGCAGATGACGATCGACAATCTCAAGATCAAGCCCGAATCGACCGAATCGGCGACGCTCGTCTTCGACAAGTCGTGGACGATGAAAAACTCGAAACGCACCTCGAACGGCTCGGTCCAGCAGGAGATGCACGTCAGCCGGACCAACGGCAAATGGCTGATCGACACCGAAAAGGATCTCAACATCTATTTTATGAACAACCGCGACAATCAGCTGCTCGAATCCGACAACCAGCCGGCGCCGGAATCGAAACCCGCGCCGCCCGTGCCGTCGAGCTCCGCGAACACGGCGAACGTCGATAATTCCAATAAGAAGAAATAAGCCTTCGCTCCGAAACGCCGATGAACGAACCCTTCGCGATCAAAATCCGTCCCGCTTCGAACGCCGACTGTCTCGCCGTTCAGGCGCTCGTCTTCGCGATCCTCCGCGAATACGGTTTGAAGCCCGACCTCGACGGCACCGACCGCGACATCGCCGACATCGAGGCGCATTACACGGCGCGCGGCGGATTGTTCGAGCTGATCGAGGACGAGCGCGGAAACCTGCTCGGGACGGTCGGGCTTTATCCGATCGACGACGAAACGGTCGAGCTTCGCAAGATGTATTTCGCGCCCGTCCTGCGCGGCCGCGGCGTCGGCAAAGAGACTCTGCGGCGGATGCTCGACGCGGCGCGCGCGATGGGTTTCAAGAAAATCTATCTCGAAACCGCGACCGTCCTGCGCGAAGCGGTCGCGCTCTACGAAAAATTCGGCTTTCTGCCGACCGCCGAAAAACATACGCCGCGCTGCGACGCCGCGTATTATCTCGATTTGTAAAGGGGACGGCCTCTATCGGGCAAAAGGGCGATGAATAAATCTCTGGAGCTGCGCGCGAAGATCAGGAAGTTCTGGCGAACGCTGGGGCCGGGGCTGATCACCGGCGCGAGCGACGACGATCCGTCGGGCATCGCGACCTATTCGCAGTCGGGCGCGCAGTTCGGGACCGCGCTTTTGTGGACGGCGCTCGTCACCTACCCGCTGATGGTCTCGATCCAGGAAATGTGCGCGCGGATCGGGCTCGTCACCGATCACGGCCTGACCGGCGTCATCAAGCGCCATTATTCGAAACGCATTCTTTACCTCATTCTTCTCGTCAGCTTTCCGTCGATCGTCCTCAACATCGGCGCCGACATCGCCGGGATGGGCGCGGTCGGCCAGATGCTCGTCCCGCAGATTCCGGCGGTCGTCTTTTCGATCTTATTCACCGGCCTTTTGATGTACGGCATCGTCGTCTGGTCGTATCGCCGGATCTCGACGATCCTCAAATGGCTCTGCATCGTGCTTTTTTCTTATCTGATCATCCCGTTTCTGACCCACACCGACTGGCTGCTCGTCGCGAAGGAGACCGTCTTTCCGAAATTCGAGCTGACGGCCGAATATTTCACCGCGCTCGTCGGCATTCTCGGGACGACGATCTCGCCGTATCTCTTTTTCTGGCAGACGTCGATGGAGGTCGAAGAGGTCAACCAGCGGCATCTCGTCGTCGACAAGCGGATGATCAACCTGATGCAGAAGGACGTCGAGGGCGGAATGTTCGTCACCAACATCGTCTTCTTTTTCATCATCCTGACGACCGGCACGGTGCTCTTCAACGCCGGCATTCGCGACGTTCAGACGGTCGAACAGGCGGCCGCCGCGCTTCAGCCGCTCGCCGGAAGAATGGCCTACGCGCTTTTTGCCGTCGGCGTGCTCGGGACGGGTTTTCTGGCCGTCCCGGTCTTGGCCGGCGCGCTCAGTTATATGATGGCCGAGATCTTCGACTGGCAGGAGGGGCTCGACAAGAAATTTCACGAAGCGAAGGGCTTTTACATCACGATCATCGTTTCATTGATCCTCGGCCTCGCGATCGATTTCGTCGGCATCAGCCCGATCAAGGCGCTGATTTACACGGCCGTCCTCTACGGCGTGACCGCGCCGGTCCTGATCGCATTGATCCTCCATATCTGCAACAACAAAAAGATCATGAAGGAATACGTCAACGGCTTCTGGTCGAACCTGCTCGGCGGCCTCACGTTCCTGCTGATGAGCGCCGCGGCGGTGCTGCTCGTCTGGTTTCAGTTTAAGGGCTGAACGATCGCGGCCGGCCCGCGAAACAAGCCTCCGCGCGCGCGAAATTCGTGTTAAAATCCGCAAAATTAGTCTTTTCACGCGCACATTAAAGCCTTTCACGCGCACGTGAAAGGCTTTTAACGTGCGCGTGAAAGCCTTTAACGTGCGCGTGAAAGCTTTTAACGTGCGCGTGAAAGCTTTTAACGTGCGCGTGAAAAGACTAATTTTGCGGACGAAAGGCCTTCGGAATAGATGAGAGATGATAGATCGTAGATGATAGATTCGGCCCGAAAGGAATCTATCAGTTATCATCTCTCATCTTTCATCTGTTCCGGATGTTTACAAAACTAAACCGCCGGTCAGTCGTCGAAATTGTCGCGGGCGGCGATCAGCGGTTCGACGAGACGGACGATCTCCATCAGCTCTTTTTCGTTCTTTTTGGTGCTTCGCCGGTAGTTTCTCAGATAAACGTCGACCATCGCGCGGCCCTTGATGAAATGCAGATCGGTGTTGGTCATCGTGAGGTTGGCGGTGACGTTCTTGACGAGAATCGCCTCGTCGCCGATGCCCTCGACCTTAAAGAATTCGCCCATCTGGATGCCGTTCAGGCCTTTCCAGAATTGGTCGTGCAAACCCGTTTTCGAAAGCGTCAGCTCGACGTGGATCTGGAGCTCCGTATTCGATCTGCGCCACGTCATCAGATATCGCGTGACGCCCAGACTGCCGGGCGCGACGCCGAATTTGAGATGTTCGGCGGTCGAACGGTAGATTTGAAAGCCGCTTTTGTCCTTTTCGAGCGCCTTTAAGATGTCGGCCGCGATTTTATCGGCTTCGGCATAAGCCTGTTCGACTTTTTCGCGCGGCACGGCCTTGTCGCGTGCGAGCCGTTTCTGATAATCCGCGTCGCCGGTCTGCGCGGCGGCGGCCGCGAAACCGAATGCGCAAACGACGAGCGATCCGATGAGCGTGCAAAAATATAAGTTTCTTTTCATAAAGTTGCGGTGAAAAACGATGACGTCGAAGCCGCGCGTTCCGGCCGGCCTTTCCGACTTTGATTCGCCCTGATAGTATAATTGATGCCCGGGCGAAAAATAATCGACTCAAGACTCAAGACTTAAGACTCAGGACCGAAGACTATGAAAGCGCTCAGATTTATCGACAACACGCTCGCGCTCGCCGACGTGCCGAAACCCGCGGCCGGCGACGAGGCGCTCGTCCGCGTGACGACGACCGGCATCTGCAATACCGATCTCGAGATCGTCCGCGGCTACGCGGGCTTTGCCGGAACATTGGGCCACGAGTTCGTCGGCGTCGTCGAGGAAGCCGCAAACGCGCCCGCGCTCGTCGGAAAGCGCGTCGTCGGCGAGATCAACGCCGGCTGCGGCCGCTGCGCGCGATGCCGCGCGCGCGATCCGCGTCATTGTCCGACGCGGACGGTTCTCGGCATTCATTCGCGCGACGGCGCGCACGCCGAATATCTGACTTTGCCGGCCGAAAACCTGCTCGTCGTGCCCGATACGGTGCCGGACGAGGAAGCCGTCTTCGTCGAGCCGCTCGCCGCCGCTTACGGCATCACCGAACAGGTCGAGATCACGAAAGAGACGCGCGTCGCGATCGTCGGCGACGGCAAACTCGGTCTGCTCTGCGCGCTCGCGCTCGCGCTCGAAAGCCCGCGCCCGACGCTCGTCGGCAAGCATCCGGACAAGCTCGCGCACGCGGCGGCGCGCGGCGTCGAAACCGTCCTGCTCGGCGATGCGGTGCCGTCGCTCAATCGTTCGTTCGACGTCGTCGTCGAAGCGAGCGGCGCGGAATCGGGTTTCGCCGCCGCGCTCGATCTCCTGCGGCCGCGCGGCAAACTCGTCCTCAAATCGACCTTTCAGGGAAACACGAACCTCGAGCTGTGGCGCGTCGTCGTCGACGAGATCACGATCGTCGGCTCGCGCTGCGGCCGCTTCGCGCCGGCGCTCGCGCTGCTCGAAAACAAACGAATCACGGTCGCCGATCTCGTCGCCGCCGAGTTTCCGCTCGCCGACGGCGTCCGCGCGATGCACCACGCCGCCGAACGCGGCGTCCTCAAGGTGCTCCTGCACGCCTAGGGGAGTGGAGAGTGGAGAGTGGAGAGTGGAGAGTCGGGGGAAGAAGGGGAGAAGGGGAGAAGGGGAGAAGAGAAGAAGAGGAGAAGAGGAGAAGAGGAGACGGGGAGACGGAAAATTCCGCAACGAACAATCCGAAATCCGAAATCCGAAATCCGAAATCCGAAATCGTTTTGGTTTAATTTTTCCGCGCCGAATTTGCTATACTAAAAAACTGCCGAATTTCATTCGCCGAATCTTGATGTTTAAGGAAAAGCAATATGTTCGCTAAACGAAAAAAATCCGTGCCCCGGAAGATTTTATCGAGTTTGACGGCGTTCGTTTTCGCCGGTTCGCTGCTCGTCTCCGGCGTCGCCGCGCAGACCAATGTCGACGCTTTGCGAAACGCGGCGATCACGCCCGAAAAGCTGTCGGCCTCGTTCGCCGAGGTCGCGCGCGCGGTCGAGCCGGCCGTCGTCAACATCGACACGAAAAGCAAGGTTCCCGACGTCTCGGTCAAGGGCGACGCGGGTAACGGCAACACGGCCGACGATCTGCTCGACCTGCTCCGGCGGCAGCGGCGGCCGCAGTACGCGGTCGGCAGCGGCTTTATCGTCGACAAGGCCGGCTATATTATGACGAACTTTCACGTCGTCGAGGATTCGTCGCGGATCACGGTGCAATTGCAGTCGGGCGAGGAATTCACGGCGCGGATCGTCGGCGTCGACGAGGAGACCGATCTCGCCGTGCTCAAGATCGACGCCGGCCGCGAGCTGCCGTTCGTCAGGCTCGGCGATTCCGAAAAGGCGCAGGTCGGCGACTGGGTCTTAGCGATCGGCTCGCCGTTCGGTCTCGCGCAGACCGTGACGGCCGGCATCGTCTCTCAGCTCAAACGCGAAACGCCCTACACCTTTTCCTACCCGAAGAAGTTTATCCAGACCGACGCGGCGATCAACCGCGGCAATTCCGGCGGCCCGCTCGTCAATATGAACGCCGAGGTGATCGGCGTCAATTCGCAGATCGCGACGGCGACCGGCGATTCGAACGGGATCGGCTTCGCGCTGCCGATCAACGACGCGGCCGCGGTTTACCGACAGATCGTCGAGAACGGAAAAGTCCGTCGCGGATATCTGGGGGTCGGTCTCGATTCGGTCAAGGCCGAGTTTGCGAAGGTCTACGGTCTGCCGGAGGCGAAGGGCGCGATCGTGCTCGAAGTCCGCGACCGGAAATCGGCCGCCGCGCTCGCCGGTCTGCAGGCGGGCGACATCATTCTCGAATTCAACGGGCAGAAGGTCGAGAGCGCCGGCGACCTGATCGGCAAGGTCTCGGCCGCGCCGCCCGACCAGAACGCGAACGTCGTCTTTATGCGCGAGGTCGGCGCCAAGCTCGAACGGCGGACGACCGTCATCAAACTGGCGGAACGGCCGTCGAACAATAAGGTTTACGACGGCGATACGCGCCGGCCGCTGCCGGTCGAAGGCGGCGCCGAGCCGGTCAAACCGTTCGGCCTGACCCTGAGCGAGCTGACGCCGGCGCTCGTTCAGACCTACAAGCTCGAAAACAACAAGGGACTGCTCGTCAAGGAGATCAACCCGGCGAGCTACATCGCCGACGTCAAGGCCTCGAACGGCGACGACGCGCTCGTCGCGGGCGATCTGATCCAGCGCATCAACCGGACGGAAGTCACGGATTTGAAGACGTTCGGCGAGCTCGCCGGGAAGCTCAGGACCGGCGACGCCGTCGTCCTTCAGGTTCTCAGCAACAACCGCTCGGGCCGCGGCCTACAGATGAAGATCGTGCAGTTTACGGTTCAATGAAAATTAGTGGAGAGTGGAGAGTGGAGAGTGGAGAGTTCGGGGAATTCTTTTTACTCTCCACTCGCTGCTCTCCACTCTCTACTCGAAAATATGTCAAAAGCAAAAGAAGCGAAAAAATCGAATAAAACTGAGAAATATTACAACTATATCGGCGGCGAATGGGTGAAATCGGCCTCGGGCGAATGGTTCGAGAACGTCAATCCGGCCGACACGACCGACATCGTCGGGCGGTTTCCGAAATCGACCGCCGAGGACGTCGATCAGGCGGTCGCGGCCGCCAAATCGGCGGCGACCAAATGGCGGCGGACGCCCGCGCCGAAACGCGCCGAGATTTTGTTTCGCCTCGGCGAGATCCTGCGCGCCAACAAGGAGCGCTACACCGAGGAGATGACGCGCGAGATGGGCAAGGTTTTGAAAGAAGCCGGCGGCGACGTTCAGGAAGCGATCGACTGCACCTATTACACGGCCGGCGAGGGCCGCCGTCTGCACGGCTTCACGACGAAAGCCGAGATGCCCAACAAATACGCGATGTGCGAGCGCCAGCCGGTCGGCATCTGCGGGCTCATCACGCCGTTCAACTTCCCGATGGCGATCCCGTCGTGGAAGCTGATCCCGGCGCTGGTCTGCGGCAACACGGTCGTCATCAAATCGGGCGAGGACGTGCCGCTTTCGACGATCAATCTCGTCAAGGCGTGCGAGGAAGCGGGCATTCCGAAGGGCGTCGTCAACGTCGTCAACGGTTTCGCCGAACCGGGCGCGGCGCTCGTCGATCACGACGACGTCCGGCTGATCTCGTTCACCGGCTCGACCGACACCGGCCGGATCATCGCCGAAGCCTGCGCGCGCAAGAACAAGATCGTCTCTTTGGAGATGGGCGGCAAGAACGCGATCATCGTGATGGACGACGCCGACATCGACAACGCCGTCGAAGGCTCGCTCTGGGGCGCGTTCGGCACGTCGGGCCAGCGCTGCACCGCGTCGAGCCGGCTCGTCGTCCATAAGAAGGTCTACAAGAAGTTCGTCGAGAAATTCGTCGAGAAGGCGAAAAAACTCAAGGTCGGCAACGGCCTCGACCCGAAGACCGAGGTCGGCCCGGTGATCAACCGGCAGGCGATGGACAAGATTATGAACTACATCGCGATCGGCCGCGACGAGGACAAGGCGACGCTCGCCTGCGGCGGCAACGCGCTGACCAAAGGCGCCTACAAGCACGGCTATTTTATCGAGCCGACGGTTTTCGCCGACGTTAAGCAGGGAATGCGGATCGAACAGGAAGAGATCTTCGGCCCGGTGACGGCGATCATCCCGTTCGCGACGCTCGACGAAGCGATCGAGATCGTCAACGGCGTCAAATACGGCCTCTCGTCGGCGATCTACACGCAGGACGTCAACCAGGCGTTCTACGCGACGCAGGAGCTTTACACCGGCATCTGCTACGTCAACTCGGCGACGATCGGCGCGGAAGTCCATCTGCCGTTCGGCGGCACGAAGGGCACCGGCAACGGCCACCGCGAGGCCGGCACGCAGGTCCTCGACATCTTCTCGGAATGGAAGGCGATCTACGTCGACTACTCCGGCAAGCTCCAGAAGGCGCAGATCGACGAAGTCGAGATTTAACGCTCTGAGTTCCGCCTTCAGGCGGCTTTTGGTTTCATCCGGGAATGATTCTCAATGAAACCGAAAGCCGCCTGAAGGCGGAACTCGAAACTTACCACAAGAATTACTGATCACACCGAAATAAACCAAAAAAACGGCTGATGTCTTGGTCGATTTGAAAAAATCGGCGTAAAATCGCAATATATAGTTTTTCTTATCACAATATAATTTGGGAGAATTTATGAAAATCGGATTACCGAAGGAAATTAAAGACAACGAATATCGCGTCGGGCTGACCCCGGCGGGCGTCAACGCTTTATCGAATGCCGGACACGAAGTCTTCGTGCAGAAGACGGCCGGCGAAGGCTCGGGCTTTTCCGACGAGCTCTACGTCAAGGCGGGCGGCACGCTGCTCGACACGGCCGACGAAGTCTGGGCGACGGGCGATATGATCGTCAAGGTCAAGGAGCCGGTCGCGCCGGAATACCCGCGGATGCGCGAAGATCAGCTGCTTTTTACCTATCTGCATCTGGCGCCCGAGTTCGAATTGACGAAACAGATGATGGAGCGCCGCGTCAAGGGCGTCGCCTATGAAACGATCACCGACAAATCGGGCCGTCTGCCGCTGCTGACGCCGATGTCGGAAGTCGCCGGCCGGATGTCGGTCCAGGTCGCCGCGACCTATCTCGAAAAGATGAACGGCGGCAAGGGCATTCTCCTCGGCGGCGTGCCCGGAGTTCCGTCGGCCAACGTCGTCATCCTCGGCGGCGGCGTCGTCGGCACCGAAGCCGCGAAGATGGCCGTCGGATTGGGCGCGAAGGTCACGATCATCGACATCAATCTCGACCGCCTGCGCCAGCTCGACGATATTTTCCTTTCGAAAGTGCAGACGCTCGCCTCGTCGCGCTACGCGATCCACGAAGCGATCTCGCACGCCGACGTCGTCATCGGCGGCGTCCTCGTCGTCGGCGCGGCCGCGCCGAAGCTCGTCACGCGCGATATGCTGAAAGACATCCCGAACGGCTCGGTGCTCGTCGACGTCGCGGTCGATCAGGGCGGCTGTTTCGAGACGACGCACGCGACGACGCATTCGAACCCGACTTTCTACGAGGAAGGCGTGCTCCATTACTGCGTCGCGAATATGCCGGGCGCGGTGCCGCGGACCTCGACGTTCGCGCTCACGAACGCGACGCTGCCGTACGCGCTGGCTTTGGCCAACAAGGGCTTCGAACAGGCGATCGCCGACGATCCGGGCCTCAAGGAAGGCGTCAACACCTTCGCCGGCAAATGCACCTACGAAGCGGTCGCGACGTCGCAGGGCATCGAATACACGCCGCTCGATTCGCTGCTTTAATCGGCGGGCCGACAGGTCTTTGAAATAAAGTTCCGTATTCAGCCATCGGAGATGGCGACAGCGTAAAGCCCCGGGTGATAACCCGGGGTTCATTCGCCGAATGATTCCAAGCTGTCGAAGACAGCGATAGAAAACGACCGCGCCGCGCCGTCTGTCGCCCGTTTCACGGGCTCGGGTCATTGTTGCGGCCTGACCACGGGTTGCACCCGTGGCTATTAACTGTCGCCCGTTTCACGGGCTTTTAAGGATTCCTTTATTTCCGGAACTTATTTTTCAAAGACCATAAGCAGAACCTTCCAATTCAAAATCCTATTAACGGCAATGAGTCCGTAAACCAGAATGCCGGCGATCGTTTTCATCAATCGGCAATCACAGGGAAAGCGAGTGTTAAGAAAAATTCTGCTGATCGGTTACGTCCTCATCCTCGCGGCGATCATTTTTCTGGCCGACCGCAAGGGCACGCGCTATGTGCTCGGGTTCGTCGGCAATATTCCCTACGGCGACAAGCTCGGACATTTCTGTCTGATGGGCGGCTTCGCCTTTTTCGCCAATCTCGTTCTCGACGCGCGCACCTTCCGGCTCTGGAAGATCGACAATCTGCTGCTCGGCAGCGCGATCGTCGTCGTCCTCGTGACGCTCGAAGAAATCTCGCAGATCTTCGTCAGCGGCCGCACCTTCGACCCCGGCGATCTCTTCTTCGACTATCTCGGCATCTTCCTCTTCGGCGAGCTCGCCCGCTGGCTCTGCCGGAAGAAAAAAACATAGGGATTTCGGATTTCGGATTTCGGATTATCTTGATTTCGGATTTCGGATTTCGGATTTCGGATTGCTTTATTTCGAAGTTCGAATTTCTCTTGTAAACTGTAAGCCAGACACAAAAGACCAATCCGAAATCCGAAATCCGAAATCCGAAATCAGATGATTTTTGTCAGCGCAGCCAAAAGGTTTTCCTTGAGGTTGGTGTCTTTGGTCAGGAAGATGTCGGCCGGGACGCCGTCGCCGGCCGTTTCTTCGAGGCCGCTCAGGATGATGCAGGGAATTTGCCGGCCGTGGAGCATCCGGCAGAGGTCGTAGCCGCTCATATTCGGCATTATCGCGTCGGCGACGACCGCGTCGAAATCCGTGTCGACGGCGTGCTGCATCGCGACCAGCCCGTCCTCGGCCGCCGTCACCTCGAACCCCGCTTTTTGCAGAATTATTTCGATGAACCGTCGCATCGAGGCGTCGTCTTCGGCCAGCAGGATTTTCTTTGTCGCGGGCGTCGTCATAAAATCGGTCAAACCAAAATGAAGAAAATAAATGGTTTCGGGGTAGTGAAGCCATTTACGGAAGACTGTTTTCAGAATAAAAACTTGCCAACCTTTTGTCAATAACTTTAAACTAAAACCTTTGATTTTATGTATGAATTCGCCGTTACGCCGGCCGTTACGCAATTAAGACGCGCCGGCGTCATCATTACCGAGGTCGCGCCCGAGAGTCTGGCCGAAGAACTGGAGCTCGCGCCGGGCGACCGGATCACGAAGGTCAACGGCCGCGCCGTCCGCGATTATCTCGACTTTCGCTTTCAGACGTCGGGCGAAACCGAGCTCGAACTGACCGTCAAAAAATCGTCGGGCGAGACCTGGGAGATCGAGCTCGAACGCGAAGAGGGCGAGGATTTCGGCCTGATGTTCGAACAGATCGTCCCGCGCCAGTGCGCCAACGAATGCCTGTTCTGCTTCTGCAAGGGCAACCCCGAGGACGCGCGCCCGTCGCTCTTCGTCCGCGACGAGGACATCCGGCTCTCGTTTCTCTACGGCAACTACACGACGCTCTCGTCGATCACGCCCGACGAGCTGAAGCGGATCGTCGAGCAGCGTCTGTCGCCGCAGTACGTCTCGGTCCACGCGACCGATCTGCGGACGCGCGCCTATCTGCTCGGCGTCGACGAAAGCCGCGCCGATATCTCCGACAAGCTCGAATTCCTGCTCGCCAACGACATCGAGATCCACGCGCAGGTCGTTCTCTGTCCCGGCATCAACGACGGGCAGATTCTCGAACGAACCCTGCGCGAGCTCGCCGCGCATCATCCGAAAATCGTCTCGACCGCGGTCGTCCCGGTCGCGCTGACGCGCTACAACACCGACGAACGGCTGACGCGCGTCACTCCCGAATTCTGCCGCCGGACGATCAAAGAGGTCGAACGGCTCCAGCGGGAATTTCGCCAAACGCTCGGGACGACGTTCGCCTTTCTCGGCGACGAGATCTATCTCAAAGCCGGGATGCCGATCCCGTCGCGCCGCCACTACGGCGATTACCCGCAGATCGAAGACGGCGTCGGAATGATCCGCTCGTTTCTCAACGCGTTCGACAAGCTCGCCGGGCAAATTAAAAATTCAAAATTAAAAATTAAAAATAACGCCGCGGTGAACGTCCGCACCCACGCGTTCGCCGTCAAACCAACCAATCCGAAATCCGAAATCCGAAATCCGAAATCCGCAATCGGAACGATTTTGACCGGCGAGATGTTCGCGCCGATCCTCCGCGAACGGATCGACGAACTGAACGGGCTGCTGAACGTAAATCTGAAGGTGCTCGCCGTCCCGAACACCTATTTCGGCGGCGACGTCGCGGTCGCCGGCCTTTTGACGGGCCGCGATTATCTCGCCGTCAGCGGCCAAATCGAAGGCGATTTCGCGATCATCCCGAAACACACGATCAAGTCGGACGAGCCCATCCTGCTCGACGGGATGCAATTCGAAGAGTTGAAGGCGCGTTTTCCGGTGCCGGTCTACGATCTCGATCTGGCCGGACTGATCGAGTTCCTGGCGGATTTTCGTGACCGCGTTTAGGAGTCTGTTGCAAACGGAGCGCCGGCATCCTGCCGGCAATGCGTTTGCAAAACGCAAACAGTCTTTCATTTCTCAGAAGATCAAGGGAAATGAAGCGTTGCGGCGCCGCTTGCGCGTCGTTGGCCGGCCGGATGCCGGCGCTCCATCGAGCGGCCTTCGACCGGCGAACGGTTCGCTTCGTGTTCGGCCGGACTACTTTCCTCCGGCTTTCAGATTCTGATACAGCACGCGGTCGGCATCGCTCAGCGAGCCCGACACGCGTTCGATCTCGACCGGCGCGAAATCCGGTTTTTCGGTGAAGATACCGTACATCGGGACGGCCAGCGCGTCGTTCAGGTTGAGCGGCGGAAAATCGAGCAGCGTTTCGATCGTGCGCAGCAGACTCAACTGGTCGTAGCGGTCGTGAACGACCGTTTTTCTTTTGACGTAAGGGCCGACGGCCAGCGCCACGGTCCGCGTCGCGTCGACGTGATCGGGGCCGTTCTGCGCGTCGTCTTCGGTGACCAGAATCAAACTGTCTTTCCAGATCGGGCTTTTCGCGATCGTGTCGACGATCAGCCCGAGCGCCGCGTCGTTCTGCGCGACGAGCTGGGCGGGCGGCAGATAGCGGTTGTCGGTGCCGCCGGTGTGGTCGTTCGGCAGCCAGAGATAGTTCAGCGCGGCGACGTCGCCGGCGCGGAGCTGTCTTTCGAAATCGGTCTTCCACGCGGCGAAGCGATCGAGGTCCGAAACGTTCAGATCCCACGAACGATAATTCGCCGGGTAATGCGCCAGATACTCGGCGAACCGGCGGCGGAGCCCGGCGTTTTCGGCGAGCGGCGCGACCAGACCGTCGTCGCCGCACAGAAATCTCGAAAAGAGCCCGGCGAATTCCGGTTCGGTCAAAAGCTTTTCGGCTTCGGCCGGCGTTCCGGTCCGGTCGTAGTAGGGTTTGGCAAACTGGTAAAAGATGTTGCCGCGGTCGACGCGCCCGGCGTAATTCATCATCTGCGCGTAAAACCTGCGGGTGATTTCGTGCTCCGCGCCGAAGGTTTCACGGAGAATCCGGTAGGCCCGCGTGTACAGAAAATAATTCTCGCCGTAGATCCGGTAGCTCAGCTTTTTGGAATCGAGCGCGTCCCACAGGTAATCGGGCGAAGTGACGGCCGGCACCATCCCAAAGGGATAGCCCGCGTAGCGGCCGGAATAGGCGTTGTTGCCGAGCCATTCGAGAAACGGGCTCGCGTAGCCGCTGGTCGTGAAACTGTGACCGAGCACGCTGATCTCGCCGTCGGCGAAGTAGTTGTCGAACGTCACGAAGCTCTCCGACAGTCGATGGGCGACGGGCGTCACGTCGGCCCCGAAGAGCGTCAGAAAGCGATCCCCGTCGGCCCGCGGCAGATCGCCCAAAACCTGATCGTAGGTCCGGTTTTCGCGAACGATATAAAAGATGTGCCGGACCGGCGGTTTCGTGCGCTTTCGTTCGGCGCCGAGCGGCGACGCGCTTTCGGCCTGCCGGGTCCAGCGCGCGAGGTTCTTTTCGATCTCGCCGGCCGGAATGCTCGCGAGCGAGCCTTTCAGCAGCGTCAGGACGTATTGACCGCCGCCCTTGTCGAGCGCCGGCTGCGGCCCGTCGACGTTCGGGCGCAGCGGCCGGATGCCCTTCGCGCTGACGACCAGCAGCCGGTCGTCGGCAAAGATGACTTTGGTCGGGTACCAGCCCGTCGGGATCAGCCCGAGCGGGCGGGCGTTCTTCAAATCGTAGACGGCGACCGTGTTGGTGTCCGCCTGCGCGACGTAGAGCCGGTCGCCGGCGGCGGCGCACGAGGTCGGCGCGCTGCCGAAGCCGGCCGCGCTGCTGCGCCATTTCACGGAGATCGTCGCGGTCAATTTGTCGGTCGCCGGATCGATCACCGAGACGTCGTCGGAATTGGCGTTGACGACGAACAAGCGCCGGCCGTCGGTGCAGGAGTTTTGCGGCAGCTTCCCGGTTTCCGGGCTTTTGAGCGGGTTGAGCTGCGCGTCGAAGACGAGGAGCTTGTCCTCGCCGGCGACCGTCACGTAGAGCTTGCCGTTGAGGAAACGGACCGAGTGCGGGAAATAACCGACTTCCGTTTCGCGTTCGATCGTCCCGCTCGCGGTGTTCAGAACGGCGATCCGGCCCTTTTGAAAATATCCTTTCTGAAAATCGTCGTCGGTTTTGGCCGTCACCAGATAAGTCACCGCGAGGCGTTCGCCGTCGAGCGCCGCGATGCCGCCGACATAGCCGGGCACGGCGTATTCGCGAACCTGTTCGAAACTGCGGTTAAACCGATAGATCTTGCGGCCCGTGCCGCCGCTGATGTAAAGATCAGTGTCGCCGCTGACGGCGGCGCTCGGGAAAGTCGCGGGCAGCCGCAGGATCTTCATCAGCCGGCCGCTGCCGGGGTCGACGACCGAAACCTCCTGCGATTCCTTGCTGTAATAACCGTTGTTGAGCACGACGATCTGGCCGGCGAAGACCGTCGCTTCGAACGGCAGCCGCCCGACCTCGGTTTGTCGGCCGGCGGGATCGATCTGCCAGCCGTTCGGCAGCGTGACGGTCGCCGGGGCGCTGCGTTTCGACTTTCGTTTGAGCCGTTCGATGTGTTCGAGCGCGATTTCGTAGGAACTGCCTTTGCGATTTTCCCACAGCTGACGGTTGAGCGCGTCTTCCGAACCCGCTTCGTCGAAATCCATTTCGCGCACGGGCGGCGGCGTTTTCTGCTGGGCGCTGCCGGCGCTGACCGCAAGGGCGATCGTAAAGAATAAGACAAACAGGCTTCGAATCGTTTTGTTCATAAATTTCGCGACCGGCGCGGGTCGAAACTCCATTTTAATCCAAGTTGGCGGTTTATAAAATTACGGAAGCTGTGCCCGCTGAAAACCCGAAAAGACGCGGAATCGGATGCGAATTTCCTGATGATTTCAAGGGTAGTTCGGCCCGCTGATCGATCGAACCGGCGACCCGTTCGCGAGCCGCGTTTTCGATTGAACCGCAACCGTCGGGCCGGCGGGCGTTTGTTTTTTTGATCCACCAAAAACACCAAAAGCACGAAAAAAAAATTAGTGTTTTTAGTGCTTTTAGCGGATTGAAAACAACCGTTCGCCGGCCGGGCCGTTCATTTCCCGGAAACTCCGGCCGCGCGATCGGCCAACGCTTTTGCGGCTTTTGCCCGGGGCGTGCTAGATGGCGTCGTTCTTGACGGCGATGATCTCGGCGGCGATCGAGACGGCGATCTCCTCGGGTGTGTGCGAGTTGATCGGGAGGCCGACCGGCGTCCGGATGCGGTCGAGCCGCGCGCGGTCGAAGCCCTCTTTTTCGAGCGCGGCGAGCAGCGTCTTCATCTTCGCCTTGCTTCCGAGAACGCCGAAATATTTGAAGTCTTTCGCGAACAGGCGGCGGATCACCGTTTCGTCGAACTTGTACCCGAGCGTCATCACGACGACATAGACGTCCGGGCCCGACGGGATGAATTCGTCGATCTCTTCATACGATTCGACGACCCGTTTTTCGTGGACGAAGCGGTTCTTGGCGACCGTGTTCAGCCCCTCGCGGTCGTCGAAGAGCGCGATCCGGAAATCCATCTTCGCCATCAATTCCGAGAGCGCGAGCGCGCAGTGACCGCCGCCGACGATGTAGAGACGCTGCTTGAACCCGAGGTCTTCCTCGTAGACGAATTCGGTATCGCTCTCTCGTTCGAACCGCACGCCGTCGTTCTGAGTTCCGCCTTCAGGCGGCCCCAATGTCGCGCCGAATGTCTGATCGGTGATCCGCAAACGCATCGTCTTCATCGCTTTCCCCGCGCTGACGATCTTTCGGACGATCTTCAAATCCGAAGGCTCGAGCCCGTAAAGCAGCACCGTCTGCCGGCCCGAGCAGATCATCCCGCTCGATTGGGGGACGTTTTTGCGGTGAACCATTTGAACGATTTCGGATTTCGGATTTCGGATTTCGGATTGGTTCGATTTGGGATTTGGGATGTCGGATGGCGGATCGGTCGATTTATGGGCGTTTAGTCTCGATTGGGCTTTTTCGACGAGGGCGATTTCCATCACGCCGCCGCCGATGCTGCCGGCGATGGCGTCGCGCGCGACGATCATCTTGAAGCCGGGACGGCCCGGCGAGCTGCCCGCGCTTTCCGTGACGACGAGCAGCACGACCCGCTCGCCGCGCTTCAATCGCGCGGCCGCCGACTGCCAGATTTCCAGTTCTTTGTGCATCTTCCAGCTTTTTATTGTAACGACAAAAGGAGTTCAGGCGAAGTCCGGGGCGGCGGCCGACCGTTTCGGAAACGCGGCGATCGATCCGGCGCGCCGTCAAAATTTTATTTACCGGTAAAGCCGAAAATTCGTATAATGAAAATCACGAAAGACGGAACAAATCTTATGACAGGAAAAACGCTCGCCTTATTCACGCTCATTTTAATCGTCATCGCGAACGGCTGCACCGGCTTCACGCAGAGGGCGGTTCTCGAAGAAACGATCGCGCCGCCCGCCGCCAACCCGTCGATCAGGCCCGAAGAAATCCCGGCGGCCGAGATCGAAGCGCCGAATCTGCGGGAAAGCGACGGCAGCCTCGAACGGTTTATCCGCGGCGAGGTCGCCGGCGGCTGGCTCGACCGTGACGGGAATCGGATTCGACCGGCGAAGGACGCCGAAGGAAAACTGCTCGGGCGGCTCCTGCCGGCCGGAAAGAAGCAGTGGGAATTGAGTTATGCCGGACAGGTCGCGATGGACGCCGAGATCATCAGCGAATCGAACGTCACGACGACGACCGTCGAGAGCGGCGATTTCAAATCGGTGACGAAAACATACCGGCCCGGCGAAGGCGACCGAAAGCTGGCGCTCGCCCGTCAGTATACGGAAGAGTCGCCCGCGAGCCTGTGCCGGAACCTCGGCGGTTCGGGAATCGACGCCGCCGACTGCGTGCAAAACGCCCGCCGCATCCTGACGACCATCGACAGAAGCGCCCGCCGTCTGGTCGACGAACTGTACCGGCCGCTCCTCGATGGTAAAAACGACGCGGCCCGGCGATAGGCCCGCCCGGATATTTCCGCCCGCCGCCCGCTCTCCCGGACGAAGAATTTCAGCGAATCGTTCGAAATTGCCGATTCGTCGATCAGCTATTTTCCTGCTCGATCGTTGTTTCCGGCGGGACGAAAACCGCGCCTGTCAGGACCCGCAAGACCGGCCGAAAAATTTTTGTAGACAAAGCCGTCGGAGATCTGTATAGTGTTATCACTTTCAAAAGAACGAGCGCCCGCAAGCGTTAGTCGCGGTGTGTCTTAGGGCTTTCGAAAGCGTGTGGAATTCGATTGCGAAAGCTCGCCGCGACGCCGGGCGGACGGAATTTAATTTCGCGGACGTTCTCGATCAAAAAAGACTTCCCGAAATCTTTTCCCGACCTGCCGCTTGTTCGCCCACGGTCTTCAAAATCGATCGACGGTCATTGAAAAGCTGCCGTTCGGAACCCGAATCCGGGATCAGGGAACCTGAATCCAAGATCAAGGTACCGGAATCCAAGATCAAGGTACCGAAATCTAAGGTCAAAGAACCGGAATCCAAGATCAGGGAACCCGAATCTTAAATCAGGGAACCTAAATCCAAGATCAGGGAACCCGAATCTTAAACCGAAGTACCCGAATCTTGAATCAGGGAACCTGAATCTTGAATCGGGGAACCCGAATCTTGAATCAGGGAACCCGAATCTGAGATCAAGGTACCCGAATCTAAGATCGGGGAACCCGGCAGCCGCTTTTCACTTTCCCAAAATTGTCGTAAGGCTTGTGAAAAGAGGTTTTCGTTTGTGAAATCTCGCTTCCATTCCCCCCAAAACAGTTTTGCTAAAGACGTTTGTCAGTTCACGGATCTCGAACTGAGGAGCATTAGTTAAACAGCTTAAAAGCAAGTTAGGAACAATTAATTATGGCTAGATTGAAAAAAGACATCCCGAAGCAGGTGCGTCTCGCGCAGCAGCGGGTGGACGGAATGGTTTCGGTCGATGAAAGACTCGACCTCGGCAACGGCGTTTCGGTCGAAACGGTGAAAGCGGCGATCAAACGGGTGACCGACGGGATCAGCGAATACAACTCGCTGCTCGCCGAGGCGGACGAACGCTCGAACGACATCGACCGCGACCTCAAGGCGCTCGTCGATCTCAGCGCGCGGATCCTGTCCGGCACCGAATTCAAGTTCGGCCGCGACAGCAACGAGTACGAGATGGTCGGCGGCACGCGGCTCTCGGACCGCAAGAAAAGCGGCCCGAAAGGCCCGCGAGGGGTGAAGTAAGAGTCGAGAGTGGAGAGTGGAGAGTGGAGAGTCGGTCGCTTCGACATCGGGTCTTTGACCGGCGATGACTTTGAAGTCAGTGACGGAGGACATAAGGCTCAAGACTCAATACTCGCCGCTCGGGGCAAACGACAATTCGAAAGTGCCGGCGATGTGAGGGAGGAAAGACCCGTTCATCTCGCCGGCCATATCGATTTCGGATTTCGGATTTCGGATTTCGGATTTCGGATTGCCTTTTCGGCGGGCGTCGTTGATTTCGGGGAAAGTTAAAAGACCGGTAACGAATCTTCCGTGTTTGTTGCCTGACCGTTCGGCACGGCAATCGATGAGCCCGCCGATTCGTTCGAGCATTTTTCGCAGACTGATCGGGTTGATTTTTCCGCAAAGTCGGAGAGCGCGCACAGCGCCCCGCATCATTGACCGGGTCGTTTTTTTTTGATGACAGGCGGTCGGGTAAAGAGTTATGATCGGGTTGTTTCGAACCAACGATCGCGAGGACGGACTATGAATATCGATCTTTTGAGAAAAGGCATCGCCGCGGTTTTTTGGACGGGATTGTCGATCGTTGCCGCTTTCGGTCAGCAGACCGAACCCGCGCTCCGCGACCGGCCGATCACCCTTCATCGCGAAAACGCATCTTTGGCCCTGATTATGGTGGATCTGATCGAGGACTTCGACGTCCCGGTCGGCTTCGAGGAATCTTCGCTCGATCACGATCACGACGATTATTTTTTCGACGTCAATCTGCCCTGTTGGGAAGATTGCTTCGACGAAAACGGCCGGCTCAGGGTAAAAACGCCCAAGGACACTGTGGTTAAGGTGAAAAACCATCTTTTAACGATCGACGCCGACAATGAGCCGCTCGCGCGCGTGCTCGATCGGATCGTCGCGCAGATGGGATATTACCGCTGGGAGATCGTCGACGACGTGGTCAACATCATCCCGTCCGAAGGCCGCGACAAGCGTTTCGAAGCGCTTCTCGATCTCCGGATCCCTCATTTTAAGAACGTCGATTACCAAAAACGGGAATCGAAGCATATGGATAATGTGCGATGGGGGCTGGCGTTGCTGCCGGAAGTGGTCGATTTTTTCAAAGAGAATAACATCCGATTTTCCACCGAAGAACGCTTTACCCAGCGTCGGGAATTGTCGGTGCCGATCGAATACCGCGACCTGACGCTGCGGCAGCTGCTCAACCGTTACACGAAATTAAAGCGCGGCGGCTGGGCGGTCAAGATCAACCACAAGAAAATGAACGAATGGAAACAAAAGCCGCCGTTCGATTACGTCGACATTTTCGTCTGACGAATCGGCGGCCGGGAGACGGCAGGCCTTGCGCGGTCTCGCCGTTCGTTCTTCAAACCGATTAAAAAGGGAGATTTTATGCTTTACAGTGCGGAGATTCGCTGGTTTTTTCAAACGACGGACGAAGGAATTCCCGAAAGCCGTCTCGAATGGTTTAAGCGCGGTTACGCGATCGGCGATTCCGGGCTCGCGGCCGAGCGGGCGCGCGCGGATTATTATCTGCGGTTTCCGCAGTGCGACACGGTCGGCGTCAAATTGCGCGGCGTGCCCGGAGCGGGAAAGAACAACTTCGAGATTAAGGCGCTTTTCGCGCCGCCGCGCCTGCTCGAACACGGCGAAACGGTTCGCGGGCGCACCGATCAGTGGGTCAAATGGTCGTCGGACCGGATTGAACTGCCCGCCGTCGGGGACGCGGCCGAATGGAACGGCGAGCAATGGATCCGGGTCGGGAAGACGCGATACCTGCGGAAATTCTCGATCGACGGCGGCAAGCCTCAGGAAGTCGCGGCGGACGAACGGCCGGCGGCCGGCTGCAACGTCGAACTGACGGCGCTCGATACGGACGGCGCGGCGCGTTTCCGGCATTCGCTCGGCTTCGAAGCGTTCGGCCCGCCGGCCCGCATCCATTCGATCCTGGTCGAAACGCTCGGGTTTTTCTTCGCAACGGCCGGCGCGCCGCCCGCCGGCGAGCTCGGCATCGAAAATTCGCTCAGCTATCCGACGTGGCTCGCGACGCGCTGAGACGTTCGCCGCGAGCGTGAAGCGAACTTCAAGATCGGGCGGAAATTCTGGAGTCCGGAGTCTTGAGTCCGGAGTCTTGAGTCGGGCGCGGGCGGATGTCTTTATTTGGCCGTCAGACGCCGAAGACAGGCGTGACGATCCGGTCGAAACCGCTTTCGTCGGAAAAACGCTTGACCGGGACTTCAGACTCAGGACTTCAGACTCAAGACTCAAGACTCGATTTCCCCATCGCTTTTACCGAAGCCTCACGCGCGGAAAAATAAAATCGTTGACTTTGAAAAACGACCTGTGATAGCTTTATTCAACCGACAAAACATACCGGCTCGGCGAAAATATCCCGTCAGGGTTAAAGGGGAATTTTCAACAGGGAACGGGCCGCCGACAGGGTGAATTGTAATCGAAGGGAAGCCGCGTTTCCTTTTCGAATAAACCGCTCGAACGGTTTTTCCGGTTCGAGTCTGGCAGTCAGCGTCCGCCGGCGCGGAGCCCGGACGAGGGAACGTTTTAATGTTGGGTTTCTTCTACAAAATCGCTTTCAGTCTCAATGCCGAAGCTTCCACGAAGGCAAGCATCGATTGACGCTGCATCGAACCGCCCGTCCGCACGACGCGCGGTTTTCGTGTTTTCCCGAAGAAACTCGCGAGATATTTTGATCGAACGGTAAGATAAACCGAAAAAAAAACATAACAATCGGACAGCGGATTACTGATTTTCCCGTTTTCGAGACGTCGCTTTTTCTTTTTGATCGTCAATCGCTCGAAACGAACCAATCCGAAATCCGAAATCCGAAATCCGAAATCAAATTGGGAGGAACAAAACAATGCCAGCATTTGTCAGTATCGACGGGAAATTGGCCTTGCCCGCCGAAGCGCATCCGGAAGATCCGAAATACAAGCCGATCACGGTCGGCGAGCCGGTCTGCATCGAGATCGTCCATATGGCGTTCGGCAACGTCAAGGACTGGTGGGGAAAATCCGAGATGCTCGTTTCGAGCTGGGCGAAGACCGGGAGCACCGCCAAACCCGGCGCGCGGCTCGTCAACGCGCTGCGGAAGAAAATCCCGCAGTTTTATCATCTTTCGGACCTCGGCGCGTCCGAATACGGGCATCAGCTCGTCTTTTATATGCCGGTCTACAGCGACGAGACGATCCGTTTCTCGATCGAGTTTCTCGAGATCGACAAACTCGGCGGCGACGGCATCTCGAAGCTCGGCAATGCTTTGAAAGGACTCGGCACATTGCCGGTCTTCGCGCCGCAGCTCGCCTATCTGGCGCTCGCGCCGGAGATTCTCAAACTCGGGCAGGAGCTTTACAACATCATCAACCGCAACGACCAGATCCTGCTCGAACATCTCGATCTCGGCCGCGACCCGGACGGCAACATCCTCTCGTCGGGCCGCTACGTGCTGGTGCGCGGCAATTACAACCCGCTCAAATTCATCGAGGATTACAAGCTTTTGTCCGACAACAAGCTCTACACCCAGGACGGGCGGCTCGCCGAGGAGGCCGGGATGACGGACGCCTACGTCGTCGTCCGCGTCAACGCCGTCGAGAAGAAGGAATACAAGGATTTCGAAGCGACCGGCGCGGCGCAGGAGATCCTCGACACCGTGCTCAACCAGAACGTGACCGCTTCGGTCGCCGACCTGATCACCGACATCGTCAAGGATTCGCAGGAGTTCGGCACCGTCAAAAAAGTCCTCGATCTCGACAAACAGCTCGCCAAGGCGACGACCGACGACGAAAAGAAACGACTCAAAACGGCGATCGAAACCGAGCTCAAAAAGCTCTCCGACGACCAGGCCGGTCTGTTGCGGGAAGCACTCAAACTGTGACGATTTCGGATTTCGGATTTCGGATTTCGGATTGGTCTGTTGTCGTCGGTTGACGATTTACAAGCAAAATCCGGGCTTCGAAAACGAACAATCCGAAATCCGAAATCCGAAATCCGAAATCCAACTGTTTTATTATGAAAATTTCACAAATCTGTCTCGATATCATCAAGAAATGGGAAGGGTACCGGCCGGACGCTTATCTCGATCCGGTCGGAATCCCGACGATCGGTTACGGCACGATCCGGTATCCGAACGGAAAGAAGGTGCGGCTCGGCGATCAGATCTCGGAGGTCGAGGCCGAGGCGTTCCTGAAATTCGACGTCGACGACACGGTCGCGAATCTCGAAGCGCCGCTTCGGGGCATCGCGCTCACGCAGAACCAGTTCGACGCGCTCGTTTCGCTCTGCTATAACATCGGCGTCGGCGGCTTTCTGACGAGCACCGTGCTCCGGAAGCTCAAAGAGGGCGATTTCAAGGCGGCCGCCGCCGGTTTCGATCTCTGGAACAAGGGCACGGTGGGCGGCGTCAAGATGCCGCTGCCGGGTTTGATCAAGCGCCGCAAGGAGGAGCGCGATCTGTTCGAACAGGCGGGCGCGGGCGGCAAGCCGATCGACGTCGCCGAATCGGTGCAGGACCGGGTGACGCGGCTCGCCGGCTTTCGCGAGGGCGCGGACAATGTGCTCGTCGGCTACGCCGGCGACGAGGTCGTCGAGATCCTCGTCCTCAAAAGCGCGCTCAAGGAAGATTTCGTCGCGACGCTTCAGCAGTACAAGAACGCGCGCGAGTTCCGCCTGGCGGAGGCCGGCGAAAAGATCCCGGCGGGCAAACGGACGGAGGTCGTCGGCAACGGTCAGACGATTCCCGTCGCCGCCGAAAAACCGACGCTCGAGCGCAAGCTGCTGCTTTTCGGGATGCAGGACGACGATCCGGGCGTGACCGGCTCGGACATCCGCGAGATGCAGCAGCGGCTGACCGATCTCGGCTTTTACGACCGCGAGCTCAACGGCATCTTCGACCGGGCGACCGACGACGCGATCCGCAAGTTTCAGGCCGAATGTTTCGGGACGGCCGAGGCCGACGGCAAGGTCGGCCCGAAAACGTGGGGCAAACTGTGGGGCGCCGACTCGGTCGCGAAACCGCCGCCGGAGCCGGCCGGGCCGGTCAGGGACGGCGTCAATTATCTGCTTTTGACGAAGACCGGTCAGAAGGAGACGAACGGCTGTTTCAAGCTCCGGCTCGATTACGTCAAAAACGGGCAGAAGGCCGATTCGATGCTCGTCCGTTCGGGCCAGCCGAGCCGCCAGTTCTTTCGCAAGGGCAAGGACAGCGTGCAGGGCTCGTTCGAGCCGATCCCCGAAGGGAAATGGTTCGTCCACGACATCCAGTGGGCGGGCGGCAAGGACGTTTACAACGGGCCGGTCTGGAACAGCGGGCTCGGGCCGGCCAAACTGCTGCTCGAATTCGTCCCGCCGAAAGGCACGAACCGGGTCGCGATTATGATGCATCTCGACTGGAACAAATCGACCTATCCGGGCACGGCCGGCTGCGTCGGCATCGATTCGATCACCGACTTCAAGCGGCTCGTCGGCTGGCTCCGCGAGACCGACCCGCGCGATCTCTATGTCGATTGGGGACTCGGCAGCGTCAAACTGCCGTGAGCGGGCGGTTCGAAATTTAACAGGGGAGGCGTTATGGGGAAAGAGAATCAGCCGGGCGAGACCGGCCTGCGCTATCTGCGGGAAATCGCGGCGCTCCTGATCGCGGCCGTCGTGCTCGTCGGGTTCGTCGTGATGATGCGCGAGACGTTCGGGCTCGTCGGCGCGGGCCGGGAAGCCGATTTCCGGCAGGCGAAGGATCTGCTCGAAATCTTCACGGGCTTTCTCGGGATCGTCATCGGTTATTATTTCAACCGCGTGACCTCGGAGACGCGCGCCGAAAAGGCCGAATCGGCCGCCCGCACGGCGAGCGAAACGGCGCGCGGCGCGGTCGAAGCGCATCAGGAAACCGCCCGCGAATCGAAAGCCGCGCGCGAAACCGCCGACGCCGCGAAAAAAGAGCTCCGAAACCTCGTCCGGGCGGCCGGCGCGCTGCTCAGGGACGCGGATCCGTCCGCGGCGCGCGGCGCGGCGCTCGTCGAAAGCGCCGTCGACGAGCACGAATCGCTCCGCGCCGCGCTCGAACGTGCCGAACGGTTTCTGGAATAGCGGAGCGGCAATTAGCTTGATCCCTCGATCCCGCTAGTTGGCGGTCTGGCTGACGGCGGGCGCAAAGGCGCCGGCCGCGAACCAGATTTCCGGCGGGCGCGGTTTTCCGTTTCCGGCCGGCTCCTCGAAACCCTGAATATACTGGACGTTGATCTTTCCGCCGAAGCCGGCGTTTCTGAGCAGATCGAGAATCGACTCGGCCAGCTCGCCGTCGGCTTTGCGGAAATAGCGGATCTGCGTGTTGTTCAGACTGACGTTTTCGACGTATTCGATGCCGGGGACGTCGAAGCCGTTCGATTCGAGAATCTTCGCGTAGCCGCGGGCCGCTTCCCGCTGGTCGCGGGCGGTGATCTGAAGATAGATGAGCCGGTTCGATTTCTCGGGCGTCGATTTCGCGTCGGCGAGCCCGCGCAGCTCCTCGGCGCGCTGCTTGTCGATCTTCGCGATCATCTGAATGATCGCGCTTTCATACTGTTTCGGCACTTTATGCTCGCGGATCAGGTCCTTGAGCTCGTCGATCGCCTTCGTCCGCTCGACCGGCGAGCCCGACAGGCTGATGAGGATCGGGATCAGCTCCTCGCTGGTCACGACCGGCGCGGTCGTTTGATTCTTGAGCTTGTTTTCGGCCGCCGAGATCTGGAGATTGTCGGACGTCAGCTGCGCCTTGTCTTTGTCGATCTGTTCGATCACGGCCCGGTTGGCGTTGAATTCCTGCTGGTTCGTGTTGAGGAGCTCTTCCTGATTCTTGAGCACGTAGTAATAGCTGCGGTTCTCGTACAATCCCCATAAATAAACGCCGAGAATGATCGCCGCGACCGGGATGACGAACGGCAGCAGGCTTTTGGCGAGGCTTTTTATCTGGTTGATCGCGCCGTGCTCGATGACGTAGCGGGCGCGCCAGTCGAGGATCGCCGGGATCAGCGCGTCGTGGGCGACTTCGTAGCCCGGCAGTCTTTCCCGGTTGACCTGGATCTCGACGGTCTTCAGGATCCGCGCCTCGTTGACCGGCAGCTCGACGACCGGCGCCCGCTGTTCGATGACCGGCAGGCGGACGTCGAGCGGGCCGCGGCCCGTGCCCGGCTTGCCCTTGATGAGAATCTCGAGCACGTCCTTGATCTCGTCCTCGTCCCACTCGGTGTATTTGGCGAGCGCGGCCGGATTGAGCGCGACCTTCGTGCCCATCGGCGTGACGAGGTATTTGAAGCATTTCGAAGCGATCCGCCGCTCTTCGTCGGTCAGCGCGCTCATCACTTCGTCGAGATGCGTCTGGATGATCTCGGTCGCGCCGCCGAGCTTGTCGGCGAGCGTCGAGAGCCGGAGCCGGTTCGACCCGACCGCTTCTTCCTCGCGCCAGATCCGCTTCATCACGAGCTGCAGGTAAGGCGTTTCGACGCAGTCTTTCGACGCTTCGTTTTCGCCCGGCGCGGGCATCGCGTTCTGGGCCGTCATCAGCGTTTGGTCGGCGACGTTTTTGATCCGCTCGCTCCTGACCTGATCGATGACCTGACTAACCAGCCCGGGCTCGATCTCGTATTCCGGAGTCGGTTTGTAGAGCTCGTTGTAAACCCGGATCGGCTCGGTGATCGCCCGTTCGGCCTCGGCGGCCCGCAGGTGCTGGAGCTGGAGCCGGTTGTCGAACAGGCGCGGAATCTTCTCCTTGAAATAATCGAGCAGCGAAAGCGTGTCGCCGCGCAGGGAAAACAGAAAGCGGGCGGCGAGGTTCGGGCAGTTGACGGCCGCCGCGAGCTGGCCGGCGAAGACCGTCCAGCAGTCGGCGCCGCCCTGCAGATAATTGAAAAGCTCCTCGAACTGGTCGAGGATGATCAGCAGCTCGAGCCCGCAGCGTTCCGACCAGCTTTTCAGAAGCCGGCTCAGATCTTCGGTCTCGGGAACCGGTTCGAGCATTTCCGGCGCGATCCCGAGCGCGCCGGCGACCGCCCGGTGGACGGCTTCGCGAAGCCCGACGAGCGGATCGCGCGCCCAGCTGTTGTAGAAAACGACGGCGAATTCGGCCTGCCCGTACATCTTCGCGTCCTGCGCCGCGAGCTCGCGCAGGTTATGGAGGACGCCGGCCTGCAGGACCGAGCTCTTGCCGACGCCGCTCGCGCCGTAAAAAAGCGTCAGGCGGGCGGAGCGCAGGTTGGCGCAGACGATCTCGGTTTCGGTTTCGCGCCCGAAAAAGAAACGCGCGTCGTTCGCGGTATAGGGAATCAGTCCCACGTAGGGCGAATTCGGTCGGTTGTCGGTCGGCATTTTTTCTCTCCGTCAAAGGGCCTCGACCCGTCGATTCAGGCCGTCGATAAATTCCTGCAGCCCGGCCGGCACGATCTTCACGTCGCAGACCTGCCAGAAGGGCCGGTCGATCGCGTGCTGATCGCTGAGGATCGCCCACGATTCGCGGAAGCTGCTCCGCTGATCCTCCCAGATCCGATAAAGCAGGGCGCGCATATTCCAGCTGCACGGGTTGTAGCCGAGAAAAAGATGATTGCTGTTCTTGAGTTTCCCGGTAATGACGGCCGGCAGCAGCCCGGTCAGCTCGCGGTTGGTCAGATAATCGAAATAATCGTCCTCGGTGATCGCGAACCGCGGGTTCGCCTCCTCGACCGTGCCCGGCAGCTTGAGGATCACCGGGCCGCCGTCGCCGAGGCCGGTGTAATCGTTCGGGCTGTTGATGAAATCGGCCGCCGGATCGGCTCGCCCGCCGCGGTACCGGAGATGCGAGAACTTTCCGCGCTGGAGGCCGCGGGCCGTGTAGCTGATCACGTGAAAATCGCGGACGGCGGTTTCGAAGGCCTTTTCGAACAGATTGTCGAAGCCGGTCGTGACGATCAGAAATCGCCGCCTGAGCGGGTCGGTGGTCCTTAAAAAGTCCGAATCCTCGTTCTGGCTTTCGGCCGCGATCTTCGCGGCGAGCCCGGCCAGGGTCCGGTGCAGCAGCGTCGGCTGGTTGCGGCTGTCGGTAAAGATCTTGGTGATCCGGTCGAAGAGATTGCCGAGCCGGTTCGAGGTCGTCGAGAACTGCGCGATCCGCGCCAGATCGGGCAGGTCGGCGAGCGGATAATCGAACGCGGTCGCCAGATAGCGCGCCAGCTCGGCGTTGCCCGGCAGCCCGATTTCGGGCCTCCACGAAGCGGGATCCGAGGCGCGTCCGAGCAGATTGGCGTCGAGCCCGATAAACGGCACGAACTGCCCGTCGCGGAGGGCTTCGAACATTTCGTCGTAGTAGCCGGTCAATTCCGGCGGCTCATCGCGCCGCCCGTTCGGGCCGGTCGGCGCCGGCCGTTCGAGGTCGGCCGCGTCGCTGCCGATGCGGCCGTCTTTCGAGCGCATATAGAGCACCGGCGTCGCCCATTCGACCTCGTTCGGCATCACGCGGATCGCCTTGCGGGCCTCGGCGAGCGCGGCCTCGACGGGAAAGCTCTGCGTCAGCGCGCCGTAAAAATTTTCGGCGAAGACGATCGCGGCGGCGTCCGTGATCTCGTACTGCATCGCGAGCACGGCCGGGATGCCGCCCTCGCGGCAGAGCTTCTGCGCGACGCCGGCGTAGGAATTCGTGCGGCCGGCGACCGCGCCCTCGCAGGCGTTGATGACGGCGAGCCGGAATCCCTGATCCTTGAGAATCAGCCCGAGACTCTCGCCGTTGACGAGCCGTCCGGTGCCGTCCGCATTCTCGAACAGGAGCGAGCCGGAACCCGTCCGGATGTCGAAAACGCCGTGACCGATGAAATGAAAGATGTGAAACGGGCTGTCCGCCAGATTGGCCTGCAGCGTCCGCTGCAGATCGGGGATCGTCGCCCGGTCGAGCCGTTCGATCGACAACAGCTCGCGGTCGGCCAGCGGCTTGAGGACGGATTGCAGCTTTTCCCATTCCTCCTCGACTTTCAGCGCCCGCGCGTCGGTCGGCTCGGAGATCACGACGAGCATCCGGAGCGCGCCGTCGACCCGCAGATCTTCGACCGCCTGTTCGAGATTCAGATACCGGATGACCGGCGTGCCGGGCAGCTGCGCGTAGAAATGATTGCTCTCGGCGTTGTAGAGATATTCCCACGGCAGGGCGGCGAGCTCGGGCACGTCGGTCAGATGCAGACGCAGGCGTAAAAAGGTCTTCCGGTTCCGGAGCTGTTCGCGGCGGACGTCGAAGGCGGTCCGCAGCGATTGTTTGAAGATCGTGTCGAACAGCTTTCCGCCCAGTTTTTTCGCGTCATCGAAATCCGGCGGCCGCCGGCTCGTCACGTAATAATTTTCGGACTGCGGCGTCGTCGGCGAGAGCTTGAAATGGCGGGCGGCCGGTTCTTCCGGGGCGCCGGCGTCCGCACCGGCCGAATCGTCCGGAAAGATCTCCCCGAGCGAGAAAACGCTCGACCCGTCGCCGCTCTCGCCGAAGACCCGGGCCGCATATTCGGCGGGCCGGCCGGTCGGGGCGAAGAGCAGGTCGAAATCCTGATAGTTGATTCGTGGCATAAAACCTCCCATACCGATGTCGGATGGCGAATGTCCGATGGCGGACGGTTCGGAATTCAGCCGGCCGTCGTCATCATTAGTTCGAAAGGGTCGCGAAGCTCCGTTCAGCCTTCCGGCGGCAGTTCGATCAGCTCGCGGGCGATTTCCAGATAGACGTTCCGGATCGCGGTTTCGTAGGCCGCGACCGCGTTTAGAAAATCGAGGCGGAAGAAATCGTCGAAGCCGAACTGGCCGACGTCCCACCAGCCGACCTCGTTGAGATGATCGGCGGAAACCGGAAAACCCCGCTGGCGAACCGTTTTGCGCCGGCCGTCCGCGCCCGCGAGCGTGTCCGTCCAGGCCTGCGACGTGCGCGGCACGAGCCCGTCGTTGTCGCCCTCGCGGGGAAAAATGATCCGCCACGATCCCCGCAGCGGCGGAAAGATCTTCGTTTCCTCCTCGCTCGCCGCGAAGGTCTGGTAAAAGACCTCGTTGGCGGCTTCGGCGGCCTCGGCTTCCTCGTTGAAGCGGCGGCAGGCGTCGGTCGTCAGGTCGGCGAAGCCGCTGATGTCGATGATCCCGCCGAGGCCCGCGATCAGCGCGTCGCCGTCGTTCGCGATGCCCCAGTCGGCGAAGCTCGTCCCGCGGTGCGGCGTCCCGATCGTCGTCAGGCTCGCGACCCGGTCGGCCATCCCGAGTTTGACGATCATCCGCCGCGCGTCGAGGCCGCCCATACTGTGGGCGATGATATGGACCTTCGGCTGTCCGGGCCGGAGCGCGAGCGCGCGCTCGACTTCCGTCTTGAGATCGGCGGCCCGGCGCTCGACGCCGGCGGCGAAGCTGACCGTCGATTGATAGACGTCGAAGCCGTGATTCCGCAGGTGGCGGGCGATGCCCCTGAAATAATTGAGCTCGTTGGCGGCCGGGTCGAAGCTCAGGCCGATCCGGCCCAGCTCCTCCGCGAAACGCCGGACGAGAAAATCGAAACGGGCGATCCCGTGCGCGAGGACGATCGGGTAGTCGTTGGCCGTCATCACAGTTTCTCCTCGAACAGCAGCCGGCCGCCGTCGCGGTCTTCGTAATAGGAAACGGTCGCCGCCGCCCCGTCGAGCCGGATGACCGAGTAGCAGTGAGTGTAAAAGGCGTCGCCGCGGCTCAGCGCGACCTCGCGGTTGACCGGCACGTCGGCGTTTTTCGCGGTCGCCGGCATCTCGAAATTGCCGACCGGAAACGCGCTGCCGCCGACGCAGCGGCCGCGTTCGAGGTTCATAAACGGCTCGAAGACGACGAGATTATGCTCGTGGCCCCACTGCCAGAGCGCGATTTTCGGCAGCAGCGGCGCGAGCTGGTCGTAAAGCCGCCGGTTGCAGCTTTGACCGTCGAACTGGTCGTCGGCCGAAAAAAGCTGGTGATGCGAGAAGAGGATCGTCCGCCGGTCGCCGGCGTTGTCGATCTTGTCGCGGAGCCATTCGAGCTCGCTCTGTTCGAGATACGTCGGGCCCGCGCCGAGCCGGTCGTGAAGCGCCGTGTCGAGCCCGATCAATTGCCAGTATCGATTGCGCAGACAGAAATAACTGGCCATCTTCCGGTCGAAGCCGTTGAGCGCCTGGAGCCGGTCGAGCAGCGCGTAAAACGGTTTGCCGCCCGCGTAGAGATCGTGGTTGCCGGGCAGCGCGAACGAGAGGATCTTCGAATTTTCCGGGTCGAGGATCGCCGTCCACGGCCGGTAGAAATAATTTTCGACCTCGAATTCGGTGCCCGCGTAATAGATGTCGCCGAGATGGATCGCGACCTGCGGGTCGTGGCCCCGGACCTGCCGGAGGACTTCGAGCGCCTCGGGCTCGCCGGTCGCCCAGTCGCCGACGACGCCGACGACCGCGTTTTCCGGCAGTCCGTCGACCACGAAATCGTCCGCGTCGACCGGCGTCCGGTAGGGGACGTGGCCGCCTTCCCGGAGAAACTTGAGATACTGGAGCAGCGATTCTTTGTAATGCGTATCGCAGTCGCCGAACTTCGCGGTCAGCGCCTGTTTATAGGCCTCGTATTTAGCGTCATCGCCCCAGATCTTGGCGTTGAACCATTCGCGCGCGACGCCGACGGCCATACTCGCGCAGTATCGGACGGTGTCGACGATGCCGCGCTCGCCGGCGTCGTCGAGCGTCGCCCGGTCGAATGACCTGAGCGACTGTTCGTCGATCCGGTTCTGCGCGACCGCGACGCAGTACTGCGCGATCTCGTTGACGATCGGGTGGCTCAGCTCGGGCCGGCTGAACTCGAAGACCGTGCCGTTGACGCTCCGCGATTTCGCGGCCGACTGCTCGCGGGCGATCGTTTCGTCGAAGGCCGACTGCAGGAGCGAGAGCGCCGGGTCGGCGACGTGCGCGATCGTCGCGCGGCGGACGCGCGCCTCGACCTCGACCGTCGTCCAGAAACGGCTTTTCGGCGTCGAAAGGTTGACGACCGGCTTCATATTTCGCAGATCGGGCGCGGCAAACGCCGTCAGCAGCTGTTCGAGCGCGTCGGTCGGCAGACTGCGGCCGATCTCGGCCGGCGGCGCGTCGAGCGGCGACATCTGGAGCCAGCGAAAGCTCGTCCCCTCGACGGTCGCGAAGACCTTGAGAACGTCGGTGCCTTCCTGGTAATCGAGCGGCAGCCCGGCCTCCATCTCGAACACGAGCGCGTTGTCGACGCCCGGTTCGAGCAGCTCATAATCCTTCTGGCCCGGATCGGGATAGATCTGCGCGACGCTCCAGTCGGGCGCGAGGTCGAGCACGACGACGTTGAGCGCCGTGTCCGAAAGATTCGTCACGCGCAGACCGGCCCGTTCGCCGGTCGCGAGCGGCCGCGCGGGCACGCCGAGCGGGACGAACGTCTTTTGCCGGTCGCGATTTTTCTGCATCAGGCCGAGCTCGGCCGTCAGTTTGCGGGCGAGCGGGGAAGCCGGATCGGTGTTGTCGATCAGCCGCACGTTGCGGTATTTCGTGAGCTGGACGAGCCGCTCGAAGATTTTGGCGCTCGCCCCCGGCTCGCCGGCCCTGACGACGGGCCGCAGGTTCGGCACCGGCCGGCCGGCGGCGTCGCGGATCGCGAATTCGCCGTCGCCGTCGATCGTCACCTGAAAATCGGCGTCCTCGCCGGCGGCCGCGAGCCGGATCCATTTGTCGCGGGCGGCGAGATCGCCCTCGCTGCGGCTGATGTAATCGGCCAAATCGTCGACCGCGGCGGCGAATTCGCCGCCCGGCCGGTCGAGCCGGACGCGCCCGCGCAGCCGGATGCCGACGCCGAGCAGGACGGCCGGCATTCCCTCTTCGAGCTCGCCGGCCCGCTCGCCCGAGACGACGGCGGCCCAGGTTTCGGTCGCTTCCGGATCGCCGAGCTCGACGACCGCGAGACGCCCGGCCGGATCGGAGAAATCCGCGCCGGCCGCCGGGTAAACCGCGAACTGCGCGCCCCGCGACACGCCCTGCGCAAAGCCGGTGTTGAGCAGCACGCGGCGGCCGGCCGGATCGACTTTGAGGACGTTGACTGAGGCCGCCGAGGCGAGCGCGGCCGCGCCGAAGATTTCGCGGTCGCGGTCGCCTTCGATCTGCGGCGTCTGGTTGACGAATTTGGCGTGGACCTTCGCGACGACGCGGTTGTAGAGCATCCGGTAGGTATAGCCCGGGCCGGTCTGGCGGAGCGCGTCGAGCATCCAGTAGGTCAGCGCGCCGTTGCGCTCCTTGCCGTCGAAGGCGTATTCGCTGGCGAGCTCGTTGGCGCGGCAGGCGGCGATGAAGACGCAGTTTTCCGGCAGCGGCAGATTCCAGCCCTTCGCCGGCGCGAAATTCCGCGCCGCTTCCGGGAAGCTTTGAAAATCGGCGGTCAGCGTTTTCCGCGAGGCGACGAGGCTGCGGCGCTGCGGCGGCCGCGTGTCGATGCTCGCGATCCCGCGCGGGACGGCGCCCGCTTCGCCGCGGGTCGCGCCGCCCGAATGACAGCTGTCGAGGACGAGCGTGACGAGCAGCTTTTTTTCGGCCATCGTTTTGAGCAGACAGGCGAGCTCGACATCGCGCAGGTAGCCGCCGCCCGCTTCGCCGATGTCGCACGGGACGAGCGATTCGTCGAGGCCGGTTCGGCCCTTCAGCTCGGGAAACATCGTCGCCGAACGGCCGCCGTGGCCCGAATAATGGATGTAGACGAGATCGCCGGCAGCGGCCCGCGCGGTCACGTCGCGAAACGCCCTGACGATGTTTTTGTAGGTCGGCAGGCGTTTCGCCGGTTCCAGCGGGCGGTCGTCGGGGCCGCGCGTCGAGGTCAGTTTGAAGATCTGCCCGTCGGGCAGGCCGAGCCGGCTCTTGAGCATCTCGGCGACGTGCTCGGCGTCGCGGACGCAGCCGCCGAGATGCGGGTAGTAAGTGCCGTCGGGCAGCGGGATTTGCGAGTAGCGGTCGATTCCGATCAACAGCGCGAAGACTTTCGGGGGTGAATTTTTCGGCATATCAAACTCCTTTTCGGTAAAGCGATTAGTGAAAACAAAACGGCGCCGGCGCGGGCCTTGAGGCCGGCGGCGCTGAAAAAAAACAGGCGACG
This sequence comes from Acidobacteriota bacterium, assembly GCA_018269075.1. Lineage (GTDB taxonomy): Bacteria > Acidobacteriota > Blastocatellia > Pyrinomonadales > Pyrinomonadaceae > JAFDVJ01. Next base: position 80,716 of record JAFDVJ010000026.1, read on the forward strand.
TAAAAGCCGTTCGGGGAACGGCCCGGCGGTCTGACGCAGCGATAACTGATGCTTGACTTCGTGGAAGCGGCGGCATTCGAAAGCGTGACGATTTTGTAGAAGATTCCCAACATTATGATTCCCCGGCCGCGAATTCGCGCGGCCAAAACGGCCTTTTCCCAAACTCGAAAACGACTGAGCGCCCGCGATTTCCGCATTCGGAAACGCGCTCCGGTCCATTCAAGTCTCCCTGTTTCCGGCTCGTCTTTTCAGAAAACGTTCCCTTGACCCTGACGGAAAATTTTCGGCGAGCCGCTTGTTTTGTCGGTTGACTAAAGCTATCACAGGTTATTTTTCGAAGTCAATATTTTTATTCCGGCCCCGTTTTTCGATCGGACCGGTCGCGCTCCCGCTTGGCGGCTGACATCGGAGATGTTTTTTTTCGGCAAAAACTTTTGCGGATTTTTCTTGACGGGAAAAAAAAGGCGGCATACTATTTAGTAATCCAAAAGCGTCTGTCTTCCGAATCGGCCCGTCGGGTCTTTCCGTAATTCGGAAAATGTTTGTCGGTCCCGGGCTCCGGCAGCCCGTCCGCGAGCCGGGAACCGACCCTTAATAACCGCGGAACCGGTTTGCACTACTCCCGGAATCCGAAAGATATTTTTACTTCTCGAAAATAATCGGGGGCAGTTATTGCCTGATTTTTTCATTTACTGAAGAAAGCCATTTAAGCGGCCGGAATCAAAATCGAGAACGGTTCGTGCCGAAAAATCGGTCGTCCGACGAGACGGATTTATGAAAAGCGCTCCAATCGATCAAATCGTCGACAAAAAGAAACCGGCCGCGGTCGGAAAGGTGCTTTTTCCGGTCGCCGCCGGACTGCTCCTGCTGGTCGTGCTTTTCGGCGTCTGGAAATCCTTTGTCCGCCGGCCGTCCGCCGAGCAGGAAGGGCTGACCGAGTTGCGCGCCGCCTTTCGCGGGCGGCGAAACATCGAATCGCGGACGACGGGCGGTCTCGATTACGCGCCGCTGACCGTTACGCGCGGCGCCGAACAGATTTTGCCGGCCGATGAAACGGCCCGCCTCCGTGCCAAAAGTCTGCTGCTCGAGGCGGTCGGCGGGGCCGAAGACGCCGGCCCGTATCACGCGCTCGGGCTTTTCTATCTGAACGAAAAACAGTTCGACGCGGCGCTCGGTCAATTAAACAGCGCGCTCGTTTACGCGCCCGACGATCCCGGTCTCCGAAACGACGCCGGCGCAGCCTGTCTCGAAAAAGCGGCGCTCGCCGACACGGACGGCCGGGGCGACGAATTCTTCGAAAACGCCGACGCCGGTCTCCGGCATCTCGACCGCGCGCTCGCGCTCGACGCGGACCGGCTCGAACCGCTGTTCAACCGCGCGCTGCTCCTGCAGAAAATGCGGCTCGGCGGCGAGGCCCGCCGGGCGTGGGAAAAATATCTGGAAAAGGACGCCGCCTCGCCGTGGGCCGAAGAGGCCCGGCGCAATCTGGAGCTGCTCGAAAAACGGGCCGCCTCGATCCGCAGCAGGGCCGAGATCCTGAGCGATTTTCTCGACGCCTTCCGGGCGCGCAACGATTCCGAAGCGTGGCGGATCGTCAGCGAAACGAAGGAGTTCGTGACGGGCGTGATGCTGTCGGGGCAGCTGGCGCAGGGCTTTCTCGAGGCCGACGCCGAGAACCGGAAGACCGAAGCGGCCGAGCTGCTGTCGGCGCTGCGCTATCTCGGCGAGCTCGAAAACAAAAACGCCGGCGACCCGTATTTCGCGGAACTGGCCGCCTTTTATCAAAAAAGCTCCGCGCCGCAGCGGGCGCGGCTCGGCGCGGCGCAGCGCGAGATCCAAAAAGCGCAGGCTTTTTTGTTCGAGCCGAATTTCAACGAGGCGCTGAAATCCTACGATCGGGCGCGGCAGCTGCTCGCCGCCGCCGGCGACGTCTGGAACGCCGGGCTCGTCGAGTATCAGATCTGTTACTGCCTGTGCCAGATCGACCGGCTCGATGAAAGCAACGCGCGGCTCAAAGCCTTATCCGACCGGAGCCGGCTCAGAAATCATAAATGGCTCCGGAGTCTCGCCGACAACTGGATCGGCGGAAACTATCTCTCGCTCGGCGAAATCTCGAAGGCCGTCGCCGCCAACCGGCAGTCGCTCGAGCTCGCCCGCGAGACCGGCGACGTCTACAACATCCAGCGAAACTACATCCAGATGGCCGAGGAATACCGGACGATCGACAATGCCCCGAAAGCCCTGAGCCTGATCCGCGAGAGCATCGGTTATCCGACGACCTATCACGAGTTTCCCCGCCAGACGTGGCGCAACCTGTTTTTTACGACGCAGATCCTTTTTACCTTCAAGCTCTACGCGGCGGCGGCCGTCTATGCCGGGGAAGAGATCGATTTTGCCGGCGATCGGCTCAAGGACAACTGGATGATTCACGCCGGCCTGATTCACGCGGGCGTCATCAACGGTCAGCTCGGCCGGTTTCCCGAGGCGCTCGGGCAGGTTCGAAAAAGCGTCGAGCTCGCCGAAACCTTTCCCGACGAGGAGATGAAGCAGCGGCTGCTCGCCGAATCGTACACGACGCTGGCGCATCTCGAGCGGCTGTCCGGCGACTGCGGCGCGGCCGTCGAAAATTACGGCCGGGCGATCGAGATCGGCGAGAAAATGCGGTCGGTGATCGGCGTTTACGACGCGCGCCGCGGCCGCCTGCTCTGCTATGTCGCCGGCGACGATCCGGCCGTTCGTTCGGAGATGGAGATTCTCAAGCGGCAGTTCGACGAAAACCGCCGGCAGATCGGCGAGGAGGCCGACCGGAACATTTTTTTCGACAACCAGCAGAACGTCTACGATATCGCGACCGGCTACGCCTATTTGCGGCTTCGGGATCCGGAACAGGCCTTCGATTACGCGGAAAGCTCGCGCGCCCGGTCGCTGCTCGATTCGATCGAAAAAGACGCGAAGCCGGTTTCCGAACCGCTCGGGCCGGCGGCGATCCGGCGGTCGATGCCGGCCGGGGCGCAGATGCTTTACTATGCGGTGCTGCCCGACCGGATTCTGATCTGGCATCTTTCGGGCGCGGATTTTACGACCGTCGAAGCGCCCGTCGGACAGGATCTGCTCGAAGACCGGATCCGGCGCTATTCGAAGCTTTTGATCGCGCGGACCGACGACGACGAGCGGCGCGCGCTCGCCGGCGAGCTGTACGGATGGCTGATCGCGCCGGTCGAAAGCTCGCTCGAAAAGGACAAACCCGTCTGCATCGTCGGCGATAAGGCGCTGCTCCGGCTGCCGTTCGCGTCGCTCGTCACGCCGGCCGGAAAATATCTGATCGAGGATTACGCGCTCAGCTACGCGCCGAGCGCGACGGTTTTCATCAAGGAGACCGAGATCGCCGCCCGCAAGCCGGCGGCCGGCGGCGAAACGCTGCTGAGCATCGGCAATCCGGCATTTTCACGGTCGGAATACGCCGGTCTCGATAATCTGCCGTCGGCGGCCGACGAAGCGCGGGGGATCGTGGACGGTTATCGAAATCCGAAGCTCTTTCTCGCCGGCGAAGCGCGCAAGGAATCGATTCTGAACAACCTGAATTCGACCGACGTCGTTCATTACGCCGGCCATTACGTGCCGAACGAAAAATCGCCCGCGCAGTCGAAGTTTCTGCTCGCGGCGGGCGATCTGACGGTCGAGGAGATCAACCGCCAAAAGCTGTCGCGCGTCCGGCTGATCGTGCTTTCGGCCTGCGAAACCGGCGTCGAGACCTATTACGGCGGCGAGGGGATGATCGGCGCGGCGCGGGCGTTTCTCGAAGCCGACGTGCCGCTCATCGTCGGCAGCCAGTGGGCGGTCGATTCCGAAGCGACGGCCGCGCTGATGATCAGATTTCACGATTACCGTAAAAAACAGAATCTGCCGACGACGGCGGCGCTCCGGCGGGCGCAACTCGATCTGCTGACCGCGCCGGATTCACGATTTCGAGAGCCGTTCTACTGGGCGGGATTCCTCCCGATCGGCGGCTATGCGAACTACTAAAAACACCAAAGGAGAAAACTAATGACCACTGAATTTCCGGTATTTACCGACACGATCCCCGAAAATCCGAAGCTCAAGATTCGTTTGAGCGGTTTGGGGGTTTTATGTTTCAGCGAGGAGCACAACCGCGCGGAGAGCGGCTATCTCGACCTTGAGGATCACGACGCGATGTTTATTATGACGAGGGATTCGGACACCCGGACGGTAATCAAATACGCTTCGATGCGCGGTTTGACGGTCGAAGTTGCGACGCCGGAGAAGGGCCTCGGGAAATGTTTTTACCGCGACGGTTCTCCGATGAACTTCGAAAATATGCTCGATCTGGCGAAGATTTACCCGAACGCGTCCGGTTTTGACCCGGCGGCCAAATTTCAGGCGCGTATTTTTATCGACGACGCCGTTTATTTTACCGACGCCGCGACCATCAAAAAGGTCATCCCTTTCGATCAGAACAAGCCGACCGTCAAATTCAACCCGCGAACGATCGGACAGGCGCTTTTCGCGTATGTCGAAAACCGGGAAGTCACGGTCGCGATTAACGGCGAAACGATTCCGCTCGAATCCGGCGAAACCTACACGATGCATATTCAATCGAACTGCCGCGAAGTCAAGGAAAGCGATTTCAAACATTACTTCGACATTCTCAAAAATCCCGGCGACCTTCGGATAAACCTGGATTTTCCCGAGGGTCACAGCCCGACGTCGCTCGTGTACGAAATGCGTCTGTTCGATGCCCTGCAGGAGCAGTTTAAGTCGCTGCTGCTCAAAGGCGAAGAAGATGACAAACAGAGGGCGATCGCAGATTTTCAGGGCAGGCTGAGCTTTCTGCAGGACATCCGGTGCGTGCCGAAGCCGTGTTTGAAGGTCGTTTACGCCGACGAACCGCGCAGTCTGCCGTAAACGAAGGGAAAATTGAAAGCGGCCGGAGCAATCGTGCGCACGATTGCTCCGGCCATTTATTTTGCGGCCCGCATCTTTTTCAAATCTTCCGCGTAGAGGTTCGAGAGGATCTTTTCGGGCGTGAACGGCGCGTCGAAGCGCGGGAAGTTTTCCGGGTTGAAGGCCCGGACCGCGTCGCGGAGCGCGAAATACGCGCCGATGCCGTACATCAGCGGCGGTTCGCCGACGGCCTTCGAATTGAAGATCGCGAGATTTTCGCGGTCGGTCTCGAGCGCGACGATCGCGATCTCTTTCGGCACCGAGTAAACGTCCGGCACCTTGTAGGTCGAGAGCGCGTTCGAGCGCAGCCGGCCGTCGGCGTCGTAGACGACCTCTTCCATCGTCAGCCAGCCGATGCCCTGCACGATGCCGCCCTCGATCTGCCCGTGATCGACGGCCGTGTTCATCGAGCGGCCGAAATCGTGACAGACCCTGACGTAATCGATCTCGTAGGTGCCGCGCCGGCAGTCGACGGTGACGCCGACGGCGGCCGCGCCGTAAACGTGATAGGCGAAAGCGTGCCCCTTCGCGACCGACCAGTCGAAACCGATCCCCGGCGTCGCGTAATGCGCGTGCTCGCTGAGGCTGACGCGCTGCGAATAAGCCTCGTTGACGAGCCCCAGCCAGTCGAGATTCGTGCTCTCGCCGCCGAGTCGGACGAAGCCGTTGTCGAGCGTCACGTCGTCGGGCGATTCGGCCTCGACGAGCGGCGCGGCGACGTTTTTCAGTCTTTTGAGGATCGTCTCGCAGGCGATCTCGGTCGCTTTGCCGTTGAGATCGGCGGCGGCCGACGCGGCGGTCGGGCTCGTGTTGGCGATCCGCAGCGTGTTCGTCGAGTGGACGCGGACGCGGTCGACCGGCAGCGAGAAGACGCGGGCGGCGACCTGCGCGATCTTGGTGTTGACGCCCTGGCCCATCTCGACGGCCGCGGTCGAGACGGCGACCGAGCCGTCCGTGTAGACGTGAACGAGCGCGCGCGCCTGGTTCATCAGCGTTTTCGTGAACGAGATGCCGAAACAGAGCGGCATCAGCGCGAAGCCTTTTTTGACGAATTTATTAGCGCGGTTGAATTCTTCGGCCTCCCGTTTCAGGCCGGCGAAGTCGAAGCGCGCGTCGGCCTGCGTCCACGCCGCGAGCGCTTCGGATTCGGCGATCTGCCCGTAGGGAAATTCGTCGCCGCTTTCGATCAGATTCCTTCGCTGGATCTCCTCGCGCGCGACGCCGAGCTTTTCGGCCGCGTGCGCGATCGCCGATTCGATGACGAACATCCCCTGCGGGCCGCCGAAACCGCGAAAGGCCGTGTTCGGCGGCAGGTTCGTTTTGCACGAATAAGCGACGGCCGAAACGTTCGGGATGAAATAGGCATTCGTCGCGTGGAAAAGCGTCCGTTCGAGCACCGGCAGCGAGAGATCGCAGGCCGCGCCGGCGTTTTGATAATAGGTCGCTTCATAGGCGACGATCTTCAGATCTTTGTCCAATCCGATCTTATAATCGGACGAATACGGGTGCCGCTTGCCGGTCATCCGCATATCTTCCATCCGGTGGAGCGCGAATTTGACGGGCCGCTTCGCGAGCTGCGCGCCGACCGCCGCGAGCGCCGCCCACGCGTTGGCCTGATCTTCCTTGCCGCCGAAACCGCCGCCGAGCCGCGTCACGTCGACCTCGACGAGGTTCATCGGAATCCCGGTCACGCGCGAAACGGCGCGCTGGACGGCGGTCGGGCCCTGCGTCGACGAATAGACCTTCAAACCTCCGTGTTCGCCCGGCACGACGTACGCGCCCTGCGTTTCGATGTAGAGATGCTCCTGCCCGCCCGAATCGGCGCGGCCCTCGAAAATATGCGCGCAGTCCTCAAACGCCCGTTCGGTGTCGCCCAGTTTGAAACGCTTCGGCGGCGCGATCAATTCGTTTTTCGCCTGCGCCGCGCGGGCGTCGGTGACGATTTCGAGCGGCTCGATCTCGGCCGTGATCAAACGCGCGGCGGCGCGCGCCTGTTCTTCGGTTTCGGCGAGCACGAGCGCGACCGGCATTCCGCAGAAATGAACTTCATCGTCGGCCAGCAGCGGCTCGTCCGGCAGAATTCCGCCGATCTGATTCTCGCCGACGAGATCAGTTGCCGTGATCACGCGGACGACGCCCGGCGCGCCCGCGGCCCGCGACACGTCGACGCTTTTCAATTTCCCGTGCGCGACCGGCGAATCGTAAACGCCGGCGAAAAGAGTGCCTTCGAGCAGCGGCACATCGTCCAGATAAACCGATTCGCCGCGAACGTGCGATTTTGAGTCAATGTTTTTCATAAATTTACGGGCGAGGCAGAGCCTCGCCGAAATGGGGCCAACTTACCGGTGAGTCGGAGACTCACCGCACATCGGGCGGCGGAGCCGCGAAAAGATCTTAAAATGCCTGCCGGAAAGGACGAACCGTTCCCCACATCCTACGGCGAAGCCGCAGATAAAAAGCAGGCTCGCGAAATCGATCGACGATCGAAAGGCTCATCGTCCGACGATCGGAAATTTTCGATTTGCGGCTCCGCCGCCCGATGTGCGGAAAGGCTGTGCCTTTCCGAAAACGCTCTTCCCCGATATTGGCGAGGCTATGCCTCGCGCCATTCGATTTTATCAAGATCGGCCGCCAAAGGCTCATCGTCAAGCGGCCGGCGACCCCAGATCCGCGCGCTCGAATAACGATAATCTTCGGCTTTTTCGACCAGACCGGCACGCACCGGATTCTGATGAATGTAATTGACCTTCTGCATAAAAGTCGCTTCGTTGTTGACCGAAAAAACATTCGGATGATGTTCCCACAACGAATATTTGTATTCGTGCTTTTTCGTTTCCTGTCTCAGTTTATTGAGCGAGCTCGTAAAATCGTTTTCCTTCAGATAATCGATCACGCGGCGCGCCGAAATGCCGTTCATAAATCGCAAAACTTCCGAAGATTTCCGGTTCGAATCGGTCAACAGATGATAATGATCGGGCATTATCACATAGGCGAAAATCAGGATTCCGCCGGATTTTCGCGCTTCGGCAAATGCGCCGGCGGCGATTTCCGCGAGCTTTTCCTTCTGAAAAACGGGCAGCCGATGATGCGTCACCGAAGTCAGATAAAATGCCGGGGTATCGATGGAAATCTTCATATCCGCAACGCGAGGCCGAGCCTCGCCGAAATGGGGGCCAACTTACCGGTGAGTCGGAGACTCACCGCACATCGGGCGGCGGAGCCGCAAAACCATATAATCATCTTCTGTTAAACCCTAACGGGAAATCACCAGATGATAATCCCCTTTCTCAAACCCTAATTGCTCTCCAGCAACGTAAACGAGAGCAGCTTGAGCTCGCCTTTGAAAAAGCTCCAGACGAATTTGCCGGAGAGCGTTTCGTTGGCGGTCTGGGCGGTGCAGATCGCGCTGATGCGGGCCGGCCGGCCGCGTTTGAGTTCGATTTTGTCGCGCAGCGAAACGGTTTCGGTCGCCGTGCAGACGGTTTCGGCGGCGATCGGAGCCTCGGTCAATTTTGTCCGGGCCTGCCGCAGATCGCTCGTGAAAACGCCTTCGGGCGTTTCGGCGATCAGTTCCTCGTCGGCTTTGGCGAAGATCGCGTGATAATTCTGCGCGAACAATTTGGCGTAGAAATCGCGCGCGAAGGTCGTCGCGACGCCTTCGAGCTGCGGCGTTTTCCGCCAGTCGACGAAGACCGCGACGGCCGCGATTACCGCGCCGAGCGCGATCAAAACCCCGATCGCATAAAACTTTTTGACGTTCATTCCCATACTCAGACGCCGAACAGTTCGGCGAAATGCGCGGTGAAAAGCTGCCGCGCGAGCAGTCGTTTGTATTCGGCCGTGCCGCGGACGTCGGAGATCGGCGCGATCTCGGTCTGGAGGATTTCCGCCGCCTCGGAAACAATTTCTTCGGTGATTTCCCGGCCGCGCAGAAATTCCGAGGTTTTCCGCAGATAAAGCGGTGTCGCGAAGACGCCGCCGACCGCGGCGTGCGCCCGCTCGATCGTGTTTCCGGCGACCTTCAAACCGATCGCCGAATTGACCGACGCGATGTCGAGATAGGTCCGCTTGCAGACCTTTTCGAAATTGAAATGCGTGAAATCTTTGCGAAAACTGATTTTGCGGATGTATTCCTCGGGCTTTTTGGCGAGCTGCTTGTAGCCGCGATAAAAATCCCTGAGCGCGAGCGCGCGCGCCGAATCGTCCGCGTCGACGAGCTCGATCTCGGCGTCGAGCGCGAGAAACCACGCCGTCATATCGCCGATCGGCGAGGCGTTGACGAAATTGCCCGCGAGCGTCGCCATATTGCGGATCGGCGTCGACGAAACGAGTTTCAGATGCCGGTAAAGATCCGGAAAAATCCTTTGAAAAACATCGGATTCCATCAGATCGGTGACGACGACCGCCGCGCCGACCTCGACCATCTCTCCGGCCTCCTCGATCAACCGCAAATCCGCCCGGTCGAAAAGATTCTCCGCCGCCATCTCGGCCATTTCCTCGGGCCGCTGGACGTAAAGATCAGTCCCACCGGAAACAAAGGATTTCGGATTTCGGATTTCGGATTTCGGATTGTCGACGGCGGAAGCGCGATTCGAACTTTCGGCCCCGATACTCGCGAGCCGCTCCTTAATCGCGGCGAAATACGCCGGCACGATGCCCGTCTCGATCGCCCGCTTCAAAATCTCCTCTTCTCCTCTTCTCCTCTTCTCCTCTTCTCCCTCCATTTCCCCGGTGTCGCATAAACGAGCCGCCGCGCGCTCGATCGACTTATAACCCGTGCAGCGGCAGATGTTGCCGTCGATCGCGGAGACGGCCGCCGCTTTCGATTTCGGTGCGTCGTCGAGACAGAAGCCGGTCAGCGACATCACGAAGCCGACCGTGCAGAAGCCGCACTGCGTGCCGGATTCGTCGACGAGCGCCGACTGGACCGGCGTCAGCTCGCCGTCGGCAGGATTGACGCCCTCGACGGTCACGATATGCTTGCCGGCGGCGTTCGCGAGCGGCATCAGACACGAGGTCTGCGAGCGGTATTTGACGCGTCCGTCGTGCAGCTCGCCGACGAGCACCGTGCACGCGCCGCAGTCGCCCTCGCGACAGCCGATCTTCGTGCCTTTCAGGTTTTTGCGGTACCGGACGAAATCCAAAACGGTCGTGCCCGTCGGGAGCGCGGTTTCGATGGTCTGGTTGTTTAAGATAAATTTGATCATCTGAAGAATATAATAACGGGGAAATTTATGATAAACGAAGAGCCGGCAAATTTCTAACCGTTCGGCCGGCCTCGATCATCTGGTTGTCGGGTTTTTACGGCCGAAACGAAGAACTTTCGGAATAGATGAGAGATGAGAGATGATAACTGATAGATTTTCCTGATTTCCGGTCTGTCATCTATCATCTGTCATCTTTCATCTATTCCGAAAGCGCTTTTCAAACGGCCCTCAAAACTGCCGGATCAGGATGACGCCGACGGTGATCAGCGCGGCGCCGAGGACGCGGTAGAGATTGATCGGTTTTTCGGGAATGCCGAGCACGCCGAAATGGTCGATCAAAAGCGTCGCGAGCATCTGGCCGCCGATCGCTAAAGAAAAAGTGAGCGCGCCGCCGAGCCGCGGCACGACGGTCGTCATCACCGAGACGAAGAACGCGCCCAGAAATCCGCCGATCCACGCGACGAGCGGCGCGCCGGTCGCCAGTCCGATCGAGTTTAACGGCACGCCGGTCAGCAGCATATAAACGAAGAGCGCGAGCGTCCCGACCGCGAACGACAGAAACGCCGCCGTGATCGGCGAACCGGCGTAACCGGCGAGCTTCGAATTGATCGCCGCCTGCGTCGGCATCATCATCCCGGCGACGAGCGCCAGAATGATGAAAAAATAATTGTTGAAAAAAGAAGACATTTGGATTTCGGATTTCGGATTTCGGATTTCGGATTGGTCTGTTTCGCGGCGAATCCGGTTTAATCGTTGATTTTTCGAAATATGATCTTTGTCAATTAATGTTTGATCGTATTGCCGTTGCGATACGACATAACGCGGTTGCGTTATGTCGTATCGCCAACGGAATAAGACTTATTCAAAACGGAATATGATCTATCGCGATTGGAATATGATCTATTCAAAGCGGAATATGATCTATTCAAAATGAAATATGATCTATTCAAAGCGGAATATGATCTATTCAAAACGGAATATGATCTATTCAAAACGGAATATGATCTAATCCAAATGAAATATGATCTATTCCAAACGGAATATGATCTATTCCAGGCGGAATATGATCTATTCAAAACGAGATATGATCTAATCCAAACGGAATATGATCTGTTTGGATTTCGGATTTCGGATTTCGGATTTCGGATTGGTCTGTTTTGCGGCGAATCCGGTTTAATCTTTAATTTTCAGAGCTTAAAAATCTTCTCAACGGCGGTGTTTTCTTTTCCAACCGCCGACTTTCGCCCCGAATTAATCCGAAATCCGAAATCCGAAATCCGAAATCGTCAATATTTCGTTTTGTCGGGCTTGGCGATCCAGTTTTCGAAGACGCGGCGGCCTTCGTCGCGCAGGAGGCCGAGCGTTTCGATGCGGCGTTCCTCGAACGGGAGCGCGATTTCGTGATAGATGAAATCGTCGTCAAAGCCGGCCGCGGCCGCGTCCGTCCGGTCGCAGGCGAAATAGATCCGCGCCGGCCGCGCCCAGTAGATCGCGCCGAGACACATCGGGCACGGCTCGCACGAAGTGTAGATCGTGCAGCCGTCGAGCTGAAAACTGCCGAGCGCGCGGCACGCTTCGCGGATCGCGACGACCTCGGCGTGCGCCGTCGGATCGTTCGTCGAAGTCACGCGGTTGCAGCCCTCGCCGACGATGCGTCCGTCGTGGACGACGATCGCCCCGAACGGGCCGCCTTCGTTCGCGTCAATCCCTTCCTGCGCCAGCTCGATCGCGCGGCGCATAAATTCCTTGTCCTGTTCTGTCATTAATCGTTAGTCGTTCGTCGTTCGTCGTTCGCCGTTCGGTCGAAAGTAAACGGAAGTCCTTGTTTACCAACCGCCGCGAACAACGAGCGAAACACCGAATCACTGTTTCGGTTTCACCTTGATCTCGAATAGCTTTTTCCAGTTTTTGCCGGTCACGAAGATGCGGTCGGTCGCCTCGTCGTAGGCGATGCCGTTGAGCGTGTTTTCCGCCCGCTTGTCGTCGGTCGGCGAAACGTCGTCGTCGGGCGAGATGCCGGCCAGATCGACCCAGCCGAGCAGCTTGCCGTCGCGCGGATCGATCCGCGCGATGTAGTTCGGCTTGCCGAGCACCGACGGTTCTTCCGAATGCCAGACGTTCGCCCAGATCTCGCCCTTGATCCATTCGAGCTCGTTGATCTGCATCAGCGGCCGGCCGTCCTCGCGAAAAACGGAAATCTGCCGGACGGGCTGGAACGTCTCCGGGTCGCGGACGTTGATGACGTGCGTCCGGTTCGTCATATAAAGATTCGTCCCGTCGGTCGTCATTCCCCAGCCCTCGCCCTGATATTTGAACTCCTTGAGGAGTTTAAAGTCTTTGGCGTCGAACACGCGGCAGACCTCTTCCTGCCACGTCAGCTGGTAGATCTTGTCGCCGACCGGCGAGATGCCCTCGCCGAAGCTGTCGCGCGGCAGATCGAATTTCTGGAGCACCTTGCCCGATTCGAGCTCGACCTTGCGGAGCTGCGATTTGCCTTCCTCGCCGGTGCTTTCGTACAAAAAGCCGTCCTTGAAGTACAAGCCTTCGGTAAAGGCCGTCGGGTCGTGCTTGTAAGTGTTGACGACCTCGTAGGTATAGACCGGCACCGGCCCCGGACGCACCGGCGCGTTCGTGTTCGACGTGTTCGTTTTACCCGTATTGACGCTCATATTCCCGTTTTTCGCCGGCCCCTTATCGCAGCCCGCCAATAAAACGGCGATACAAAGAAAAATATAAAGACGCATAGATTTTTTTGAGTGGAGAGTGGAGAGTGGAGAGTGGAGAGTCGGTTGACCGGTTCGGGAAATTCGGGAAGATCGGGAAGAAAAATTTCTACTTCCTAAACTTCCCAAACTTCCGAAACTTCCCGAACTTTCAAAATTAACTCTCCACTCTCCACTCTCCACTCGCTACTGTTTCTTCAAAGCTTTATCGATCGCTTCGCGAAAGCCGTCGGCCGTCGGGACGCGGACTTTGACGCCGTTGACGAAGACGGTCGGCGTCGCCGTGACGCCGTAGTTTTCGCCGTCGATCATATCCTTGCGGACGGCGTCGGCGTTTTTCGCGTTCTTGAAGTCTAACTCAAATTGCTGTTGATTCAAACCGAGCCCGGCCGCGTAACGCTTGAGCGAGGCTTCGTCGAGCGCCTCCTGATTGTTGTAAAGAATCTCGACATACTCGAAAAACTTGCCCTGCGCGCGCGCCGCGTTGGCCGCGACGGCCGCCTGAAAGGCTTCGGGATGAATCTGGACGAGCGGGTAATCGCGGAGCACGAAACGCACCTTGTCGCCGTAAGCGGCGAGCACTTTCAGAAGGATCGGATGCGTCTTCGCGCAGTGCGAGCATTGAAAATCGGAAAACATCACGACCGTCACGGGCGCCGTCGCCGGCCCTTTCGACGGCGCGCCGGTCGTGTCGATGTTGAGCACGAGCGGCGCGGGTTCTTTGAGGAGAATCTGCGTCCGGTATTTCGCGAAGAGCCGCGTCCGGAAATCGTTTTCGAGCGTCTGCCGCTCTTCCTCGGTGTAATCGCGGAGCTTGTCGGTGATCTCGCGCGCGAGAAGATCGGTCGTGTCGATGTTCTGCGCCTTCGCCTCGGCCGCGACGAGCGCGTTGACGAGCAGCTGGTTGAGCGCCGACTTGACGGCGTCGAAAACCTTCGCCTTCGTTTCGTAGAGCACGACCTTGTTGCGGTCTTCGAAGTCTTTGACGGTGATCGTTTTCGCGCCGATCGCGGCGAGCACGTCGACGGGCCGGAGACCGGCGGCGTTGACGTCCTTGCCGCCGAGGATCTTGTATTTCGCCTTGATTGAAGTGAGAAAGGCGATCAGCGCCTTCTGTTCCGGCTCCTGTTTGAGAAACGCGACGATCTGCGGGCGGACGGCGTCGAGCGACTGACCGGCGAGCTGCTCGCGGTTGGCGTCGTATACGGCCTGCACGTCCTTTTCCGCCGGCGCCGGAACTTTCGCCCGGATCTGTTCTTCGAGCTTGTCGGCCGTCGTCCCGCGCGCTTTCGCTTCGAGCGCGAAGATCGTCTCGGCGATCTGTTCCTGGAGCAGGTTCCTGCGCGTTTCAGCGACCGTTTTGGCGAGATTCACGTAAGCGGCGGCGACGTCGGCCGGCAGATCTTTGACGGTGAATTTCCGGTCGGCGGCCGTCGCGAGCACCTGCTCGGTCGTCTGCGCCGCCGCGATCATCGAAAAAACGATCGTCAAAAGCAGTATCGAGATGAATTTCATAGTTGTTTCGAGTCTTGTGACTTAAAGTCTTATGTTCTTTGAAAATTAAATCTGACCAAAGCCTGTGAAACAGGCGACAGAGTTTAGCTACAGGCGCGAGCCTGTAGTCAGCATCCAATAACGTTCCGAAGCCCGCCGGCGGGCGACAGAATCCGCGCCGCCTTGTTTTCTGTCGCCCGCTTCGGGGCTTTAATTCATCGGGGCGCGCTTTCTACAGGCTTGCGCCTGTAGCTAACATCTTCCGCCTGTTCCACAGGCTCAATTCGGAATGATTGTCGGATTTAATTTTCAAAGAAAATGAGACTCATTCCGTCTCCGCAGACTCGGATGTCGAAAAGACGGGAGAAGTTTCCCGACTCCCGCTTCGTGCCGAAGACAAAGCTTAATATTACCAGACTTTGCGAAAAGAGTCTTGAGGATGTCGGATGTCGGATGTCGGATGTCGGATTTCGACTTAAGACTCAGGACTCCTTTTTTGCTAAAATTGAACGCAGGAGGAAAAGGGAAGGAAATGTCCGAAATACGTTTTACGGGAACGGTCGATCATCTGGCGGTCAGGTGCGACGAGCTGGCGGCGGCGGTCGAGGGTTACGAAAAGCTCGGGTTTACGGTCGAATCGCTGTTCGACGACTGGGCGATGGTCCGCGACGCGCGCGGGTTCGGGATCGCGCTCCTGCCGCCCGCTTCGAAGCATCCGCCGCACATCGGGATGCGGGTCGAGACGCTCGAAGAGCTCGAACGGGCGGCCGCGCGCGAAAATCGTCCGATCAAGCCGCACCGCGACGGCACGTCGTCGTTTTACACGAAAGGCGTCGACGGCCAGATCGTCGAGCTGATCTATTACCCGCCCGATTACGGCGTTGAAAAAAAGTGACATCGGAACGACAGGCATCGACCGAATTCAATCCGTGATGAACAAACTTTCGCGCGATTTTTACCGGCGCGACGATACGCTGCTCGTCGCGCGCGAGCTCATCGGGAAGCTGCTCGTCGTGCCCGCCGAAAACGGCGCGCGCGTCGCCGGGATGATCGTCGAGACCGAAGCCTATCTCGGCGCGGAAGACAAGGCCGCGCATTCCTACAACCATCGCCGGACGCCGCGCAACGAGATAACCTACGCCGCGGGCGGCCGCGTCTACGTTTTCTTTATCTACGGGATGTATTTTCAGTTCAACGTCGTGACCGGCGCCGTGGATTCGCCGCACGTCGTGCTCGTCCGCGCGCTCGAACCGGTCGCGGGCATCGACACGATGCGCGCGCGGCGGCTCGTCAAAAATCCGTCGGCGAAGATGCCTGACAAAAATCTCGCGTCGGGACCGGGCAAACTCTGCATCGCGCTCGCGATCGACCGGAGTCTGAACGGCGCGGATCTCGGCGGCGAGCGGATCTGGATCGAGGATTACCGCGCCGTTTCCGCAGACGAAATAAAAACCGGCAAACGCATCGGCATCGATTATGCCGAGGAATTTGCCGGTAAACCGTGGAGATTCTGGCTGGCGGACAATCCGTGCGTCAGCCGGAAATAACCCGTCAGTGCGATAAATAGCTTTTGAGGATCGGTTCGAGGCTGTCGAAATCGACCGGTTTGTCGATCAGATCGTTGCAGCCCGCCTCGATCGCCTTGTTGTAGTAATTTTTTCCGAACGCGGTCACGGCGATGATCGGAACCTTCGCCGTCTGATCGAAATCGCGGATCGCCCGCGTCGCCGTCAGACCGTCGACCAGCGGGAGCGAAATATCCATCAGGATGAGATCGGGCCGCTGTTCGCGGACCCGGTCGATCGCCTCGATCCCGTCGGCCGCCTCGATCACCTTGTAGCCGTAGCTTTCGAGCAGAATCTTCATAAACTCGCGCGTATCATCATAATCCTCGACAATCAAAACCTTCTTAGCCATAAAAACCCCTAACTCTTCAAACAGAACTGATTCAATACATCCCTTAGTTCCGGTTAAAATTCTGGCAAACAGTGTGCCAGAAATTAATTTTTCACCGTTGCGGCCCGTTGAAATAAGCGAACGTCCGGTAATTGACGGTCACCGGTTCGAGCGTCGGGCGGCCGTCCGAGACGCGCCATTCGGACAGCGTGCGTTTCGTCCAGTTGCCGTTTTTGTCGAAGGATTGGTAAGCATAGGCCGCGCGGTATTCGGCCGGTTTCGGTTTGATGATCTGAACGGTCGTTTCGACCGGATTGCCGCGTGTGTCAAAAGTTAGAGCGATTTTTGACATAAGCTCCCCTTGCTCGTTGAAATATTCCGTGACGGACTGTTTTTCATTGTAAACCGTCGCGGTTCGCGATTTCAACCTTTCGCCGGAGCCGTAAAACCTCGTTTCGGTGACGCGGCCCTGTAAATCGTAGACGGAAAGGATCTTGAGATCGTCCGGATTTTTTTCGGCGGGCGCGTTTTCGGCGTCGCTTACGGTTCCGAATCTGACGACCGGCGCGCCGTCGAGAAAACCGTAGACGGCGATCCGTTCGGGCAGACCGCGCGCGTCGTAGCGGATTTCCTTCGTCTGGCGGCCGCGCGCGTCGTAAAAGAATTCGGCGGCGAGGATCCGTCCCTGCTGCCGCGCGCCGGCGCCGGTCAGGTCTTCGCTTTCCTCGACGACCGTTTTGACGCGGCCCCGCAGATTGGCGGCCGCCGCGTCCGAGCGCGGCGCTTCGACGACCGGCGTTTGCGGCAAAGGCGCGGGCGTCGCGCGAATAACGGCCTGACGGATGACGGCGCGGCCGTCGGTCAGCCGAAACGAATCGAGGATCTTTCGCGCCCGCGTTTCGTCGCGCAAATCGCGGATCACGGCCTGAATCGAAAATTTGCGCGCGCCGGCCTGCAGATTGCGGACGATCATCCGGCCCGCGCCGAGCGTCGCGACGATTTCCGTGCCGCGGTTCGTGCCGAGACGAAAAGGCTTTTCGGCGAGAATCTTGCCGTCGTATTTCTGAATCGTCGCGCGGACGCTCGCGTTGTTTTCCTTCAGATATCCGGCTTTCGCGGCCGCCGTCGGCGCCGTCGGCGCATCGGGCGGATCGAGATAAAGCGCGGTGTAGACGACGTTGCCGAGTTCCCACGCGTAGATCATCCCCGCGCCCCGGTCGGGCTCGTCGTCGTTGCGGACGCCGCGCGCGAGATTCGGCGTTGCCGGCAGGTCGAGACCGAAACCGCCGTAAACCGAGACGAATCGGGAAGCGCCGCGCGGCGTCTGACCGAACGTCGAGGCGCCGGCCAGCGCGAACAATGAAACGATCAGCAGAATCCGGTTCGACAGCCGCATCGTCCTGCATCTTATCACGAAGAAATAACCGGCCGGAAACAAACCGGCCGCCGAAAGGGCCGGCGTTTGAACGAATATTCCAATTCCCGTATCATAAAGACGTTATGAAAACTCTTTATCCAGAAATCGAACCGTTTGACTCGGGAATGCTCAAGGTTTCCGAGATTCACGACATTTATTACGAGCGCTGCGGAAACCCGGACGGCATTCCGGTCGTCTTCCTCCACGGCGGGCCGGGCGGCGGTCTGATCCCGATGTACCGCCAGTATTTCGATCCGAAAGCCTATCACATCATTCTTTTCGATCAGCGCGGTTCGGGCCAGTCGACGCCGCACGCCGAGCTCCGCGAGAACACGACGTGGGATCTGATCTCGGACATCGAAATGCTGCGCGAGAAATTCGGGATCGATAAATGGCACGTCTTCGGCGGCTCGTGGGGCAGCACGCTGAGCCTCGCCTACGGCATCTCGCATCCCGACCGCTGTCTCGGGCTGATCCTGCGCGGCATTTTCCTGACGCGCCGGAAAGAACTGCTGTGGTTCTATCAATACGGCGCGAGCGAGATCTTTCCCGATTTCTGGGAGCGTTTCCGCGACGAGATCCCCGAGGACGAGCGCGATGATTTTATGACCGCTTATCACAAGCGGCTGACGAGCGACGACGAGGAAATCCGGCTCTCGGCGGCGCGCGCGTGGAGCGTCTGGGAAGGCTCGACGTCGAAGCTCTATCCGGATTCGGATCTGATGAATCACTGGGAAGGCGCGCATGAAGCGCTCAGTCTCGCGCGGATCGAGTGTCATTACTTTATGAACAATTCGTTCTTCCCGTCGGAGGATTACATTCTCGAAAACATCGAGAAAATCCGCAAAATCCCGACCGTCATCGTGCAGGGCCGCTACGACGTCGTCTGCCCGATCACGAGCGCCTGGGATCTCCACTGCGCGTTTCCCGAAGCCGAATTCATCGTCATTCCCGACGCCGGCCACTCCGTCTCGGAAAAAGGCATCACCGCGGCGCTCGTCGACGCGATGGATCGGTTCCGCGATCGCGGCTAAAGAAAACCCGGCGATTCGAAAGGCTTTTAACCGGACCGCGAAAAGCGGCGAATTACACGGAACGGTTCCGGGTGATTCGCCGCTTTTCGCGGATGGACAAAAATCCGTCAATTTTTATTACGCGTCATTTAAAAAAGCCCGACCGAAGCAACCAAACCGCCGCCCGGTCATCAAACCGGTCGGACTGCAAATTTAACCTGACAGGAGATTCGTTCGATGAACAAATGGCTGGCCTTGCCGGTTCTGCTGCTTCTGGTGTGCGCGGCGTCCGCGCAGAAGAAACGGGCGGCGGATGTTTGGGAATATCTCGAAGTTTCGGTCGTCGAGACCGGCTGCGGCTACGCGGCCGACGTCTGCCGTCAATATCATTATTACAACACGGGCCAAACGCTCGTCGGGCCGGTCGCGCTCGACTGGCTCGAAAAAGCCGGCTGGGAACCGGCGGGCGTCGTCGGGAAAGACGACGCGTTCGGCGGTTTACTGTTCCGGCGGGCTTTTAACCGGGAGCGCACCAAAAGGGAAGCCGAAACGCTTTCCGAACTGCTCGACCGCGAATATCGGGCGGGAAGCGTCGACGCGCTCGTCGATCTCGACCGGCGCGACGGCAAACGCGACACGATCGAATTCAACGCGGCCGAAAAGACGCGGCTGCGCGCGGCGCTCGAAGCGATCAAAGATCCGCCGCTCGAAATCGTCGCCGTGACGGCCGCTTCGGACAACCGGAAAAAAACGCGCGTCGGCGCGGAAATCGTGATCGACGCGACGAAAATCCTGCTGACCGGCAACAATTACCGCGCGTCGGCCGCCGAAACATATTTCAGGGAAGCGGCCGGCCGGATTCTCGACCGGATCGGGGCCGCGTCCGCCGGACCGTTCGACGGCAACGCGGCGGCGATCTCGGGCGGCGGTTTCCGGCCGCGGATCGGCGGTTTCGAGGTCCGGCGCGACGGTCTGACCTTGAAAATCTCGGTCGTCGTGAATTACAAAAGCGCGCGGATCGTCGTCGCGCAGGGCTGGATTTACGGCGATTGGCGGGCCGTTTCGCGATAAATTTGCGCCGAACGGGGCAAATTTTTCTTTCGGCGGGTGAAAGTTTATGCGTTTACGGGTATGATAGGATAATTCGCCGCGCAAACTTTTTCGTTTTTCGCGCGTCTAAATTCAGGAGTTGTTTTTCGAAAAATAGAAAATTATGTTTGGTAGTGGTTGGGAATGGATTGTGATCGGTGGTGCTCTGTTTTTACTGTTCGGCGCGAGCCGTCTGCCGCAGCTCGCGAAGTCTCTCGGACAATCGCGGAAAGCGTTCAAGGACGGAATGCGCGAGGCCGAGGAAGAGGCGGAAATAGAGGCCAGCCAGCGGCAGCTGAATTCGAACGTCGCCGCGCCGCAGATTACGGCGATGAGCGACGAGGAGCTGATGGCCGAGATGCGCCGCCGCGCCGAAGCGAAGCAGCAGTCGTAATTTACGGACAGAATCGAAAAAGACGGCGCGCCTTTTTGCGAAGGCCGGCCGTCTTTTACATTGCCTTCGTGAATTTCGCGAGCAGTGCGTAACGCCGGTAAAGCGGCGTTATTTTTATTTCGCCCGCGCCCTGTGCCTCCAACTCCCGGAAAAAGGGAAGCAGCTCTTCCGGATAGGCGACGTGAAACTGCCGGAGCCAGCTTTGCAGCATTTTGCGAAACCAGCGCGGCAGATCGCGCTGATCGAAAAAATCCACGATATACAGCGTTTTTCCCGGCTTGAGATTGGCGAGCGCGTTTTCGAGCGATTCGCGCCACGGCGGGATGATCGAAACCGCGTAGCTGAAAAACACGGCGTCGAATTTCTCCGCGAGCGCAAAGGTTTTGTCGAACGCGAAATCGCCGGCGAGCGCGTTCGCGAGCGCGATGTTGTCGAGTCCGCGCGCGTCGATCTTCGCGCGCGCCGTTTGGAGCATCGCGGCCGACGCGTCGAGCCCGAAAAATCGCGCGTCCGGATGCTTTCGGGCGAGCAGGATCAGATTGCGCGCCGTCCCGCAGCCGATTTCGAGAACGTTCTCGCCCGGTTCGATCCCGATTTCGGTGATCAGCCGGTCGCGCCCGAGCAGATAGAATTTTCGCGTCAGATCGTAAAAATAACGCTGGTAGCGGTACATCCGGTCCATCAGAACGTGGGGATTTCGGATTTCGGATTTCGGATTTCGGATTTGTTCGGGCATCAGCGGTTGTTTTTGGATTTGTAGTCGTTTAACGAGGAAAGGGCGTTTTGGCGGATTTTGTTTTGCAAAAATCCCGACCAGCCGAGAAAAAGGCCGGCGAGGCCCAATGCCTGGCGCGACCATTTCCAGAGGTCGAAGGCGTCGCGGTGCCGGTAAATTTTTCCGTCAAGGAATTCGAATTCGGCGTGAATCTCGTTGAAAACTCTTCGTCCGGTCTTGCTGAACAGATAATCCGCCGTCCAGTCGGCCGCGCCCGTTTGCGCGTCGGCCGCGACGTTGCGAAACGCGATCTCGATCTGCCCGCGCGAGCGTTCGACGAGCATCCGCCACATATCGCGCGCGTCCGCGCCTTTTAACGGTCCGAAGGCCGGATCGGAGAATTCGATCTCGTCGTGATAACACGCGGCCATCCCGTCGGCGTCGCCGCGCGCGAACGATTCGTAAAACCTGACAATCAGCTTTTCATTTTCCATAGCTAGGACCGGACCATCTCATTTTTGTGACGGGCGTGACGAATCCGCATCTTCGTCATTTTTTCGCGCTGCTCGTCGCGCAGCGCTTCGATGCCTGAATTGGTCAGCCCCAGTTCGATTTCGAGGCTCTGAAACGCCAGCCGCAGCATTCCGAGCGCCTGCGGCACGACCTCGCCGCGTTCCCAGCGCGCGACCGTGTTTCGTTCGACGCCGAACCGTTCGGCAAGCTGCGACTGCGTCAAATTCAGGGCGATCCGTTTTTGCTTGATTTCTTCGGGCTGCATCTTTTATTTTTACCTTTATTATGGTAGAAAGAAAGGAGTGCGAGGGACGAATCCCTCGCGGTTTCAATTGCGATTTTGTGATTCAGACAAACTCGCAATCGAGTCTTCAAGCCGCTTTAGGCGCAAGCGCAGAAGTTCTATTTCCTGCTCTTGAATATCGGCTCGTTCGGTTAGAATAAACAGAACATCCAATATTGCTTGAAGTTGTTTCTCGATGTTTTCGTGCATAGAGAAACCTCCTTTCTTTCAATTATCAAAAGCTTTCGCCCTTGACGTTTGTAAATATACTTTATGAATAATTACGAACGCAAGGGCGAAATTATTCATAAAATAGCGAAAACTCTGCACGTTCCGGCTTCGTCTTCGGGCGGCCGCCCCGCGCGATGAAACGCCGGCCGCCTAAAGGCGGAACTCAAAACTTATATTAAAACATACAGATGAAACCCGCCGTAGATCGACGCGCGGTCTTCGTTGAACAATTCGCGGGAAAATTCTTCTTCGTAGCGGAAACGCGCGCGGAGGTTTTCGGGAAGCGCGGTTTCGACCGGCGAGGCGGCGCCGGCGGTGCGGAAGATGATGCGCGCGGTCGGCGCGGCGCGGTCGGCGATCGTTTGCCATAAATCGGCGAGCGTCGCGGCGTCCATCCAGTCCTGCGCGTCGAGAAAAACGAACCGGTCGAAACTGCCGACGGGCCGGTTTTTGATCTCGTCGGTGACCGAGCCGACGACCGATTCGATCCGGCCGGCGTTCGCTTTGAGCCGTTCGAAGTTTTCTTCCTTTAAGTATTCCGGAACCGCGCGGCGGTTTTCGGTGTCGTATCGGCGGGCGAACGCCTGCCACGCGAAATAGTTTTCGGTGATCGGATAATCGACGGCGAGCTTTTTCGTCCGCGCGCGGTAGACGTCGATCAGGTTCGCGCCGTCCGCCAGATCTTTCTTTAATTCGTCGTGCTGCTGCGGCGGAATCCCGAGTCCGAAGAGCGTCACCGGCAGCCGGCCGATCGCTTTGATGAACAGCGAATCGAAAAACGGCGCGACGTGTTTTTCGTAAAGCCGCAGTTGTTCTTCCTTCGTCTGCGCCTTCAGCACCTCTTCGGGCCGGACGCCGAGCAGATGCGCGAATTTATGGAAAAAGCGGAGAAAATAGCCGTTGCGCGAATGTTCGTAAAGTCCGCCCTCGCGAAAGAAATCGATCCGCCGGCGGCCCGTCAATCGCCCGAAAAACGTCCGCGATTCCCAGAACCGCCGCGTCGCGTCGTCGAGCGCGGGCGCGATCCGCTCGAAATAATTCTCGACGGTCTTTTCGCCCCGGCCGGCGCCGAAAAACGCGAAAAAATCCTCGTAGGAGTCGAGCGTCCGGAGCGCGCCGATCTTCAGGTTCAAAAGATAGATATGATGGCGGTTGAGATCGACGGCCGTGACGCGCGCCGGATTTTCGAGCAGATAGTTGAGCGCGTTGCAGCCGCCCGAAGAGATCGTCAGGACGCGCGAATTCTCGTCGATTTCGAGCGCCCGCAGATCGACGCGCGGGTCTTCCCAGATCTGATTGTAAACGAACGCGTCGAACCAGACCGCAAACAATTTCTGCAGCACGCCCTGCTTTTTCGTGGCGTTTTCCTGCCTGACGGCGTCTAAAACCTGCTGCGAACTCATAAAATTAGTGGAGAGTGGAGAGTGGAGAGTGGAGAGTAAAGGTAATAGATAAAGGAAAGCTTAAATTTTAAAATACAGACCTCGGACTCTCCACTCTCCACTCTCCACTCTCCACTCTACTCGTTGACCATAACTTCGACCGGATCGATCGCCGAGGCTTTGGCGGCCGGATAAAGCGCGCCGAGGAGGCTGCCGCCGACGGCGATCGCGATGGCCGTCAGGATCCAGTTGCGGCTGAACTCGAATTGGAGATCGAAGCTCTTTTCGATCAGATACGACGCGACGACCGAGACCGCGAAGCCGAGCACGACGCCGAGCACGCCGATCAGGAACGCTTCGCCCTCGATCACGCGAATGATGAACGGTTTCGACGCGCCCAAAGATTTCAGGATGCCGATCTCCTTGCGCCGCTCGGTGATCGTCGTGTACATCGAAAGCAGCACGAAAATCGTCGAAACGAACGCGCCGAGCCCGACGAGCACGCGAAGGAACGTATTGAGCGCCGGAATCCGGTCCTGCGCGTCGATGATCAGATCGCGCGTCAGATGGATCTTATTTCCCGGCAAAGCCTGATTGATGCGCTGCGCGACCTCTTCGGGGTTCGCGCCGTCTTTTAGCTTGACCAGAATGTACGTGCATTTTTTCGGCTGTTCGAGCGCTTCCTGCATCGCGCCGAGCGACATCTTGATGCGCGCGCCCGACGGCGGCGAGAAGATTCCGACGGCGGTGTAGTTGCGCCCGAAGACCTCGACCGGATCACCGAGTTTGAGGTTCTGATCCTTGACGTACCGCTCGTCGAGAACGACCTCGTTATTGGCCGTCGCCGCGCGGCCGGCGACGATCTGCATCTTGTTCATTTCGGCGAACGGCGCCCAGTCGACGCCGTCGATCTGCTGGATGCCCCAGCGCTGGTTCGAATTCGGCGTGATGTAGCGGATCACCGGAACGGTCGACTGAACGCCGTCGATTTCCTTTAATTTGTCGGCGTAAAGCGTCGAGACCGGCGTGTTCGAGCTCGTCAGCTCCATCGCGCCGGCGCGCGTGAAAATGATCTCGGCCGCGACGTTGTAGGCGCGGTGCGACATATCGTTGGTCATTCCGCGCGCGAGTCCGGTAAATAGAATGACGAGAATCACGCCGAGCGCGACGCCGACGATACTGATCAGCGTCCGAAACGGGCGCACTCTCAAATTGGCTAAAACTAGTTCGAGCATTATTTTTATCGGGCTTCGGTCTTTGGTCTTCGATCAGTCATCCAAACGGCAGGCGGTTTTTTTGATCCGCTAAAAACACTAAAAACACGAAAAAAAATTAGTGTTTTTAGTGTTTTTAGTGGATCGATCAAAAAACGTTCGCGGCCTCAAACTATAAATTTAAACAAACTATTAAGGCTCAGCTCAAAGACCAAAGACCAAAACAATATCTCTAATTTACCCGATCCCGCGAAAATTTGCGTTAAATCGGGCGCGGATTTTCCGAATTTCGAAAAAACGCGCCGAATCGGCGGGAAATCGCATAAATCGACGCCGATTCGCATAAATCGACGCCGATTCGCATAAATTTCGGAAAATTCTCATAAATCTCGGAAAATTCTTCTAAATCCGCGAAAATTCTTCTAAATCCGCGCCGAATCGTCTGAATCCTCGGGAAACCGGTTTTTTTCGAGAGAAACCGCATAAATCGCGGCCGATTCGGGTAAATATGCAGCGATTCCGCTAAATTTGCGAAAATTCTCCAAAATTTCGGAAAAATCCGCCGAATTTGCCGCCGATTCGGTTTTTTTCGGAAAAATCCGTCTAAATTCCCGGCAAACCGGTTTTTTTTGCAAAAATCCGTCCGAATCCGCATAAATATGCATAAATCGGCGGGCTTTCGGCCGGTTGCGGCGGATTTCCGCTCTTAAAGCGGCGAGATCATTCGAGAACCTCGCCCGCGAAGTCGAAGTTTTTCGCTTCGTCGGCGGCGACGAAAAGCTCTTTGCGGCGCTGGAAATCGGCGTACATCCGGTCGTAGGCGTCGAAAAGATGATCGGTCGATTTTTCGCGCGTGTTTTCGAGCGCCGTCAGGACCGCGTTGTTGACGCGGCGGGCGCGTTCGTTCGGATCGTCGACGATCGCGCGGACGGCCTTCGCAAAGCTCGCGCCGGTCGGCGCGACGAGCCACGCGTTCTCGTCCGAGGCGTAGGTCAGAATGCCGCCCGAATCCGGCGCGACGGTCGGCGCGCCCGAGGCCATCGCTTCGAGCGGCGCGATGCCGAACGGTTCTTTCGGGTTCGGATGGACGAAAACGTCCGCGTTCGCGTAATAACCGGCGAGCGTCTCCTTGTCGAGATGACCGAGCAGGATCACTTTCCCGGGAAAGTTTTTCGCCGTCTCTTCCTTCAAAAAGTCTTCCTGCGGGCCCGCGCCGGCGACGAGCAGCCGGAAATCGTGCGCCGGGTCCTGCGCGAGAAACTTCATCATCTCGACGAGCAGGCCGACGTTTTTTTCGGGCGAGATGCGGCCCGCGTAGAGCAGCGTGACGGCGTTCGCCGGAATCCGGGCGCGTTCGCGCAGCTCTTTTCTGATCGCTTCGCTTTTCCGGTCGGGCCGGAAAATCTGCGTGTTGACGCCGCGCGGGCAGACGTAGATCCGTTCTTCGATCGGGACGCGCGGCGCTTTGAGCCACTGCCACGATTTGTTCAAAAACCACTCCGAACGGTTCCGGTTCTCTTCCTTTTTGTAGGCTTTGCGGAATTCCTGCGCGGTGTAGGCCGAATTGGCGATATGAAAATCGAACGCCGCGAGCGTGTAATTGCCGATCACGCGCCGCGCGAGCCATTCGCCGACCGCGCCCTTGAAAATAAACGACGCGATGTTGTCGTCCATCCGCTCGGCGCTGAAATGAACGAGGACCGGCCGGCCGAGCTGTTTGAACTTGCCGATCCGGATCATCGCGCCGAGCATCGAGATCGTGTATTTGTCGGTCACTTCGACGAGATCGGGCCGTTCGGCGAGCAGGATCCGGCGAATCGGCGAATTGTTCGGGATATACTGCCACGGCTGGATCAAACGGTAGCGTTTGTCGAAAACCGGCGAGTATTTGGCCTCGACGTAATAGATCTTCGCGTACGGGTTGACGTCCTCGGTTTCTTCCTTCTCGCCGGGCACGATCAGCCGGACCTGTCTTTTCCGGCGCGCGGCGGCGGCCAGCAGGTTGTTGAAGCTCGTGCTGATGCCGCCCGAGTTCTTATGATAATAATTCGTGATATGAACGGATTTCAGGGGTTTTTGACTCACGGTAAAACTTAAAAGTGACTCTCCTTCGGCGGCAGGAACAGATACGCCAGAAACGTCGCCAGAATCATTAAAATGATGCCGTCGACGGCCCAGAAACGAACGACCGGCATAATCTTGCCGCCGCCGTACGTCCACGAAAACTTATTGGTTACGGCCCAGCAGATCATATGCGAGAAGACGCCCCAGCCGAGCACCGTGAGAATCGCCGGGACGAGCTTGCGGCGGCGGATCATCATCGCGATCTCGTTCGGGATGAAGGCCATAAAGTAATAGATCATCAGCGGCATCCGGATGATGTCGCTGAGGAGCGAACGGCTGCCTTCCTCGCCGACGATCATCACGTTGCGGCGCATAATGAACAGACTGAATAAAGCCGAGAAAACCGTCACGCAGATCGACAAAACGATCGATTCGCCGATGTGATTCGGCGTTCCGGTCAAGTAAGTGAAGCCGGTCTGGACGGCGAACTCCAACAGGTGGCTGATGACCGGCACGATCACGAGGATGTTGACGAGCGCCTTCCACGGCGGATCGACGCGCCGGAAGGCCTGAATCATCGCGCCGCCGAAGCCCGCGAAAAGAAACCGGTAGCTGAACTGGACGAGCGCGACGACGAGCGCGAGCTCGAGGCTTTCGCGGCCTTTCAGATAGGAAACCAGAAAAACGCCGGCGCGCAGCGCGCCGCTGAGGATCGCGCCCTTGTAATTCCAATGGCGGATAAACTGTCCCGGGTCGCGCGTCAGGCTCGCCCACGCTTCGCCGACGGTCATCGGCGCGTGCGCGGTCGGGTCGGCCGGATTTTCTTCGAGTGCAATTTCGTTCGTCATAATCGACATTAAATTCGTGGGCGTCAGCTTTTTTCGGAACCGGCCGCTTTTTTCAGCCGGTCCTGCCGCTCGATCTCGATCGCTTCGCGGTAGGCGTCATAGACGGCCTCGAAAACCGCGTCCCACGAGCTCGAGAGCGCGTTCCGCCGCGACAGACGCTTCATCTCGGCGAGCTTTTCCGCGTCGTCCATCAATTCGAGCGAATATTTGACGAAATCGTCGAAATTCTCGGCGATGAAACCCGATTCGTTATGCCTGACGATGAATTTCGGGCCGCCCTGATTCGTGACGATCGCGGGCACGCCCGAAGCGTTCGCTTCCTGCGCGACGTTTCCGAACGCGTCGGTTTCGGACGGAAACACGAAAACGTCCATATTAGCATAAGCCGCCGACAATTGCTCGCCGTCGAGAAAGCCGGTGAACTCGCCGGTCGTCATATTTTTTTCGAGCCATTCGCGCTCGTTGCCCTCGCCGACGATCAGGAACCGGAAATCGGTTTTGCCCGTTTCGAGCAGTTTTTTCTCGAGCGCGGCGAGCAGCCGGACGTTTTTCTCGGCGCGGAGCCGGCCGACGAAGCCGAACCGGAAAAGACCGTCGTCGACGGTCCGTTTTTCGGGCGCGAACTTTTCCGTGTCGACGCCGCGCGACATCAGCCGTGAAACGCGCTTCGTGCCGCGGCCGAGCTGTTCGACGAGCTCCTGGTTCGGCGAGAGCACGACTTTCGGGATCTTGTAGTAATAAACCGCGCCGTCCATAATCTTGCGCTCGGCGAAACCGGTCATCGAATCGAGCGTCTTCTGCGGCAGGAATCTGAAGATCCGCGTCAGCCGGCGGGCGGCGAATTCGTGCAGATTCGTGTGCCACGAGCCGACGAGCGGGATCTGCATCTTCCAGCCGAGATAGGCGCCGACGATGCTGACGTCGTTGAGGCCGGTGATATGCAGGACGTCCGGCTTGAACTCGGTCAGCTCGCGCTGGACGCGGTTGACGTGGCGCTGGAAAAACGGGTCGTATTTCAGGTCTTCGTCCATCGGAAACGAGAGCGGCGAGCGCTTGAGCGAGAGATACGTGACGCTCTCGTCGGCGATCCGCTCGGTTTTCCGGCCGGCGTGAATACAAAGATACGGGTAGCCGTGGCGTTTGGCATACCCGATCAGACGTTTGCTGGTCATCGCAACGCCGTTGACTTCCAGAAAAGAGTCGGGAAAAAAGGCGACGCGGGGAATATTCTTCACTTTTTAACTAGTCGAGAGTCGAGAGTCGAGAGTCGAGAGTCCATATTCATTGGATGAAAGCCTTATTAATAATTCAACCTGACTCTCGACTCTCGACTCTCGACTCTCGACTCAAATTTCAGATACTGCGTCCGACGGGATACCGGGCAGAATTTCTTCGGCCTTTTTGATCTCGAAGTCGGTTTGGGCGGCGTCCTTCGGGACGCGGTCGTGTTTTTTCCGGGCGAGCTCGAAAAACGGCCGCATCGGGGCGCTGCCGAGAAAGCCGAGCGTCTTGATCGCGATCCGCAGCCAGAGCGGCCCGCCGTTGAGCCAGCCGTAAGTCGACAGCGGCTGCAGTCCCTGACCCTTGCCGATGTCGAAATGAACGCGGTCGAACCAGCGCCGGCGCTCGACGGGAAAGTCCGGGTAATTATGCAGGATCTCCGAAAACGACTGCAATTGCCGCGAATGGAGCGGCCGTTTGTATTCCGGCATCAGGACGACCTCGCTTCGCTTGTCGACGCGGATCTCCTCGACGAACTCCTCGAACGTCCGCGAGTTCGTCAGATTGATGACCGTGTTCGGCTTGCAGCCGTGGCGGTCGCCGCCGGTCGCGATCGGAAAGCCGAGCGCTTCGGCCATCTCGATCACGGCCTTGTTTTCCGACCACGTCCGAAATCCGTTGATCTCGAGCGCGTGCAGCCATTTCCCGTATTCCTTGATAAAGTTTTTGAGCAGGTGGTTGTGGCGTTCCTGCCCGACGATCTCGATGTCCCAGAGCGGATGATTGAGGATCACGAGCACCTGCGGCAGCTCGTTGAGCATCGCGAACAGCTCGTGCAGACGCTCTTTCGTCGGGTTCTCGCTGAACGTGTAGTCGATCAGCGTTTTCGTCAGCTCGACCGCGTCGGCTTCGGGCAGATTATGGACGCCGACGTGAAAGAAGCCGTACTCGAACGGAACCGTCCATTCGAGCGAGATCGGCGCTTTCCGGTTTTCGTGGATCTCGGCGAGCTTCAGGCTGCCGTCGATGCTGTCGTGATCGGAGATCGAAACGATCGCTTCGAGTCCCGCGTCCTCGATCTGTTTTTTTTCGATGTCGTAAACCGCGTAGGGCGAGAGCGGCGGCGACCAGAAGGCGGTCGAAAAGTCCATCGCCTGTCCCTCGCGCTCTTTGTATTTGTCGCGCTCCCGTTTCCAGAAGAACGAGATGATCGGGAGTTTTTCCGCGTAGTGCGGAATGAAATCGAGCATTTCCTTGGAATACTGAGTGTGGCAGTGGAGAGAAATTCCGGTTTTGGCTTTGGGGGCCAATTGTTCGGATTTTTGCAAAATATGCAGTCGCGTTTTTTTTAAATTCATTATTTCGTCTCCGCTTCAGTTGCAACTAAACGTATAAAGCTATCAAATCTCGCCAGAGATGTAAATCGATCTGATGACGCGCCGTTTTGATCTGTTGTCCGTTTTTGTCTTGTCTCGTTATTCCGCACAGGTTGAATCGATCTACAGATTTTATCATAACGAACCGGAAAAAACAGCCGCTTAAGAAAAATTTAAGAAAATAAAAAAACTTGTCACAAAAGAAAAAATCGCGGTGTTCTCCAATTAGTAAAAGGAAAAATCTTTCCTGAATATTTCATAAAAACTCGTTTTAGAGGAGAATAGTTATTATGTCGTGGTTAATTTCACTTATGCTCGCGGGCGTCGTTTTTTCATCGGACGTCAATCTTCCGGCGGCCAAGCCGAGCGGTTTCGCGAACGGCGGCGAGACGAAGAAAGTCGTCCGGCTCGACGAGACCGAGCGCTTCGAACAGACCTATCCGCTCAGCCCGAACGGCCGCGTCAGCGTCTCGAACGTCAACGGCTCGATCACGATCGAGACGTGGGACCGCAGCGAGGTCAAGCTCGAAGCCGTCAAGACCGCCGACGATAAAAACCGGCTGGCCGACGTCGAGATCCGGATCGACGCGCAGAAGGACGCGCTCTCGATCGAGACCGATTACGACAACTGGAAGCGCGACAGCGGCAATCGCGGCTGGCGAAACGACGGGAAGCTGACGGTCGATTACCGTCTGACGGTCCCGAAGGGCGCGGTGCTCGACGAGATCGAGACCGTCAACGGCTCGGTCACGATCACGAACGCCGCCAACCGGACGAAGGCGTCGGCCGTCAACGGTCAGGTGATCGCGACGAACCTGCGCGGCACGGCGAATCTTTCGACCGTCAACGGCACCGTCGAGGCTTCGTTCGACGAATTGTCGGCGGCCAGCCGGATCACGCTCGAAACGGTCAACGGGCAGGTCAATCTGACGGTTCCGTCGGACGTCAACGCGACGCTCCGGGCCGACACGGTCAACGGCTCGATCAACAACGATTTCGGCCTCCCGGTCCGCAAGGGCCAGTACGTCGGCCGCGATCTCTACGGGCGGATCGGCAGCGGCGAAGTGCAGATCAGGCTCAACAGCGTCAACGGCCCGCTCAACATCAAGCGGAAGAACGACGGCCGCAACGTCAACCCGGCGACCAATCTGCTGCCGCAGAAGAACGGCGCCGACGACGCGGACTGGGACGACGACAAGGACGATCAGGACAGCCTCGTCAAACCCAATAAGATCAACAAGGAAGTCAACAAGGCCGTCAAAAACTCGCAGAAGGACGTCGCCGCCCAGATGAAGAACGCGCAGAAGGAGATGGAACAGGCGCAGAAGGAGATGGAAAAGATCAATCAGGTCGAGATTCAGAACCGGATCGAAGAGGGAATGCGGCGGCAGAAGGAAGCGATGGCGCGGGTGATGGACGCGGGCTTTCTCAACGGCGCGCCGGTCATCGAAAAAAAAAATGAGTCTTTTCCGGTTAAAGGCACTCCGAAAGTGACGGTCGACGCCCGCAACTGCGCGGTCACCGTCCGCGGCTGGGACAAGCCGGAGGTCGAGTATTCGATCACCCGGCTGTCGAGGGGCCGCGACCCGAAACCGCTCGATTACACGGTCGATCATTCCGATTCCGAAGTCAAGATCATCGTCGCCGGCAAAAATTCCGGCGGCGACGTTTTTTTTAACGAGGCCGAACGCGTCCGCGTGGAGGTGTTCGTGCCAAAAAAGTCGAATCTCTCGATTCGTACTGACCGCGAGATCCGCCTCGAAAACGTCACGGGCGAGATCGATCTCAAAGGCGGCGACGAATCGATCAACGTCCGCGACGTCGGGGGCCGTCTGTCGGTCGCGTCGGCCGACGGGCGGATCCGCGTGATCGGCTTCCGGGGCGAGCTGACGACGACGACCGGCGACGGCGAAACGAGCCTCGAAGGCGATTTCGACAAGCTGACGGCGACGACCGGCGACGGGACGATCATCCTGACGCTGCCCGACGACGCGTCGGCGACGATCCGTTCGAACACCGAGGATGTCAATCTCGACGCGCTGCCTTCGGGACGGGTGACGACCGTCAGCAGCACCGACGAAGGCCCCGTCTGGCGGATCGGCGACGGGCGGGCGGTCTATAATTTCAGGGTTTCCGAAGGGCAGGTCGTGATCCGCCCGCTGAGCGAGCTGAAGGCCGGTCTGTAAGCCGCGCCCGCTCGAAAAACAGGCGGCGGCCGCGCAGTCGGTCGCCGCCGCCGTTCTGATTGACGGGGCCAATGCTCCGAAAATGCACCCGACATCGTTTCGTCATCATAAAAAATATTTTTTCGATCATAATTCGGGGAATTTTTGAAACTTTTTGACCGGATTCCCGTTTTAGTCAAAGGAACGTCATTTATATTCATATTTTGGGTTCGTAAACACTCGGTAAATCAAGCTTCTTCGGGAATGTTCGATGACCTTCGATCTTTGGTCTGTGACCTTTGAGGGAAAATCGAAGATCAAAGACCACTGATCAAAACTGAATTTATCAGGAACTTTAATTTATACCGTTTTGAATAAATGATTGTGCATTCGGATTGCTTTACTCAAATTTGAGCAGTCCGAAATCCGAAATCCGAAATCCGAAATCGGTATTGCACATTAATAACGAATCCCGTTTTATATTTTTTTTCATAAGGACAAGAGGTGAAGTATGAAATCCCCGGGGATATTGGCAGCGGTCTTATTCTTGACGATCGGCATCGCGGCGCAGGCGACCAATCTGGCCGCGCCGAAAGCCGCCGAACAGCCGGCCGACGCGAAATCGAGCAGCTCGAAAAAATCGAAGGTCGTCGTCCCGCCCGAAAAGTCCGTCCCGATCCGCATCCCGAAAACGAGCGCGCCGGTCGCGATCGACGGCAAACCCGACGAGGAAGCGTGGAAACAGGCCGCCGTCTTTAAGGATTTCTACCAGACCTATCCCGGCGACAACACGCCGCCGTCGAAACCGACCGAGGTTCTGGTGATGTACGACGAGCATAATCTCTACATCGCCTTCAAATGCTGGGACGAAAAGGACAAGATCCGCGCGACGGTCGCCAAGCGCGACGAGGTCTTCGGCGAGGACAACGTCCGGATGTGGCTCGACACCTACAACGACCAGCGCCGCGCCTACGTGATCGGTTTCAACCCGCTCGGCATCCAGCAGGACGGCATTTTCACCGAGGGGCAGGGCGCCGACTTTTCGGTCGACATCGTGATGGAGTCGAAGGGCGTGATCGAGGACTGGGGCTGGTCGGTCGAGGCCAAGATCCCGTTCAAATCGCTGCGCTACACGGCCGGCAAGGGGAAATTGTGGGGCTTTAACGCCGCCCGCAACATCGACCGGCTCAACGACGAGTTCGATCAGTGGCTGCCCGACGACCGCGACGTTTCCGGCTTTCTGATCAAGCACGGCAAGATCACCGGCCTCGACGAGATCAAGACCGAACGCACGCTCGAGATCGTCCCGAGCGTGACCGTCAGCGAAACCGGCAGCCGCAAGCGGACGATCCCGAGCGCCGGCTTCGGCCCGCTCGGCCCGTTCGACCCGATCTATAACCCGAACGGCCTCCGCGATCCCGGCAAATTCGTCAACGATCCGATCAAGAAAGACATCGGCGTCAATCTCAAATACACGATCACGCCGAACGTCACGCTCGACGCCGCGATCAACCCCGATTTCGCCGAGATCGAGGCCGACGCGCCGGTCGTTTCGGCGAACCAGCGCTTTCCGATCTTCTTCGAGGAAAAACGCCCGTTCTTTCTCGAGGGCAAGGAGATCTTCGATTCGCCGCTCCAGCCGTTTTACTCGCGGACGATCGTCGATCCGGACTTCGCGGCCAAGCTGACCGGCAAGATCGGCAAGACCTCGTTCGGCTTTCTCGCCGCGTCCGACAACGCGCCCGGCAATTATTCCGAGGAAGAACGGACCGAGCTCGCGATCTGCCAGCAGGAACGGCTGACGAACCCGTCGCGGCGCTGCGGGATCGAGGAATTCGTCGACAAGAACGCCTTTTTCAGCGTCCTGCGCGTCAAACGCGACTTCGGCGCGAACAACAACATCGGCTTTTTCGGGACCGCCCGCGTCTTTCCGAAAAACCGCAACTTCGTCGGCGGCTTCGACGGCACGTTCAAGCTCAACCCGAGCACCGTGATGACCTTTCAGGCGCTCGGCACGCATTCGCGCAAAAACTTTTTCGATTCGAACTATTTTCTCCGCGACGACCCGTCGCGCGGCCCCGTGCCGTATCGTTCGGGCAACGGATTCGGCTATTACTGGAACCTCGACCACACGAAGGACACCAACGGCTGGACGATCGAGGCCATCGGCCGGACGAGCGACTACCGCGCCGATTCGGGCTTTACGCGCCGGACGAACACCAACTCGATCCTCGTCGCCAACCGCTTCAGCACGAAATCGAAGCCGAAAGCGGCGATCATCCGCGCCAACTGGAACCAGTTCGCGCGGCTCGCCTTCGACTGGAAGGGCCGTTCGCAGGACGGCGTCGCCGGGATGAACATCAATCTCTCGCTCCAGAAAAACATCTTTATCTACGCCGAAAGCGGCATCTCCTACGAGCGGCTCTTCGAGGGCGAATTCGGCTTTAACCGCGATGCAAACGGAGACGGCGGCGCGTTTTACGGCGCGCCCGAACGCTCGACCTACCAGCCGTATTTGAGCTTCAACTATAACCAGCAGGTCAACAAAAAACTGAGCGTCTACGGCTTTGTCGGCTCGATCTTCAACGCTTTCGACTTCGATTTCGGCGGCGGCGGCCGTTTTCGCCGCGTCAGTCCGGCGTACGAAGCGTTTCTCCGGAGCCCGGAATATCAGAACTACCTGCGCGAGCTGGCGATCTGGCAGGCGAACCCGGTCGGCGATCCGCCGTCCGCGCCGTCCGCGCCCGGTCTCGATCCCGGCAAAGGCTGGCAGTTCGACGCCAACGTCGGCTTCGAATACAAGCCGGTCGACGCGTTCCGCGTCTCGCTCGACTACACGAAAAGCCGTTTGCGCCGCTCCGACAACGGGAAGACGGCGTTCGACACGAACATCTTCTCGCTGCGCTCGACGTATCAGTTCTCGCGCT
Source organism: Acidobacteriota bacterium (assembly GCA_018269075.1). GTDB lineage: Bacteria > Acidobacteriota > Blastocatellia > Pyrinomonadales > Pyrinomonadaceae > JAFDVJ01. Next base: position 115,850 of record JAFDVJ010000026.1, read on the forward strand.
TTACCTACACGCGCCTGCGACTCGATTACGACACGCTCTCGCGGCAGGTCCGCGGCCAGTTTCTGTTCGGCTGGAACCCGCATCCGGGAACCGCCTTTTACGTCGGCTACAACGACGATTTCAACTACAACGGCTTCAGCCCGCTGACCGGCCAGCTCGAACCGCGCTTCGCGCGCAACGGCCGGACGTTCTTTATCCGGGCCTCGTATCTTTTCCGCAAGAGTTTTTAATTCATAGCTCCTCGTTCCGGACTCGGGCGGGAAAGGCAAAAGGCGGAAGACGCGCGTCTTCCGCCTTTCGTTTTGAAAACCCCGCCCGGAGCGCCGGCATCGCGGCCGGCCATGGAGCGCCGGCATCCTGCCGGCAATGAGCGCGACAGCGCGAACGAACGACTCGCTTTCCGTGACGTCGAAAGCAATCGAAACGTTTGACGCCGCTTTCGCGCCGTTGGCCGGCCGCGATGCCGGCGCTCCGGACCGCTTTCGCGCCGTTGGCCGGTCGTCAGCGGATCGACTTGACCGGCACGTCGGTCGGCAGGCCGAAGCTCTGCGCCGTCGCGCGGCCGTTCGCGGACAGCTCGTACCACGTGCCGCCGCGGTAGACCGCCTGCTCGACGCGCCCGTCGCCGTCGTAATCGGCCGCGACGGGGACGTCGCCGCTCATTCCGAACCGGACGGCGTGAAACTCGCCGTCGGCGTTGTCGAGCCAGTACCAGGTGCCGGTCGACGGCCGGAAAACGGCGGTGTCGGGCCGCCCGTCGCCGTCGAAATCGGCCGCGGTCGGCTCGTCTTCGGCGATCCCGAACCGGTAGATCGACAGTTGATTGCCCGCGCTGTCGAGGCGATACCACGTGCCGTCGCGGTAGACGGTCGGATCGGCGCGGCCGTCCGAGTCGAAGTCGGCGGCGAGCGGCCGGTCGGTGCCGAGACCGAACCGGAACGCCTGATAGCTGCCGTCGCGGCTCAGCAGGCGGTGCCAGACGCCGTCGGCCGGTCGAAAGACGGCGAGATCGGCCCGCCCGTCGCCGTCATAGTCGGCCGGGACGGGTTTGTCGCCCGCGAGACCGAAATGGACGGCCGAAAACGCGCCGTTCGAGCTGTCGAGCCGGTACCAGTTGCCGTCCGAAGGCCGGAAGACGCAAAGATCGGCGCGGTGGTCGCCGTCATAGTCGGCGGCGAGCGGAATGTCGCCGCTCAAACCGAAGCGGACGACCCGGAACGCGAGGTTCTGCGATTCGAGAATATACCAGTTGCCCTCGGCGGGCCGGAAGACGGCGAGATCCGATTTGCCGTCGCCGTCGAAGTCCTGCACCGGCCGCGGGCTGTCGGGCGTCGCGGCGAAGTCGACGTCGAGCTTCTGCTGGAGAAAGTCGAGCGGCGCGGTCGCCGGCATAAAGCTGTAGCCGTCGCGCTGGGCGAAGACGAGATAGAATTCGCCCGTGCGGACGTTCGCGAAGCGGTAGTTGCCCGCCGCGTCGGTCGTCGTCGTGGTGACGCGGCCCGTCGAATCGAGCAGCGTCAGCGTCGTGTTCGAGAGGCCGACGCTGCCGGCCGTCGACGTCACGTCGCCGCCGAGATCGGCGTAGGCGACGGTCGGGCCGGAAGCGGTCGGGCGGCCGACGAAGTTGACGCGCTTGCTGCGGTTGATTGTCAGCTCGTAATTGGCGGGATTGAAGTTGTAGAGAGTGTTCGTCGCCGAAACGAGACAGGTGCCGCCCGCGAGCGTGTCGGCGAGACCGAAATAGCCCTGCGCGTCGGTCAGCATAAAGCCGTCGCAGTCGTTGCTGAAGGCGATCGCCGTGTTCGCGAGCGGCGCGCCGGAAGTATCGACCGCGCGGCCCGAGATCGTGTAATCGCCGAGCATCGTGACGAAGGCCTCGCCTCCCCCGGCCGGCAGGGGTTGAAAAGCGCCCGCCGTCGTCGGGTAGTCGGTCGAATTCGTATAGCCGGTGACGAAAGCGTTGCCCGCCGCGTCGACCGCGATGCCCACGGCCGAGTCGGAGCCGGTTCCGCCGAGAAACGTCGAATAAGAGACCGCCGTGCCGACCGGGTTAATCTTCGTCACGAAGCCGTCCTCAACGCCGTTATAGGTCGCATCGTAAGCGCCGGCCGTCGTCGGATAGTTTGACGAATAACTAATGCCGGTGACGTAAGCGCTGCCCGTCGCGTCGACGGCGAGGGCGCCGATGTATTCGTCGGCGGCGCCGCCGATGTAGGTCGAATATCTCAATCCGGTGCCGGTCGGGTCGAGCTTCGTGACGAACACGTCCGAGTAGCCGCCGTTGTAGGTCCGGTCGTAGGCGCCGGTCGTCGTCGGGTAGACGGACGAGTTGGTATTGCCCGCGATGTAAGCGTTGCCCGCCGCGTTGATCGCGATGCCGAGGCCCCGTTCGTTGTCGCTCGTGCCGATGAAGGTCGAAAAAATCAGCGCTGAGCCGGCCGGATTCAGCTTCGTCGCGAAGACGTCGCCGCTGCCGTTATACGATGTGTCGTAGGCGCCGGCCGTCGTCGGGTAGCCGGTCGACGCGGTGGCTCCGGTGACGTAGGCGTCGCCCGCCGAATCGACGGCGATGCCGTATGCCTGATCGCTGCTGTCGCCGCCGATAAAGGTCGAATAAAGCAGCGCCGTGCCGGTCGCATTGAGCTTTGCCACGAAAACGTCGTCCCCGCCGTTGAAGGAAGTATCATAAACGCCGGTCGTCGTCGGATAGTCGGACGCGAGGGTGGAGCCCGCGACGAACGCGTCGCCCGCCGCGTCGACGGCGATTCCCTTGGGGAGAGTGCTGCCGGCGCTGCCGCCGAGGTAGGTCGAATAGGTGAGGGCCGCGCCGGTCGGGTCGAGCTTCACGACGAAGCCGTCCCAACCGCCCCGATACGTCCGGTCGAACGCCCCCGGGGTCGTCGGAAAATCGGACGAGTCGGTCTGTCCCGTAAGATACGCGCTGCCGGTCGCATCGACCGCGATATTACCGAGTTGTTCGCGGTTCGATCCGCCGAGATAGGTCGAGTAAGCGAGGCCCGTTCCGGCCGGATTCAGCTTCGTGACATATGTGTCCCAGTAGTATAGAGACGGGTCGAAAGTCCCCGGCGTGACGGGAAATCCGGTCGAATACGTATCGCCCGAGACGTAAACGGAGCCCGCCCGATCGACCGCGACGCCGGTCCCGTAGTCGAGGTCCTCGCCGCCGAGATAGGTCGAAAAGGAAAGGTTCGACAAATTCACCGACGGGTCGATCGTCAGCGTTCGGGTGCGGTCGTAGTCGCCGACTTCGAAGCCGACGCGCAATCTGCCGGCGGCCGTGTTCTGAACGACGAAGCGGCTTGCGACTTCCTCACGGACGCCGTCCGCTTCCTGGTAGGATAACGGCCGGTTCTGCCGGATCGCGCCGTAAACCGTCTGAATGACGAGATTGCCGTCGGCGTCGAGCGCGGCGGAATCCGCGCCGGCGATCTCCCACGCGATTTGCGCGGGGTCGGCCGAAGGCTTGACGGCGAAATCGTACTCGACGCCGCCCCGTTCGCGGCCGCGCCAGACGAGATCGACGCCCGCGTAGACTTCGCTCACGCGCACCGCGCCGTAATTCGGGATGTTCGTCCGCCAGTCGGTTTCCGCGCCCCTGAAATAATTCGTCCGGTGCGCGCGTTCGTCGGCGCCCGCGACGGCGGCGTTTTCATTCGCGCCGGCGAGCGTCATATAGACCGCGACGGCCGATGTCGGATGTCGGATGTCGGATGTCGGATGTCGGATGTCGGATGTCGGATTTTTCGGGTCGCGGCGCGCGGGGGCGGCGTCGCGGCTCGCGAGGACGTAGACGGCGGCGGTGGGGGTCAGAAAGAGGGAGTAGCCGCCGGTCCCGCGGGCTGAATAGCGGACTTTTTCGTTGAACTGCCCGCGGTTTTCCTCGAAATAGGCCGTCTGAGCCGGGAGCTTCGCGGCGGCCGGGTTCGTTTTGGCAATCGTTTCCTGCGCGGCGGCGCGCGGCCGGAAAATCGTCAGACCGGTCAGCAAGAGCGCCCCGACGGCGATCGACGCGATCGTCCGTCTGAAGTTTCGCAATATCTTAAGCATGAATTTCTCCTCCTGTGATTGAAGCGAAATCCGTTGACGTCGAAGTCTCGGGCCTCACGCACGTCGGGGTCGATCTGCGAAACGGAAGACGGATCCGGCGCTGCCGGATTTCCGTATTTATTTGGGGTTGAACAACTGTATTATTAGCCCATAATCGGACGGCGTCAAGCCCGCGCCGGCCGCGCGCGCGAAGCCTTCGGGATAATCGGCCGCCAGCCCGGCGAGCGGTTGTTTTTTTCCACCAAAAACACCAAAAACACTAAATCTTTTTCGTGTTTTTGGTGTTTTTGGCGGATTGAAACAACCGCCTGTTTGTCAGCCGATTTGCGCGCCGAAAAAAAACAGGGACGAGCGGGCTCGTCCCTGTTCGGTGACCGCGAAATTCCCGGCAACGGTTCGCGGTCGGCGGTTTTGATCGCCGGCGGCGAAAGTTTTTTACTTTTTCGCCGCCTTCCGGCGCTGCGGCGCGGCTTCGGTGTGCGAGGCGATCCGCCACGCGGCGAGCTTTCCGGCGTCGGCCGCGTATTTGTTGCGGACGATCGCGTCGAGCTTGCGCGAGTGCCGGCCGGCTTCGCGAAACGCTTCGACGAGGCCGCCGGTCGCGCCGCCCTTGCGGGCCTCGGCGCTGTCGAGCGCGCCGATTGCCAGTTCGAGCGCGTCGGTCAGCGCGGCGAGCCGCTCGCGGAAGCCCGGGCCGAGATCGTAGGGCTCCATCGCTCCCTCGAAATCGGCCGTGTCCGTGTAAAACGCGCGCGCGGCGGCGAGCCACCGCTCCTGCGTCCGCCGGCGCGGCAGCCGGAACCGCCGTTCGATGCCCTCGATCTCGTCGGCGAGCGCGACGGCCGCCCCGTTGATCTTTTTCATCAGCTCGACGAGCCGTTCGAGCGCCGCGGTCTTGACGCCGAGATTCTGCCGCACCGCGAGCGACGTCTGCTGCCCGGCCAGCGTCTCGATCAGCGCGACGGTTCCGGTCAGCCGCTGCGCCGTTCTGTCCCCCGGCGTCTCTCTCGGGAAATCCGCCGCATTATCCGTCATAAAGGCCGTTTCGGCCCTGAATTTTTCCAATATTCTAATTTGCTTACTGTCCATAAAATCAAACTCAATCTCCTTGACGGTCACGTTTTTCGATTTAATTTTTGTGCCGTCAATTATAAGACCGCCGGAATTTTTAGAATTTGCGGTACGATTATGTTGTTTTGCAGAAAATAACAAATATTTTTATCCGGAAGGTGTTTTTTTCGGGTCGGAAGGTGTTTTTTTCGAGTCGGAAGCTGTATTTTTCGGGTCGGAGGCTGTGTTTTTCGAGTCGGAAGCTGTATTTTTCGAGTCGGAGGCTGTGTTTTTCGAGTCGGAAGCTGTTTTTTTGCATTCGGAAGCTGTGTTTTTCGAGTCGGAAGCTGTGTTTTTGTATTCGGAAGCTGTATTTTTGCACTCGGAAGGTGTGTTTTTGCATTCGGAAGCTGTGTTTTTGCATTCGGAAGGTGTATTTTTGCACTCGGAAGCCAGAGTCGTTCGACACGGTAATTGACCGGACCGGCGATTCGTTCGTGAACCGTATTTTCGATCAAATCGGAATTGTCAGCCCGGCGAACGGTTGTTTCTGATCCACCAAAAACACCAAAAACACTAAATTTCTTTCGTGTTTTTTCGTGTTTTTAGTGGATCGTTTAAGAACGCTCGCGGGTTTAACGCTCATTATTCCGGCAAGTTTTGTCACACACTATAATATCGAATAAAGCGCAGCGTCGGTTCGCGCTGGCGCGCTCAATGCAACCGGGACGGCCAGCACGAACCGACGCCGCCGCGTTCCGAAGGAGTTTTTATAACTGTTGACGGTGTTATGCCCGGGCGTTTCGGATTTTTATGGAAGCCGAAGGGAAATGCAGCGCCTGACGCCGCGTTGGCGGCGTTTGCCGGCCGAGATGCCGGCGCTCCTTAAGTCGTGCCGGCGAGCTGGCGGACGGCTTCGATGAGGCGGGCGATCTCTTCGAAGTTCGTGTAGCAGGCGAGGCCGGCGCGGACTAAGCCGGCGGGCGCGAGGCCATATTTTTCGACGACCGTCATCGCGTAGAAATCGCCGTGCGACGCGAAGAGGCCGCGGGCGGCGAGCGCTTCGGCGACTTTTTGCGCGGGCATCCCGTCGATCGTGAAGGCGAGCGTCGGCGTCCGGCGCGCGGCGGGCGGCGGGCCGTAGAGCCGGACGCCGCGCGTTTCGCCGAGCTCGTTCCAGAGCGTCGTAAAGAGCTTCATCTTGCGCGCGTGGACGGCGGCGTACGCGTTTTCGAGCCGCGCGCGGCGCGTTTCGCCGGCTGCGAGCGACGCGAGAAAATCGACGGCGGCGGCCGCGCCGGCGATCGATTCGTGGCTCTGCGTGCCGGTCTCGGCGCGTTCGGGCGCGTTGTCGGGCGCGGGTTTCAGTTTGGGGAAGTCGATCCGTTCGAGCATTTCCTGCCGCCCGTAAAGAATGCCGATGTGCGGGCCGTAGAATTTATAGGCCGAGCAGGCCAGAAAGTCGCAGCCGATCGCCTGGACGTCGATCGATTCGTGGGCCGCGAAATGGACGGCGTCGACGAAGCTCATCGTCCCGTTGGCGCGGGCGAGCGCGCAGGCGCGGGCGACGTCCGAGACGGTGCCGATCGCGTTCGACGCCGCGCCGATCGCGACGAGCCGCGTTTTCGCGTTCAGCAGATTTTCGAGCTCGCCGAATTCGAGCGTCCCGCTCTCGATGTCGACGGGGACGACGCGGATCCTGACATTGCGTTCTTTTTCGAGGCTCCGCCACGTGTCGACGTTGGCGTGATGGTCGAGCTCGGTGACGATCAGCTCGTCGCCGGCTTTGAAATCGCGGCCCAGCGCGCGCGCCAGGTGAAACGTGAGCGACGTCATATTCTGTCCGAACGCGATTTCCGACGGCGCGGCGTTGAGAAAATCGGCCAGCGCCGCGCGCGCGCCGGCGATGATCGCGTCGGTTTCGCTGCTCGTCGGGTAAGCCCAGTGCGAATTGGCGTTGTGGTTGAAAAGATAATCGGTCATCGCCGCGACCACGCCGCGCGGGACCTGCGTCCCGCCGGGACCGTCGAAATAGGCGACCGGAAAGCCGTTGTGAATGCGGTTCAGAGCGGGAAAATGGGCGCGGATCTCGTCGACGGATCGTTCGCCGGGCGTCGTTGGTTGTTCGTTGATCATCGTTCGTCGTTCGTCGTTTTTTATTTGGTGTCGTCTGTTACGGCAGCCATTATTTTAACGGAAAGCCGCCGCCAACGACAATCGACGAACGACGAACGACTGACGATTGTCCTGAGTCTTTGGTGTTAACAGGATTTTATGAATCGGAAGATGCGGCCGATGTTATTTGAAAAATAAATCCTTAAAAAGCCTGTTAACAGGCGAAAGAATATAGCTGCAGGCGCCAGCCTGTAGACCGGCGCGCCCGCCAAACCCGAGCCTGCCCGCAGGCGACAGAAGAAAGACGTTTATTAATAAAGACCGTTCGGGGTTATCGCAAAACTTCTGTCGCCTGTAAACAGGCTCAAATTCGTATTCGGCCGCTGACTACAGGCTCGCGCCTGCAGCTAAAATCTTTCGCCTGTTCCACAGGCTTTTTAAGGATTTTATTTGTCAAAATACATCCTTTTAACACTAATCGTCCTGAGTCTGAAATCGTAACCCGTCGAACAGAAAACCGACTTAAGACTTAAGACTCAGGACTCAGGACTCGGAAAAAATCAATCGCCGATCGTATAGGTGAAGCTGACCTCGGTTTCGTCGGCCGCTTCGCCGTTGACGAGCCGCGAGAGCGTTCCCTTGAGGACGACTTCGTTCGAGTTCGGCGGAACGTCGGTGAAATTCGTCCGCGTAAAGGCGCCGGTAAAGCTGTAGCTGACGCCTTTGATGCTGATCGTCGTGAAAGTCAGCGTCTTGCCGCTGAGCTTCGGTTTGACGAGCACGTAGTCGTTCGAGGACTGTTTTTTCGGGCGGAGAAATCCGAAGAGCGGGCCGGGATTGCCGTCGTCGTCGGTCGTGCTCAGCATCAGGTGTTCGAGCTCGGCGAAGCCGCGCGGCAGCGCGGTTTTCGGGAAATAGAAGCCGGCGACGGCGTCGTTCGACGACGGCGCGGACGGCCCGGTGACGGTCGTCGCGGCGGCCGCCGGGATGTCGAGATAGAGCGTGATCGTCACTTTTTTCTTCGACGTGTTGACGACCGACAGCATATGGTCGCCGGTCTTTTTGACGACGAATTCCTGCGGCTCTTTCGGACCCGAAGTCAGCGACGCGTCGGCCGCGCCGGGTTCGGTCAGATAAGCGGTGATGTCGCTGTCGCTGAAATCGTAGCCGACCGTGTATTCCATCTTCTGGCCTTTGCGGGCGTTGATCATAAAATTGATCGTGCCGTTGGCCGGGATGTCTTTGGTCAGCATCGTCGAAGTCTCGCCCTTGGCGAACTGGACGCGGATCATATTGCCGGAATTCGAAGCGTTCGAGGGCGCGGTCGGGCCGCCGGCGTCTTCGAGGCTGATCCCGATCCGGAAGCTCGTCGCCTTGTTGCTGTTGTTGGAAACGGTCAGCGTATAGTCTTTCGAGACCTCGATCTCCATCTCGAACGGGTCGGTGTTCGGCTCGATCGAGATCTTGCCGAGATCCATCGATCCCTGGTTGGTGTCGTCGACCATACTGAGCGACAGCTTCTGGCCTTTTTTCGCGTAGAAAACGAAGGCCTTGCTGCTGTTGGCGGCGACTTTTTCCTCCCACACGAGCGAGTTCGAGCCTTCCTTGGCGAAATCGATCCGCTTCGGCGTCTGCGCGAAGGCGGCGAGGCCGCAAAACAGAACAACCAAGGTTCCGACAAAACTTTTAGCGATAATATTTTTCATTTTTCTATCTTCTTTTACTGTAAATAATTGGGTCTTTGATCTTGGATCTATTTTGCGCCAAAAACGGGCCGCCGGCATCGTAGCTACCACTTATTTTTTCTAGGTGCTACTACTCATTTTGACGAATTGGAGCGCCGGCATCCTGCCCGTCCGCGCTCGAGCGAAGCGAGGAAGGCGCGAACGCTTGATTACGAGAAAGCGGCTTGAAAAACCTTTTGGCTTTCGGTTTATCGAGCCGCTTTCTTGGTTATCGAGCCGCTTTCTTGGTTATCGAGCGGGCGTCCGTCGGCGCTTCGCTGGACGGACGCGGCGGGCAGGGATGCCCGCGCTCCCGGTGGGCTCCCGGCAGTTTTATTCGAAGACGCGGTCGACCGGGGTGATCGTCACGTCGCCGGCTTTGACCGGGATCGGGAAGGTCTCGATGATCTTGTCCTCGTCGGTGATCTCCTTCGGCTTCGGCGCGGCGTAAGCGATCTTCGCCGGTTTGTTGTTGACGATCTCGTCGCGGAGGCCGTCGGCGTCTTTGGTGATCATCACGACGCGCATCTTGTTCGACGAAAGATAGGTCTTGATCGCCCGGTTGACGTCGGCGAGCGTCAGCTTGGCGAGATTCTCCTTCATAAACTGGTTGTAGTTGCCGATGCCGTAGAATTTGCTGTCGAGCGCGTAGCCGAGCTCGGCGTCCTTGGTCTGCGTCAGGATGTTGACGTATTTCGACAAAAAGTTGCGCGTTTCCTCGAAGGTCTTCTGGTCGAGGCCGTTTTTGACCAGCTTGTCGAACTCGTAAAGCGCGGCGCGAAACGCGAAGTTGGCGTTTTGCGGCTCGACCGGGCGGATCCAGATCTGGAAGATCTGCATCCGGCGCGCGAGATTCGGGTCGGGCTCGAACTGGAACATCCCGCGCGGGAAATATTCGATGTAGGCGTAATCGCCGTAGTTCAAGCCGCGTTTCTCGCGGATCCGCTGGTAGAGATAGCTGTTCGACGAGCGGTGCTGGCCGAAATAAGAGGCGACGAGCGCGAGCGCCGCGAAGTCTTTGCCGTTCGAGCGGTTGACGTCGATCGGAAAGCCCATCGAAACGGCGGTCGCGCGCGTTTCGCGCTTGACGATGTCGATCTTCATCCCGTCCGCCAAATTGGGAGCGGCGAGCTTGCGCATCTTTTGACCGCCGCGCGGCAGCTTCTGGAAATCGGCGAGCATCTGATTGGAAAACTTCGCGTCGAAGCCGCCGGCGAGGCCGATCACGAGATTGCCCTGCGTGTAGTTCTGCGCGTAGAAGTCCTTGACGTCCGAAAGCGTCAGCTTTTCGAGCGACGAGACGCGGCCGATCGTGTGATTTTCGTAGGCGGTGCCGGCGTAGATGATGTTGTAGAGCCGTTCCTTGCCGAGCTCCTCGTCGTTGCTCTCGCGGAGGTTCACTTTCAGAAAGTTGATCGCGTCTTCCTTAACGCGTTTGAAATCGTCCTCGCGAAAGCCCGGATCGAGCAGCATCTGGCGGACGATCGCGTAATATTTGGCGAGATTGTCGACGTGCGTCTGGCCGCTGAAGGTCGTCATCTCCTTGTCGGTCTGCGCGCCGAAGCCGGCCGCCATCGGATAGAATTCCTCGGTGATCTGATCGTAGGAGAGCGACTTCGTGCCGCCCTGCGAGAGCATCGCGGCGGTCAGCGCGGCGAGTCCTTCCTTGCCGGCCGGATCGTCGACCGAGCCGGTCAGAAACTGGATGCGGAACGAGACGACCGGCGATTTGCCGGGCTCGAAGACGGTCGCGATCTTTTCGACCGGGATCTTTTTGTCGAGCGGCAGCTTGCTTTTCTGCGCGAACGCCGACAGCGCGAAGGAGACGATCAGACCGGCGGCGAGCGCGGCGCGCCAAAGCTCATTTTGCATTTTTAATTTTGAATTTTTCATTTATTTCGCACCTCCCTGTTTGGTCGCGAGCGTCAGGATCGTCCGGCTGTTTTCGGTGAAATACTTGGCGGCGAAGCGGCGAATGTCCTCGGGCGTGATCGAGTCGTAGAGCGCGAAGGTCTTGTCGACCGTGTCGGGCGAACGGCGGAGCGCGATGTACTGGGCGAGCGCGCCGGCGATCGATTCGTTGCTGTTCATCGCCTGGATAAAGCCGTAGCGCAGGCGCGAGCGCGTGTCGTCGAGCTTTTTCCGCGGGACGAGCTCCTTCGTGTAGCGTTCGAAGGTCTTGAGAAGCTCGGTTTTGATGTAGTCCATATCCTTGACGTCCTTGATCTGGGCGTAGGCCGTGAAGAGCTCGGGATCGATGTGATCGTCGGCGTCGGCCCCGATGAAGACGGCTTTCTGCTCCTGCAGGACGAGCTTCTGGTAGAGATCCGAGTTGTCGCCGAACGCGATGATCCTGAGCAGGTCGAGCGCGGCCTTGTCCTTTTCGGTTTCCGAGAAGGCCGGCGCGCGGAACGCGACCTGGACGATCGGCAGCGTCGCCGACGGCCAGTCCATATGCTTCGAGCGCGGGCCGTCCTGCGGTTTTTCGGCCGGGATCTCTGCTTTATAATCGCCGCGCTTCCAGTCGCCGAAATATTTTTTGACCATCGCGACGACGGCCGGGCCCTTGATGTCGCCGACGACGATGACGGTCGCGTTTTCGGGCCGGTAGAAACGGTTGAAGAACTTCCACGCGTACTCGTACTGGTTCGGATAGTCTTTGATGTCTTCGAGATAGCCCATCGTCGTGTGGCTGTAAGTGTGATTGCGGAAAGCGGTCTCGCGCATCACCTCGTACATCTTGAAGAACGGCGACGCGCTGTTTTTGTTGTATTCGCCGAGAACCGCGCCGGCCTCGGTCTTGAACTGTTCCTCGGAAAACTTGAGATGCTTGAAGCGGTCGGCTTCAAGCCGCATCACCGCGTCGAGATCCTCCTTGGCGAAGGTCTCGTGGTAGATCGTCTTGTCGTCCCACGTCGAGGCGTTCGACGACGCGCCGGCTTTTTTCATAATCGCGTCGAACGATCCCGGCGGGTAGTTTTCGCTGCCGCGAAACATCAGGTGCTCGAAGAAATGCGCGTAGCCGCTCTTCTTTTCCTCGATCTCGTTGCGCGAGCCGGCGCCGATGACGACGTAAAACGAGACGAGATTCGGGTAGTCGGTCGGGACGGTGACGATCCGGAGGCCGTTCGGCAGATCGGTCACCTGGTATTGATACGGAAAGACCTTGCGCGTCTGCGCCGGCACGGCGACGGCGGCGAGCGCGAACAAAAGCAACAGAAATAATTTTTTCATAAAATTGGTTCGAATTCGGATTTCGGATTTCGGATTTCGGATTTGCTTCCCGGCGGACCAGCGCCGATGTTCGCAAAGCCGTCCGTTGTGTAAATAATGCCGGTTTTTCAATCGGAAACGGTTTCAGGATAGCAGAAGAGCGGGGCGATTTAAACCGTCGCCGCGAGGGGCGGAAAGAATCGGGAAGGCAGCCATTTAGAGCGGCGAAAACGGGCTGCGCGGCGAAAAATTGGGACTTCCGATTTCGGATTTCGGATCATTGCCGTTAAAAAGATCGGCAATTGGGATTTCGGTTCTTTTAATAGGCCGCGGACAAACGCGGATTCAGCGGATTTTCGCGGATAATTTTAAAATAAATCCGCGAAAATCCGCTGAATCCGCGTCATCCGCGGGCTATCAAACTAATCATTCACAGTGCTTTCAATCTTTTTAACGGTAACGGTTTCGGATTGCCTGGCGGCGGAGGGTTCGAGTTTTTAGAGATAATTAAAGAGCGTGCGATCCCCAAACGGAACGCACGCTTCTTTTTGTGGTTTGCGGTTCGGGTTATTTCGACCGGCTGTAGCATTCGTCGCCTTCGATGCAGAGCTCGCGGCGGCCGTTTTCGGTTTGCAAACGGATCTTCAGCGTTTCGGTTTTGGCGGGTCTCGTTTTCGTGTAGTTGTTGGCCCGGTCGCACGAAAAATCGCGCGTGAATTTTTCGGGCTGCCAGCTGATCGTCAGCGAGTCGCCGCTCAGCGACGCCTGGCCCCGGACGAGCCGGAAGATCTGCTGGTTGCAGCCGCCCGCCATCACGTTCATAATGCCGGTGAACTCGACGCGGCCGTCGGCCGAAAATTTATACGTGAAGCGCGAGCCGTTGCTGCCGAGATAACTGCCGTTCGTGCCCCACGTGCTCGAACCCGAACGCGACCAGACCCATTCGCCGGCGAGCGCGGAAAGATCGCCGACGGCGTCGCCCGGGGTTTCGGGGCCGTCGTCGTTCGCCGGCGTCGATGCGCCCTCGTAGACCGCGAGCAGCAGGCGGGCTTCGGCATCATCCTGACGGCGGAGCTGTTCGACGAAGCTCTCGTTGAATTTTTCGCGGACGCGGGCCTGCTCATCTTCGTCCTTCGTGCGGATCGCGGCAAAGGTCGCCGCGAGATCGTCGAAGCCCTTGCGCGTGCCGGCCGGATCGGCCTTGAACTGTTCGATCTTGATCGACCGGTAGTCGCCGCGCTGGCCGGCCGTGAACTGCTTCTGAAACGCCCATTCGAAAAATTCGATCGTCCGGTCGATGTCGGACTGTCTGAGACTCTGCGCGCCGGCGCGGGCCAGCGTCGGCTCGCTTTGCGCGGCCGCGCCGAGCGCCGTCAATGTCGATAAAACGAGTAAAAGTAAGATTTTCGATTTGTTCATAATTTCTTCCCCTGTTCGATGCGGGCCGAAAGTTATCGTCCCCGACTGTAAAGCGCAGCCGGCGGGGAAAAAGTATCAGTTCGCCATAAAAAAATAACTGGCATCGAAAAACGCCCGCGCGGCATCATTAGCTGTCGGACTTTCCCCGATTTTCAGCCGATTACGGTAAAAATAACGACCGCCGAAGCGGCCCGAAAAAGAAAAATTTCCGCCGTCCGGATTTCCGGCAAATGATAGTCAGCCGACGACTTAAATTTGCCCGCGCGGGCGGCGGCGCGAACTCTTGCGCCGGTCTCCGGCCGGCAGGCGCGGGCGTTTCGATAATTTCTTCTTGTAATTTCTTAGGTTATAGTGTATAAATCATAGCGGACAAAACATTTCTTGTTTTTTTGACATAGGAGGTCTTTAATGAAGCTAACCAGAAGTTTGACGAGCTTTGCCCTGATTCTTTCCCTGAATATCTTTTCTTTCCTAACGCTTCCGATCCAAACCATCAATGCCCAGGACACGAAAATCGCCCTCCAGCGCGGTTATCGCACCGGTTATTCCGACGGCTATATGGCGGGCTATCGCGACGTGATCGACAATGCCGGCAAAAGCTACGCGCGGCACGCCGAATACGGCAAGGCCGATCGCGCCTATAACAAAGAATACGGCCTGCTCGACGATTACCGCGACGGCTACCAGCAGGGCTTCGAAGTCGGCTACAACACCGGCTTCGACAAGCGCTCGTTCGACGCGACGCTGCCGTCCGATTTGAAGAAACGCGGCGTCGTCAACGCCGACAACGCGCCGGTCACGCCGACCACGACGTCGACAACGACCGTCCCGACGAACGACAACCGGAATTCGGACAACACCACCTACAGCACCAACGAACAGACGCCGCCGGCGCCGACGAAAACCAGCGAAGTCAGCTATGTGCCGACGAGCGACGCGATCATCGTGATCCCGACCGACACCGAGCTGATCGTCGAGCTCAACGACGAGCTCGGCACGGAACGCAGCAAGGAAGGCGATAAATTCACCGGCAAGATCGTTTCGCCGATGGAATTGAACGGCGCGCTGATCGAAGGCCGCGTCTCGAAGATCCAGAAGCCGGGCCGCATCAAGCGCCGCGCCGAAATGCTGCTCTCGTTCGACCGGATCGTGCTGACGGAAGGCCGCTGGAGCAACTTTAACGCGATTCTGACCGAGGTTTTGCCGGTCAAGGGCGACAACGTCAAACGGGTCGACACGGAAGGCACGGTCGAGGGCAAAAGCTCGATCAAGGACGATTCGATCAAGGTCGGCGCTTCGACCGGCACCGGCGCGCTCGTCGGCGTGATCGTCGGCGGCCCGGTCGGCGCGGCGGTCGGCGCGGGCGTCGGCGCGGCTTTCGGCGTCGGCGCGGTCGTCGTCGAACGCGGCAAGCAGATTCGCCTCAACAAGGCCCAGCAGCTCCGGATCAAATCGACTTACGAGACGCAGATCAGATAACTGGCCGGCGGACAGTCGGCCGGCCGGGCTTCGATTCCGAATCCTGAGCGATCAATTTCAAACAACCGACTGCCGACTGTCACCGGTCGAACGCTTTTCGGCGCGAAAAAACAGCTGAGCGACTCGCGCCTTTTGAAATCCACGAAAACGGCGAAGGTTTTTTCCTTCTTTTTTGACTTCGCCGTTTTTCGTGGATAATTTTTTTGGTCTTTGGCCTTTGGTTTTGATTAAAATGACGATCGTTGACGGCCGGTTCACGACAAAGATCAAAGATCAAAGACCAAAGATCAAAGACCAAAGATCAAAGATCAAGGACCGGTTTTATTTATGAACGAACGAACCACGCCGGGGCCGATCGCGCTCGTGACCGATTTCGGGACGCGGGATTATTTCGTCGGCGCGCTGAAGGGCGTGATTCTGTCGATCAACCGGGCGGCGCGGATCGTCGACGTCACGCACGAGATCGCGCCGCAGGACATCCGCGCGGCGGCTTTTGTTTTGCGCGCCTGTTACCGCGATTTTCCGGCCGGGACGATCTTCACGGCGGTCGTCGACCCCGGCGTCGGGTCCGAAAGACGCGCGATCCTCGTCGAAACGCCCGATTATTATTTCATCGCGCCGGACAACGGGCTGCTGAGCTTCGTCTTCGACGAGACGCCGGAATGCCGGGTTTTCGAACTGACGAACGGGAAGTTTTTCGCGGCCCGCGTGTCGGCGACCTTTCACGGCCGCGACGTCTTCGCGCCGGTCGCCGCGCATCTCTCGAACGGCGTCGCCCCGGCGGAATTCGGCCGTGCGATCACGGATTTCGTGCGCTTCGGAGAAACGCGGCCGCGCCCGGTTTCCGAAAACGAAATCGAGGCCGAGATCGTCGCCGCCGACCGCTTCGGCAATCTCGTGACGAACCTCAAAAGGGAAGACCTGCCCGCGAAATTCCGGCTTCGGGTCGGCGCGGCGACGATCGAGCGCCTGCAAAATTATTACGCGGAAAGCGCGCCGGGCGAGCTTTTTATGATCTTCGGCAGCGCCGGTTTTCTGGAGATCGTCGCTTTTCGCGCCTCCGCGAAACAGCTCCTGCAAATCGATACGGGACAAAAAATCACGGTCGAAACGAATCTTTGACGAGACGTTTCGACCGTGATTAATCGATGGATCGCCGTTTACGGCTCGGCGACGAGCAGGAGCTCGTCGATCTGGTCGGCGACCGTCACGACCTGCGGCGCGAAGCGGTACCGCTTGTGCCGCGCGTTGATC
>JAFDVJ010000027.1 GCA_018269075.1 Acidobacteriota bacterium
GGCGGCGGACTGGAGCGCAACCGTCCCGGTTGCCATGAGCGCGAGAGCGCGAACGAACGTTTCATTTTCTGCGATATTCTGAGCCGGTGAACCGTTTGACCCCGCTGGCGCGGCGCTGGCAACCGGGACGGTTGCGCTCCAGTCCGCGGCCGCGTCTTGAGCCGACCGGACTCCGGCGCAACGGTCGTTCGATGCATTAAGCACCGGGCCGGATCTTTCCCGGTCTGAGCCCCAAGAGATCGGGCTTTCAATTTTCTAAATACCTCGAAATTTTTGGCTGCCTGCTTAGTATCGACACATCTTTGAGAACTTTATTTTTGAGAACTATATTTTCTGCGGCTTCGCCGCCCGATGTGCGGACGGGCTGTGCTCGTCCGGCGCGCAGCCTTGATTTTCGGCGAAAGGCTGCGCCTTGAGCCGCGCCGCGCGAGGCCGAGCCTCGCCCTTTTAACGAAAGCCGTCCCGGCGAGGCGGAGCCGTCGCCGCACATCGGGCGGCCGCAGCCGCAGAAAAACAAGCCTTTTTGACTTGCCTCGATACTAATGTTGTAGCCGGAAGAAAGCGGATACTTTTCGGCCCGAACCAATCCGAAATCCGAAATCCGCAATCCGAAATCGCCTCAGTTCCAATGCTTTAAGGCCGGCCAGATTTCCGCGAGCGGCTTTTTCGTCCGGCGGCAGACGAGGATGCGGTATTTTTCGTAGCTGTCGGAATAGGGATGCGCGACCTCGGTTTTTTCTTCGACCGATTCGCAGTTTTTTTTCGGCGTCCTCTTTGCTCGCGCCGAGGACGATGAGGATTTCGCCCGTGTAATCGCGCGAGCCCCAGAGAAAATAGCTCTGGTGCGGGCTGATCGCTTTCGGCAGGCCGTAGCGCGGGCCGAAAAAGTCGATCGCGCCGGCCTCGCCGTAGTTCGAGGCGTAGATGCCGGCCTTCGCGCGTTCGTCCGGCGGCAGCGCATCGTAGACGTCGGCGACTTTCGCGACCATTTCCGGCCAGCCGAACTGGTCGCCGAAGATCTGCTGGAGCGGGCTGTCGTGGGCGACCTCGGATTTCGGCGGCTTGAAGCCGATCGCTTCCTGATATTTGATCAGCGTTTCGACCGGCAAAACCGGCACGACGACCGGCGCGACGAGCGCGGCGAGCACAGCGATCGGCACCGGCAGCACGTATTTGACGAACCGCAGACGACGCGCTTTTTCGAACAGATCTTCGAAGAAGACCGCGCCGCCCGCCAGCAGCATCGGATAGACCGGCACCAGATAGTAATCCTTCGCCTTGAGAAAGATCATCAGCGCGAGCAGGACGAGATAGGCGACGCCGAGAAACCGGAAGCGCCGCCCGCGCCGGTCGCCGAGAAAATACCAGAGGCCGGCGAGCCAGACCGGCAGCGTCACCGGCAGCAGCGCCATAATCTGCGAAACGACGAACTGCCACGGCGACAGCACGACGTTTTTACCGGTCTTCTGGACGTTTTGCAGCAGCTCGAGCGTCGCGAAATCGTGTTGGAACTGCCAGACGACGTTCGGCAGAAAGATCACAAAGGCGAGCGCGCCGCCCATCCAGAAGTATTTATCGAGAAACGCTTTCCGGGCTTTCGTCGCGAGCAGGCCGGCGACCAGCGCGAAGCCGAAAAAGACCATCGAATGCTTGTTCATCAGCCCGAGACCGGCGAACAGGCCGAAGAAAAGCCAATTAAGTGAGGGATTTCGGATTTCGGATTTCGGATTTCGGATTTCGGCGGTTTCGTCGACGGATGGAGTCTCTTTGACGGCGCGGACGGCGAAATAGACGCAGAGCGTCCAGAAGACCGGTTCGAGCGGGTTCATCGACAGCAAATTGTCGATCGCCAGATAGACCGGCGCGCCGAGGACGCAGAGGCAGGCGAGCAGCGCGGCGAACGTTTTTCCGCCGAATTCGCGGACGAGCAGCGCCGTCAGGAAGACTTTCAGCGCGCCGGCGACGGCCGGGAAGAAACGGATCGCGAACAGCGAATCGCCGAGCAGCAGGCGGCTCGTCTTCGCGACCAGCGCGACCAGCGGCGCGTGATCGGGATAACCCCACGCGAGATGCTCGCCGCAGGCCAGAAAATAAAGCTCGTCGCGAAAATAGCCGTAATTCGAGTTGAACGCGAAATGCAGCAGCAGCTTGACGACGGCGAAGCCCGCGCCGATCGCGAGCGGGCCGAGCCATTTGGCCGAGGGCGAGGCGGTCTTGTCTGGATCGTTCATATTTTTTCGGGGCGCCGGCAAAACCGGCCGTTTAATCTTGCTCGACGCGGCGTTCGAGCTCGACGAGCTTTTCGATGAAAGCCCGGCGCTTGACGGCGGCGAACGGGTTGCCCTGCTGGATCGTCTGGAAAAGCTCCCACGAATCCTCGCTGACGAGCCGCGCGGCGCGCATCAGCTCCTCGTAGGAAACGGTCGCGAGCTCGGAATCCGAGACGTGCAGCTCGTCGAGGGCGCGCGCGACGAAATGCGTCAGCGCCTGGACGTGGGCCATCTCGCGGTCGTGTTCCTCGGGCGTTTTCTCGAAGACGCGCAATTTCAGCGTCTCGCTCAGAAACTCTTTGATCGCGGCGGTTTTCGCGGAGCGCAGCGGGCAGAGCGCGACGCGCATCCCGGCGATGCCTTCGCGGCCGCTCTGCGGGCCGAACAAAGGGTGCGTGCCGACGATCTCGACCGTCGCGGGCAGATGCCGGCGCATCAGTTCGAGCGGTTCGAGCTTGACCGAGCAGACGTCGAGACAGAGCGCGCCGGCGGGAAGATGCGGCGCGGCGCGTTTGAGAACCGTTTCGAGACTGCGGAGCGGGACGGCGAAAACGACGATTCTCCGGGCGGCCGTCGTCTCGAAATCGCCCCATTCGACGCCGATCCGCGCGGCCTCGTCGCGCCGGTCGCCGGCGTCCGTGACCGTCACGCGAAAAAACGGCGCGAGGTGCCGCGCCATAAACTGTCCGAACTGGCCGAAGCCGATGATGCCCAATTCATTCATATTTCGGATTTCGGATTTCGGATTTCGGATTGCTGATCCGGGGCGTAGATCAGGCTTTTTATTTCGTCGATTTTTTCAAGCGCGGCGGCTTCGCCGAGCGCGACGAATTCGTCCATTTTGCCGATCTCGTCGGGCCTGAGATGCGCGATCTGCGGGACGATGACGACGTCGGCGCGGTAGTGCTGGCTCTTGCCGGCTGTGCGCAAAAGGACCATCGCCGATTGAAAGAGAACGCCGAGAAACGTCGCCGGCGAGTTCCAGTAGGTCGCGCCGCAGGCGTTGACGTCGACCGCGATGACGACCTCGGCGCCCATTTTCTTGACGGTTCTGGTCGGGACGAGTGACGTCACGCCGCCGTCGATCAGGTTTTTGCCGTCGTGCTCGACCGGCACGAAGACGCCCGG
This sequence comes from Acidobacteriota bacterium, assembly GCA_018269075.1. GTDB lineage: Bacteria > Acidobacteriota > Blastocatellia > Pyrinomonadales > Pyrinomonadaceae > JAFDVJ01. The sequence goes on from JAFDVJ010000027.1 coordinate 3,399, forward strand.
AATCGCGCAGCTCGCGCGGATCGCCGTCGAGAGATCGCCGCGGCCTTTAAAGACGACTTCCTCGCCGGTTTCGAGCGCGCAGGCGACGGCCGCGAACGGCGTCGGCAGATCTTCGATCTTCTGAAACGGCAGGCTTTTCTTCAAAAGCTCGCCGAGCGGCGCGTTCGAGAGCAGGCCCTTGACCGAATACGGAATCCCGGAAACCCTGAACCAGCTGATCTTGCGGCCGATCTCGGCGATCTGTTCGACCGTCATCCCGGCCGCGTACGCCGCGCCGACGATCGAGCCGGCGCTCGTCCCGGCGATGAAATCGATCGGGATGCCGTGTTCGGCGAAGACTTTCAGGACGCCGAGATGCGCGAACCCGCGCGCCGCGCCGCCGGAAAGTGCCAGACCTACTTTTTTTCTAGTCATAAATTGATTTTAACCATTGTTTGTGAAAAACTTAAACGCGAAAAAATGACTCTGCACGAAGCTATGCCGTTCGAACGCCCGACCACCAGCGCCGACCTCGCCGCCGGCGAGATTTCCTGTCCCGTCTGCGCCCGCGAACCGCGCGAGGAGTTCGTCCCGCTGCTCGTGCTCGACGACGACGTCCAGAAGCTGATCCGCGCCAACGCGCCCGACACCGAGAGCTTCGAAGCGGTCTGCGCGCGCTGCGTGCGGCTGTTCGAGCGCGCCAAGGATCAGATCATTCAGGACGCGGCGCTCCAGAAGGACGGCTCGCGCGTGCTCTCGACGCCGCTCCGGCTCGACGCCGACGAGCGCTTCACGGGGCGCGGCGTGACGATCGCCTTTCTCGATTCGGGCTTTTACCCGCATCCCGACCTGACGACGCCCGAAAACCGGATTCTCGGCTACCGCAATATGCTCGCCGCCGACGGCGACCTGAAGACGCTTTTCCGGCCCGACGTCGCGAGCTGGCACGGGATGATGACGTCGGTCGTCGCGGCCGGCAACGGGAGTCTCTCGAACGGGTTCTACCGCGGCATCGCGCCCGGGGCGAACGTCGTCCTCGTCAAGCTCGCGCGGACCGGCCGGATCACCGAGCAGAACATCGAGGACGGCCTCGAATGGATTCTCGCGAACCGCACGAAATACCGGATCCGGATCGTCAACATCTCGGCCGGCGGCGATTTCGAGCAGAGCTATCTGCACGACAGCCTCTCGCAGATCGTCGAGGAATGCGCCAAACAGGGGCTGACGGTCGTCTGCGCGGTCGGCAACGCCGGCCATCTGCCGAACCATCCGGTCTTTCCGCCGGCGTCGGCGCCGTCGTGTATCGCGGTCGGCGGGCTCGACGACAACAATTCGATCAACCGCGCGCGGCGCGGAATGTACCGCTCGTCCTACGGCCCGACGCTCGACGGTCTGCAGAAGCCCGAGCTGATCGCGCCGTCGATCTGGGTGCCGGCGCCGATCCTGCCGAACACGCCGACGGCGAGCCAGGCCGAGCTGCTCAAACGGCTCGACCACGCGGCCGACGACGAGCTGCACGCGATCATCTCGGAAAACCCGGGCGTCGACGCCGAGCTCGACGCGGCGTTCGACCGGCCCGTCCATTCGATCCGCCAGATCATCGCGCTCAAGATCCGCCGCGAAAACGTCATCACCGGCCATTACAAATACGTCGACGGCACCTCGTTCGCCGCGCCGATCGTCTCGTCGGTCGCCGCGCAGATGCTCGAAGCCAATCCCGCGCTGACGCCGCAGCAGGTCAAGCGAATTCTCATCTCGACCGCCGAACGCCTCCCGCATTTCGAAGTCGACCGCCAGGGCTGGGGCGTCATCGACCCGCGCCGCGCCGTCGAAATGGCGCTCGATTTCGTCGAATAAAACTATTTTTCGCGGATGAATTAAAAACTGTCAGGCGAAGTTTTGAGTTCCGCCTTTAGGCGGCCTGACGTTTCAAATGGAAAAAATTTCCGATGAGACGTCAGGCCGCCTAAAGGCGGAACTCAAAACTTTAAGCGGACTAGTTGTTCGCGGGCGGCTTGCCGGTGCGGTCGGGCGTCGGCGATGTCGATTTCGGGCTTCCGGTCGGTGTCGGCGGTTTCGGGCTCGCGGTCGGGACGGTCGGCGTCGGGGTCGCCGACGGTTTCGGCGTCGGCGTGCTGAGCACGTTGATGTTGCCGAGATTGGCGTTGACGTTCGCGTTGGCGTTCGGGCTCGGACTCGGTTTCGGCGTCGGCGTCGGCGTCCGCGTGTTGGCGTTGATGTTGAAGTTTGAATTAACGTTGAAGTTGAGGTTCGAATTGGCGTTGTAGTTCGGCATCGACGGCACGTTGTAGTTGATGCCGCCGAGGTTGAGATTGTTGTTGAAATCCGGCGGGTTGGTGTTGACGTTCATCGTGTTCCGGTTCGAGGAATCGTCGTTGCGGAAGAGCACGAAGACGCCGAGGCCCATCGCGAGCACGGCGAGCGTCCCGAGGATCGTCAGGACGACGACCTTGCCGGTGTTCGATTTCTGCGGCGGCGGCTGGTAGGGCGGAATCACGCGCGAACGGACCTGCTGCTCCTTCTTCTGCTCGCTCATCGGGATCACGATCCGCGGCGCTTCGCTCTTTTCGAGATCGGGCTGCGGCTCGGGCTCGGGCAGGATGTCCTTCGGCGGTTTGTAGCTGACCATCGTTTCTTCGCCCGGATCGTCCTCGGTCGGCTCGACGCTGCTGCTCGGCAGCGTCGAAAAATTCGGTTGGTTCTCATCGACGAGCGGCGTGCCGTCCTTGGTGCAGAAACGCAGGATCTCCTCGTCGTAACGGGTTTGGCAGGTAGGGCAGAATTTCATAATTTTCGGTGTTCCAGATTTTCTCTTCTATCTATTCAGGGTCGCCTGACGCTCGATCGAAACGTCGGACCAAAATCTTATCATCAACAAAATCTTATCATTAAAACGGGTCGGCCGTCGTCGCCGGCCGGCTCCGGCCGGCGCGCAGGGAACAAATATTCATCGTTGCAGACGGCAGAAAGTCGGATTTCATCGTTAAAGTCGGGTGCTGTCGAAAAGCCGTTCTCTTACGAATTGTTTTAGCCGAAAGACGCGGTTTGGTCAAACCCGAAGGCCGGAAATTGCTCCGAAATCCCCGAATCCTTCGGGTCGCGGTGACGGCCGGCGGGGCGAAAGCGGTTTCCGGAGGGGCGGAAATCGATCGTTTGCGAGGCTGATTGGTAATACCCACACGGCATTTGTCGAAAAATTGGTAAATGAGTATTTTAAGAAGGAAAGGCTGATTGTTGTCGGAAACTAACGGTTTTATAAGAAATTTTTCGAAAAGTCGAAAAATCTGCGGTCAGAGATTTGCAATGATTGGTAAAACCAATTACTATGTTTTGTAAACAAAATCGAAAACCGGACTTCGGCTCGGATTCAACGAAAATATTCAAACAAGTAACAAGAGAGGAATTAGGAAGCGATGAGAAAATTTCAGATTCAAAGCGGCGTTTTTTGTGCGTTGATCATCTGTCTGTTCGCGCTCGGCGGGGTCTTCGGTCAGGAATTTCGCGCGACGATTACCGGAACCGTCAGCGACCCGAACGGGGCGGTGATTCCGGGCGCGACCGTGACCGTCAAAAATATCGAAACCAATGTCGCGACGACCGCCCGCACCAACGATGACGGAAGCTTTACGGTTCCGTTCCTGCTGCCCGGCAAATACAGCGTGTCGGCGGCCGGCAGCGGGTTCAAGACGTCGATCCGGGAAAACATCACGCTCAACGTCGACGACAAGCTGACCGTCGATTTTCAGCTCGAGATCGGCACCGAGGCCGAGGTCAACGTCGTCGCCGAGACGGAAGTGCTCGAACGCGGCTCGGTCACGACCGGCACGGTCGTCACGCAGCGCCAGATCGAAGAGCTGCCTTTATCGGAAGGCGCCGCCTACAGTCTCGCGACCCAGGCGCCGGGCGTCATCTACACCGGCAACCCGCAGTTTACCGGTCCGACCTCGAACGGCAACCTCGCGTCGCTCCGGACGAACGGCGTGACCGGCAACCAGATCACGCTCGACGGCTCGCCGAACCTCGCGTTCGACGGCGCGGTCGCCTACACGCCGCCCTCGGACGCCGTTTCGCAGTTCAAGATCCAGACCAACACGTTCGACGCGCAGAACGGCTTTACGGCCGGCTCGACCGTCAACGTCGCCGTCAAGAACGGCACCAACAAGCTCCACGGCTCGCTTTCCTATTTCGAGCGCCGCAAACAGCTGACGTCGAACAACTTTTTCAGCAACCGGAGCGGCGTCGCGCGGCCCGACCGGCTGTATTACCGCTTCGGCGGGCAGGTCAACGGGCCCGTCCGGCTGCCGTTTTACGACGGCCGCGACCGGACGTTCTTTATGTTCTCGGCCGAAAAGCAGTACACCAAGGTCCCGCAGCCGATCCTGATGAGCGTCCCGACCGCGAAGATGCGGACCGGCGATTTCTCGGAGCTGCTGCCGCTCGGGATCATCATCTACGACCCGGCGACCGCCTTTCGGGCGACCGCCAACACCTGCGTCGCCAATTCGACCTCGACCGCCGTCTGCCGGCTGCCGTTCGCCAACAACATCATCCCGACCGCGCGGCTCAACGCGGCCGCCCTCCGGTATCTGGCGCTCTATCCGCAGCCGAATCTGCCCGGCTTCACGAACAATTACTTCTCCAATCAGACCAACATTCTGCCGTACAAGACCTATCTCACGCGGATCGACCACAACATCGACGCCAACCAGCGGATCTTCGGCAAATTCTTCTGGAGCAAGTCGACCGACGATAAATACAACTTCCTCGAATCGCCCGACGCCTTCACGCGCGGCTTCGAAAACCGGACGAACAAGGGCGGCAGCGTCAACTACACGGCGACCCTTTCTTCGGACACGGTGCTCGACATCCGCGGCAACTACAACGATTTCGTCCAGCAGCGGCTGCCGGTCAACCCGATCAGCGCGACCGATCTCGGCTTTACCGGCATCAGCGCGATCAGCACCTCGAAGATGCTGCCGCGCTTCAACTTCACGAATTTCGACACGTTCGGGCCGCAGCGCTCGGATTACAACGAAGGCCTCGTCCGCGATTTCAGCGAGCTCTCGCTGCAGCCGAGCATCACGAAGATCTGGGGCGGCCACACCATCAAAGTCGGCTACGATTTTCGCCGGCTGATGGAAAACCGCCAGACCAACGGCAACAACGCCGGCAATTTTACGACGACCGGCACCTATACGACGCAGGCCTCGTCCGGCACGCTGATCGGCACCTCGATCACCAACGCGTCGGCGGTCGGCCGCGACATCGCTTCGTTCCTGCTCGGCATTCCGACCAGCGGCACGATCGAACAGGCGGCGACCTACAACGTCTATTCGAATTATCACGGCTTTTTCTTTCAGGACGACTGGCGCGTCACCCAGAAGCTGACGCTCAATCTCGGCGTCCGCTACGAAACCGAATCCGGCCTGCTCGAAAGAAACGGGCAGATCGTGACCGGCTTTAATGCGGCCGTCGCCAGCCCGCTGCGCGCCGCGGCCGTCGCCAACTACAACGCGAGCATTCCGACCGGCGTTCCGAGCACGGCCTTCGACAACCTGTCGGGCGGGCTCGTCTTCGCCGACAGCGCCTCGGCCGCCAACCAGTCGACCGACAAGAACAACATTCAGCCGCGGATCGGCGTTTCCTACGCGCTCAACGACAAGACCGTTCTGCGCGGCGGCTTCGGCATCTTTACCGCGCCATTCCAGATTCAGGCGGTCAACCAGACCGGCTTTACCGCGACGACGACCTACACGGCGTCGAGCAACAACGGCCTGACTTTTCTCGCCGACATCAACAACCCGTTTCCGACCGGCCTGAACCCGGCTTTCGGCTCGACGCAGGGCTACGTCACGTCGGTCGGCAGCACGCTCGGAACGGTCGGCTCGACCGGCCCGACGGCGGCGATTCTTTCCTATCAGCGAAAGAACTCCAACTATCTCCGGGGCGTCGTCGGCATCCAGCGGCAGCTGCCGTTCGACTTCGGCGTCGAGGCCTCGCTCGTTTACTCGCACGGCTACGATCTGCCGGTTCAGCGCCAGCTCAACTACGTGCCGGCCCAGTATCTCAACAATCTCGCCGGCGTCACCGACCCGACGACGATCACGACCGCGATCTCGAACGTCAGCACGTTTCTGACGACGACCGTGCCGAACCCGTTCCGCGGTCTGGTGCCGACCAATTCGACCTGGAACGCGGCGACGCTCGCCCGCTGGCGGCTGCTCACGAACTATCCGCAGTTCGCCGATCTCGTGACGACCGAATACAACGGCAGCAGCGATTTCGCGTCGATCCAGCTGCAGGCGGTCAAGCGCTTCACGAAGGGCCTCTCGCTCAACGCTTCCTACACGTTCTCGTACGATCACGAAAAGGTCCGCCGGCTCAACCCGCAGGACGCCGAGCTGAGCGATATGATCTCGGCCGGCAGCCGCCCGCACCGCGTGACGTTCTCGGGAATTTACGAGCTGCCGTTCGGTAAGAACCGGTGGATCGGAAAGGGCTGGAACAACTGGGTCGAGGCCTTTCTCGGCGGCTGGCAGCTGCAGGCCGTCTACGAATGGCAGAGCGGCGAACCGCTGATCCTGCCGAACGTTTTCTACAGCGGCGATCCGAAACAGCTCAAGAACCTGCTCGGCAAGAGCGACGGCCAGGGCCGCAAATACGGCGTCGATATCCCGGCGTTCGACACGAGCGGCTTTTTCCTGAGCAACGGGACGGTCCCGTCGTTCGGCAACAACTACGCGACCTCGTCGCAGAATACGCTGCGGTATCTGCCGTACACGCTGAACAACTTCCGCAACCAGCCGTTCCAGAAGTTCGACGCCGGTCTGACGAAGAACTTCACGATCCGCGAAGGGATGAAGCTCCAGATCCGGATCGAGGGCATCAACGCCTTCAACTGGGTCTATTTCACGGGCCTCAACCTGACGCCGTCGGCTTCGGCGACTTCGTCTTTCGGTTACGCCAACTCCCAGCGCAACCTGCCGCGCGACATTCAGCTCGGCGCGCGGTTCACGTTCTGATCGATCGCGGGATCGATAGAAAAGGCGGCGTCCGGGCGCATTGCTTGCCGCGTCCGGACGCCGCGGCCTCCTCGAAAAAATAACAGCGATGAGAATTTTTTTGCTGATGATTTGCGTTTCGTGTTTCGGTCTGATGAGCAGTCAGGCCGAAACACGATTTTTATCCTCCGGCCGGGCCGACCTGACGGTCGCGGCCGACGGCAGCGGCGACGTCCGGACGATCAATGAGGCGCTCGCCCGCGTGCCTGAAAACAATTCCAGACGCTTCGTCATCTTCATCAAAAAAGGCGTCTACACCGAGCAGGTCCGGATTCCCGCGAACAAGCCGTTCGTCTCGTTCGTCGGCGAGTCCGCCGAGACGACCCGCATCCGGTTCGATCTCAACAACAAGCGCGCCGGCACGACCTCGGCCGCCTACGCCGTTTACATCGGCGGTCACGACTTTCACGCCGAAAACGTCACGTTCGAGAATTCCTACGATTTCAAGCCCGGCCAATCCGGCTCGCAGGCCGTCGCCGTGCTTTCGGAAGCCGACCGGCTGGTTTTTAAAAACTGCCGCTTTATCGGCTGGCAGGACACGCTCTACGCGAAAAACGGCCGCCAGTATTTCGTCGACTGCTACGTCGAGGGCAACGTCGATTTCATCTTCGGGCAGGCGGCGGCCGTCTTCGACCGCTGCACGATCCATTCGAAGGGCGACGGCTACATCGCCGCGCCGATGCGGTTCGCGGCGAATGAGCCGAGCGGCTTCGTCTTCGTCGACTCGCGCCTGACCGGCGCCGGCACGAAGGACGGCGTCTTTCTCGGCCGGCCGTGGCGCGCCTACGGGCGGACGGTTTTTCTCGACACCGAGATGGGCGCGCACATCCGGCCCGAGGGCTGGAACAACTGGGGCAGCGCGGACAACGAGAAAACCGCCTACTTCGCCGAGTACGGCTCGCGCGGCCCGGGCGCGGGCGACGCGAACCGCGTCAAATGGATGCACCGGCTGACGAAGGACGAAGCCGCGCAGTTCAGGCCCGAAAATTTTCTGAAGGGCCGCGACGGCTGGAATCCGCTGACCGCCGACGACAAATGGCTCGAAAAGACGAAGCCCGACTGGTCGCTCGTCTCGTGGGGCGAGGTTCTGCGGCAGAAACCGCTCTGGTATCAGACCGACGAGGCGGCGCGGATCGCCGATCAGGTCGTGCTCTACCAGAAGGACAACGGCGGCTGGGAAAAGAACCTCGAGATGGCCGCGATGCTGACCCAGGCCGAGCGCGAACGGCTGGCGGCGGAAAAATCGAACGTCGCGGAAACGACGATCGACAACCGGACGACCTACACGCAGCTCGAATATCTCGCCAGAACGATCACCGGCAGCTTGCAGAAAACGACGCCGCCGACCAATTTCCCGAAGCATAAAGAGGCTTTTTTCCGCGGTCTGGATTACCTGCTCGCGGCGCAGTACGAATCGGGCGGCTTTCCCCAGTTTTTTCCGCTCAAAAAAGGCTATTACACGCATATCACGTTTAACGACGACGCGATGATCGGCGCGCTGACTCTGCTGCGCGACGTCGCGCGGAAAACGGACGACTACAAATTCGTCGACGAAGAGCGCCGCGCAAAGGCCGAAAAAGCGGTCGCCAAGGCGCTGCCGCTGATCCTGAAGCTGCAGGTCGCGGTCGGCGGCAAAAAGACGGTCTGGGCGCAGCAGTACGACGAGACCACGTTCGCGCCCGCGCCGGCCCGGAAATTCGAGCCGGTCTGCCTGACGGCCGGCGAATCGGTCGGCATCGTCCGCTATCTGATGGACATCGACAAACCCGACCCGGCGGTCGTCGAAGCGGTCGAAGCGGCGGTCGCGTGGTTTCGGGCGAACCGGCTCGACGGGATCCGCTGGGAACGCAAAAACGGCGAAAATTCGGTCGTCAAAGACAAATCGGCGCCGCCGCTCTGGGCGCGTTTTTACGAGATCGAAACGATGAAGCCGATCTTCGTCGGGCGCGATTCGATCATCCGCTACGACGTTTCCGAGATCGAAGCCGAGCGCCGCAACGGCTACGCGTGGTACGTCGCCGCGCCGCGCGAGCTGCTCGACAAGGACTATCCGAAATGGCGGGAAAGAATCGGGAAACGGTAGGATGCCGGATTTCGGATTTCGGATTTCGGATTTCGGATTTGTCTGAGACTCAAGACTTAAGACTCAAGACTCAAGACTGAGAAAAAAATCGCCCCCTGAATCAAAGTTTGACGAGGAACTAATCGATGAGAAAAATTCGAGTTACCGCATTGGTGTCTTTTATTTTGGGATTGTCGGTCGCGGCCGCGATGTTTTTCGGGCTGATCGTGCAGGCGACGACCGTCGTCGACGACACGTTCGCCGACGGCGTCAGCACGAATCAGAACCTCGCGAACAACTCGCTGCAGGTCTTTAAATCGCGCTCCGGGACGACGCGCGCCGACGCGGTCGGCTCGGTCGAGTTCGATCTGACGACGGCCGGCGGTTCCGACGCCTACTGGGCCTATTTCACGGCTTCCGGCTCGCCCCTGACGCTCGGCGTCGGCGACACCGTGACGATGCAGGGCACCTTTTCGCTGACCGGTTTCCAGAACAACGCGCAGGACATCCGCTTCGGCTTTTTCGACTCGAAGGGCACGCGCAACGCGGCCGATCTGACCGGCGGCCAGAACAACACGGTCTTCGGCGACGACACCGGCTACGCGGCGCAGTTCTTCGCGAGCGGCACGGGCAGCCCGTTCGTGCTCTACCGGCGCGACGTGACGAGCCCGGCGACGACGAACATCTTCAACTCGATGGCTTCGACGGCCGGCTTCACGGCGCTGCCCGGCACCGGCGCGACCGCGCGGCAGGCGCTCGCGAACGCGACCGACTACGTTTTTTCATACACGGTTTCGCGCGTCTCGGCGACGCAGACGCAGGTCACGATCTCGGTGACCGGCGGCGCGCTTTCCGGGCTCAACTACATGGCGACCGAAACGAGCGCGACGCCCTACACGACCTTCGACTGGTTCGATTTTCGCGTCGGCGGCTCGAATTTCACGACGAAGATCAAGTTCTCGCGCTTCAAGGTCGACTACACGCCGGCCGCGCCGGTCATCACGACGCAGCCCGCGCCGTCGACGCAGACGATCTCGGCCGGCGGCAACACGCAGTATTCGGTCGTCGCGACCGGCAGCGGTTTGACTTATCAATGGCTCAAGGACGATCAGCCGATCACCGGCAATGCGACGGCGACGACGGCGACGCTCCAGCTCAACAATCTTCAGACGACCGACAGCGGCGTCTACAAGGTCAACGTCACCAACGGCGGCGGGACGACGCCGAGCGACCCGGTCACGCTGACGGTCGTTTCCGGGCCGACCGATCCGATCCCGGTGATCAACCAGCCGCCGCAGAACACGACCGCCGTGCTCGGCGCGCCGGCCGCTTTGTCCGTCACGGCGACCGGCCCGAACCTGCTTTATCAATGGTTTAAGAACGATCAGCCGATCGGCGGCGCGAACGGCCCGACGCTCGGTTTCGGCGCGGTGACGCTCGCCGACACGGCCGACTACAAGGTCAGCGTCTCGAACGGCGGCGGCACCGTGACGAGCGATCCGGCGCGCCTGACGGTCGTCTCGGCGATGGCCGCGACCGCTTTTAATCCGGCGAATCTCGCTTCGGGCGTCTGCACCGACAAGCCGCTCGCGATCACCTTCGACCAGCCGCCGAAGGTCGGCACGAGCGGCCAGCTCAAGGTCTTCGACTCGAACGGCACGCTCGTCGACACGATCGACATGTCGCTCGCGACGCAGACAAGGACGATCGGCGGCCAGTCGTTCCGCTATTTCCCGATCATCGTCGAGAACAACACGGCGAACATTTATCTGCATACGCAGCTCGCCGTTAATAAAACCTACTACGTGACGATCGAGCCCGGCGTCCTGACCGATCTCGCGAACGCGCCGTTCGTCGGATTTTCGAACCCGAACACGTTCCGCTTCGCGACGAAGGCGAGCCTGCCGGCGTCGGGCGCGGGCGTGATTTCGGTCGACGACGACGGTCCGGCCGATTTCTGCACGATCCAGGGCGCGATCGATTTCGTGCCCGCCGGCAACGCGCAGCGCGTCGTCGTCAACGTCAAGGACGGCAATTACACGGAGATCGTCTACATTGCGTCGACCAAGCCCTTCATCACCGTCAAGGGCGAAAGCCGCGCCGGCACCGTCCAGCGCTACGCGAACAACAACAACCTGAACGGCATCTCCGGCAACCTGCGGACGTCGTTCGGCGTTGATGCGGCCGACTTCCGGCTCGAAAACATCACGCTCCACAACACGACGCCGCAGGGCGGGTCGCAGGCTGAAGCGATCCGCACGAACGGTCTCCGCGCGGTCCTCAGCAGCGTCACGCTGAAGAGCTTTCAGGACACGCTGCTGACGCAGAAATCCGCCTACGTCGCGAACAGCTACATCGAGGGCGACGTCGATTTCATGTGGGGCGGCGGCCAGACTTATTTCAAGAACACCGAGTTCAAACAGCTTCGCGAAAGCCTCGGCTACTACACGCAGATCCGCAACACGCCGGCGACGGTCGGCAACGTCTACGTCGGCTGTACCTTCTCGAAAGGACCGGGCGTCACCAACGGAACTTATCTCGGCCGGATCGACCCGGACGATTTTCCGGGCAGTCAGGTCGTCCTCATCGACTCGAAGATGGACACGCACATCCGGCCCGAGGGATGGCTCTTCAACAATCCGACCAATCCCGTCGACGCGACGAATTATCCGAGCATCCGCTACTGGGAATCGAACTCGCGCGCGCTCGACGGCGTGACGCCGATCGACTGCTCGCAGCGGCATCCGATCTCGCGCAACGACTGCAGCAACCCGCTGACGGCGTCTGAAATCGCGTTCTACAGCGACCCGCTCAACGTCACGGGCTTCACGCCGCAGGAAAAACTGACGGCGCTCGTTTCGCTCTCGAACCTGACGCAGACCTTTGACGGCGGTCCGAAACCGGCGACCGTCACGGTCGATCCGGCCGGCCTGACGGTCGACGTGACCTATAACGGAAGCCCGACCGCGCCGACGAACGCCGGCAGCTACACCGTCGTCGCGACGGTCACCGACCCGAATTATCAGGGCTCGGCGACCGGCACATTGACGATTCAGCCGGCAGCGGCGACCGTCACGCTCTCGAACCTGACGCAGGACTACGACGGCGGGCCGAAAGCGCCGACCGTGACGACCGCGCCTGCCGGTCTGCCGTTTTCGCTGACCTACAACGGCGCGCCCGCGACGCCGACGGCGATCGGGAATTACACGGTCGTCGCGACAGTCACTGACCCGAACTACACCGGCTCGGCGACCGCCAACCTGAACATCAAATCGACCGTCCGGGCGTTTCCGACGGCCGAGGGCGCGGGCGCTTACGCGATCGGCGGGCGCGGCGGCGACACCTATCACGTCACGAACCTGAACGATTCGGGCGCGGGCAGCCTCCGCGACGGCATCGCGACCGCGACCGGTCCGCGGACGATCGTCTTCGACGTTTCGGGCACGATCTATCTCAACTCGCGGCTCGCGATCAACAAGCCGTTTCTGACGCTCGCCGGGCAGACCGCGCCGGGCGACGGCATCACGATCGCCGGCTGGACGACGGTCGTCGACAGCACGCAGCACATCATCATCCGCTATCTGCGTTTCCGGCCGGGCGACATCCGCTGCGGAAACGGGATGGAGGGCGACGCGCTCTGGGTCGATAAATCGAAGGACGTCATCGTCGATCACGTCTCGGCCTCGTGGAGCGTCGACGAGAGCCTCTCGGTGACCGAATCCGACCGCGTGACGGTCCAGTGGTCGTTCATCACGGAAAGTATGAATTTTTCGTGTCACCCCGAAGGCCGTCACGGCTACGGCTCGCTGATCCGCTACGGCAGCGGCCGGATCTCGTATCATCACAATTTTTACGCGCACCATTTCAACCGCAACCCGCGCGTCGGCGACAACATCACGCTCGATTTCGTCAACAACGTGATCTACGACTGGGGCACCGACGCGAGCTATTCGGGCGCGATCGACGAGGGCATCACGCGCGTCAACTACATCGGCAACTATCTCGTCGCCGGCCCGAACACGCCGGTCGCCAAACGAACGCGCGCCTTCAACGGCGGCAGCCCGAACACGTGGATCTACCAGACCGGCAACGTCATCGACAGCAACGTCAACGGCGTGCGCGACGGCACGGACACCGGCTGGGCGATGTTCGTCAATCTCTACACGCCGCAGAACGCGCCGCTCGATCCGGCCTTTGCCGGCCGCGCCGATTCGAAGAAGGACGGGCCGGCCGCGTCGCTGGTCGACATCACTCCGGGAGCGGCGGCGGACGCCTACACGCGGGTGCTCGCGACGGCCGGCAGCTCGCAGTCGCGCGACGCGGTCGATGCGCGGGTCGCCAATGAAGCCGGCAGCGAGACCGGCGCGATGATCAATTCGCAGACGGACGTCGGCGGCTGGCCGCTCCTGAATTCGCTGCCGGCGCCGGTCGATACCGACGGCGACGGCATTCCCGACACGTGGGAAAACTCGCACGGGCTGAACGCGGCCGATCCGAACGACGCCGCGCAGCTCGCGCCGAACGGCTACAGCAATCTCGAAAACTACATCAATAACCGGCAGCTCGTGCCGACCGCCGCCACGGTCGCGGTCGGCGGGCGCGTGCTGACGGCGCGCGGGCAGGGCATCCGGCGCGCCGACGTCACGCTGACGAACACGGCGACCGGCGAAGTCCGTTCGGCGCGGACGAATTCTTTCGGTTATTATGAATTCGGCGACGTCCCGGCCGGCAGCGTTTACGTCGTCACGGTCAGCGCCCGTAAATATTCGTTCGCCAATTCGTCGCAGATCGTCAACGTCGGCGACAGCATCGCGGATCTGAATTTTACGGCCGAGGAATAGTCTTAGGTCTTGAGTCTTGAGTCGGATCGAAGCGGTTTTGACTTCAGACTCAGGACTCAGGCCTCAGGACTCGAAAAAAATTATGAGCAATCGCAGAGAATTTCTACAACTTTTGCTGGCCGGCGCGGGCGTCGGTCTGGTGATGCCGGGGCTTGCTCTCGGCCAGACGAACGCGGGCGATCCGTGGACGACCGTTTATCCGAAGATCTTAGCGCGGATCAAACCGCCGAAGTTTAAGAAAAAGGATTATTTGATCACGAAATACGGCGCGGTTTCCGACGGCAGGACGCTCGCGACCGACGCGATCAAAAAAGCGATCGAGGAATGCAGCAAGGCCGGCGGCGGCCGCGTCGTCGTCCCGAAGGGCGAGTTTCTGACCGGCGCGGTGCATCTCAAATCGAACGTCAACCTCTATCTCGCGAAGGACGCCGTCCTGAAATTCTCGATGAACCCGCAGGATTATCTGCCGGTCGTCCACACGCGCTGGGAAGGGATGGAGCTGATGCATCTCTCGCCGCTGATCTACGCCTACGAGCAGACGAACATCGCCGTCACCGGCGAGGGCACGCTCGACGGGCAGGGCAAGTCGTTTTTCTGGAAATGGCACGGCAACCCGCGCTACGGTGGCAATCCGGACGTGATCTCGCAAAAGGACGCGCGCGCGCGGCTCTACGCGATGATGGACAAGGGCGTTCCGGTCGAGCAGCGCGTCTTCGGCGGCGAAAAGGACTATCTCCGGCCGCAGTTCATCCAGCCCTACAAATGCAAAAACGTGCTGATCGAGGGCGTGAAGATCGTCGATTCGCCGATGTGGGAGATTCATCCCGTTTTGTGCGAGAACGTCATCGTCCGCAAGGTCCACATCTCGTCGCACGGGCCGAACAACGACGGCTGCGATCCCGAATCGTGTAAAGACGTGCTGATCGAGGACTGCTTTTTCGACACCGGCGACGACTGCATCGCGATCAAATCGGGCCGCAACGACGACGGCCGGCGGTTGGGCGCGCCGACCGAGAACGTCATCGTCCGCGGCTGCGAGATGAAGGACGGCCACGGCGGCATCACCGTCGGGAGCGAGATCTCGGGCGGCGTCCGCAACGTCTTCGGCGAAAACTGCAAGATGGACTCGCCGAACCTCGACCACGCGCTGCGCGTCAAGAACAACGCCTCGCGCGGCGGACTGCTCGAGAATTTTTTCTTTCGCAATATTACGATCGGGCAGGTCGCCCACGCCGTCGTGACGATCGACTTCAACTACGAGGAAGGCGCGAAGGGCAAATACACGCCGGTGATGCGAAATTATCAGGTCGACAACGTCCGCAGCGGCAAGAGCGAATACAGCGTCGACATTCAGGGCCTCGACAACGCGCCGGTCTACGACGTGACGATCAAAAACACGACCTTCGAAAATGTCCAGAAAGGCGGCATCTTCAAAAACGTCAAGGGCTTCAAGCTCGACAACGTGAAGATCAACGGCAAGGTCGTCGACAGGCTGGGCTGACGGAAGATCGTTGAGTTTCGGTCTTCGATCTTTGATTTTCGCATTATAGTGTGTGACAAAACCTGTTGGAATAATGAGCGTTAAACCCGCCGCCGGTTTTTAAACGATCCACTAAAAACACGAAAAAACACGAAATAAATTTAGTGTTTTTGGTGTTTTTGGTGGAAGATCAAAAAAGCGAACGCGACCGAAATCCCCGCTTTTTCCGATAAGTTCGGTCACTAACTATAAATCGAAGATCGACGACCAAAGATCAGGGATCGAAGTTTGTAATTCGATACCGTATTGTTTAATGTATTAGCACGGTTAAGCGATTTTCTATGAAAATTCTCGCCCTCTTTTCAGTCCTCTTCCTAACGGCCGTTTCGGCGTTCGCGCAAAAGCCGTCGATTACCGTCTATCTGGCCGGCGATTCGACGATGGCGCAGAAGACCGACGACCGGCGGCCCGAAACCGGCTGGGGCGAATATCTTCAGAACCAGCTCGACGACCGGCGCGTCCGCGTCGAGAACCACGCGCAGAACGGCCGCAGCACGAAGAGCTTCATCAACGAGGGCCGCTGGCAGGCGATCGTCGACAAATTGAAAAAGGGCGATTACGTCTTCATCGAGTTCGGCCACAACGACGAAAAGCTCGACAAGCCCGACGTCGGCGCGGCCGCCGGGACCGATTACCGCAACAATCTGATCCGCTTCATTGCGGACGTCCGCGCGAAAAAAGCGTTTCCCGTGCTGCTGACGCCGGTCATGCGCCGGCGCTTCGACGAGAAGGGCGAATTTTACGACACGCACGGCGAATATCCGGACGTCGTCCGCAAGGTCGCCGCCGAATACAAGGTGCCGCTCATCGACATGCACCGCAAATCGGAGTCGATCATCAAATCTCTCGGCGTCGAGGATTCGAAAAAGCTCTTTCTGATCCTCCGGCCGAAGGAAAACCCGAATTACCCGGACGGCGTCGAGGACAACACGCATTTTTCGGCGTTCGGCGCCGAACAGATGGCGCGCGCGGCGGCCGACGGCATCCGCGAAGCGAAGATCAAGCTCGCCAAATATCTGATCGACGATAAAAACGAGGATTTTCGCGCGCGGCTGCTGCCGACCAAATACGAAAGCGGTTTCCGGATGGACGGCTACTGGGTCTGGTGCGGTTCGTCGATCAAAGGCGACGACGGAAAATATCATCTCTACGCCTCGCGCTGGCCGAATTCGACGCCGTTTTCGCCCTACTGGCTGACGAATTCCGAGATCGTTCACGCCGTTGCCGACACGCCCGAAGGCCCGTATAAATTCGCGGACGTCGCGCTCGCGCCGCGCGGGCCCGAATTCTGGGACGGGCAGATGACGCATAATCCGGCGATCCGCAAATACGGCGATACTTATCTGCTGTTTTACACCGGCACGACTTACAAAGGCGCGCGGCCGTCGGCGACGAACCCGGTCGGCGAAACCGACGCTTTGAAGCTCGAAGCGCACCGCGGCGAGCGGATCGGGCTCGCGACCTCGAAATCGCCCTACGGGCCGTGGACGCGGCTCGACAAACCGATCCTCGACACGGTCCCGAATTCGTGGGAGCAGTATCTCGTCTCGAACGCCGCGCCGGTCGTCATGAAGGACGGCAAAGTCCGGCTTTACTACAAGGGCGTCGAAAAATTGCGCGTCAACGCGATCGGGCTCGCGATCGCCGACTGCCCGACCTGCGAATACAAGCGCGTTTCCGACAAGCCTTTGAATATGGGCATCGGCGCGGAAGACCCGTTCATCTGGCAGGAAAACGGCAAGTTCAAGGCGCTGATGCTCGATCACGACCGCCGCTATTCGCCCGACAAGGAGATCTTTTACGCGGTCTCGGACGACGGTCTGAAATGGCGCGTTCCGCGCAAGGCGATCGCCGTTTCGCGCAATGTCCGGTTCGCCGACGGCAGCGTCAAAAAGATGAGCTCGACCGAGCGGCCGCACGTTCTGATCGAAAACGGCCGGCCGACCTACGTTTTCTTCGCGACCGGCGAAACGATCGACGGGAAACGCTACACGTGGAACATGGTCATTCCGCTGAAAAAAGATTGAGTTTAGGAAGTTTAGGAAGAGATGCCTTTACTTCCCAAACTTCCTAAACTTCCCAAACTCTGAAGATTATGATGAGAATAACAATCGCACTCGTTTTACTGCTGCTCTCCGTCGCCGCTTTCGGGCAGCCGGCGAAGACCGCGCCGCTTTCGGAGCGGCTGACCTATACCTTGACGAACCGCATCTGGCCGGCCGACGACGGGACGCCGGTCGGAATTCCGAAAAGCTGGACCTACGAACAGGGCGTCCAGCTCAAGGCCGTCGAGCAGATGTGGTATGCGACGGGCGACCCGAAATATTTCGCGTTCATCAAGTCGAGCATGGATTTCTGGTTCGATAAGGACGGCAAAATGAAATACGACGCCGACGAGTACAACATCGATCACGTGACGCCCGGCCGCGCGCTGATCACGCTCTACCGCGTCACCGGCGACGAGAAATACAAGCGCGCCGTCGAGCAGATCCGAGCGCAGCTCAAAACGCACCCGCGCACGAAAGAGGGCGGTTTCTGGCACAAAAAGATCTATCCCTACCAGATGTGGCTCGACGGGCTTTACATGGGCGAGCCGTTCTACGCCGAATATTCGATGGTCTGGAACGAGGACAACTGGGACGACATCGCCAACCAGTTCGTCTGGATGGAAAAACACGCGCGCGATCCGAAAACCGGCCTGCTTTATCACGGCTGGGACGAATCGAAAGAGCAAAAATGGGCGAACAAGGAGACCGGCCGGAGCCCGCACGTCTGGGGCCGCGCGATGGGCTGGTATGCGATCGCGCTCACGGACGTGCTCGATTATTTTCCCCGAAATAATCCGCGCCGCGCGGAGCTCGTCGCGATCTTGAACCGCGAGGCCGCGGCGATCGCGAAATATCAGGACAAGGCCGGTCTCTGGTATGACATCGTCGATCTCGCCGGCAAAGAAAAGAATTATCACGAATCGTCGGCCTCGGCGATGTTCGTCTACGCGCTCGCGAAGGGCGTCCGGCAGGGAAATCTGCCCGACAAATTCCTCGCGACCGCGCAGAAGGGCTGGGCCGGCATCAAAAAGGAATTCATTAAAGAAACCGCCGACGGAAATCTCGATTGGGAAGGCACGGTCTCGGTTTCGGGCCTCGGCGGCAATCCCTATCGCGACGGCTCTTACGAATACTACATGTCGGAAAAACTCCGCACGAACGACGCCAAAGGCCTCGGCCCGGCGGTGATGGCGGCCGTCGAGATGGAAAATCTCGAACGCGGACGCATGGGCGCGGGCAAAACCGTGATGCTCGACGATTATTTCAATCACGAAGTGCGCAAGGACGGCTCGGTCTGGCATTATAAATGGGAAGAAAAAGGGCATCCCGGCTTTTATACTTTCGGCAAACAGTTCGAATCCTACGGCGCGCGGCTCGACACGCTGTCGGCGGCGCCGACCGCCGTCAATCTCAAAGCGGCGAACGTCTACATCATCGTCGATCCGGACACCGACAAGGAGACGGAAAAACCGAACTACATCTCGGACGCGGACGCCGCGACGATCGCCGACTGGGTTAAAAAAGGCGGCGTGCTCGTGATGCTCGGCAACGATTTCGGCAACTGCGAGTTCGATCACTGGAACGTGCTCGCCGGAAAATTCGGCCTCGAATTCAACAAGGACAGCAAGAACCGCGTCCAGAACGATCAATACGAGCAGGGCCGCGTGACGGTCGGCGAGAACAATCCGATCTTCAAAACGGCGCGCGATCTTTATATGAAGGAAGTCTCGACGCTCAAGATCACCGGCAAAGCCGAGACGATCCTGACGCTCGACGGCGCGCCGCTCGTCGCGGTCGTCAGATACGGCAAGGGCACGGTCTTTGCGCTCGGCGACCCGTGGCTTTACAACGAATACACCGACGGCCGCAAGATGAACGGCCTTTTCCAGAACTTTCAGGCCGCCCGCGAACTGAGCGCGTGGCTTTTGACGCAGTCGAAGAAGAAATAAACTTATGAAGAAAACTATCGGAATTTTAGCTTTGATTCTGGCGGTTTCGGTCGTCGCGTTCGCGCAGCGGAAACCGTCGACGCCGATCCGGCCGTATGTCGTCAAGACGAAACAGTCGGTCGCCGATCTCGAAAAATCGCTCCATTCGATCGACGCCGAGATCCCGACCAAGGACGTCGTCAGCAAGACCGAAGACCTGATCGGCGGCGAGGGAATGCAATTGCGCGTCGCCGTCCAGTACGACGCCAAGAAAAACGCCGCGCAGGCCGAAGTCCACGACGCATCGGACGACGTTTTCTACGTGCTCGAAGGCTCGGCCGAGCTGACTCTGGGCGGCCAGCTCGACAACCCGAAGGAGGCGACGCCCGGCGAATGGAAGAGCGACCGGATCGTCGGCGGGCAGACGTTCACGATCAAAAAGGGCGATCTGATCGTCGTCCCGCGCGGCACGCCGCACCAGCGGATCAACACCAAAGGCAAAAAGTTTTCGCTGATCCTGATCAAGATCTTCGCCCAGCCGCTGCCGCCGAAGAAATGATTTCGGCCCGTTTTTTTTTCGACAAAGCGCGCGAAAAGGGCTACTATAAGATTAAATTGGCATCAATCAAGGACTTATAAACGATGCTGATGCAAAAAATCGAATGTCAGAAGCGAATCAGGAAAAATTTACGGCCATCATTTCCGAAAAAAACGGCACGACCGCCGAAGAGGTCGTCACGCGGCTCCGCGAGATGATCCAGAAGGGCGAGCTCGCGGCCGGCGACCGGCTCCCGCCCGAGCGCGATCTCGCCAAGCTGCTCGGCGTCTCGCGTCCGACCCTGCGCGCCGGCATCCGCTCGCTCGCGACGGTCGGCATCCTGCAGTCGCGGCAGGGCGCGGGCACGTTCGTCGCCGAGGCCGAGGAATCGCCGACTCTGGACAGCAGCCCGCTCCGGCTGATGGCCGCGCTCCACGGTTTCACGTCGGACGAGATGTTCGAGGCGCGGCTGTCGCTTGAGATGAGCATCGCCGGTTTCGCGGCCGAGCGCGCGACCAGCGAGCAGATGACGCAGATGGCCGAGGAAATCGCCGGAATGTACGCTTCGATCGACGACCCCGAGCAGTATCTCGTCCACGATATGCGCTTTCACCAGATCATCGCCGCCGCCTCGGGCAACCGCATCCTGACGGCGCTGATGAATATGGTCGCGACGATCCTTTTCGAATACCGCAGCAAGACCGTCAAACGCGCCAAGGACCTGAAGGATTCGGCCGAACAGCACCGCAGCATCTACCGCGCGATGCGCGAGCGCAACGCGTCGGCCGCCCGCGAGGCGATGCACGATCACCTCGTCAAAACGCAGGCCGCCCAGCGCCTCGAAGTCGACGACAATTTTCCCGACGGCAACGGGCAGAAGAAGAAGTGAGGAGTCTTGAGTCTTAAGTCTTGAGTCTTGAGTCTTTGGCTTTTGACCTTTGGTCTTTGATCTTTGACCTTTGAACCTTCAATCGACTCAAGACTTAAGACTCAAGACTCAAGACTCAAGACTTAAGACTCAAGACCAAAAACCCTATGAAACGTCGTCTTTTCCCGGTCCCGTTCCTGTTCGTGTTGCTCGTCCTGAATCTGCCGGCGCAGACCGTTTCGAAGGTCTGGCGCGCCGACAACGGCGACGGGACCTATAAAAATCCGATTCTTTTCGCCGATTATTCCGACCCGGACGCGATCCGCGTCGGCGACGATTTCTACCTGACGGCGTCGAGCTTCAACGCCGTGCCGGGGCTGCCGATCCTGCAGTCGAAGGACCTCGTCAACTGGCGGCTCGTCAATTACGTCTTCGCGCGCCAGCAGCCGTTCGACGTCTTCGCCCGGCCGCAGCACGGCGGCGGCGTCTGGGCGCCGTCGATCCGCTATCACGACGGCGAATTCTACATCTTTTATCCCGATCCCGATTTCGGCATCTATATGACGAAGACGAAGGACCCGGCCGGCGCGTGGAGCGAGCCGCTGCTGATCAAGGCGGGCAAAGGATTGATCGATCCGTGCCCGCTCTGGGACGACGACGGGAAAGCCTATCTCGTTTCGGCCTTTGCCGGGAGCCGCGCCGGCTTCAAATCGGTGCTCGTCGTCTCGAAGATGAGCCCGGACGGGACACGCCTGCTCGACGACGGCGTGATGGTCTTCGACGGCCACGACGCGCACCCGACGGTCGAAGGCCCGAAATTCTATAAACGAAACGGTTTTTACTATATTTTCGCGCCGGCCGGCGGCGTCACTCCCGGCTGGCAGCTCGTCCTCCGCTCGAAAAACATTTACGGGCCGTATGACGAAAAGATCGTCCTCGCGCAGGGCAAAACGGCCGTCAACGGCCCGCATCAGGGCGCGTGGGTCGAAACGCCGGTGGGCGAGGGCTGGTTTCTGCATTTTCAGGATCGGGGCGCGTACGGCCGCGTCCTCCATCTCGAGCCGCTCGTCTGGAAGAACGATTTCCCGGTGATCGGCGCCGACCCGGACGGCGACGGGACGGGCGAGCCGGTCAGCGTCTATAAAAAGCCGAACGTCGGCAAAACCTGGCCGGTCGAGACGCCGCCCGACTCGGACGAGTTCAACGGCGACCGGCTCGGGCTTCAGTGGCAGTGGCACGCGAACCCGCAGGACGGCTGGGCGTACCCGTTTCCGGCGCGCGGCGCGCTCCGGCTGACGTCGGTGCAGCTGCCCGAAAAATTCAAGAATCTCTGGGACGCCGGCAATCTCCTGCTCCAGAAGTTTCCGGCCGAGGAATTCACGGCGACCGCGAAGGTCACGCTGAACGCGCGTTTCGAGGGCGAGAAATTCGGCCTCGTCGTGATGGGACTCGACTATTCCTACGCCGGCGTGACGAACAAGGACGGCAGGCTCTACGTCGCGCAGGCCGGCGCGAAGGACGCCGACAAGGGCTTTGCCGAGACCGAAAACGTCCCGTACCAGCTCAACGAGAAAACATTTTACCTGCGCGTGAAGGTCGAAAAAGGCGCGCTCTGCCAGTTTTCCTTCAGCCCGGACGGCGCGAAATTCACCAATCTCGGCGTCCCGTTCAAGGCCCGCGAAGGCCGCTGGATCGGCGCGAAAGTCGGCTTTTTCTTCACGCGGCCCGGCAAGTTCAACGACGCCGGGACAGCCGACGTCGATTGGTTTCATATCGAGTAAAACCGCCGCGGCCGGCCAAAAAGATTTTTGGTCGCGGGAAAACGCGATCCGATCCTGATGAACGTCGGCCTGCCCGGGCTCGACGGGTTCGGCGTCACGCGGCTGATGCGCGAATCGACGGAGCTCGCGGCCGTCCCGATTTTCTTTATTTCGGCCTATGCCGAGGCGTTTTACCGGCAAACGGCGCTCGCCGCCGGCGCGAATGAATACCTGACGAAACCGCTCGAGTTCGAAAATCTGAAATCGGCCATCGACAGATACCTGACCCGCTGAGCCTCTTCGGCGGCCGGCGCTCGGAATTCGAAACCGAACGTCGAAAGCGGCACGGATCGTCAAAAAATGCTAACATTCAGGAGAAGTCGAATACCGTCGTTTTTCGTTTGAAAAAACGAGATCGAGAGAGAAAATCGGTTCGGACCTGACATCTTTTCGGAGTCTGAGGTTTCGGTGGAGGCAAACGAACCAGCAATCGAACAAAAGGAAAAAACTATCAACAGTGATTTTTTGGTCGTCGGAATCGGCGCCTCGGCGGGCGGCATCAAAGCGCTCAAAGAGCTTTTTTCAAGGCTGCCGGCGGAACCCGAGATGGCGTTTGTCGTCATTCTTCATCTCTCGCAGCGGCACGAATCGAATCTCGCCCAGATTCTTCAGAACACGACGGCGATGCCGGTCGAGCAGGTGATGGAAACCGTCCGGATCGAGCCGAACCGCGTGTACGTCATCCCGCCCGGACAAGATCTCGAGATGGTCGACGGCGAGATTCGCCTGACGCCGCCGTCCCGCATTCCCGGCAAACGCGTGGCGATCGACCGTTTCTTTCGCTCGCTCGCCGAAGCCTACGGGCGGCGCGCCGTCTGCGTCGTTCTCTCGGGCACCGGCAGCGACGGCACGCTCGGCCTCAGGCACGTCAAGGGCAGTAACGGTTTCGCGATCGTTCAGGACCCGGACGACGCCGAATACGACGGGATGCCGGTCAGCGCCATCAAAACCCGGATCGTCGACGTCATTCTGCCCGCCGCCGCGATCGCCGACAAACTGCTTTTGGTGCGCGACAGCACCCGGCAGCTTCATCTGACCGGCGGCGAAGAGAGCAGTGTCGCCGGCGAGATCAAAAACGTCGAGCGGCTGCGCGACGTGCTGACGCTTCTGCGAATCCGCACCGGCCACGATTTTTCCGACTATAAGCGCCCGACGCTGATCCGGCGGCTCGCCCGGCACCTCCAGATCCACGAAACCGACGATCTCCGCGAATATCTGGGAATCCTCCGCGAAAACCCGGACGAGGTGCAGTCGCTGATCAATAATCTGCTGATCAACGTGACGAACTTTTTCCGCGACCGCGAGGCCTTCGCCGCGCTCGAGGAAAAGATCATCCCGAGACTGTTCGAGGAAAAAACGGCCGCCGATGCGGTTCGCGTCTGGGTGGCGGGCTGCGCCTCGGGCGAAGAGGCCTATTCGATGGCGATGCTGCTCTATGAATACGCCGCCGGGCTGCCCGACCCGCCGAAAATCCAGGTCTTCGCCTCGGACGTCGACGATGAGGCGATCGCCGAGGCGCGCGAGAGCCGTTATACCGGGACGATCGTTGAGGACGTCGCGCCCGAGCGGCTCCGGAATTTTTTCGTTAAAGAGGAAGACGGCTACCGGGTTCGCAAGCAGATCCGCGAGATGATTCTGTTCGCCTCGCACAACCTCCTGCGCGATCCGCCGTTTTCGCGGCTCGATCTGGTGTCGTGCCGCAACGTCCTGATTTATCTGAATCGCGAAACGCAGGAAAAGGTGCTGCGGATCTTTCATTTCGCGCTCCGCGACACCGGCTATCTGTTTCTCGGCGCGTCGGAATCGGCCGAGAGCGTGCCGCAGAATTTTTCCGCGATCGACAAGAAGAACCGCCTTTACCAGTCGCGGCCGGCGAACGCCGCGTGGATTATGCCGCCGCTGCTGCCGATGGCCGGCTCGTGGACGGTGCGGCTGCCGGAGCTGCCGGCCGAGACGCGCCGCAATCTGCAGTCGTTCGGCGAGCTCCATCACCGGCTCCTCGAACAGTACGCGCCGCCCTCGATCCTTATCAACCGGGAAGACGAGATTCTTCATTTGAGCGAGAGCGCGGGCCGTTTTCTCCGGTTCGTCGGCGGCGAGCCGACCAGCAATCTGCTCAAAGTCGTCCATCCCGGACTGCTTCCGGATCTGCGCGCCGCGCTTTACGCCGCGCGGCAGGAAGGCAAAAACATCGAGGCGAAGAATGTCCGGATCGATCTCGAAGGCGCGGAAACGCTGATCGATCTGACCGTTCGCCCGGTCAAGCTGCCCGAGGATTTCGCGCTCGTGATCTTCGAGGAAGCCGACGATCCGAAACGGGTCGAAGATTCCGTGCGGGCGATCGTCGCCGGCGACGCGGCGATGGAAAACCTCGTCCAGCAGATGGAAAACGAGCTCCAGACGACGAAGGACCGGCTGCGCGGCACGATCGAGCAGTACGAGACGACCGTCGAGGAGCATAAAGCCTCGAACGAGGAACTGCAGGCGATCAACGAGGAGCTCCGCTCGGCGAGCGAAGAGCTCGAAACCGGCAAGGAAGAGCTGCAGTCGGTCAACGAGGAGCTGACGACGGTCAACCACGAGCTCAAGGAAAAAATCGACGAGGTCAGCCGCGCCAACGCCGACCTCCAGAACCTGATGCGCTCGACCGAGATCGCGACGATCTTTCTCGACCGCGATCTGCGGATCAAACGGTTCACGCCCCGCGCGCAGGAGATTTTCAACGTCATCCAGTCCGACATCGGCCGCCCGTTCGAACATCTCACGCACCGGCTCGCGCCGGACGATTTCGCGGTCGACGCCGCCCTCGTGCTGGAGACGCTGCAGTCCTTCGAGCGCGAAGTGTCGTCCCGCGACCGGCATTTCTATATCGTCCGCTTTTCGCCGTACCGGACGCTCGAAGACAAGATCGACGGCGTCGTGCTGACTTTTATCGACATCACCGAACGCAAACGCGCCGAAGAGGCGCTCCGCGAATCGGAAATGAAATACCGCACGCTGTTCGAGACGATCGACGAGGGCTACTGTCTGATCGAGCTGATATACGACGCGGCGGACAACGCCGTCGATTTCGTTTATCTGGACGTCAACCTGTCGTTCGAAAAAAACACGGGCCTTAAAAACGTCGTCGGCCGGCTCGGCACCGAGGTCGCTCCGAACATCGAAGCGCACTGGTTCGAGGCGAATGACCGCCTCATCAAAACCGGCGAGCCGCTGCGTTTCGAAAACTATCACGAATTTACGGGCCGCTGGTATTCGGCCTACGCTTCGCGGGTCGGCGGTCCCGGCAGCCGGCAGATCGCGATGGTCTTCAACGATATTACAGAACGCAAGCGCCGCGAGCGGAATCAGGCCTTTCTGACGAGAATCGCGGGCGAGCTCGTTTCGTTTACCGGCGGCGCGCAGTCGATGAAGAGTCTGGCCGCGAATCTGGGCGAATATTTCGGGGTCAAATGGTGCGTCTTCGCCGAGCGCCGCGAGGACGGGGAAAGCTATTCCGTGCAGGGATGGAACGCCGGCGACGTGCCTTCGCTCAGCGGGACGCACCGGCTGCGCGACTATCTTTCCGACGAGCAGTCCGTTCTCGACGAGTCCGGCGGGCTGACGGCGGTCGGCGATACGCGGACCGATCCACGGACGAATGCGGAAAAATACGATCTGCTGGGGATTCGATCCTTCGTCGTCGCGCCGCTCGCGAACAACCGGCAGAGCGGGCTGCTTTTTTCCGTGATCGACGACGAACCGCGCGCGTGGCGCGACGACGAGATCGAGCTGATCCGGGAGATCGGCGGCCGCATCCGGACGCGTCTCGAACGCGCCCGCGCCGAAAGCGCCCGGCGGGAGCGAGAGCTGCTGCAGAAGCTGGTCGGCGCGCAGGAAGAAGAGCGCCGGCGCATCGCCCGCGATCTGCACGACGAGCTCGGACAGCTGCTGACCGCTCTCCGCCTGCGGCTCGACAGCGTGCAGGAGCTCTGCGGCGGCGACGAGGAACTGTCGACGAAGATCGCCGAAACGCGGACGCTCGCCAAACGGCTCGACGAGGGCGTCGATTTTCTGGCCTGGGAGCTGCAGCCGGCGCCGCTCGATGGACTGGGACTGCTCGACGCGCTCGACAAGTACGTCCGCGAATGGACGTATTATTCCGGCATCCGGGCGGAGGTCGTTTCGTCGAGCGTCAGGGGCCTCCGGTTCGCGCCGGAAGTCGAAGCCAATCTGTACCGGATCGTGCAGGAAGCGTTGAACAACGTTCTCAAACACGCCCGCGCCAAAGAGGCCGAGGTGATTCTCGAAAAACGCGGCGGGACGATCGTCCTGATCGTCGCCGACGACGGCGTCGGTTTCGAGCCGGAAACGGCCGGCTTATCGAACAGGGGAATCGGTCTGACCGGAATGAAGGAACGGGCCGCGCTGATCGGCGGCGAGCTCGAAATCGAAACGGCTCCCGGCCAGGGAACGACCGTTTACGCCCGCATTCCGGCGGCCCGGAGGGAGAAAAAAGTTGAAGAATAAAATCCGGATACTCATTGCCGAAGATCACGCGACGGTTCGCGAGGGGCTCAAAATGATCGTGAACGGTCAGAAGGATATGGAGACGATCGCCGAGGCCGGAGACGGCCGCGAGGCCGTCCGGCTGGCCCGCGAGCTCGTGCCCGACGTTGTGCTGATGGACATTTCGATGCCCGAACTGAGCGGTCTGACGGCGGCCGCGCAGCTCAAGCGAATCGCGCCGGACATCAAGATTCTGACTCTCACGCGTCACCGGGAAGTCGCCTACCTGCAGGAGCTGCTGCAGGCCGGCGTCGACGGCTACACGCTCAAACAGAGCTCGGCCGCCCAGCTTGTCCGGGCGATCAGAATCGTCGCCGGCGGCGAAAAATATCTCGATCCGGCGGTCACCAGAAAAGTCTTCGCCGCGATCGTCGGGGGCCGCAAAAATTCGCTGCGCGGCGAAGTTCGCGGGACGTCGCTGACCGATCGCGAGGCGGAGCTTCTGCGGCATATCGCGCTCGGCTACAGCAACAAGGAAATTGCCGAAGAATTCGGGATTTCCGTCAAAACCGTCGAAGCCCATAAAGCCAATTCGCTCCAGAAGCTGAACATCAAAAGCCGCCGGGAAATTATCTCCTACGCGATTATGCAGGGCTGGCTTCAGGAAGATTAAACGCGCTTCGACCGAACTGACGGCCCGCCATTTACATTTCCAGCGATCCGACATCCGACATCCGACATCGGCATCGGGTTTTCCCCTAATCCGGCTCCACTTTCCCGATAGCCTCATCCGCTTCGGTCTGACAAAATATTAAAAGTAGGCAGTACGCGGCGGTATTAATTCTTTTTGGGGGCAATCAGAAATTCCGCCGCAAATCTTCAAAGCTTAATGTTTTGGAGAAAGCGTTTCCGGCAGCGGCTGTCAGTCTGTTGAGTGCGGTTTCACACCGGCAAAACGCTGCGGCGGGCCGACAGTCCGCCGGACATCAATCACAAATTTGCTCTAAGTTCGCTATGCGTGACATTCTCGCAAATCCGGCGGCTTTATTCGAGCGATCCCGACAACTGCGAAAAGGAATCCGGCTGTTGGTCGATCCTCCGAATCGAAAACCGGCGGTCTTTTCGTTAAACTTCAGGCCCGTTCCGCAAATTCCGGTTAATAATCGTCAAAAAAAGCGGTTTCCGATCCCGTTATCTTTTTCGCATCCGAAAATTCGGCCGGCGGCCTCGTCGCCGGTCGAAGCGTTCGCGAATCCGGCCGGCGGCACGGACTGCAGGGGGAGATTATGAAATTCGGGACATATCTGACCAATGCCGAGGTGGAGGGTATTTTCGAACTCACCAATGAAGGAAAAGTCCTCTATTCACAATTCCGGCAGCATAACCGGATGCTCGCCGCCGGGCCCGAGCTGATCGGGCATAATTTTTTCGAGGAGGTCGTCGATTTCGATAACGTCGGCGATTTTCGGCAGCTCGTCGGCCGGTTCGTGGAGAGCCGGCTGACGGTCGACAGCTTTTTTTTCGACTGCCGCTACGGCGAAAAGACGGTGCCGGTCCGCGTGATGCTGCTGCGCGCTTTTGAAAACAGGTATCCGAATTACCCGGACATCATCATTCTGGACATCCGAAACACCGTTTATTGACGATCTTCAGAACGCAGGAACAAGCGGGGAAATGAACAGGGAAATAAGAATCTCGGCCGGGCCGTAATCGACCGGAAACGATCCCGGCCGCCGGGAAATCACGACTCGGAAGCGGCCGCCTGATCGGGCCGGGGCTTTCCCGAAAACAGCCTGCTCGCGGCGCAGAACGAAGAGTTTCTCGACGAGCTCCGGCGGCATCTCGAAAGCGTCTCGCTCCGGAGCAACGAGTTTCTGCACCAGCCCGGCGACCCGGTCGAGTTCATCTATTTTCCCGAAACGGCGGTCGTTTCCGAATATCAGATTCTCGCAGACGGCCGGATGATCGAGATCGCGATGGTCGGCAGCGAGGGAAGTCTGGGTCTGCTCCAGATTTTTCAGTCGTTTCAGACGGTCAACTGGACGCAGGTCTTCATCGGCGGCACCGCGACTCACATCGGCCGGCATCTGTTCGAAAAGAACATCCGGCGGCATTCTTCATTTCAACTGATGCTGTTTGCATATTACAGGACCCGTATCCGGCAGATTTCCCAGCGCGCGGTCTGCAACGCCTGTTATCTGATCGAGCAGCGGTTCTGCAGCTGGCTGCTGATGCTGTAGAACCGGCGAAAAACCAGCCGGCTATTCCTGACGCAGGAACGGATTTCCCGCGCGCTCGGCATCCATCGCCCGAGCCTGACCAATATCGCGCAGCTTTTACGGGTGAAAAAGATCATCGACTACCGCCGCGGGAGCATCCGAATTCTCAACCGACCCGAGCTGGAAAAGGCGGCCTGCGGCTGTTTTTCGGAGATCGACAAACAGTCGGATTGGGTTCATTAGCGCGGATTGAATGGACCGCAGTAGCTGCTTTACTAACTTATTCGATTTTTGGTCTTTGATCTTTGATCTTCACATTAAGATCAAAGACCAAAAATCAAAGATCATTAAACAGCTTCGCGGCGTTTATTTTCGCGGCAGCTCGTAGAGAAAATCGAGGATCTCGCGCTCGGGGTTTGGGGCGACGACTTTGTCCGGCGGTTTCTGGAGACCGTCGTAGATTCGGATCGATTCCTTCAAATCTTTGTTTTCGAAGGTTTTGCGGTATATCAGCGCGGGGATCGTCTGGTCGTAGAGCTCGGTCTCGCAGCGCGCGCTGAAGGCCGGCACTTTCCGGTTCGATCGCTCGAAAACGTACTCGCCGGCCGGTACCTCGCGGCATTTGACCTTGAAGACGCTCTGTTCCTCGCCCGCTTTCTGCGCGTGGCTTTTGACGCGGTTGATGTCGTCCTCGCGGATCTCGTTCCGGCCGTCGGCCCACGTGTAAACGACGACGATTTTTTCCCTGACGTACGGCTCGGCGACGAGCTTTTCCGGCGCGGCGTATTTCGCGTATTCGTCGCCGCGTTTGGCGAGATCGGCCCGTTCGTCCTGCGCGCGGAGCTCCTTCTCGCGCCATTTCTCGGCCTCTTCGCGCGACATACAGCCGAGCGCGAGCCCGAGCGCGACGAGACTTGTCAGGATCAGATTGAAAGTGTTTTTCCTCAGCATCGAAAAATATAAACTCCTCGTGTTCGATTGTTTCGGGCCGCCGGCGCGGTCAGACGAAACACTTGAAAAGATACCAGATTTCCGGCCGAAATTTCGTGAGATTTCGATGAGAAATGCGGACCGTCCCGCGAAATCGGTTCCGCATCGCGAACAATTCGCGCCGGATGAGCCAAGCGGCGGCCGGTTGTGGTAAATTTGAGTCTTAAGTCTTGAGTCTTGAGTCTTAAGTCTTTGATCAAAGACCGAAGATCAAGGACCGGACGACGACTCAGGACTCAGGACTCAGGACTCAAGACTCGAAAAAAGCCCGATGCTAACCACATTTCAGCAGCATATCGTGCAGGAATTCGCGCGCCGGCCGGAATCTCCGATGGAGCTTCAATGGCTGATGTCGGCCGTCATTCTCGCCTCGAAACTGATCCAGGCGCAGGTTCGCCGCGCCGGACTCGGCAATATTCTCGGCTCGTTCGACGAGATCAATTCGCACGGCGAGGTCCAGCAGAAACTCGACGTTTACGCCAACGAGACGCTCATCAAATGCTTCAGCCTGCGGCAGAGCGTCGGCGTCATCGCCTCGGAAGAGAACGAGCATCCGATCGTCGTCCACAAGGATTCGCCCGAGGCGCAGTACGCGATCGTCTTCGATCCGCTCGACGGCTCGTCGAACATCGACGTCGCGGTCACGATCGGGACGACGTTCTCGATCCTCCACCGGCCGGAAAGAACCGATTCCGATCACCCGCTCGACTGGATTCTGCAGGGCGGCCGCCGGCAGGTCGCCGCCGGCTACGTGCTTTACGGCTCGTCGACGGTGCTCGTCTACAGCGTCGGCAACGGCGTCCACGGCTTCACGCTCGACCCGTCGGTCGGCTCCTACGTCCTCTCGCACGAAAACATCGTGATGCCCGAGCAGGGCCATTATTACTCGTTCAACGAGGCCTACAACGACAAATTTCCGCGCCGCTACGTCGAATACGTCGACGGCATCAAAAAAGGCGCATTGGGCAAATTCTACTCGTCGCGCTTTATCGGCTCGATGGTCGCCGATTTTCACCGCACGCTCCTGCGCGGCGGCATCTTCATCTACCCGGAAACGCCGAATTACCCGAACGGCCGGCTGCGGCTGCTCTACGAAGCCAACCCGATCGCGTTCATCGCCGAACAGGCCGGCGGCCAGGCGAGCGACGGCACGCAGCCGATCCTCGACGTCCGGCCGCTCGAAATCCACCAGCGCACGCCGCTCGTCGTCGGCGGCAAAAGGGAAATGGATTATTTCCGGGAGTTTATGCTGAAAAATTAACCGTGAAGCTCGATCTTCGAGCTTTGATCTTTGATCTTCGATCATTACTGTGAAAAAAGATTGGCAATCCGGATTTCGGTACTTTTAATAGGACGCGGATGAACACAGATTAAGCGGATTTTCGCGGATTTATTTTAAAGTTATCCGCGAAAATCCTCCTAATCCGCGTTTGTCCGCGTCCTGTTAAACCAATTATTCCCGGCTCTTACGATCCTTTTCACAGTAATGATCTTCGATCTTCGATCTTTGGACGGCGAGCCAAAAACAATGTCCGCTCGAAGCTCTCCGAGTTGAGCCGGCCAAGCCGGCGGCAGAGAATAGCTTCAGGCGCCAGCCTGTAGTCAGTGTCCAAAAAAATTCCGAAGCCCGCCGGCCGGCTTTAATTCACTGAGGCCGAACGGACTCCAGGCTGTCGCCTGGAGCTAAGAGTCAGTTTAAATTTATAGCTTAAGGCCGCGAACACCTTTTAGATGAAATTTCGGTGAAAACGCGGCGGGGACTAAAAACAAACCAAAAAATTCTCCGCGTCTCTGCGCCTCCGCGCCTTGGCGTTGAAATATTCCAAAATGAAACGGATTTTAACGCTAAGACGCCAAGACGCAGAGGCGCGGAGCGCCGGGAAATAAAATTTCAACTTCTCTTGTCGCCCGTTCTTTTGTATGATGTAAGGCAAAAAACGGTGTTACATAAGAAAACAGACACGGGGGGAGAAATTACCGGACAGCCGGCAATGCCGGATAATGACCGGGCGAAGCTGCTGCTCGAAATCAACAACGCGGTCGTCTCCAATCTCGATCTGCCCGCACTCCTGAGGGCCGTTTCGATCTGTCTCAAACGGATTACCAATCACGATTTCGCGGTTTTGTTTATTTACGATCGGACGGAGGATCGGCTGCGGGCGCACGCGCTTCATTCGGAAGGCGGCGACGACACGCGCGACCGGGGCTATTTGCTGCCGGTCGAAAACACGGTTTCGGGCACGGCGTTCAAAACGGGGCAAACGATTGTTTTTAAGCGTGCCGATCTTGAAAAATTTACCGCGTCGGTGATGCTCGAGCTGCCGCAAAGCGCGCGCGTTCAGACCGGCTGCTGCGTCCCGCTGATCGCCCGCGGGACGGCGCTCGGCGTTTTGACGCTGATTAGCTTTAAGAAAAATAATTTTACGAAGCAAGACGTGCGTCTGATCGAACAGGCCGTCGGACAGATCGCGATCGCGGTCGAAAACACTCTCGCATTCGAACAGACGAAGGCTCAGAACGCGCGTTTCGAGATGCTGCTCAACGCGAGCAACGCGCTTTCGGCGGTGTTCGATTTGGACGAGGTTCTGAAGGTTGCCGCGGGGATCCTGCGCCGCCACGTTCCGTTCGAGTTTGCGGGGGTGGCGCTTTACGATCGGGAAGCGCACAACTTGAAAATCCTCGCGCTCGAAAATTCGCCGCCGGATTTTCTCAAGGGCGCGCTCACGCTGCCGATCGAGGACACGCCGGACGGTCTCGCTTTCCGGACGCGCCGGATCGTCCGGCGCGGGCGCGTTGATTTCGCGGAATTTCCGTCGCCGCATATGCGTCTGGCATTCGATGCCGGCGTGCGGTCTTACTGCTGCGTGCCGCTCGTTTCGCGGAATGAGACGATCGGCGTGCTGGCGGTTGCCAACGGTTTCGAGGATTCGCTCTCGCCGGAAGACGGCGAAACGATTCAGATGATCGCCAATCAGATCGCCGGCGCGATCGAAACCGCCGTTCAGTTCAACGAGATCGAGCGGCTGAAAAATCAGTTGGCGAGCGAAAAACTCTATCTCGAAGAAGAAATTCAAAGCGAATATAACTTCGCCGAGATCGTCGGCAAAAGCGCGGCTTTGAGGTCCGTTCTGGGACAGATCGAAACGGTCGCGCCGACCGATTCCTGTGTTTTGCTTTACGGCGAGACCGGCACGGGCAAGGAATTATTTTCGCGGGCGATACATAACCTGAGCGCGCGGCGCGAGCGCACGATGGTCAAGCTGAATTGTTCGGCGATTCCGACCGGCCTGCTCGAATCGGAGCTGTTCGGTCACGAAAAAGGAGCGTTCACGGGCGCCGTCGGCCAGCGCGTCGGGCGGTTCGAACTCGCGCATAAGGGCACTTTACTGCTCGACGAGATCGGCGACATTCCGCTCGAGCTTCAGCCGAAGCTTCTAAGAGTGCTGCAGGAAAACGAGTTCGAGCGGCTCGGGAGCTCGCGGACGATGCGGACGGACGTCCGTTTGGTGGCCGCGACCAACCGCAACCTGCGCGAGATGGTCGAAGAAAAAACATTCCGCGGCGATCTGTACTACCGGCTGAACGTGTTTCCGGTGACGATTCCGCCGCTTCGCGAACGCCGCGAGGACATTCCGCTGCTCGCCGGGTATTTTACGAAAAAACACGCGCGGCGAATGAATAAACGCATCGAGACGATCCCGCGCGAAGCCGTCGATACGTTGTGCGATTACAGCTTTCCGGGCAACGTCCGCGAGCTTGAAAACTTCATCGAGCGCGCCGTCATCCTGACGCAGGGCGAGGAGCTGCGCCTTCCTCTTTCCGAGCTCGACCCCGATTTTCAGACGCGTTCGAAAAGCGGCCTGCCGGTCTCGGCATCGCTCGAAGAGGTCGAAAAAAATCACATCGCCGAAGTCCTGAAAAAAACCGGCGGTAAAATCGCCGGCCGGGGCGGAGCGGCGAATGTCCTCGATCTCCCGGTTTCCACCCTGCGGCACCGTATGAAAAAACTCGGTCTGTTGTGAGCTCGAATTTCGGGGCTCCGGTTTCGTTTGCTGACCATATTTGGTTTTTGCTGACCGTATTTGGTGACCGGTTTCGTCTTTCAACTTCTTCTTCGCCGTCTCACAAACACGCCCTTCTCCAATTATTTCAATAATTCCGCGAAAAAAGCGGGTCTTCCGAATTCCGGCACCGCCGTTGCCCTTAAGAGAAGCGCGGATCGATTGCGGCAGAGCGCCGCGGGACACGCGAATAAACGAGTTTTGAAGGAGAATATTATGGCAGAAATTAATGGAAGATTTGATGAAAAATTTGCACGCGTGAGCGAATTGTTTAACTACAGTCTGGATTGCGGCGACGACATCGGGGCCTCGTTCGCGGTCTTTATCGACGGCGAACCGGTCGTCGATATCTGGGGCGGTTATTTCGACGGGACTTTTACCCGGAAATGGGACCGCGACACGATTATCACGACGCATTCGACAACGAAAACGATGACCGGAATGGCCGCGCTGGTGCTGGCGGATCGCGGGGCGCTGGATTTGAACGCGCCGGTGGCCGAATATTGGCCGGAATTTGCCCGGAACGGTAAGGAAAAAATCCTCGTCCGCCACCTGCTCGGACACACTTCCGGTTTGGCGGGCTGGACCGAAGACGTCACCTGGGAAGATGTCTACGACCTCGAAAAATCCTCCGATCTGCTGGCGAAGCAGGCTCCCTGGTGGGAGCCCGGAACGGCCAGCGGCTACCACGGCGTAACGCAGGGCCATCTCGTCAGCGGGGTCATTCAGCGCATTACGGGCAAAACTCTCGGGCGCTTTTTTGCCGACGAAATCGCGACCCCGCTCGGCGCGGATTATCACATCGGGGCGGGCCCGGAGCTCGATCACCGGGTCGCGCCGTTCGTACAGGCGGTTCCCGAACAGGGCCTGAGCGGCAATCCGATGCTCGACCGCATCGCCTATAATCCGAATCTGAATCCGGTCACTTCGTCGAGCATCCCGTGGCGCCGCGCCGAAATCGGGGCCGCCAACGGGCAGGGGAACGCCCGTGCGGTGGCGACGATCCATTCGGCGCTGGTGGCCGAAAAAGTGAACGGCGTCAATCTATTGTCCGCGGCCGGCCGGCTGCGGGTTCTGGAACAGCAGTCCACCGGCCTCGATCTGCTGCTCGGCGTTCCCGTTCGCTGGGGAATGGGTTTCTGTCTGGAATCGCCGCTTTTCGCCAATCCGCTCGGCCACCGGCTCGCCTATTGGGGCGGCAACGGCGGCTCGCTCGGCTATGTCGATTTCGATGAACGGATGGCCGTCAGCTTTGTGATGAACCGCTGGATTGAAGGGCCGTATGAATACGGACGTTATCAGCGCCTCGTGAAAACGGTCTACGAATGTCTGGCCGCGGGCGGAGAGCGTAAATCAAGAACGACGCCCGCTCATCAGTGAGCGGGAGACGGTTTCCGTCGGCAGAATGAAGAATTTTGAGACGGGAATAAAAAATCGGTGAATTCGGCCGTGGCCGAATTCACTGATCGCGGATTTCATTTGGTCGGGGGAATATCTATGAGACAAGGGAGTATTTTTGAATGGTTTGCCGGTTTTACGGCGGTCTTTTTGCTGTTTCACCTGAGCGCCGGGTGGCTCGGCAGCGACCGCGGACAGTTCGGGGTTCCGATCGGGCTGATCGTCGTCGTCGCGACCGTTTCGGCGGAACGGCTTCTTTTCGGATTATCGTGGAAAGCGGCGGCGGCGGCGATCGGACTCGGACGACCGGCGGGACGCGGAGTTTTGGCGGCGGCCGTCGTTTCCTTGCTGCTGCTGTTTGCGATCCCGTTTTTCGCGGCGGCGACGAATGTTTCGTTCGATCTTCAAGAGGCCTGGTCGCGAATCGTGCCGGGACTGTTTTTTCAAGCCGGGATCGCCGAAGAAACGCTCTTCCGGGGTTATCTGTTCGGACATCTGCGCCGGCGTCATAATTATTGGAAAGCCGCCCTGCTGGCCGCCGTTCCGTTTGCTCTCGTTCATCTGATCCTCTTTTATTCGCTGCCCGCGGCGCTGGCGGCGGCTTCGATATTGCTGGCGGTGGCGATGTCGCTTCCGCTCTCGCGGCTTTTCGAACTGGGGGGAAACAGTATCTGGGCGCCGTCAATCCTGCATTTTACGGTGCAGGGCGGCGTTAAGCTGCTGACGGCGTCGGGCGAGTCGGCGGGGCTGTTTCCTTTTTTCTGGATCGCTGCCTGTGCCGTGATTCCGTTCGGCGTTTACGCCGTTCGCGGAAAAGACGGCCGAGCTTTCGGCGGTTGACGGGTTGCGCGATCGCGGCGGCGATTTGGCGAAACCGGTTAACGAAAAAAAAGCTCGATGTCCGAGTTGATGCGGATAAAAAAAATTCTCCGCGTCTTTGCGTCTCCGCATCTTTGCGTTGAAATATTTCAAAACGAAACTGGATTTCAACGTAGAGGCGCGGAGTTTTTTTATTCGGTCTCGATCCGTGCCGGTTCGAGGCGCGGCGCGAGCAGGTGAATGACGAGCAGCGCGACGAGGTAGGCCGAAGCCGCGATGATAAAGATCGGAACGTAGCTGCCGGTCGTGTCGAGGATGTAGCCGACGATCGGCGAAATTATCATTCCGCCGACCGCGCCGGCCATTCCGCCGATTCCGACGACCGAGCCGACCGCCTGTTTCGGGAACATATCCGAGGCCGTCGTGAAGATGTTCGCCGACCAGCCCTGATGCGCCGCCGCCGCGATGCCGATCAGAATGACCGCGGCCCACAAACTCGACGTGATCGAAGCGAAAACGATCGGGACGACCGCCAGCGCGCAGATCAGCATCGCGAACTTGCGGGATTTATTGATCGACCAGCCGCGTTTGATCAACGTCGACGAAATATAGCCGCCGCCGATGCTGCCGATATCGGCGATGATATAGATCACGGCCAGCGGCAGACCGAAGTTCTTGAGATCGAGATTGTGTTTTTTGAAGAGAAAGTCGGGCAGCCAGAACAGATAAACCCACCAGATCGGATCGGTCAGAAATTTTCCGAGCGCGAAGGCCCACGTCTGCCGGTAGGGAATCAGCCGCGCCCACGAAATCTTGACCGGCGTTTCCGGCGGATCGCTCTGAATATAATCGAGTTCGGCTTTGCTCAAGCGCGGATGCTCTTCGGGCCGGCGGTAAATGAGGAGCCAGAAAAACAGCCAGATGAAACCGATCACGCCGGTCAGAATAAAGGCTTCGTACCAGCCGTAGGCGGCGACGATGATCGGCACCACGAGCGGCGTGGCGAGCGCGCCGACGTTGGTGCCGGCATTGAAAACGCCGGTCGCCAGCGCGCGTTCCTTTTTCGGAAACCATTCGGCGACGGTCTTGATCGAAGCCGGGAAGTTTCCCGCTTCGCCGAGGCCGAGCAGAAACCGGACGATCATAAAACCGATGATCGAAGCCGAAAACGTGATCGCCGCCGCTTTATAACCGAACAGCGCGGCGACCGACGCGACGACCGAAAGCCCGACGACGCCGATCGGGACGGCCCAGGCGTGCAGCAGCGCGGCCACGCTCCATAACGTGATCGAGAACGAAAAACCTTTTTTCGTTCCGAATCTGTCCATCAGATTTCCGACGAACAGCAGGCCGATGGCGTAAGCCGCCTGAAACGAAAAAATGATCCAGCTGTATTCCGATTCCGACCAGTTGAATTCCGCCGCGAGGGTCGGTTTCAGAATCCCGATCACCTGCCGGTCGACATAGTTGACGGTGGCCGCGAAAAAAAGCAGCGTGCAGATCATCCAGCGATAATTGCCGACCCGGGCCGGCGGTTCTTCCGCCGCGGAAATGGCGGCCGCGGTCGCGCTTGCGCCGGCTTCCTCGGGCGGAGAAATATCCGTTTGGGATTTCGGACGTTCCGTTTCTTCGTAAATATCGCTTGTCTCTTTCATTGCTTTTAACCTCGCATCGGTAAATATAATTTCTAGTTAAAGACTTAAAACAGCGGGAGCAAAAAAGCTTCGGCCGTCGATCTCGACCGGAATGCGCGGAAAATCCGGAGTTGCGGTGATGACTTCGATTTTGCCGCCGGCGTTCAGAAGTACGGTTTCCTCGGCCTTCGTGCCGGTGATCGACGGGTTCCACGCGAAGGCCTGATTCGGCCGGACGATCTCGCCGGATTTCGGGTGCGCCGTCCAGTCGCGCGATTTATAGCCGGCCGCGCCGCCCTGATGATGGCGGTCGAGCTCGTCGCCGAAGCCGTTTTCGCGATACGCGGCGGCGGCTTTCGCGTAGATCTCCGCGCCGGTCGCGCCGGGCCGCGTCGCCGCCAGAAACGCCGCGAAAACGCGGGCGACCGCCCCGGTTTTGGTTTTCAGGTCGTCCGGCACGGCGCCCGCGCAGACGATCCGCGAAAGGCTCGCGACGAGGCCCGCGCGCCGCGCGCAGACGGCGATCAAAAGCGTTTTGCGCCAGATATTTTCGGTCGGCACCGGATGCCGGAATTTTGCGATCCGGTCGTCGGCGCCGGCGAGCGTGACGATCGAGTCGATCCCGCGTCGGGCGAGCGCGTCCTTTGTTTTACGCGCGATCTCGATTTCGGTTTCGCCGGGCGCGATTTCCGTGAAAATCTCGCCGAGCGCCGCGCCGGCGTCGCGGCCGAGGCTTCGATAGCGCTCGATCTCGGCGTCCGTCAATTCGTAACGGCAGCGCGCGATCAGGTTTTCGACCGAACGCACGCGCGGGTCGAGCAGCAGATCGGTCGCGAGCGGCCCGTCGTCGGTTAACAGCGCTTTCGCCCGCTCGATGACGAAATCGCCGGCCGCCTTTTCGTCCTGCCACGCGAATTCGACCGGCTCGAAATCGGCGGCCGAAATCTCTTCGGCGAGAATGCGCGGCAGCTCGATATTGCTCGCGAGCACGAATTTCCGGCCGTCGGCGCGGTAAAGCAGCGCGCAGGCGCCATTTTCGATGCTCGCGTTGACGCGGTTCGAGCGGCCGCCGGTCGCCCACGCGAAATTATGCTGCGCGTTCAAAAGCACGCCGCCCAGTCGTTCGGCCGCGAGCATCGCCCGCAAACGTTCGGTTTTGATCTCGATTTCGCCGGTCACCGGAAAAAATAATGATTTAACGCGAAGCCGCAAAGGCGCAAAAGCGCAAAGGGTTTTGAGAAAAACTATGAAAAAAAACTTCGCGTCTTTGCGCCCTTGCGGCTTCGCGTTAAAAAGACTTACTGGTTGACGCCCGAGGCGAGAAAGCCGCCGTCGACCACCAGCACCTCGCCGGTCACGAAGCTGGCCGCGTCCGAAGCGAGAAAAACGGCCGCGCCGGCGAGCTCTTCGACCTGCCCGAAACGGCCCATCGGCGTCCGCACCTGAAACTCGCGGCCGCGCTCGGATTCTTCGAGCAGCTGCCGGTTGAGATCGGTCTTGAAAACGCCCGGCGCGATCGCGTTGACGTTGACGCCGCGCCGCGCCCATTCGATCGCGAGCGATTTCGTGAGGCTCGCGACCGCCGCCTTCGAGGCCGCGTAGGCGGCGACTTCGTAGAGCGCGACGAAGGTCGAGAGCGACGCGATGTTGATGATCCGGCCGTAACCCTGTTCGAGCATCTGCCGGCCGAAGACCTGACAGGCGCGCAAGGTGCCGGTCAGATTCGTCTCGATGATCGCGTCCCAGTCTTCCTCGGGAAAATCGACCGTCGGCGCGCGTTTCGTGCGGCCGGCGGAATTGACCAGAATGTCGACGCGGCCGAATTCCCGGAGGCATTCGTCGAGCAGGTTTTGGAGCGAATTCTTGTCGCCGACGTCGGACGCGACGCGCAGCGTGCGGCGGCCGCGCTCCTCGATCTCGCGCGCCGCCGTTTCGACCTGTTCGGCGCGCCGCGACGTGCAGACGACATCCGCGCCGGCCTCGGCGAGCCCGTGCGCGATCGCCCGCCCGATGCCCGAGGTGCCGCCGACGACGACGGCCGTGCGGCCGGTTAAATCTAATTTGGCAAAGCTCATAACTAAATTAAAATATTATGAAAAGATAATTAAAAGGTATTACCATTTGGTAAATTTGTTAGTAGTGTGTAACACCGTCGGGATATTTGTCAAGCGCCGGTAATTTACTTTTCGGCTTATATTTTGTATATTATTAACACGATTTTCGGCTTTCGGGGCGAAAAAATAAAAAATAAAACTTGCATATAATTGGTTAAACCAATTAAAATATATCTTTATAAAAATGTCGGTTCAGAAAACAGCAGAAAAAAACATCGGCCGCCGCCTTGCCGGAAACAACGTCTGGCTCGGCGATCCGGCCGCGCGCGTGCCCGTGCCGGCGGCGGCGAAGCCTTTCGAATACAAGGTTTTGCCCGACGAAGAAGCGGTCGGCCGGGCAATGCTGGCCGAGTTAATCGGTTATTCGGAGAAAAAGACGGGCGACATCGTGATCGTCCTGCTCGGCGGCCGCGGCGCGCAGGCGATGTATAAGCTGATCGCGGAAAAGGCTTTGGGGACGGAGCTCGACGAGCTGCTCGGCCGACTCCACGTCTTTACGCAGGACGCGCTCGCGCCGATGCGGATGGACAACGGCCTGAGCTTCGTCCGCGATTTCGAACGGCTGCTCGGCGACGCTTTTTTCGCCAAGATCAAGAGCTTTACGCCGATGAACACGGAAAGCGGCGACGTCGAAGCGGAGCTCGGCGCGTATCTCGACCGGCTCGCCGCTTTGGGCGGCATCGACATCTTTTTTCTCGGTTTCGGCCCCGAGGCGGAAGCCGCGTCGCATCTCTGCTACATCAAGCCGAATTCGGGCGCGCGGGCCGGCGACGTCGCCGGCGTGATCCCGATCTCGGCGAGCATTCTCGAACATCACATCAACAAATTCAAGGT
The DNA here is from genome assembly GCA_018269075.1 of Acidobacteriota bacterium. Taxonomy (GTDB): domain Bacteria; phylum Acidobacteriota; class Blastocatellia; order Pyrinomonadales; family Pyrinomonadaceae; genus JAFDVJ01. The sequence goes on from JAFDVJ010000027.1 coordinate 44,662, forward strand.
CGGCGGCAGCCGCGTTTCGCCCGCGGACGAAGCCGAATGCCGCCGCGCGACGAGCATTCTGACGCTCGGGCCGGCGGCGATCCTCGGCGCGAAAAAGATCGTCCAGTCGATCGTCGACGCCGCGACCGCGCCGGGCAAGATCCCGAGCTTCAAACGCTTTCTCGAAACCGAACTGGCGGCCGGCGAAGCCGAACTCGCCGCCCAGTGCGACGAAAATCCCGGACTCTGGATCCGGCTGCACGACGACGTCAAATCGTTCGTCCTGCCCGATCTGCTGTCCTGAAACGGTAAGGATCCGGTTATTCGGCCGACAATCCGAAATCCGCAATCCGAAATCCGAAATCGAACTATGTTAGACACTTACACACAACCGGCCGTCCCGATCAGCGATTACGCGATCATCGTCAACGACGCCGACAACGTCGCCGTCGTCAAGAACGAAACGTCGGAAAATCTCGCGCTCGCGCTGCCCGGCCGCGGAACGGTCGTTCTGAAACAGTCCGTCCCGCCCGGCCACCGCTTCGCGACCCGCGACATCCCGGCCGGCGAATTCGTCCGTCAGTACGGGCAGCCGATCGGCACGAGCCTCGGCATCGACAGGGGCGAATGGGTGACGCACGACAATATGTCGAACGACGTGCCGGTCGTCCGCGATCTGCCGGAGGACCTGCACACCGCGCCGCCGGATTATTTTCCGAAGGACGAGACGGGCACGTTTCTCGGCTTTCGCCGGCCCGACGGCCGCGTCGGCACGCGCAACTTCGTGCTGATCGTGCCGACCTCGATGTGCGCGAGCCACGAGGCGTCGCAGATCTCGATGATGGCGGAATTTCTCCATTACAAGCGCGAGCGCTTTCCGAACGTCGACGGCGTCGTCGCGATCCCGCACAACAAGGGCTGCGGCTGCCAGGACGGCTCGACGCTCGACGTGATGATGCGGACGCTCTCGAACTACGCCGATCACCCGAACGTCGGCGGCGTCGTCCTGATCGATCTCGGCTGCGAGAAAACGAATCTCGCCTACGTCGAAAAATATCTGACCAAACGCGACAAGCCGATCGACAAGCCGTTTTACAAGATCGGCATCCAGGAAACGGGCGGAACCGAGGCGGCGATCGAGCTCGGCCTGAAATACGTCGCGGAGATGCTGCCCGAGGTCAACCGCGCGACGCGCGAGGAGTTTCCGCTGAGCGAGCTCGTCCTCGGCGTCAAATGCGGCGGCTCGGACGGTTTTTCGGGCATCTCGGCGAATCCGGCGCTCGGCTACGCGTCGGACCTGCTGATCCGCTCGGGCGGCACCGTGCTGATCACCGAAGTGCCGGAATTCTGCGGCGCGGAGCATATTCTGGCGAACCGCGCGAAGGACTACGCGACCGGCCGGAAGATCTACGCGATGATCGACTGGTACAAGGATTACGCGTCGCGGTTCGGCGCGGTGCTCAACAACAACCCGAGCGCCGGCAACATCGCGGGCGGGCTGCTGAACATCACGATCAAATCCTTGGGCGCGATCGCCAAGGCCGGGACGACGCGCGTCGAGGACTGCGTCGAGTATGCCGAACGCCCGCGCGTCCGGGGCTTGAATCTGATGCAGGGGCCGGGCTACGATCAGGAATCGACGCCCGGGCTCGTCGCCGCCGGCGCGACGGCCGTGATCTTTACGACCGGCCGCGGGACGACGATCGGCAACGCGATCGCGCCGGTCATCAAGCTCGCCTCTAACAACGCCGTTTTCGAGCGGATGAACCGCGATCTCGACGTCTCGGCCGGCAACATCATCGAGGGCACCGAAAGCATCCCGCAGGTCGGGACGCGGCTTTTCGAGCATCTGCGGCGCGTCGCGAGCGGCGAGCTGCCGGCGAAGGCCGAGATCAACAAACATCGTGAGTTTCAATTTTGGGCAGAACAAACGGTTTCGTTGTAAAATTGAGCGTTGACTCGATTTTATGAATGAAACGACCGTTTTTCAGAACGATTTGATTAATACCACGGCCGGAGTGCCGAACATTGCCAAAAAGGGAAGTCTGCTGCTGCGCCTGATCCGCGCGGCCCAGCCGATCACGCGCACGGAAATCGCGCAGCGGCTGGAAATCGACAAGAGCACGGTGACCGAGAACGTCAAGCCGCTGATCGGCGCGGGAATTCTGCGCGAGGAAACGCTCGAAGTCTCGGGTCAGGGCCGCAAGCCGCGCGTCCTCTCGTTCGTCGACGACAACGATTATTTCATCGGCGTCAATCTCGGCGTCCGGACGTCGCAGGTCGGGATGACGACGCTCAAGGGCGAGATTTCCGAATCGGACGATTTCACGACGCCCGCCGATCCCGCGGCGGCGCTCGAAATGGCGCGCCGCCGGATCGACGAGCTGATCGAGGACAATCCCGGCAAAATCTGCCGCGTGATCGGCGTCAGCGTGCCGGGCCTGTCGGACGTCGCGCGGCGCCGTCTGATCTACGCGCCGAATCTCGACTGGCGCGACGTCGACGTCGCAGCGGCGCTCCGGCCGAACGAAAACGTCCGGGTCGTCGTCGAAAACGACGCGACCGCCGCCGCGATGTACGAGGCGCGTCTGAAAATCCGCGAATCGAGCGACGGCCTGATGACGAACTTCGTGCTCGTCCGTTCGGGCACCGGCATCGGCGTCGGGCTCGTCATCGGCAGCGAGGTCTATCGCGGCTCGGGAATGGGCCGCGGCATCGCCGGCGAATTCGGGCATATGACGATCGTCGCGGGCGGCAAGTCGTGCGTCTGCGGAAATCGCGGCTGCTGGGAGCGCTATGCGTCGGCGGCGTCGGCCGCGACGCTTTACTTGGGCGACCGGCCGCTGCGCCCGACCGAGAGCCTGCCGCGGTTCGTCGAGATCGTTTCGAAGGCCGAAAACGGCGAGATCCGCGCGCAGCGGACTTTGGAGAAGATCGGCGATTTTCTCGGGATCGGGATCGCCAACGTGATTATGGGCGTCGGCATCCCGCGCGTCATCATCAGCGGCCGGCTGGTTTACGGCTGGCGCTTTATCGAAAAGCCGGTCCGCGAAGCGATCGAGCGGAGCATCATCGGCAAAACCGAGGGCTGGTCGGTCGAGGCCGGCGAACCGCAGGGCGCGGCGATCGGCGGCGCGCTCGAAGTCGCCGTCGAGGAATATCTGACGCATGGGCTGAACATTTAAAGTTGAAAAGTGAAAAAGTTGAAAAGTGAAAAAGTGAAAAAGTGAAAAAGTGAAAAAGTGAAAAAGTGAAAAAGTGAAAAAGTAAAGTGAAAAAGTGAAAAAGTGAAAAAGTGAAAAAGCTGAGTTTCATCATTCGGGCGCAAACTTTTCCACTTTTCCACTTTTCCACTTTTCCACTTTTTCACTTTAAGAAACTTTTTCACTTTAAGAAAGATTATGAAAGAACAGGCAGCATTGGAAAATATCAGCCGCGAGACCTGTGTCGTTCGCGGGACGCATCTGGAAAAGGGGCGAAATATCAGCGTGACGCCGAAAAATACGGCGACGCGGCATCTTCATTACGGGCGCGTGCGGCTCGCCGCCGGCGATGCGCCGTTCGTGTTCGAGACCGGCACGCACGAAACGGGCTTTATCTGTCTGAACGGCGCGGCGGCGATTTCCGCCGGCGGAGAGAATTTTTCGCTCGCACGCTACGACGCGCTCTACGTGCCGCGCGATTCCAGCGTCGAGATCACGCCGGGCGCGGCGGGCTGCGATCTCGCCGAGATCTCGGCGGCGGTCGAAAACCGCTACCCGCTGCAGTTCGTCTCGTTCGAGGAGATTCGCCGGGACCCGGCGCTCCATTTTATCGCCGGCAAACCGCCGACCGAGCGCGATCTCAATATTCTGCTGGGCAAAAACATCACCGCCGGCCGGATTATGGCGGGCGTCACGTTCTCGTCCGACGGCAACTGGACCTCGTTCCCGCCGCACGAGCACGCCGAGATGCTCGAAGAGGCGTATCTCTACATCGATATGCCCGCGCCGCAGTGGGGAATCCAGATGGTTTACACGAACCCGCGCGATCCGGAGCTGATCGAGGTCGTCCGCGAGGGCGACGTCGTCGTGATGCCGAAGGGCTTTCACCCGAACGTCGCCGCGCCCGGCAGCTCGATCAATTTTCTCTGGATGATGGCGGCCAACACCGAGGTCGAAGACCGCCAGTTCGGCGTCGTCAACGTCCAGCCCGAATACGCCGCCGGCGGCTCGGGCCTCGAAGCATCGCGGAAATGAGTTTGGGAAGTTTAGGAAGTTCGGGAAGGAAACGTACAACAGGCTGTTAGCCTGTTGACAGGCGACAGCCTGTAGCAACGCTTCATACCCGCGCCGCGTCGCGACCGAGCTAACGGTCCGTCGGACATTCAAGAGAAGTTCGGGGAAAGGACAACTTACTTCCCAAACTTCCCAAACTTCCAAAACTTTAAAAGCTATGGCTGAATTTCATTATCGGAGCTGCAATCTGTGCGAGGCGATCTGCGGGCTCGAAATAACGCACGAGAACGGGCGCGTCCGGTCGATCAGGGGCGACCGGCGCGATCCTTTTTCGCGCGGCCATATCTGTCCGAAAGCGTTGGCGCTCAAGGAAATTTACGAGGACGAAAACCGGCTCCGGCGGCCGCTCAGAAGAACCGGCGACGGATGGCGCGAGATCTCGTGGGACGAGGCCTTCGACGAGACGGTCGCGCGGCTCCGCGAGATTCAGGCGCGCGACGGGCGCGGCGCGGTCGCGGTCTATCAGGGCAACCCGTCGGTCCATAATTTCGGGACGCTTTTGTCGAGCGGCGAGCTCCTGAAGGCGCTGCAGACGCCGAACAATTTTTCGGCGACCTCGGTCGATCAGCTCCCGCATCATTTCGCGGCGTGGGCGATGTTCGGCCACCCGCTGCTGATTCCGGTGCCGGACATCGACCGGACAAATTTTTTTCTGATCCTCGGCGCGAACCCGCTCGCTTCGAACGGCAGCCTGATGACCGCGCCCGACATCGTGAACCGTCTGGAGGCGATCAAGCGGCGCGGCGGCCGGATCGTCCTGCTCGACCCGCGCCGGACGGAAACGGCGCGCGCCGCCACGGAACATCATTTCATCGACCCGTCGTCGGACGCGTTCTTTCTGCTTGCCGTCGTCCACACGCTCTTTGCCGAAAATCTCGTCGATTTGGACCGCCTCGCCGGTTTCACCGACGGCGTCGAAATTTTGCGCGAAATTTCGAAAGCCTACACGCCCGCAGCGGCGGAACCGCTGACCGGCGTCCCGGCGGCCGTGATCCGGCGGATCGCGGTCGAATTCGGGCGCGCCGAACGGGCCGTCTGCTACGGCCGGATGGGGCTTTCGACCCAGAAATTCGGCGGGCTCTGTCAATGGCTCGTCAACGCGATCAACGTCCTGACGGGCAATCTCGACCGCGCCGGCGGCGCGATGTTCACGACGCCGGCCTACGACATTCTGGCCGCGACGAAAGGCGGCGCGATTTACGACCGCTGGCGCTCGCGCGTGCGCGGGCTGCCGGAATTTATGGGCGAGCTCCCCGTTGCCGCGCTCGCCGACGAGATTTTGACCGAAGGCGCCGGGCAGGTCCGCGCGCTCGTCACGAGCTGCGGCAATCCGGTGCTCTCGACGCCCGGCGGCGCGCGGCTCGAACGGGCGCTCGAAAAGCTCGAATTTATGGTCGCGATCGATATCTACGTCAACGAGACGACGCGCCACGCCGACATCATCCTGCCGCCCGCGACCGGCCTCGAGGTTTCGCATTACGACGTCATCTTCAACCTGCTCGCGATCCGCAACACGGCCAAATATTCGCCCGCGCTGTTCCCGGCGGCGGACGGCGCGAGGTATGACTGGGAGATTCTGCAGACGCTCGCGCGGCGGCTGACGGGAAAAGAAGAAATGGGGCCGGTCGCGCCCGAAGCACGCCTCGATTTCGGTCTCAAATTCGGCAAATACGGGCTTTCGCTCGACAAGGTCCGGGCCGCGCCGCACGGCCTCGATCTCGGCGCGCTCGAACCGTCGCTGCCGGAGCGGCTTTTTACCGCTGATAAACGGATCGCGCTCGCGCCGGAAATCATCGTGGGCGATCTCGGCCGGCTCGCCGCCGAACTCAAAAAGACGACCGCGCCGGCGGACGAATTTCCGTTCGCGCTGATCGGCCGCCGGCATCTGCGCGACTGCAATTCGTGGCTTCACAACGCGGAAGTTTTGATGAAGGGGAAAAATCGCTGCACGGTGCTCGTCAGCACGACGGACGCCGAAAAATTGAATCTGCGGGACAAACAACTGGTCCGCGTCGCGTCGCGGACGGGCGCGATCGAGCTGCCGGCCGAGATCACCGACCGGATCGCGCCGGGCGTCGTCTCGATCCCGCACGGCTACGGTCACGCCCGCGCCGGCGTCCGGCTCGCGACCGCCGCGCGCCGCGCCGGCGTCTCGGTCAACGATCTGACCGACCCGGAAACGCTCGACGAGCTGACCGGCAACGCCGCCTTCAGCAGCGTCAGAGTGAGCGTCAAAGCCGTTTGATTTCGGATTTCGGATTTCGGATTTGGGATGTCAGATGTCGGATATCGAATGTCGGATGTCGGATTTGTTTAAGGTGCAAAGAAAAAATTCCACCTGAGACCAATCCGAAATCCGAAATCCGAAATCCGAAATAAAATTATGTTACTTGATAAATTCAAACTTGATGGAAAGAAGGCGCTCGTGACGGGCGCTTCGGTGGGGCTCGGGCAGGCGATGGCGCTCGCGCTCGCGGAGGCCGGCGCGGACGTCGCCGCGCATTGTATGTTCGACGGCGAGGCGGCCGAAACCTGCGCGCGGATCGAGAGTCTCGGCCGCCAAACGATGTCGGTCGCCGGCGATATGTCGGACCGGGACGCGCCGCGGCGGATCGCCGACGAGGTCTTCGAAAAATTCGGCGGGATCGACATTCTGGTCAACAACGCCGGGATGATCCGGCGCGCGCCGGCGGTCGATTTCTCCGAGGAGGACTGGTCGACGGTGATCGAAGTCAACCTTTCGAGCATTTTCCGGCTCTCGCAGGCGGTCGGCCGCCGGATGGTCGAACAGGGCGGCGGCAAGATCGTCAACATCGCGTCGCTCCTCTCGTTTCAGGGCGGCATCACGGTTCCGGCCTACACGGCCTCGAAATCCGGCGTCGCCGGTCTGACCAAAGCGTTCGCCAACGAATGGGCGAAATACAACGTCAACGTCAACGCGATCGCGCCGGGTTATATGGCGACCGCCAACACGGCCGCGCTGCGCGCCGACGAGACGCGCAACCGGCAGATCCTCGAACGGATTCCGGCCGGCCGCTGGGGCACGCCCGACGATCTCGCCGGCGCGGTCGTCTTTTTGAGCTCGGCGGCGAGCGATTATCTGCAGGGCCATATCCTCGTCGTCGACGGCGGCTGGATGGCGCGGTAGGCAAATTAAAAATTAAAAATTAGAAATTAAAAATTACAAAATTATGCTGAAGATAAAATCGAAAGAAGAATGTCGGTGGGACATCGTCAGTCTCGGTGAAGTGATGCTCCGGCTCGATCCGGGCGATAAACGGATTCATACGACCCGCTCGTTCGAGGTTTGGGAAGGCGGCGGCGAATACAACGTCGCGCGCGGCCTCAAACGCTGTTTCGGCCAGCGCGCGGCGATCGTCACGGCGCTCGCCGACAATCCGATCGGCAAGCTCGTGCAGGACCTGATCTATCAGGGCGGCGTCGATCAGTCGCACGTCAAATGGACGAAATACGACGGCGTCGGCCGGACGGTGCGCAACGGGATGAACTTTACCGAGCGCGGCTTCGGCGTGCGCGCCGCTTTGGGCTGCTCGGACCGCGGCCACACGGCCGTCTCGCAATTGAAACGCGGCGACATCGACTGGGAAAAGATCTTCGGCGCGGAAGGCGCGCGCTGGTTTCACACCGGCGGCATCTTCTGCGCGCTCTCGGAGACGACGCCCGAAGTCGCCAAAGAGGCGATGGAGGTCGCCAAAAAATACGGGACGATCATCTCCTACGACCTGAACTACCGCGAATCGCTCTGGAAGGCGATCGGCGGCCAAAGTAAGGCGCAGGAAGTCAACCGCGAGCTCGCCCGCTTCGTCGACGTGATGATCGGCAACGAAGAGGATTTCACGGCCTGTCTCGGCTTCGAGGTCGAAGGCCAGGACGAGCATCATTCCAAACTCGACGTGACGAGCTTCGAGAAGATGATCCGCCGGGCGGTCGCGGAATTCCCGAACTTCGAGGTCGCCGCGACGACCCTGCGCAACGCCAAAACGGCGTCGGTCAACGACTGGGGCGCGGTCTGCTTTACCGGCGGCACGCTCTACCAGGCGCCGATGCGCGAAAATCTCGAGATCTTCGACCGCGTCGGCGGCGGCGACTCGTTCGCGTCGGGTCTGATCTACGGTTTCCTGAGCGGCGAGAGCCCGCAGGTCGCGGTCAACTGCGGCGCGGCCCACGGCGCGCTCGCGATGACGACGCCGGGCGACACGACGATGGCCTCTCTGGCCGACGTCCAGCGCGTGATGAAAGGCGGCGGCGCGCGCGTCGCGCGGTAAGCGATCGTTGGATTGATGATCGTTGAACCGTCGAACGGTTTTTAACTGTCCGCCAAAAACACTAAAATCACGAAATAATTTAGTGTTTTTAGTGTTTTTGGCGGACAAAAAAAAGCGATCGTAATGCTTTCGCGGCTTTTTCCGATCGATTTGACCGCCGATATTTCGCGGGCAAAATCTTAAATTTGAAATCAATATGAAGAAATCTGAAGTCATACATAAAATTGTGGAAGTCGGCGTCGTGCCGGTCGTCCGGGCCAATTCGCCCGAGGAAGCGATGCAGGCCGTCGAAGCGATCAAAGAGGGCGGCGTGCCGATTCTGGAGATCACGATGACCGTGCCGGGCGCGGTCAAAGTCATCGAGCGGGTCGCCGATCGTTTCGGCGCGGACGTCGTCGTCGGCGCCGGGACGGTGCTCGACCCGGAAACGGCGCGGGCCTGTATTTTGGCGGGCGCGACGTTCGTCGTCAGCCCGGCGCTGAATCTCAAAACGATCGAGCTCTGCCAGCGCTATTCGGTCCCGGTTTCGCCGGGCGCGCTGACGCCGACCGAGGTCGTCACGGCGTGGCAGGCCGGCGCCGATTTCGTCAAGGTCTTTCCGTGCTCGGCGATGGGCGGCGCGAGCTACATCAAGGGTTTGAAAGCGCCGCTGCCGCAGATCGAGCTGATCCCGACGGGCGGCGTCAATCTCAACACGGCGGCCGATTTCATCAAGGCCGGATCGAGCGCGCTCGGGATCGGCGCCGATCTCGTCGATCTCAAAGCGATCCGCGCCGGCCAGCCCGAGATCGTCACCGAACGCGCCCGCCAGTTCGCGCAGATCGTCAAAGACGCCCGCGGATAAAAAGTTCGGGAAGTTCGGGAAGTTCGGGAAGTTCGGGAAGTAGGAGGCCTGCTTCCCGAGCTTTCCTTTTATGTACGACAAACTGTTGGTTTGTCGCGGCACCGCGCGGGGGCGAATCTTTTTGACAGGCTGGCGCCTGTCAACAGTCTGTCAGACTGTTGTACGATTTGTACGGCGGGCTGTCAGCCGGNNCGCGCCAGCGGTGTCGAACGCTTCACCGGTGAGAAGCGTAACCGGTGAGAAGCGTTTTTACAGGCTTTCGCCTGTCAACAGTCTGTCAGACTGTTGTACGTTTTCTTCCAAAACTTCCCGAACTTCCCAAACCGATCTGTGCAGTATTCTGACAAACTGTGCAGTATCGTGAAAAAAAGGCCTCCGGTTTTGGCTTTCCGGCTTGTTTTGTGTAACAATTTTTACTTACTTCTTCCATCAAAAACTCTTTTAATGGAAGCCCCGATAATAGTTACGCAAAACATTTATGATACCAGTTTTATCGACCCGCAATCGTTTTATCGCCGATCGCATCCATAAGGTCAAGCCTTCGGGCATCCGCCGCTTTTTCGGGATCGCCGCGAAGATGCCCGAGGTCATTTCGCTCGGCATCGGCGAACCGGATTTCACGACGCCGGAGCCGCTTTTTCAGGCCGGCTTCGACTCCGTCCTGCGCGGCGTCACCAATTACACGGCCAATTCCGGCCTGATGGAGCTGCGCGAGCGGCTCGCGCGGCATCTCGACGAGCGCTACGGCGTTTCCTATAAACCCGACGGCGAGATTATGATCACCGTCGGCGTCAGCGAAGCGATGCGCTGCGTGATGGGCGCGATCTGCAATCCGGGCGACGAGATCATCGTCCCGACGCCGTGCTTCGTCGCCTACGAGCCGGAAATCCTCTTCGCCGACGGCGTTCCGGTGACCGTCACCTGCAAGGAGGAAAACGATTTCCAGATCACGGCCGAGGAGATCGAGCCGCTGATCACGCCGCGCACGAAGGCGATCTTCATCGGCTATCCGAACAACCCGACCGGCGCCGTGCTCTCGCGCGAAAACGCCCTGAAAATCGCGGCTCTCGCCGAAAAACACGATCTGCTCGTGCTCTCGGACGAGATCTACGACCGATTGGTGTACGGCGTCGAGCACGTCTGTTTCGCGGCGCTGCCGGGAATGAAATACCGGACGATCCTGCTCGGCGGCTTTTCGAAGGACTACGCGATGACCGGCTGGCGCGTCGGCTATGTCTGCGCCGACGGCGAGCTGCTCGAAGCGTTCGGCAAGATTCACCAGTACGACGTGATGAGCGCGCCGACGATCTCGCAGTACGTCGCGCTCAACGCGCTCGAAGTCGGCGAGCCGTTTGTCGAGGCGATGCACGACGAATACAACAAGCGCCGGCAGCTCGTCGTCTCGTCGCTCAACGAGATGGGCCTCAAATGCTTCGAGCCGCGCGGGGCGTTTTACGCCTTTCCGTCGATCGCCAAAACCGGCCTCGACGACGAGACCTTCGCCGAACGGCTGATCATGGAGGAAAAAGTCGCCGTCGTGCCGGGCTCGGCCTTCGGTGCGGGCGGCGAAAACCACGTCCGCGTCGCCTACTGCAAATCCTACGGGCAGATCGAGATCGCGCTCGAGAGGATCCGCAAGTTCGTCGACAAGCTTTGAAGCCGCCGGCGCGAGAGAAGAAATTTAACGCGAAGGCGCAAAGACGCAAAAACGCAAAGATCGGTTTGAACGATTGTGGCGGCGGTCTGAGTTTCGGCTTTAAAATTCAGACGCTCCGGCCCGTCGTTAAACCGAAAAAATCTTTGCGCCTCCGCGCCTCTGCGCCTTCGCGTTGAAATAATCAATGAAGCAAGTCATCATCATCGGCGCCGGTCTCGGCGGTCTGGCGACGGCCTGCCGGCTGGCGAAGGCGGGTTTTGCGGTGAGCGTTTTCGAGAAGACGGCGCGGGTCGGCGGCAAGGTCAATCTCGTCGAGGCCGCCGGCTACCGGTTCGACACCGGCGCGAGTCTGCTGACGATGCGGCACGTGCTCGACGAGCTTTTCGAATACTGCGGCCGCCGCGTCGAGGATTATCTCGACCTCGTCCCGCTCGAAACGGTCTGCCGCTATTTCTGGACGGACGGCGCGCGCTTCGACGCTTCGTCGGACCTCGCCAAGACCGAGAACGGCATCGCCGCGATCGAGCCGCTCGACGTCGACGGCTTTCGCCGCTATCTCGAAGACGCGCGGCGCAAATACGAGATCGCCGAGCGGACGTTTCTCGCCGGCAGTCTGAACGATCTGCCGAAGCTCCTGACGCCCGCCAATTTTTCCGATCTGCTGAAGATCTCGACGCTCAAAACGCTCGACAAGCATCACGCCGGTTATTTCCGGTCGCCGAAGCTGCGCCAGCTTTTCAACCGTTTCGCGACCTACAACGGCTCGTCGCCGTACCGGACGCCGGCGACGTTTGCACTGATTTCCTACGTCGAATTCGGCCTCGGCGCGTGGTACGCGCGCGGCGGAATGTACGAGATCCCGCGGGCGCTCGAACGGTTGGCGCGCGAGCTCGGAGTCCGGTTTTTCACCGAAACCGAAATCGAAAAGATCGTCGTCGAGGGCGGCCGCGCGGTCGGCGTCCGCGCGAGCGGCGAAACGGTCGGCGCGGATCTCGTCGTCGCGAACGCCGACGCGATCGAGACGCACCGCACGCTGCTCGGTTCGCGCCGGTATCTGAACCGCGAGCCCTCGTGCAGCGGCTTCGTCCTGCTGCTCGGCACGCGCCGCCGCTACCCGCAGCTCGCGCATCACAACATCTTCTTTTCCGACGATTACCGCGCCGAGTTCGACGCGATTTTCGAACGGAAAACGCCGGCCGCCGACCCGACCGTCTACGTCTGCGCGACGTCGCGCACCGACCCGACGCAGGCGCCCGAGGGCCGCGAAAATCTTTTCGTGCTCGTCAACGCGCCGTCTACGAACGCGGGCGTCGACTGGCGCGAGGAAGCGCCGCGCTACCGCGAGCTGATCGTCGACAAGCTCGAAACTTACGGTTTCGAAGGGCTTCGCGAGTCGATCGAGTTCGAGAAGGTCATCACGCCGGCCGATTTCGAGGAAATCTACGGCGCCAACCGCGGCTCGATCTACGGCGTCTCGTCGAACGGCGTTTTCTCGGCCTTCCTGCGCGTCCCGAACAAATCGCGCGACACCGAAAACCTCTATTTCGCGGGCGGCGCGGCCCATCCCGGCGGCGGCATCCCGCTCGTTCTGCTGTCCGGCAAAATGACCGCCGAAATGATCGTCCGCGCCGGTTGAGCTCACGTTTTGAGTTCACGTTTTGAGTTCACGTTTTGAGTTCACGTTTTGAGTTCACGTTTTGAGTTCACGCTTCAGCGTGCCTTTTCGCGCGCGGAGCGCCGCGAAAACTCTGATTCGCACCGAAATTTCTCACTCGCGCGACGCGGCCGCCGCGCTTCGCGGGCGGCGCAAACTGAAGTTTGAACTCAAAACGATTGCGCAAACTGAAGTTTGAACTCAAAACGATTGCGCCAGAAAAAGAAATGCCGCTCGGTGAGGGCGGCATTTCTTCGCTTGGAAAAGAAGTGAGGAAGGGCAAATGATTTCGGATTTCGGATTTCGGATTTCGGATTGGTTTCTCAATGAGCAGTCGTTTCCTTTAATCGGAAGCGATTAAAATTTGTATCGTTAAATTCGTCGACGCCGGTTGTCAGTCGCGTTTTGCCGTCGAAAATCCGAAATCCGAAATCCGAAATCCGAAATCGTTTTCAAGAGCTTTTCGACTTCGCGGTCGGTCGTCAGGTCGAAGGCGGTCTTGCCGGTCTTGTCCTTGAGACGGGCGTCGGCTCCGGCGTCGAGCAGGGCGCGGACGTTTTCGAGATTGTCGGCGTCGGCGGCTTCCATCAGCGCGGTCCGGCCGGCGTCGTTGCGGGCGTCGATCTTGTCGCTGTGCCGGATCAGGACGGCGAGGACTTCCGGCCGCGCGTCGCGCGCCGCGAGGATCAGGGCGTTGTTGCCTTCCTCGTCGACGAGCCGGACCTTCGCGCCGTATTTGATGAGCAGCTCGGCGAGCTCCGGCGTCGCGTCGTCGTCGAGCCGCATCAGCGGCGTCTGCCGCTTGTCGTCGCGGGCGTTGATCTTCGCGCCGAAATCGAGCAGCATTTCGGCGATCTCCGTGTGGCCGTGTTCGACGGCGATAAAGAGCGGCGTCACGCTGCCGTAATAAAAGTTCGGCGCGTCGACGTCGGCGCCCTTGACGATCAGGTCCTTGACGATCGCGAGCTCGCCGGCGGCGACGGCCGCGTGGAGCCGGCGGTTCCGGTCGTTCTGCGCTTTCCACGACGGATCGGTCGTCACGGTCATCACCTGCGGCAGGTTCCGGTCGGCGTCGGCCGATGTTTCCTCCGTTTCGACCGGCGGCCGTTTGAGCACCGGCCGGTCGCCCGTTTCCTGCGCGGCGGCGCGCGCCGCGAGCGTCAGCAGAACGCCGCACAGACCGGCCGCGAGACCCGCCCGCCGGGTCAGCCTAATCAACCGGCGGCGCGCCCGCGTCTTTTTTTCGTTCGAATCGATAAAACTTTCTTCGGACATAAAGCGATCCTTCGCACCCGCGAACACAATCCGGGCGTTTGCCTAAAACACAAGCATTTTCTTTTATTTACAACTCAGAGCGAAGCGCGCGATGAGCCGCGCCTGCCGTTTTTGACGACTCATTTACCTTGATGCACCGAGGCTTTCTTTTGGTTGCCCGACCCCGTTGGGAAAGAAGAGGAGAAGAGGAGAAAAGGAGAGGAGGAGACGGGTATGAACCGGCGGGCGATTCGATTTTCGGCGGTAGAGACTGTAAAACAAATTGCGTAATCGCCGTTCGGTGAAGCACGAGCGCGGCTGCTCCGCTTTTCACCTTGGATCGCGCGATTAATTTTACAGTCTCCTGGAATCGTTCGATTCAAAAGCGCTTTCGCGTTTTTCGGCAGGCGTTCGCTTCGTTTTTTATTGTTTTTAACGAGCGTCCGGTCTATGATGGGGGTGAAAAGCCCGACGCGGCGTTTTTTCGAATTGTTTATGAAGCTGATTTTCCCGATCGTCATCATCATCGTGATCGCGGTTTCCCGGGCGGCGGCCCAGAGCGAGCCGCCGCGAATGCCGGAAAAATGCGATTTCTCGGCCTTCGCGCCGGTTCCGATGGAGCTTTTTCCGGACGAGTCGGTCGTCAAACGGGTGGCGCCGGTATATCCCCGCCGGGCGCGGGCGCGGATGGTCGAAGGCCGCGTTTCCGTCAAGCTGCTGATCGACGAGGACGGCGTGGTCGAAAAAGCCTGCGCCTTCGCCGGCCCGCAGGTCTTCCGGCCGGCGGCCGAAAAAGCCGCGCTGCAGTGGCGCTTCAAACCGGGCTCCGGGCTCGCGTTCACCGTTCAGGGGCGCAACCCCGACCGGAAAAGATACGCCTCCGCCTTTATCTCGTTTACCTTCAAGTTTCAGAATTAACGCGTTCGGGCGGCGGCGTTTCGGAGCAGCACAATATGAAATATCGTGCGGTTTTCGGCGTTTTCATTGTTCTTCTCATCGCGCTTTTGACGCTGGGCGCGGGGAATGTACCGGCCCAGTCGTCCAAAAAATCGCGGGCGAAAAAAACTGATTTATGCGCCCGGCTGGCGCTCATCAAAGCGCTTCCGTATGAAGAAGGCGAAACGGGCGTCGATCCCGAATACGACGCTTTGTACCGGGCCGGCGAAGCGGCCGGGTTTGCCGTTAAATGAACAGACCGGCCGGCGATCGGTTGTTTGGGATCCACGAAAAACACTAAAAACACTAAATAGGCACGAAAGATATTTAGTGTTTTTAGTGTTTTTCGTGGATCAATAAACAACCGATCGCTGCCCCGACGCTGCTGATTCAATCGAAAACGCGGTTCTCGGACGAGTCGAAGCGCGATCAATTAGCGGGCCGCACAACTCCGGCCAATTCCCTTAAATCGCGGCGCCGGCGGAATTGGCGTTGGCGAGATTCTCGGCGAGCGGCAGGCTGACCGTGAAGCGTGCGCCGCGGCCGGCGCCTTCGCTGGCGGCGCCGATCGTGCCGTCGTGGAGCCGGACGAGATGGCGGACGATCGACAGTCCGAGGCCGAGCCCGCCGTGCGGCCGCGTCGTCGAGGCGTCGCCCTGCCGGAATTTGTCGAAGACGAAGGGCAGAAATTCCGGCGCGATGCCGATGCCGGTGTCGCTGACGGCGATCTCGATGCGGCCGTCGCGGCAGGCGGCGCGAAGCTCGACGCGGCCGCCTTCGGGCGTGAACTTGACGGCGTTCGAGAGCAGGTTCCAGACGATCTGGCGGAGCCGCGTCTCGTCGCCGATGACGACGCCGTCGTCGTCCGGCAGCGCGCAGTCGAGCGCGAGCGATTTCGCCTCGGCGAGCGGACGCATCGATTCGACGGCCGACTCGATGACCGGCACGATCGCGACCGGCTCGCGCGCGATCGTCAGCCGGCCGGTCGTGATCCGCGAAACGTCGATCAGATCGTCGATGATCTCGCCCTGTGCGCGGGCGTTGCGCTCGATGATCTCGAAAACGTTCGGCGCTTCGGTTTCGACGACGCGCCGCGTCCTGAGCATCGTCGCCCAGCCGAGGATCGCGCTCAGCGGCGTCCGCAGCTCGTGCGAGACGACGGCCAGAAATTCGTCCTTGAGGCGGCCGGCCGTTTCGGCTTCGAGCCGCGCGGCGTGCTCGCTTTCGAGCAATGCTTCGCGCTCGCGCTCGGCCGCGCGGCGGGCGGTGACGTCGTGAAAGACGATGATCACGCCGACGATCTTTCCGGCGGCGTCGCGGATCGGCGCGCCGCTGTCCTCGATCGGGATCTCGGTTCCGTCGCGCGCGACGAGCAGCGTGTGATTGGCGAGCCCGACGACGACGCCTTCGCGGACGACCCCGGCGAACGGGCTTTCGACCGGTTGGCCGGTGTCCTCGCTGACGAGCCGGAGAACCTCTTCGAGCGGCCGGCCGGCGGCTTCGGCCGACGTCCAGCCGGTCAGCCGTTCGGCCGTCGGGTTGATGAAATTGACGCGGCCCGCCGCATCGGTCGCGATCACCGCGTCGCCGATGCTCCGGAGCGTGACGGCGAGCGTCTCGCCCTGTTCGCGGAGCCGGCTTTCGGCCGCGCGGCGCGAGCTCGTAAAGACGACGAGGCTCAGAAAGAGCGCGAGCCGGTTGACGGTCACGAAGACCGTCCGGCCGGTCGGCAGCGGCGGCGAAAAGACGACGATGACGGCTTCGAAAACGAGGGCGATAAAGATGCCCGGCCCGCGGCCCGCGTACCACGCGGTCACGATCAGCGTCGCGATCAGCAGGACCGTCAGGTCGATGTTGAAGCCGAGTATGTCTTTGACGAGATAGCTGAAGAAAAGAATCAGGCCGAAACCCAAAAGCGGAATGCCGAAACGGAAAGCGATTGATCTGATTAGCCTGCCCATTGTACCCCTTGCCTGTTAACCAGAAATTTTATACCAAACGGCCGGTTTATGCCAGAATCACCGGGAGCGCGCGCATCTGCGGCCCGCGGCGCGTTCGAGCGCAGCGACGAATGCGCGAAGCGCTCGCGGCGGTCTAATTGGAGCGCGGGCATCTCTGCCCGCCCGCGAATTCGAGCGAAGCGACGAATTTGCGAAACGCTCGCGGGTGAAACTGCGGCTTGAAAGAGCGCGGGCGAGCGCGTCCGTTTTCGCTTTGCTCAAACGAACGGGCGGGCAGGGATGCCCGCGCTCCCGGTGGGCTAATTGGAGCGCGGGCATCTCTGCCCGCCCGCGAATTCGAGCGAAGCGACGAATTTGCGAAACGCTCGCGGGTGAAACGGGGCTTGAAAAAACGTGTGCGTTTCGCGTCCGTTTTCGCTTTGCTCGAACGGACGGGCGGGCAGGGATGCCCGCGCTCCCGGTGGTTAAAAGCTCTTGCGGAAGAGGTACGAGGCCTTGATGAAAAACGTCCGGCCGTTGCCGTGAATGCCCGGCTCGTAGCGGCCGTTGTAGGGGTTCCAGCCGTTGTAGTTGACGTCGTCGCTATAGCCGACGTAGAGCGCCGTGCCGGGGCTCGGCGTCCAGCCGGCGACCAATTGCGGCAGCAGCCGGCGGTTGAGCGTCGAATAATCGAGCCGCAGCCGCGCGAACGTGTTGCGCGTGAACTGGTACGTCGAGCGCGAGCTGTAGATGTTGTCGTCGAACGCCGTCAGCCGCGTGTCGCGGCGCACCAGCCGGATCTTCGTGAAATCGAGCGACGTCTGAAAGGCGCTCGTCGGCTGGTAGCGGAACGACGAGTTGATCGTCAGCTGGTTGCCCGGACCGGGATCGTAGGGCGCGTCCTGCCCGTAGGTTTGGGCGGCGAGACTCGCGCGCGGGAAGCGCCGGCCGGCGCCGAGATCGTAATCCATCTGGCCCCACGTGTAGTCGAGCAGGAAAAAGCCGTAGAATTTTTTGGTCGGCGTCGTTTCGATAAAGCCGTTGACCGCCTTAAAGAGCGTCGAGCGCTCGGCGCGCGGGCCGAAGAACGCGCCCGGCCGCGTGGCGGTGCGCGTCGCGCCGAATTCGTGCTCGAAAACCCGCTCGTAGCCGTACTGGAACTTCACCCCGACGAAGGTCTGCCGCTGGAGCGCGAGCATTCCCTGCGTGTCGGTGATCCAGTACTGCGCGCGGCGCTGCCAGTCGTAGGAGATGTTCGTCTGGTTCTGGATGCGTTTGAAGACGATCCGGCCTTTCGGGTCGGGGTCGGTCTTGTATTGAACGAACGAGCCGAGATAATTGGTGTCGGTGCGCTGCGTAAAGCCGACGTCGGCGCGGTAGTCGCGCGAGCGGCCCATCGCCAGATAGTTCATATAGAGATTGCGGCCGCTGCGTTCGACCCAGACGCTGTAGCCGACGCCGTTGCCCGTCCGGTAGAGGCTCCGATCGAGGTTCGAATCGTAGAAATTGCCGCGCGTCGTCGTCCCGACGAGCTGAAATTCGGCGACCGTCTTCGGCGTGAAGCGGATGCGGCCGTCGAAGCCGCCCGTGTTGTTGTGGCGGTCGACGAAGTTGTAGGTCGTCGCGAAGACGCCGAGATTGTTTTCGCGGCCGACGTCGCGCTTGAAGCGAAAGACGCCGATGTCGGCGTTCCGGTCCATAAAACGCTCGTTCGCGCAGAGCGTGCCGGGCTGGTCGCGCCGCTCGCTGCGGCACAGGAGCAGCGCCTCGCGGTCGTCTTTGGAATAATTGCCGGGCGCGTTGTCCGAGGCGTACATCAGGCCGAACGTGTTTTTCCCGTGGCGGCCGGTGATCTTGGCGGCGATGTCCGGATCGACGATCGCGCGCGTGTTGACGACGTTCATCGGCGTCTGGAAGATGTCGATCCGTTCGAGAAAGAACGGCCGTTTTTCGGCGAAGAAGATCGGGAAGCGCTGGTTCGCGCTCGTCACCGGCGCGTCGGCCTCGACCTGCGCGAAATCCGGGTTGTAGGCGAAATCGAGCGTGATCGTCGGCGTCAGGCTCAGTTTCGCGGTCAGCCCGAAATCGCCCTTGAGGCCGTCGTTGCGGTAGCGGCCGGCCGGGTTGTTGTCGAACGTGAAGCGCGAGCGGCGGCCCGACTGCGAGACCGTGAAGCTCGGGTTGATTTCCAATTGGCGCGTCGTCGAGATGTCTTCGAGACCGGTGATGTGGCCGGCCTTGTTGAGCGTCCCCGACTCGCCGCGTTTGATCCGCATCCACGAATCGAGCTCGTTGTTGTTGTACTTGACGCGGCGGAAAAGCTGGATGCCCCACTGCTTGTTTTTGCCGGCTTCGTAGCGGAGCGATTTGAAGGGAACCGCGATCTCGATCGTGTAGCCGTCGTCGGTCAAAACGCCCTTCGATTCCATCACGAGATCGACGCTGTAGTCCTCGCCGTTGCTCTCGCTGTAAGTGCCGTCGGCCTGCACGCCCAAAGGATTGAAAAAGAGCGCGTAGGCCTGCCGCTGGTCGTTGAACGTGTCGAGATAGACGCCGACGTAATCGTCGTTGAAGATGTCGTCGCGGCGCGCGACGGTCGCGCGGATCTTGTCGCGGTCCTGTTTGACGCGAAACGCGAGATAGAGATTCTTCGCGTCGTAGCCGATCAAAACCTCGGTCGGATGCGTCGGCGCGATGTTGTCGCCCGGCTGGATCTGCAGAAAATCGCCGAAGACGGCGGCCGTCTGCCAGATCGCGTCGTCGAGCCGGCCGTCGATGACCGGCCCGCTCTCGAACCGCGGAATCCGCGCGGGCGCGTTTTTCAGGACGTAGAACGAGGCGGCCTTTTCGCTTTTCGCGCCGGCGTCGTCCGGTTTGACGAGCGGCGCGCTCGCAACGGTCCGCGCGGGCGTCGGCGTGACGGCGGCGGTCGTCGGATTGAGCGAAGAAGTCTCGGCGTCAGTATTGTTCCCGGCCGGCGTCGGCGTCGAAGTCTGCGGGAAAGCGGTCAGATAACATAAAAGCAGAATGATGACTGCGGTATAAAATTTCATGATTTCCCCCGGTTAGATTTATGAATTATTTATGAATCAGCGCTTGATCCCGAACTCGTTCGAGATCGCGAAATAACATTTCAACAAGAGAACACCGCGCTGTTTTTATTTGTGACAAGATTTTTCGAAGGCGTGAAATCACGGAGCGACGGCAGCGCTGCCGGCGCTGCCTTGCTTATTTTTCGGGGACGAACATTTTTTCTTCAAGCTTAGAGGGAATCCGATATTCGATGTCAATCAGAAAGCCTTTGCCGGCGAGCGGTTTTTTCTCGGTCGTCGAGCCGATTCCGACGGAAACGCGATATTCGAGGCCGTAGCGATCCGTGTGGGAATCGTAGCCGTAACTCGTCCCGCGGCCGTCCCCCGAGAACAAGCAGACGTAGCCGCCGGCGCGGCCGAACTGGCGCGGGAAGACGATCCTGTCGAACGAGAGCGGTTTTTTCGGCCTGAGGTAGAACGCGAAAAGCCGGCCCGTGACTTCCGGCGCGGCGACGTAGTAAACGGTTTTACCGCCGATCTCGCGGCCGCGCGAGGTCTCGCCGAAATAATCAAAGCCGATCTCCCAGTTCGCATCGAGGTCGCAGGATTTTTCGCAGTCGTCGCCGAGCGCGCGGCGGACGTCCTCGCGCGTCGAAACGGTCAGCTTGAGGCCTTTCAATTTCCCGCGATCGAAAAACTCGTAGCCGGCGAGCTCGTTCGGATATTTGTTCAATTCTCCCGGCGGGCCGTCCGTGCTGCCGCGAAAGCCTCCGCAGCCGCCGCCGAAGCCTCTTCCGACGTGCTTCCAGAGCCGAATTTTTGCGCCGTCCGGGCGAAAATACCAGGTTTCGCCCGTGTAATCGCAACCCGGATCGCCGAAACCGAGGCCGAGATTGTAAGTTTTTCCTTCCTTTTCCGGCGCGGTGAAAAAATAGATGCCGGTTTTGGCGTCGCGGACTTCGTCTTCCGTCAGCAGCCGGAATTCGACGTTGGCGATCGCCGGCAGCCATTCTTTTTTGACGCCGCGGCCGGACAGTAAAACGGTTTTCGGTCGTTTCGACGGCGCGAACTTCCAGCCGAGAATCCGGCGGACGACCTGTGCCATCACGTTCTCGGGCAGGCTGATTTTCGGAGTCTGATCGCCGTTCTGCGCCGCGGCCGGCAGCGAAAGGAGCAGAAAAAGGAGCGATCCGGCAATTTTGAGCTTCATCAACCGGTCTGATGCATCAGAAACGCGCCTGGTTTTATGATCGCCGGAAAAAAAACGGCCGCGGATTCTCTATGAAACCCGGAGCGGTTTTATTCGCCCCGGCCGAAACGGCTTTTGACGATGCCGAGCACTCGTTCCGGGTCTTCGAAGACGAGCCGGTTTTCGAACCTGAGAACTTCGATTCCGCAGCGGGATAAAAATAGGCGGCGTCGGGCATCGCGTTCGCGGGCGGCGTCGTTAAAATGCACGGCCCCGTCGAGTTCGACCGCCAGTTTTTCCGACGGGCAGTAGAAATCCAGAATATAAGGCCCGACGCTGTGCTGGCGGCGAAATTTCCGGCCGTCGAGACTTTTCCCCTGAACGAGCTTCCAGAATCGGGCCTCGGCCGGCGTCAGATTGCGGCGAAGCTTCCGGCGGTAATTTTTGAGATACGGAAGATTGTTCAAACCACCCCGGCCTGCGGCCACCCCTCCTTTCCAAGGAGGGGAATTTGGGGGGGCGGACTTGGATTGTTTTTTTGGCGGCGTCGCGGGGGCGGCCGATTGGATGTTTGAAGGCGTTTGATCGGAAGTCGCGTTACCTCTCTCGATAAATGCTCCTTCTTTATCCGAAACCGTTTCGTTTTTGATTGATGCTCCTTCTTTATCCGAAACCGTTTCGTTTTTGTTTTGTTTACAGTTTTCTTTGTTAATTCTGCGTAATGCTTGTTCTTTTTCTGAGGACATACCGTTTAAATTTGTCGACCGATCTTTAATTTGCGGACGGTCGTTTTTTCAGTTTTGTGAGCTGCCGCTTTTTTCAGCGTATGAGTTGATAGAGAATTCTTCTAATGTCCGGGGAGATTGAACTGTGTTTCTAATTTCGATCAGGATTACACAGCTTCGCGGTTTTTGTCCAGTTATCGCGGGCACACCCCGAAAATTATCGCGGGCACACCCCGAAAATTATCGCGGGCACACCCCCAAATTCCCCTCCTTGGAAAGGAGGGGTGGCCGCAGGCCGGGGTGGTTGGGCCGGGGTGAATTTACTCCCGGCCCGTGTTCATGATCTCCTCGATCGCGTCGGCGTCTTTCGGGACTTTGGCGGTCAGGTTGACGTTGCCGTCTTCGGTCACTAAAACGTCGTCCTCGATGCGGATGCCGATGCCGCGGTATTTGGCGGGCGCGTCCTTGTCGTCGGGCGGGATGTAGAGACCGGGCTCGACCGTCAGGACCATTCCGGGCGCGAACGGGCGCGAGTTTTTCGCCTGCTGCTCGGTGAAATAGCGGCCGGCGTCGTGAACGTCGAGGCCGAGGTAATGACCGACGCCGTGCATATAATATTTCATAAACTCTTTCTTTTTAATGAGTTCCTTCGTTTTACCCTTAAGCAGACCGAGCTTTTTCATTCCTTCCGTGAGCAGCTCGATCGAGAGCTCCTGCCGCTGTTTGACGGTGTTGCCCTTTTTCGTCGCCGCGACGCATTCGAGCTGGACGTCGAGGACGACGTCGTAAACCTCGCGCTGCGGTTTCGTGAAGCGGCCGTTGACCGGGAACGTGCGCGTGATGTCCGAGGCGTAGCCCTCGTATTCGCAGCCGGCGTCGATCAAGAGCAGATCGCCGTCGCGGAGCGGCGCGTTGTTTTCGACGTAGTGGAGGATCGTCGCGTTGTCGCCGCCGCCGATGATCGAGTTGTAGGCGACGCCCGAAGCGCCCGACATCCGGAAATAATGCTCGATGAGCGCCTCGATCTGCGATTCGTTCATCCCGGGTTCGGTCTTGCGCATCGCGAGGATATGCGCCTCGGCGGCGATGTCGGCGGCGCGCTGCATCAGTTCGACCTCTTCGGGCGTTTTATGGAGCCGCATCTCGCCGAGGATCAGCGTCGGATCGATGATCGTGTGCGGCGGGTAGGCGGTCTTCAGCCGGCGGAAACGCTGTTCCGAAAGATACTGGAGAATCAACAGATCGAGCTTGTTGTCGACGCCGAAGCGATAGTAGAGCTTTTCGTGGCCGTTGAGCAGCTTCGGCAGCTCGGCGGCGAACTTTTCGATCGAGACCGCCTTGTCCGCGCCGTAGTTCTTTTTCGCGCCGTCGACGCCCTGCCGGCGGCCGTACCACGTTTCCATCAGCGGGTCGCGCGGGCGGACAAAGAGCGTGTACGGATGTTTTTTGTGGCCCGGCGCGATGACCGCGACCGCGTCCGGTTCGGGAAAGCCGGTCAGGTAGTAAAAATCGGGGTCCTGATGAAATTTGAACTCCGTGTCGTAACTGCGTGTCTGCTCGTGGGCCGCCGGGATGATCGCGATCGCGTCGCGACCGATCTGTTCCATAAAATCCTTCAGTTGTTTTTTCATAAATTCTCCCTGCCAAAAGTTTAGCGCAAGGCTTGAAAATTACAAATCAGGGCGGGCGACAAAAAAAGGGTTCGCGGCTCGTGGTTCGTCGTTCGCTGCCGTCCGTTCCGCGGCGACCCGGATCAACGCGCGTCGTTCATCACAAAAACGACGAACCTTTTTTTCGCCGGCGGCCGAAAAAAACTTTGCAGCCGGTCGCAAAAAATCCGTTCAATTTTCGCAAAAACTGGTATAATGCCGACAAAAATTTTACTTGGAACGGAGATATAAGTTAAATGAAAAGAATTTTTTACCTGAGTGTGCTGGTGATGTTTTTAGCGAGCGCGGCGGTCGCCGACATTCGCGTGCCCGATACGCCGAAGCCGACGCCGAAACCGAAGACGACGCCGACGCCGAAGGCGGCGCAGCCGATCGACACGGAATTGTCGATTATGATCCGCAAGGAAGCCAAGGAAGCGCGCCTGCTGATCCCGAAAAGCCAGCTCAAACAACTGCGCGCGCAATTGGACGAGCTCGACGGCGGCGCGGAGCCGACCGCCGCGGCGTTTTTCAGCCTGTCGCGGACGCAAACGATCGTCAGCGGCCTCTTTCTGAGTCTCGCGATGGTCTTCGGCGGCGTCTGGCTGGTCCGCTCGCGCGGCGATAAATCGCTGCCGAAACCGAACAAGACGCTCGTCGCCGGCGCGGTTCTGTTTCTCGGCGGCGCGCTCGCGACGATCGTTTACGCCAACGTCGGCCCGCCGCCCGAGGCGCGGAGCATCACCGGCAAGCTCTTCACGCCGGCCGTCCATCAATACAAACAGGCGTCGGGCAGGATCAAGCTCGAAACGACCGACGAAGAATACGGCGTCCAGCTGATCGTCCCGGACGTTCCCGACGACAAGAAAAAAACGGACGACGAGTAAAAAAATTATGAAAAAAATCGCGTTTCTTCTGACGTTCATTCTTTTGACGGCCGCTTTCGCGCGCGCCGACGAATCGATTCCGCCGACGCCGAAGCCGACGAAGACGCCGCGCGGCGCGACCTCGCTCGATTCGACGCTCAACATCCGTCTGGCGACCGGCGAAAAGCAGGCGCGGCTGATCATTCCGAAAGACAAGCTCAAACAATTGCGCGCCGAGCTCGACGGGCTCGACGACGCCGACGCGCCGACCGCGTCGGTCTTCACGCGGACGCAAACGGTCGTCGGCGGTCTTTTTCTGAGTCTCGGGATGGTCTTCGGCGGCGTCTGGTTCGTCCGTTCGGGAAAATCGGCGGCGAAAAAGGCGAAGATCGCGGCGCTCGTCGCGGTCGTCTTCGGCGCCGGCGCGCTCGCGACGGCCGTCTCCGGCAACATCCGGCCGCCGACGCGCAAGGACATCACGAGCGAGATCTTCAAGAGCGAGTATTTTCAATATTCGGGGCTCGACGGCGACGTCCGGGTCGAGGTCACCGACAGCGGCGACAAGATCCGGCTGATCGTGCCGAAGGTCGAAGATTCGTCGAAATAATTTCGCGGGATGCAGGAAATTCGCAAAACCGGATTCGGGCTCGCGCCGGCGCAGCTTTTCGCGCTCGGCTTTCTGGCGTGCGCGGTCGCGGCGGCCGGGCTGATCGGCGCGTTTCCGCTCGGGGCGTCGATCCTCACGATCTTTCTTTTCGCGGGCGTCCATAATTTCTTCGAGTTTCGCTACTTCGTCGCGCGGATGCCGGTTCGCTGGGGCCGTTCGCGGCTCTTTTACACGGTCGGGATCGGCGGCGTCGTCGCGCTCGCGGGCGTCTATCTCGCGATCTATTTCGGCAGCGGCAACTGGCTCTGGATGGCCGAAAACTGGGAAACGGCCGTCGCCGGCTGGAACACGGCGTTCGTGCTCTGGGTCGGGCTTTTGTTCTATCTGCGCGGCCGGCAGAAGCCGCGGAGCGACTGGAGCTGGGCGTTTGCGGCGGCGTTTCTGACGGCCGCTTTCGTCTGGCTCGCGCCGCAGTATTTCAGCCTCGCGCTCGTTTACCTGCATCCGTTCGTCGCGATGTGGTTTCTCGAACGCCAGATCCGGCGGACGAAAAGGGAATGGCTGAAAGCCTATCATTTCTGTCTGCTGACGATCCCGGTTTTCGTCTTTATCCTGTATCTGCTCTTCGCGCACGCGCCCGAACTGGCCGATAACACGGGCCTGTTCCGGCGCATCACGCAGCACGCGGGAAGCGGAATTTTAACGTTCTGGTCGAGCCGTTTTCTGGTCGCGACGCACGTTTTTCTCGAAACGATCCATTACGCGGTCTGGATTTTATTGATCCCGCTCGTCGACCGCCGCGCCGTCCCGTGGCGGCTCCGGGAAATCCCGCTCGTCGCCAACCCGCAGGGCTTTCCGCGGCTCGTGCTCGGAATGCTCGCCGTCAGCTTCTTTTTGATGGCCGCTCTCTGGGCGGGCTTTTCGGTCGATTACGCGACGACCCGCGACGTCTACTTCGCCTTCGCGATCGCCCACGTCCTCGCCGAATTCCCGTTTCTCGTCAAAATGCTCTGAATAATTAGTTTAGGAAGTTCGGGAAGTTTAGGAAGTTTAGGAAGTTGAGGAAGAAGATTTTTTACTTCCCAAACTTCCCAAACTTCCTAAACTTCCTAAACTTTTCCCCAAAATATTGCAAGACTTTCCGGCCTCGCGCGTTCCCTGAGTGTCATTGATGAAAAATTCGATCCGTTCTTTCCATTGATGCCGACAAATTTCAAACGAGGTAAAAGTATGCAGAAAGTAGTATTTACGTTGATTCTGGGATTATTTCTGGCGCTCGCGGCGCAGGCGCAGAAAGTGACCGAGGGCGAGCTCGACGCGCTCGGCGCGGGCGGCAAACCGCTCGGCGTCTGCCCGCTCAAGCACACCGACGTCAAGGCCGAAATCTCCGGTTTTCTCTCGCGCGTCCGCGTCACGCAGGAATTCGAGAACAGCTACGCGGAAAAGATCGAGGCCGTTTACGTTTTTCCGCTGCCGAACAACGCGGCGGTCGACGATATGACGATGCGGATCGGCGACCGCGTCGTCCGCGGCCAGATCAAAAAGCGCGAAGAGGCGCGCGAGATCTACGAGACGGCCAAAAACAACGGCCAGGTCGCGAGCCTGCTGGATCAGGAACGGACGAACATCTTCACGCAGTCGGTCGCCAACATCCTGCCGGGCGAGAAAGTCGTGATCGAGATCTCCTACGTCGAAACGCTCAAATACGAAGCGGGAAGCTACGAATTCGTCTTTCCGATGACGGTCGGACCGCGCTACACGCCGAACTCGGTTTCCGTGACCGAGGCGCAGCGCATTTCGCCGCCGGTCGCCAGGGAACGCGCCGGTCACGACATCTCGGTCGAGGTCGCTTTGGACGCCGGCGTGCCGCTCGAAAAGGTCGAATCGAAATCGCACCGGATCGACGCGCAGATGCTGTCGGCGAACAGCTACCGCGTCAAGCTGCGCGACGAAAACACGATCCCGAACAAGGATTTCATTCTCCGCTACGACGTTTCGGGCAAGAAGATCGAAGATGCGGTATTGACGCACCGCGGCCCGAAAGGCGGTTATTTCACGCTCATCCTGCAGCCGCCCGACAACCCGCGCGTCGAGGACGTGACGCCGAAGGAGATCGTCTTCGTCGTCGATACGTCCGGCTCGATGGAGGGCTTTCCGCTCGATAAGGCCAAGGAATCGATGAAGATGGCGATCGACGGGCTGAACCCGCAGGACACGTTCAACCTGATCACGTTCGCCGGCGACACGGCGATCCTCTTCGACAAACCCGTGTCGGCGACGCCCGCCAACGTCGCCAAGGCGCAGGAATTCCTCGCCGGCCGGCGCGGCGGCGGCGGAACCGAGATGATGACCGCGATCAAGGCCGCGCTCGAACCGTCGGACGCGCAGGATCACGTTCGCGTCGTCTGTTTTATGACCGACGGCTATGTCGGCAACGAGGCCGAGATCCTCGGCGAGATTCAAAAGCATCCGAACGCGCGCATCTTCAGCTTCGGCATCGGCAGCTCGGTCAACCGGATGCTGCTCGACAAGATGGCCGAGGAAGGCCGCGGCGAGGTCGAATACGTTGCGCTCAATGACGACGGCTCGGCGGCCGCGAAACGGTTTTACGAGCGCGTCCGGTCGCCGCTGCTGACCGACATCTCGCTCGATTTCGGGAATTTGCAGGTCGCCGACGTCTATCCGAAGCGGATCAACGATCTCTTTTCGGCCAAACCGGTCGTCGTCCACGGCCGCTTCACCAAACCGGGCAGCGGCACGATCAAGCTCATCGGCAAATCGTTCGGCCGCGAGACGGTCCGCGAGATTCCGGTCGAGTTTCCCGACACGGAAGCGGCGCACGACGTCCTCGCGACGCTCTGGGCGCGGACGCGGATCGACGATCTGACCGCGCAGGATTACGGGAACAGCAAGCCCGAAATCCGCGAGCAGATCACCAGCCTCGGTCTCGAATATCGTCTGATGACGCAGTTTACGTCGTTCGTCGCGGTCGAGGAGCGGATCGTCACCGACGGCGGCCAGCCGCGCCGGATCGAGGTCCCGGTCGAGCTTCCGGAAGGCGTCAGCCGCAAGGGAATTTTCGGCGAGGACGTCGACGAGATCGAGGAAAGAAAGCCGGTGTCGGGAATATCCTACACGACGAACAAGCCGGTTCCGACGCGCCGGGAAAAGACGAAAGTCAGGATCGCGCAGCCGGATAAATCGCTCAAGTCGGTCAACGAAGAGTCGGATATCAGCGACGGCAAGAAGATCGATTCCGGCGACCGGCTGAGCGCGACGAAGATGCCGAAACCGGAATATCCGCAGACCAGCAAGGCAACCGGCGCGGTGCGCGTCGCGGTCGAGGTCGACGCGAACGGCAATGTCCTGACGGCCAAAGCCGCGGCCGGCGACCAGTCGCTCTACGCGGCGGCCGAAGCGGCGGCGAAGCTCGCGAAATTCGCGGTCCCGACGACCGGCGGCGAGATCAAAAAGATCACCGGCTTCGTCGTCTACAACTTCGCGAAGAACCGGACCGTGACGGCGGTCGGCGCGCTCCAGGACGCGCGCGTCGAGTTCAAGCCGAACAAGTACCACTCGCTCGTCAAAGCGCTCGTCGAACGGCTCCGGACCAGCCAGCCGGCGGCGGCCGACGAGGCGAAGTTCGTGCGCGACGGACGGGCCGAGCTCATCGTGCGCGTCGACCGGCTGACGCCCGAGACGGTGCAGGCATTGAAAAACGCCGGCTTCGAAGTGCTCACCGAAATGACGTCGTCCAACGCGGTCGTCGGCCGGATCGCGATCGAAAAGATCGCGGCGCTCGCCGAACTCGAAGCCGTCACGTACATTTCGCCGGCGGGCATCTGATTCGCGTTTTAACCCCGGAAGATCGGTTTCCGGCTCCTGAAACCGATCTTCCGCCCAACAAAAAAGACTGCTTTTTTCGAGCAGTCTTTTTTTGTTGGGCGAAATTCTGATCGCGTATCTGAATTAATAGCAGTAGCTTCCGTATTTTTGGAGGCAGCCGAACTGCGTGACGAACATCGCTTCGCCTTCGAGCGGGACGCCTTTTTTGGTGACCGTAAAGAGGAAGGAGTCGGGCGCGATCGCGCTGGATTTTCCGGTGAACGGGATCGGCACGCTGAGCAGGTACGAACCGCCGATCTGCGGAAAACTGTTGGCCGCCCGCGGCTGGAGCGAGATCAGGTCGGCCTTGGCCATCTCCTGAAGGTCGGTGAAGCTTTTGATGATCGGCGTGTCGTCGAGCGCGGCGCCGTTTTTCTTTTTCATCAGGTTCATTAAATACATTCCTTCCTTGGTGTTGAAGGCTTTATCCGTAAAGTTGACGACGATGATCGATCTTAAGCCCAACGGGTTGGATTTGTAGTAGTAGCCCAGATTCGAGTCGTCGATCAAAGCGGCCTGGCGCATATTGGTAAACGCCGCCAGACCCGGATCATTGGCGTTCGGAAAGACGTACATCGGCGAAAAAGACGCGATGTCCTTGGCCGTCGTTCCGTTCTGGTCGTTGATAAAACCGAATTCGTTGATCTCGCCGAGCGGGGCCCAGAAACGGATCTCGCCGTTTTCTCCGTAGGCCGGAAGCGTCACGAGCACGCGCACGTTGTTATGACTCGGATTGCTCGACGCGCCGATGACCGACAAAAAATCGTTGCCGTCGTGACGGCCCAGAATGTTCGGCGCTTCGATTCCGTTGAGCGCGTAATACTTGTTCGTGTAATCGTGCGGGAACAGACAGGTGTCGTCAAAAATCGGCGGCGTGTAACGACCGGCTTTTTTCTGGGCAGCAAAGGGGAGCGCAAAAGTTAAAAGCATTAATACAATTACTAATGCCGTAAATCTCATTTTCATTTATTACCTCCTAAAATAGTTAGGAATCATTGATTTAATTAAAGCTAACGGTTTTTTCTCGGAAAAAAACACGTGACGTTCAACAATGCAAAAAATGTGCCAACAATTAAAAAATCTAATAACTCGATGTTTACTGGTTATTATTGAAATTAATAAATTGCGGAGCGTCGGCGAGGTGTGGAAAAATGCCCTTTATGGCGCAATTTTCCGCACTTTTTTGCCTTTCTTTGCAGAGACTTACGCGAAATTTCGCGGCTTCCGGCGCCGGTCCGGAGCAAAAAAAAACGCCGGCCCGGCGGAGTGTCGAAACGCGGAAATATGGTAAGCTATCGGCAGCATCGCCTGGTTATATGTTTAATCCGCTGTTTCTATTCGACGAGCCCCTGACGGAAACGGTCAGAAACGCATCGCTCAATCGCTACTGGCTTTTTCTGCCGGTCGGCTACCTGACGACGATCCTGATCGAGACGCCGGTGCTGATCTTCGGTCTTTCGCCGAAGCTGTCGCTCCGGCAAAAGCTGCTCTGCGGCATCTGGCTGACGGCCTGCACCTATCCGGTCGTCGTGCTCGTGCTGCCGGCGCTGATGCTCAACGATCCCGATTCGTCGCGGGCGCTTTACCTGTGGGTCGCCGAGACCTTCGCGCCGGTCGGCGAATGTTTCTTTTTCTGGCTCGCCTTTCGCGGGCGCGGGCTGCTCGGGACGAACGACTGGATTCGCTGTCTGATCGCGATCGTCGCGGCCAATCTGGCGTCTTTCGGGATCGGCGAGATCATCAACTACTACGCCTGGTTCGGGCTTTTTTAAGAGGAGGATATGAAAAAAACAATCGGTTTTGGGTTGATTTTGATGCTCTTCGGGGCGCTGCCGGTCTGGGCGAAGCCGACGCGGATCGTCTTTAAGAAAGGCGCGACGAAGGCGGTCGTGACGGGAAAGCTGCGCGGCTACAAATCGAGCGCCGAGTACGTCATCCGGCTGCGCGCCGGCCAGACCTTTAAGGTCGGCTCCGACAAATCGATCACTCTGACGATTCTCGACCCGTCGGGCGAGGACGTGATGGACCGCGATCTCGGCTGCAACGGCCGCGCGGAGATCGCGCCGACCGTCGCCGGCGATTACCGGATTCTGGTCGTCGAATGCCGGAAGGCCGACCCGTGGCGCGGCACTTTCAAACTCGCTGTTTCCGTGAAATAATTTAATCGGATCAATTTCATACGAAGTTCGAGTTTCGATCCCTGAAATCGGGATCGCGATTCAAACGGGCGGATCATTATGAAAAAAACTTCGATTATCGTTCTGATTTTATTGGCTTTAACGGCTTTGTCGGCACAAACCGCCGCGGCCCAGAGAAAGTATAAAACCTACAGCAACGCGCGGTTCGGCTATTCGGTCTCGTACCCGTCGGACCTGCTGACGCCGCAGGGCGAGGCCGAAAACGGCGACGGGCAGATTTTTACCGGAAGCGGCGCGGAAATGCGCGTTTACGGCAGCAACCTGCTGCTCAACGAGACGCTGCGCCGGGAATACAACGCGCTTTTGAAGGAAAAGGGCGGAAGCGTCACCTATAAAACGATCACCGCCAATTTTTTCGTCGTTTCGGGCCGGGCCGACGGCAAGATCTTCTACCGGAAAACGATGAAGAACGCCGACGGCGCGTTTCTGACCTTTATGATCGAATACGACGAAACGGAACGCGCGACCTACGACGCCGTCGTCACGCGAATCGTCAAATCCTTTAAATAAGTGGAGAGTGGAGAGTCGAGAGTGGAGAGTCAAAATCAAAGACTCTCCACTCTCGACTCTCCACTCTCTACTCGACAATGAATCTGCGCATCACCGAAATCTTTCTTTCGATTCAGGGCGAATCTTCGCACGCCGGGCGGCCGTGCGCGTTCGTGCGGCTGACCGGCTGCCCGATGCGCTGCGTCTGGTGCGATTCGGAATACACTTTCACCGGCGGCGAGCGCCTCGGCTTCGACGAGATTTTCGCGCGGCTCGCCGATTTCGGCTGCAGTCTGGTCGAGGTCACCGGCGGCGAGCCGCTTGCGCAGAAGGCGGTTTTTCCTTTTATTACCGGGCTTCTCGACCGCGGCTATGAAGTTTTGATCGAGACCGGCGGCTATGTTTCGACGGAAAAAGTCGATCCGCGCGCGAAAATTATCCTCGACGTCAAATGCCCGGCGTCGAACGAGTCGGCGCGCAATCACTGGCCGAATCTCGAACGGCTCGATCCGCGGAAGGACGAGGTCAAATTCGTCGTCGCCGATCTCGAGGACTGGCGTTTCGCGCGCGGCGTGATCGAAAAATACGGGCTCGAAAAGCGCGCTAAAGAAATATTGGTTTCGCCCGTCTTCGGCGTCGAAAACCTCCGGGAAATCGCCGAAACGGTTGCGCAGAGCGGCCTCAGGGTGCGGCTCAACCTGCAGCTCCACAAATACATCTGGGGCGCGGACGTTCACGGAGTTTAACGAAAATTATGACGAAGAAAATCATCTCGATCCTGATTCTGCTTTGCGCCGCACAGCTCGCGGCGGCCCAGAAACCGACGCCGACGCCGGCCGTTGCGCCGCCGGCAACGCTCGACGAGAAGATTCAGAGCGAGCTCAAAAGCTTCAGCGGCCGGGTCTGGATCTACGCGAAAAATCTCGACACCGGCAAGGATTACGCCTTGCGCGCCGACGAACAGGTGCGGACCGCGAGCACGATCAAGCTCGCGATTATGACCGAGACGTTTCATCAGGTCGCCGAGGGAAAGCTCAAATGGACCGACGAGATCGTCCTCACGAAAGAAAAAAAACAGGGCGGCTCGGGCATTCTCTTCGAGTTTTCCGACAACACGAAGATCGATCTCCGGACGGCCGTCAATCTGATGATCGTCGTTTCCGACAACACGGCGACGAACCTCGTCATCGACAGGGTCGGCACCGACAACGTCAACGCCTTCGTCGATTCGCTCGGCCTTCATCAGACGCGGAGCCTTCGCAAGATCGGCGGCGGCGGCGAGGCGAAAGCGCTGACCGAGATCCCGCTCTACAAAAATTTCGGCCTCGGCGTGTCGAGCCCGCGCGATATGGTGCGCTTGCTCGAAATGCTCGAAAACGGCGAGGTCGTCTCGAAGGAAGCGTCGGCCGAGATGCTCAATATTATGAAACGTCAGCAGTTTAAGGACGGCATCGGCCGCAATCTGCCCGACACGATCCAGTCGGCGTCGAAATCCGGCGCGCTCGACCGCCTGCGGAGCGACGTCGGCATCATCTACACGCGCCGCGGCCGGATCGCGATCGCGATCACGACCGACGATATGATGGAAGTCGCCTACACCGAGGAAAATCCGGGCCTCAAGATGCTCTGGCGATTGTCGCAGCTTTTGCAGGACGGACTGGGGAAATGATTTCGGATTTCGGATTTCGGATTGCGGATTTTTCGGAATGTATGGTCATTGTTTTAAAGAAGCTGAATTGGTGTTGAAGGCATTTTTATTAAGGTGTTTAGAGTTTGGAGAAATAGATGAGTTCAGAAGACAAATCCGAAATCCGAAATCCGAAATCCGCGATCGTCCTCGTATCGGGCGGGATGGATTCGTGTTTGACGGCGGCGATCGCGCGCGCGGAGAACGACGAGCTGGCGTTTCTGCATATTTCTTACCGGCAGCGGACCGAGCGGCGCGAGCGGCAGGCGTTTAACGACATCGCCGATTTTTACGGCGTCGCGAAACGGCTCGACGTGTCGATCGAATATCTCGCGCGGATCGGCGGCTCGTCGCTGACCGATCCGTCGATCGAAGTGACGGCGGCCGATCTCGAATCGACGGAAATCCCGACCAGTTACGTCCCGTTTCGCAACGCCAACCTGCTCTCGATCGCGACGAGCTGGGCCGAGGTGCTCGGCGCGCGGGCGATCTACATCGGCGCGGTCGCCGAGGATTCGTCGGGTTATCCCGACTGCCGGCCGGAATTTTACGCGGCCTTCGAGCGGACGATCGAGACGGGAACAAAGCCCGAAACCGTCATCCGGATCAAAACTCCGATCATCGATCTCTCGAAAGCCGAGATCGTCGAAAAAAGTCTTGAGCTGCAAGCCCCGCTTGAGTTAAGCTGGTCGTGCTATCGAAGCGAGACTCTGGCATGCGGCACCTGCGATTCGTGCGCCCTGCGCCTGCGCGGATTCGCCCGCGCCGGTTACGAAGACCCGATTCCATATCAAACGAAATAATGCGTCCGTTTAAGTTTCGGGCATCCGGTTGTCCGTTGAGGTCTGAGATGGGCCGGATTACGTCGTTTGATCCTCGGCCGGCGGCGCGTTTTCGGCGAGCTCGCGTTTTTGCCGTTCGAGCTCTTCGAGCCGCGCCTTTAAGCGCGCGATCTCGGCGTCGATCTCCTCGGCTTTCGGCGTCGTCCGGCTGAGGAAATGAAAGACCGGCGTCAGCACCGTCAGCGCGGCCAGCACGATCGAAAGAACGCCGAGGATGCGCGGAATCAGGTCGCCGCCGAAATCCTTTTCGAGCCAGATCAGATAAAGCAGATACGCGGTCAGCAGCCAGACCGTCGCGTGGGCCGCCGGGCGCGACCAGCGAAAACGGCGGTCGAGCACGGCCATCGAGAGCAGCGAAAGATGCGAGCACGCCGCCGCGATCAGCGTGACCGACATCAGCATCTGCGCGAAAATATCGTTGCTGGTCGGTTCTTTCCAGATCACGATGAACCACATCAGCGCCGAAACGGCCGCGCAGGCGATGCCCGCGATCGGCAGAACGCGGCCGCGGCCGGTTTCGAGATAAGCGCCGCAGGCGAGGCCGAGAATGCTCGTCACCGACAATGTCAGCGCCGTCAGCAGAATGCGCGTCTCGAATTCGCCGAAGTTGCCGAACAGGATCACGCCGATCCCGAGCAGCGCGCAGAACGCCACCGAAGCGATCAAAAGATACAGAAAGAATTTTTTCAGGTTAAATTTTTTCATCCGTTTCGCGTCTCCGCAAACAATGTAACTCATTTCGAATGAAAAACCTACCGATGCCGGACGGCGGGTGGCGGATTTCATTCAAAATGAACATCTCCGGTTTGGGAAGGATTTTGCCGGTTTAAGAAATGTCTCGATTCGCCCGCCGGTTTGTGCAGAATCGTTGCCGACGTGTTGAGAAGACTTGCCGACGTGTTGAGAAGATTTGCCGATTGGTGCAGAGTTCTTGCCGGCGTGTTAAGAGTCCTTGCCGATTTGTGCAGAGTCGCTGCCGACGAAAGCGCGGCGCAATGGAAGAGACTGTAAAATGGGTTGTGTAAACAAAGATCGTCCGGTCTCGAAAAAAAAGCGGCGACAGCCGCGCGAGGTCAGTAGCG
Organism: Acidobacteriota bacterium; assembly: GCA_018269075.1. Classification (GTDB taxonomy): domain Bacteria; phylum Acidobacteriota; class Blastocatellia; order Pyrinomonadales; family Pyrinomonadaceae; genus JAFDVJ01. The sequence continues at coordinate 79,740 of JAFDVJ010000027.1, forward strand.
TCGGCGATAGCCGATGCACCGTCCGCCGGCCGGGCCCCTGCATTTCAAACCGTTCGACGACAAGGTTTTTAATCTTCCCGGAAAGTTACACCGATGCAGCGGTGCATCGGCTGCCGCCGACGCT
>JAFDVJ010000028.1:0-45671 GCA_018269075.1 Acidobacteriota bacterium
CCTGTCAACCGGCTGACAGCCGATCGTACATCACTCCGGCGGGCTGACAGCCGGCCGAAGATCAAAGGTCTCCTTTTCGATACCCGATTTCCCGGGAGAACCGCGCTAACTCTGCGTTTCGGCGATTAATCTTTCGACTTCCGCAAAAAACTTGTCGACGTTTTGACGGTTGACGCCGAAATCGAAAATCTGCGGCATCAAACCCGTCACGCACCGGCTTTCCGCTTTGATCGTGCCGCCGGGAAAGAGACTGACGCTGAAAGACTCGCCCCACGTCAGCAGCGAGCTGCGCAGGCTCACGCGAAATTCGGCGTTCGTTTCCGTCGTGTAACCGTGCCAGCCCAAATTTTCGAACGCGGATCGAACGACCGCCGGCAGCTTCTCCTCGCGAAGCTCGTATTTTCTGCTTTCGACAAAGCGTGCCGGAAACCCGAATGCCATAACCTTCCCCCCTGACCAAGACAGAATTGTAATAAAGCCCTTTTCCTATCTTATATATATACCCTTTTTTACAGTGCGTGACAGCAATTCTCAGTTTGACAAACTTGAATATCGACTCCGGAGAATTTGCCCGCGAAATACGCGAAAAGCGCGAAATTCAAAACAAAACCGAGCAATAAATCTACCACATTTTTCGTGTTTTTGGTGTTTTTCGTGGAAGAAGAAAAACGCGCGTGACGGAATCGCCGCTTTTCCCGACGAGTTTCGCGGACGATAATCGAACATCATCCCTCGCCGGAATCCTTCGGACATACTTTCAATCGTTCGACCGGTCGCCGCCGACGTGCGGCGAAGCTATCGTCGAACCGACGCCCGCGGCCGGCATCGAAATCGACTATCGTTATTCAAAGGCGATTTCGACCTTAAGCCGTAAAAGACACCTCGTATTTTATACAAGTCGCCTCGTATGTCATACAGAGTACCTCGTAGGTCATACAGAGTACCTCGGATATTATACAAGGTCGCCTCGTAGGTCATACAGAGTACTTCGTATCTTATACAGGGTACCTCGTATCTTATACAGGGTACTTCGTATCTTATACAGAGTACCTCGTATCTTATACAGAATACTTCGTATCTTATACAGAGTACCTCGTATCTTATATAGGGCACGTCGGGTCTTTTACAGGGAACCTTGTATGACATACAAGGTTCCCTGTACCTTATTCGAGGCACCTTGTATTTCATTCAGGGTACCCGATATCGAATGCAAGTCACCTATTAATTCTTACGGAACACGGCGGGAAGCTTTCAGGATTACCCGGATCACACAATTTAAATCAAAACTATCTGAAGATGATCTAACAAGTTTGTCAATGGAAAATGGCATTGAACCAAAAGTAATGCCGGTTTGAGGTGCTTTGATCAATTGCCGCCAGCTGATGTTCTTTGAAAAATAAAAGCCGTCAATAAATTATTCCTTAAAAGCCCGTGAAGCGGGCACCGGATAATAGGAGGGTGTCAGGAATTTTGTGTAAGTTGGTGATATTCCGCCAGGTTTACTCTGTCTCCAAACATGATCGCAAATTGATTGATGGCCAAACCCCAATTCGGTATCGGCATTGTCCATTTTTTCGCCGCGTTTTTCAACCCCAGATACAGCAATTTCAGGCACATCCCGAACGCCTCAACAAGCCGGCCGAACCTTCCCGCCCCGAAACCAATCCGAAATCCGAAATCCGAAATCCGAAATCCGAAATCATTCCGTTTTTATCGCCGTCACCTTCCAGCGGATGCGGGCGCGGTCGTCGTCTTTGTTGAAGCCCTCGATGACGACGTTGACGTTCATCTCGCCCTTCGGTTCGAGCCGTTTCTGCTGCGTCGGGACGACCGTCACGGTGTTGTCGCGGACGGGCTTGTCGAAGCTGTCGACGACCGTCACCTTGATCTCGAGGCCGGTGATCGGCTTGTCGCCGTTGTTGCGGATGCGGCCGGCGATGTTCATCATAATGTAGCCGGTGCCGACCGGCGAATACCACGTCTTGTCCTCGTTGGTCTCGGCGACGATCCGTTTCGTCAGCGCCGCGAATTCGGGCGAGCCCTCGCGGACCGCGCCTTCGAGCACTTTTTCCTGCTGTTCCTGCATCGACGGCTGATATTTCCAGATCAGCAGCACGCCGGCCCCGACGAGCACGGCGGCGATTCCCAGAGCGATTGCAAAACTTTTGTTCACGGTTATTATTTTTCCCCCAATCCTTTTATCGAAACCAAACGATGCCGGCCGGTCTCCGATATTATGATAGACACTGGTTTTCTTAAAAAGTTCCGATCGGTTATCATTTTAACAGAAACCGAGTCTTGAGTCTTGAGTCTTGAGTCTGAAGTCCGTCTTTATCGTCTTATCCGTTTGTCCGACGCTTTTCGATCGAGCGACGAAAACCGACTCAAGACTTCAGACTCTCGACTCTCGACTCTCGACTCCCGACTTCATAAGATGCCGAATATCGCCGCCCGAGATTTCCCTTTTCCAGAGTTCGTCGAGGTCGCCCTGCCGATCCCGCTGCGGCAGACGTTTACCTATCGCCTGCCGGTCGGGATGCGCGAAAACGTCAGGCCCGGCGCGCGGCTGCTCGTCCCGTTCGGGAAAAGACAATTGACCGGCTACGCGGTCGCGCTTCATCAAACGCTCGCCGAGGACGTCGAGCTCGAACAGGAAGCGATCCGCGAGGCGCTCGAACTGCTCGACGAGGAGCCGCTGATCACCGAAGAGATCTTGAAACTGACGCAGTGGACGGCCGATTATTACGCGTCGTCGTGGGGCGAGGTGCTGAAGGCGTCGCTCCCGGCGGGCATCAACGCGAGCGTCGAACAGGTCGCCTCGATCACCTCGAAGGGCCGCGACGAGCTTTTGAAAGTGACGACCTCGAAGACCGTCAAGACGCAGATTCTCCGCCATCTGGCGCAGCACGGCGAGACGACCGTGCGCGAGCTCGCCGCGCAGTACGGCGCGACGCCCGCGCAGCGCGCCGTCCGCGAGCTCGCGAAAACCGAATGGATCACGACCTTTCACCGCGCGCTGTCGGCGCAGGTCCGGCCGAAACGCCGCAAAGCCGTCCGGCTGCTGCCGCCCGAAAAACATCAGGCGAACCCGAAGCCGCTCTCGGAAGCGCAGGCGAAGATCCTCGAAACGCTTTTGAAATTCGACGGCGAGATGCTCTTTACCGAGCTGATGGAAACGGCCGACACCGGCGCGTCGGCGATCAACACGCTCGCCAAATACGGCTTCGTCGAAATCTTCGTGCAGGAAGTTCTGCGCGATCCGCTCAAGGACGCGAAGATTCCCGAGATCACCGACCTGACGCTGACCGACGAGCAGGCGGGCGTGCTCGACGAGCTCGAAAAATCCTTAAAGGACGCGAAATACAAGGCGTTTCTGCTCCACGGCGTGACCGGCAGCGGCAAGACCGAGATCTACATCCGGGCGATGAAGCACGCGCTCGAAGACGATAAATCGAGCTTGATGCTCGTTCCGGAAATCGCGCTCACGCCGGTCTTTTCGCGGCGGCTGCGGGCGGTCTTCGGCGACGAGGTCGCGATCCTCCATTCGAACCTTTCGACCGGCGAGCGGTTCGACGAATGGCGGCGCATCCGGCGCGGGCAGGCGCGGATCGTCATCGGCACGCGCTCGGCGGTCTTCGCGCCCCTGCGGAATCTCGGGCTGATCATCGTCGACGAGGAACACGACGGCAGTTACCGCCAGCACGAATCGCCGTATTACAACGGCCGCGACGTCGCCGTCGTCCGCGCTCATTTCATTCAGGCGACCGTCGTCCTCGGCTCGGCGACGCCCGCGCTCGAGAGCTTTCACAATTCGCAGACCGGCAAATACGAGTATCTCCAGTTGCCGAACCGCGTCGGCAACCGCCCGCTCGCGCGCGCCGAGATCGTCGATATGCGGCTGGTCTTCCGGCAGATGGGCAAGGACGCGAGCTTTTCGCCGGCGCTCGTCGAGGCGATCGAGGAAACGCACGCGCGCGGCGAACAATCGATCATCTTATTGAACCGGCGCGGTTTTTCGCAGTTCGTCCTCTGCCGCACGTGCGGCGAGACGATCCGCTGCCGCAACTGCGACATCACGCTGACCTTTCACAAACGCGAATCGCGGCTGATCTGCCATTACTGCAACCACCGCGAAAAGGTGCCGCATTCGTGTCCCGACTGCAAGAGCCATTTTCTCTATTTTATGGGCGAGGGAACCGAACAGATCGAGGACCTGCTCAAACGCAAGTTCTCGCACCTCAGGATCGCGCGGATCGACCGCGACACAACGGCGCGGCGGAAAGAAATGGAATCGGTCCTCGAACGCTTTGCCGAGGGCGAGATCGATATGCTCGTCGGCACGCAGATGCTCGCCAAGGGCCACGATTTTCACAACGTCACGCTGGTCGGCGTGATCTCGGTCGACGCCGGTCTCGCGCTGCCGGATTTCCGGTCGGCGGAAAGGACTTTTCAGCTTTTGACGCAGGTCGCCGGCCGCGCCGGCCGCGGACAATTGCAGGGCCGCGTGCTGATCCAGACCTATTATCCCGAGCATTACGCGCTCCGGCATTCGCAGACGCAGAACTACGAGGCGTTTTACGACGAGGAGATCCGTTTTCGCCGGAATCTCGCCTACCCGCCGTTCGTCGCGCTCGCCTCGCTCCTGATCAGGCACCCGAACTACAACTACGCCTTCGATCAGGCGCAGATTTTGAAGGAATGCCTGATCAAACACAACCGCGACAACACCTGCCGGATCTTAGGGGTCGCGCCGGCGCCGCTCTCGCGCCTCAAAAACGAATTTCGCCTGCAGCTCCTCGTGAAGGCGCAAAACCGCGCGAAATTGCGCGAAACACTGGATTTCGCGCTCCACGACGCCGGCGAAAGATTCTGCGATCTGCGAATCGTCAGCGTCGAGATCGATCCGATCAATCTTCTTTGATGAGTTTGGGAAGTTTGGGGCTGAGGTACGGTCGGCTGTCAGCCGGCCGCCAGTTGCTCGGGTGTGAAGCTGCGCGACAGTTTGTCGCCTGTCAATCGGCTGACTGCCGGTTGGACGTTTTGGATAGTCGTTAAGCTTGCGACCATTTTTAACTATCCACGAAAAACACAAAAAACACTAAACGTTTAGTGTTTTTTGTGTTTTTCGTGGATAGTTAAACCGGCGATCACAGCCGAAGTGCCGCCTATTCCGACGAGTTCGGCCGCTAGCGATAGTTTAAGACGCTCCTGAAAATAAAGAGTTTACCGCTTAATTTGCCACCTCTGGCAACTCGCCGATTTTTGCCGGAAAATTTTATTGAAAAGGGGGATTTAAGGGGGATTCGAGATCAATCGAATTTGATCTGCGAATAGATCTCGCTCAGGGAAATCTTGCAGTTGATCGAATCGATCGTGACGATGTCCTGCGAGCTGGTGTAGATCTTGTACGTCCATTGATTGATCGTCTGTTTGTGATAATGCTCGACGCGCATCTCTTCCTCTTTGACGAGGATGATCTCGCGGACGCTTTCCATCGCTAAATAACGATCGAGCTTTTCGGTCTTGTCGTGGGCGAGCGTCGCGCGCGACATGATCTCGACGATGACGGTCGGGTTGAGCAGGATGTCGAGCTCGCGGCCCTCGAACTTCGGTTCGCCGGCGACGACGACGACGTCCGGGTAGCAGTATTCGTGCGGGGCGAGCCGGACGCGCATATCGTTGACGTAAACCTCGCATTTATGCCCGCGCACGCGGCTCCCGATGGCGACCGTCGTGTTGCTGCCGATCAGATTGTGCCGTCGCGACGAGCCCGCGCCGCCGAGGCCTTTGCCGTTCGGCGGTTCCGGCCGAACGGCCTCGCGGCGCTCGAACTTCAGCTGCTCCCCGGTCGTCAAAACCGTTTCCGTTTGCGTTAAAATTTTCTCACTCATACTAAATTACTCCCTTGGTATGTATTGATTTTGTTTTCTGGTTGGACTCAGGCAAGATGCTTTTCCGAAACCTTGCGTTGTCATTTTTTTTCCGGGACGGAATAATCAAAGGGTTGATTCAATTATAAGCTTTTTCGCCGACGGATTTAAACCGCTTTTTGAGCTTTCGCAACGTTTCCGCAAGTCGTTGAAGACGAAAGAAATAACCGTCCCCCCGAAAATTTCCGAAAAAAAAAGAGCCGTCCGGTCGCGAACGGCTCGACGATTTATCGGGTCGATTTTACTGTTCGAAGCGGTATTCGAAGCTCTGCTGCTGAAGATAAGTCACCGGATACGGCCGGAGGCCTTCGACATTTTTTATCTCGAACGTCGCCGTCAAGACCCCGTGGCCGACGATGCCGCCGCTAAACAGGATCTTGTCGGCCGGACAGGTCTGGTTGAAATCGTTCACCTCGCAGACCTGCAGCCGGCCGGTCAGCGTAAAGGGCCGGTTGAAAAAGACCGATCCCTTGCGCCGGAGCATCCGGTGGATGAACAGCGAAACCGGCTCGAAATCGAGATAGCCGCGATAGTAGACGTTCTGGTAGGTCGTCCCGTTGATCGTAAACGGGCCGCTGACAAACTGCGTGCAGTCGCCGACGCAGCCGCCGATTTCGATCCGCGAATATTGCGGAACCGTTTTGGTCTTTCCCAGACCGCAGCCGAACGGGTCGCTCTGGCAGATGCCGAACCACGGCGAAGACATCCCGCCGATCAGGCTGATCGCCGTAAAATTCTCGGTTTCGAGCACGGCGTTGTTCGCCGCTTCGCCGTTCGGCGTGCCGGTGATCAGAAATCTTCCGCCGGTGATCTTGATCGGAGACGATTGCGCGAAGACCGCTGCGGATAACGCGAAAACCGTCAGGAAGAGGAGAATCAAAGGCTTGATTTTCATAAGTTGTCTACTGAAAAACGCTGGCCGGGGGACACAAAAAACAACCGCAGCGGATTTGCCTTTACACCCGAACTTTAATTCAATAAGTTAGTAAAGTCAATCTTTTTCTGAAACCCTATGAAACTTTCCGAACTGGCCGAAATTACGTTTTCCGTGCTCGAACAGGGCGATCCCGACGAGGAAATCCGGGGCGCCGCCGGGCTCGATCTCGCCGAACGAGGCGACGTCACTTTTCTCGCGAACCCGAAATACACGCCGCAGATCCGGACGACCCGGGCGAGCGCGATCTTTCTGAACGCGAACGCCGCGCTCGACCGCCCGGACATCGCCGTGCTTCGCGCCCGGGACGCCTATCTCGCCTACACGCGGGCGCTCCGCGTCTTTTACCCGGAACCGGCGGTGGCGCCGTCGATCCACCCGTCGGCCGTCATCGACGAAACCGCGCGGATCGACCCGACGGCCGAGATTATGGCGAACGCGGTGATCGGGAAAAACTGCGAGATCGGCGCCGGCGTCCGGATCTATCCGAACGCGACCGTTTACGACAACGTCAGGATCGGCGCGGGCTCGGTGCTTCATTCGGGCGTCGCGGTTCGCGAAAACTGCGAGATCGGCCGCAACTGCATCGTCCACAACAACACGACGATCGGCTCGGACGGTTTCGGCTACGCCAAAGACGAGGAAAAACGCTGGCTCAAGATCCCGCAGGTCGGGCGCGTGATATTGGAGGACGACGTCGAGATCGGCGCGAACACCGCGATCGACTGCGCGTCGGTCGGCGAGACGGTCGTCAAGCGCGGCGCGAAGATCGACAATCTCGTGCAGATCGGGCATTCCTGCACGGTCGAGGAAGACGCGCTGATCTGCTCGCAGACCGGTCTCGCCGGAAGTTCCGTGATCGGCAAACGGGTGATTCTCGCGGGCCAGGTCGGGATCGCCGGCCATCTGCGCGTCGGCGACGACGTCGTCATCACGGCCAAGTCGGCGACCAGCCACGACGTCGAGGACGGGAAAATCATTTCCGGCGTGCCGGCCTTCGACAACCGCGACTGGCTCCGCTCGATCGCCGCGTTTCGAAGATTGGGCGAGATGGCGCGGACCGTCCGCGAGCTCGAAAAACGGCTCGCCGCGATCGAAAAGGAATAACCTAGGTCAATCGAACCAGACTTTCAGGTTCGAGATCATAAATTCGCTCATTTCGGCGTAAACGAAGGTGATTTCCTCCTCGTCCCCGCTCATCCGGACGTTTTCCGTGCCGATGCCCGTGAGATCGAAAATCCGGCTCGACACGAACGCGCCGTCGTCGTCCGTGGTCTCGACCGAAAAGCTCATCGACGCAAAGCCCCACGCGAGAGCGCCCTTCGATTTGTTGAGGTTCGCCATCATCCCGAGCCGCGACGAATAGCGGTCGGGCCGGCGATTGACGATGAATTTCCGGATCACGTATGACGGAAAACGTCTTTCGATGAAATAGTAGCCGAGGATTTCGAGCCGCAGGTCGGCGGTGCCGGTGCCGAGCCAGCCTTTGATCGTCAATATCTTTCGCTGTCCCATAAAGCGTTTGACAGGCTTTCTCCGCTCCGGAAAGACGGCGCGGAAACCATTTTCCTCCCCAATCCTTTTTACCAGAGCGCCTTGAGCTTGCTGACGGTCGAGTTCGCCAGAAAAAGCGGCGGCAGCGGCCGGTTGTTCTTCCCTTTTTCGGGGACGATCATCTTCTTTCCGGAAAGCCCGAGCGGGAAATAAAAAAGCCCGTCTTCGGCGTGGTCTTTGTTTTCGAGCCCGCCGGCGTGGATCAGTTCGTGAACGGCGATCACGAGCATCGCGTCCTGACCGACGGCCGACGTCTGCATTTTACCGTTGATAAAGCCGTCCTGCGACTGCGGCGTCGCCGGCAGAAAGCAGACCGCCTTTTCGATCTTCCCGTCGCTCGCGAGCTGCATCGTGTAGCCGTGCAGCGCCGTCCCGCTGAACGGGCGGGTAAACTGCTGGTCGCCGTAGGTGTAAACGGCCGTCCCGCTCGCCTGCCGCAGAAGCACGTTCGCCGCCGTCTCGGCGTCCGCCTTCACGAGCCGGACGCCGAGATTGAACTTGTTGAAGGCTTCGATCGCGAGGCCGTAGATATTCGCCCAGCTCCCGCTGAGCTCGCTATATACCGTCAGCTGCCCCGACTTTCTGACGGCGTCGATCCAGGGTTGCGCCATAATCTCTCAACTGCCCGCCGACTTCACGAGCGAGGTTTCCATCGTCATCATCATCTGCCCGAAACTGAACTGGACGACGTCGGCCTTGCCGTTTTTGAAGCTCCGGTTCTCGCTGATGTTTTTGACCTTCGCGTCCGGCGTCTGCATCGTCAGAACGTAGCGCAGATTGTCGGTTCCGAAAACGAGCGCCGTCTTGAGCGGCGTGTCTTTGAGCGACGCCCGGATCAGCATATAAGTGACGTCGTCCGTCGGTTTGACGAGCGTGAACTGCCGCTGTTTGGCGACCACGTCGGAGACGATCGACAGATAAGTCGGATCGAGCGTCGAGATCCGCTCGTCGAGCGCCTGACGATCGTTCACGAAACCGCCGAAAAAACCGTAAATCGCCGACATCGAATAACTCGAATAATCGTTTTCGAGATTCGGATGCACCATCAGCACGTATCTTTCCTTTTCTACGTATGCCATATTTTTTACTTTTCCGCCAGAAACGGGCGGAGCTCGGGAAAACGGCGCTGCAGCGCCGGCAAATAGTCGGTGCCTTCGCGGATCGACGACGACGAAAGAAGCGCAAAGGTGTTGAGCAGCTTGATCATCATCTTCGGCCCGCCGAGTTTGAGCCGGCGGTTCTCGAACGAAGCGGGATGCACGAGCCCGTCCATCGCGAGCAGCTTAAAACGCCAGGTTCGCTGGAATTCCCAGATCTCGCGGCCGGTCTCCGCGTCGAACTTGCCGGTCGGTTTTCTTTTTCTGACGAACCGGACGAACTCCGGCGCGCCGAGGCCGATGAACTGCATCGCCGCCTGCACCAGCATCACGTCGCCGATCAGATTGCGGCCGCCGCCGCCGACCGTCTCCGACACGTTGAAGCCGGGACGCTTGTAGTCTTTTCCGTCCAGATCCTCGGTAATGATTTCAATTCGGGCCATCGTCGTCAACCTCGCTTTTTTCTTCGAATTTCCGGCGCGCCGGCGGCGGTTTCGCGCACGCCGCCGACGATTGCGGTATTTTTTCCCGCAAATCCTGCGATTTATGGTAAAATCACCCAATCGAGTCGCAGATCAACCATAAAACCGATCCCCCTTTTTGTCTTGAGAAATCGATGAAATTCGGATGAGAATTTTCTGAGAGCCGGAAATGCCGACCAAAAGCAGTCAAATTTACGAATTCGGCGGGTTTCGCCTGAACACGGCGGAAAAGCTCCTGCTGCACGGCGAGACGCCGATTCCGCTGACGCCGAAAGTCTTCGACACGCTGCTCGTGCTCGTCGAAAACGCCGGCCGACTGCTCGAAAAAGAGGAATTGATGACGGCGATCTGGCGGGACCGGTACGTCGAGGAAGGCAACCTCGCCTTCAACATCAAAGTCCTCCGAAAGGCGCTCGGCGATCCGGCGGCCGCGCCGCAATTCATCGAAACCGTCCCGCGTCGCGGCTACCGCTTCATCGCCGAAGTCCGGCCCACCACGTCCGCGGCCGTGACCGACGCGGCCGTTTCCGAAACGCTCCCGGTCGGCCGCCGGTCGTCGGTTCCGGCGCTGATCTTCATCGTCCTGCTGGTTTCGGTCTTCGGCATCGCCTTCGTCTGGGTCGGCGGGAAGAATTATTTCAGGGCCCGCGAACCGAAACCCGCGCGGCTGACGAGCAGCGGCCGGATCGCGAACTTCGCCGTCTCGGCCGACGGCCGGCTGCTCGTTTTCTCGCAAAAAGAGGCGGCCGGCGAAAGCCTTCAGCTCCGCCGGCTCGAAACCGGCGAGCAGACCGAGCTGATCGCCGCCCGCGACGTCGAATACATCGGGCTCGCGCTCACGCCCGCCGCGGATTTCGTGTACTTCAGTATCTTTTCGAAAAACGCCGCCGGCCAGTCGCTTTCGCGGATCCCCGTCTCGGGCGGCGCGCCGGTCCCGATCGACGGCACCGACGCCGACGTCGCCGTCAGTTTTTCGCCCGACGGCCGCCGGTTCGCCTTTACCGAATCGCATTCCTCGCTCCGGCAGACCGAGCTCAAGATCGCCGACGCGGACGGCTCGAACCAGAAACTTCTGATCAGGGCGACGGACGACGTCCGCCGCATTCCGGCTTACCGGGCGAGCCCGGCTGCGTGGTCGCCCGACGGCCGCGCGATCGCCTGCGTCGTCAACGAAATAGAAGACGCGGGCCTGGTTTCGCGGATCATCCTGGTCGATCCCGTCGACGGCCGCGAGCGGTATCTGTCCGACGCGAAATGGCGCTGGATCCAGAATCTCGTCTGGCTCGACGCCGACCGGCTCGCCTTTATCGAATTCGAGCCCGATTCGCCGGTCACCCGGATTCTGCAGCTCTCGGTGAAAACCGGCGAAACGCGCCCGCTGACCGACGAGCCCGGCCGCTGCGAATGGCTCGGCAGCGCGAACGGCCAGCTTTTCACGCTCCGCCAGACCGTTTTTTCGAGTCTCCACGTCGCCGATTTCTTCCAGATCGATAAGGCTTTGCAGTCCAAGCAGATTTTCGGCGAGAACGGCCCGATCAATAACGTCGCGTGGTCGCGCGACGGGCGGCTGCTTTACAATTCGTGGGCGAGCGGCCGCAACGAGATCTGGGAGATCAACGCCGACGGCACCGCGCCGCGCCGGCTGACGACGAATTCGAACCTGGTGCTCTCGTTCGCCGTCTCGCCGGCCGACGAATCGCTGGTCTTTTCCGCGCTCGAAAACGGAGGAATGGCGCTCGCCGCCGCCGACCGCGACGGCCGCAACATCCGCCGCCTGACCGACGGGCCCGAGGACATTTCGCCGGCCTTCCTGCCGGACGGCAAAACGGTCGTTTTTCAGCGCGGGTCGAGCGTCTCGACGCTCTGGACCGCCAAACTCGACAATCCGCAGCGCGCCGCCCAAATCACCGGCTACGCGGCCGTTCACCCGTCAGTCTCGCCCGACGGGAAACGGATCGCCTTTCATTTTATGGATTACGGCGAACGGACGCCGTTCTGGAAGCTCGGCCTGATCGACAGCGTTTCGCACCGGCTGCTCGACAAACTCGCCTTCCCGGTCCCGATCTCGCAGCGCGAGACGGTCTGGCACCCGAAGGAAAATCTGATCGCGCTCGCCTATCAGAACGGCGAGAACGCCGGCCTCCTGTTCTGGTCGATGGACGACGGCCGCTACCGGACGCTCGACGACGCCGGCGCCGGCCGGATCGCCGCGCTCGGCTGGTCGCCCGACGGCAAGCGGTTCGCCTTCGTGAGGACCTTCGAAAACAGCGATGTCGCGGTTCTCGGCGACTAGGCGGCGGTGATGATTTTGACGATTTCGAGCAGATTTTCGCCGACGACGTCCGGTTCGGAGGTCAGCCGTTCGCGTTCGCGGCGGCCGTAGCCGGTCAGGACGAGCGCGGTTTTGAGGCCGGCGGCGGCGCCGAATTCGACATCGAGCGCCTTGTCGCCGATCATCCACGATTTTTCGAGATCGATCGAAAACTCGGCGCGCGCCGCTTCGATCATCCCGGGATTCGGTTTGCGGCAGCGGCAGCCGGCGTCCGGCAGGTGCGGGCAGAAAAAGATCGCGTCGAACCGGCCCGGCAGATCGGCGCGCATCCGGTCGTGGATCGCGTGCATCTCGTTTTCGGTGAAAAGCCCGCGCCCGATGCCCGACTGGTTGGTCACGACGACGATCAGAAACCCGGCCTGCTTCAAGCGGTCGAGCGCCCCGGCGGTGTCCGCGAAATACCGCAAATCCTCGACGCGGCTGAGAAAATTGACCTCTTCGATCAGGGTCCCGTCGCGGTCGATGAAGACGGCCTTCGACGGCGGCCGGTCATAGCTGGTTGGTCGTTTGTTTTCAGAATTCCCTTCGCTCATCCGGTTTCAAGCTTATAATCTTTTCGGCGCGGGCGAAAACCGCGGCGGGCGAAATTTCGGTCATACAGCGGTGATCGATCGGGCAGTCGCGCAGCATACAGGGCGCGCAGTCCGGCGTTCGGCGGATGATCTCCGAGCCGACGGGCCGCGTCGTCTTCTCGTTGGTCGGCCCGAAGACGACGAGCGTTTTCGTCCCGACGGCCGGCGCGATATGCGCGAGCCCCATATCGTTCGAGACGAGCAGATCGACCTCGCTCAGAACCGCGACCGCCTCGGCGAGATTCGTCCGGCCGGTCAGGACGAACGGTTTTTTCTCCGCTTTTTCGAAAACCTCGGCGGCGACTTCCCCTTCGTCGCGCGCGCCGACCAGCAGGACGTTGGCGCCGAGTTCGGTCTGGAGCAGATCGTTGAGCCGCGCGTAATATTCGGCCGGCCAGCGTTTGGCGCGCGAATTGGTCGAGCCCGCGCCGAGCGCGATCGTCGTTTTACCGGGATCGACGCCCGCTTCGGCGAGCATTTCGCGGGCGGCGCGGCGGCGCTCGGCGGAAACCGCGAGATCGACGCGCGGCTCGTGCGTGAAGACCGATTCGGTCCCGAAATATTCCTTTTCGATCGCCGCGACGAGCTCGAGATAATAAAAAATCTCGTGGCGGTCGTTTTTCCAGACGGGGATCTCGAGCGCGTCGGTCAGCAGAAAACGGCGGCCTTCCTTGACGTAGCCGAACCGCCGCGGGATCTTCGCTAATTTGGCGACGAGCGCCGTCTCGAACGAGTTCGTAAACAAAACGGCGAGATCGAAACCGTGCCGGCGGAGCTCGCCCGCCTGCCCGAAAGCGTCTTTGATCTTCGAGCGCGATTTGTCGAAGGCGACGATCTCGTCGATAAAATCGGCGTCGCGGAAAATTCCCTCGGCCCAGGCCCGCGTGTGCAGCGCGATCCGCGCGTCCGGAAAAATCCGGCGCAGCTCGCGCAGGGCGGGGATCGTCATCACCGCATCGCCGACCCAGTTAGTTCCGCGGACGAGTATCTTCACGGGGTTTATTTTAACGCAAAGACGCAGAGACGCGGAGGCGCCAAGGGAGAATTTTTCGGGTATTCCAAACCGCGAATATTTTTCGTTTCTTTGGGAAACTCACATTCCGCAGATCTCAAAACCATCCCCAAATCCCTTTGCGCCTTTGCGCCTTTGCGCCTTCGCGTTAAAATTCACAAATTATTGACGACCCGATGGATCCCGCGGGCGACGTATTTTTCGCCGAAGTTGATCACGAGCGCGAGCTTCAGGTTCAGCAAGCGCAGATAGGTCAGGGCCTGTGTTTCGAAAATCCGGTTGTAATTGACGACGGCTTTCGTTTCGATGATCACCTTGTTCTCGACCAGAAGATCGAGTCGTAACGCCGAGGCCAGCTTTTTTCCTTTGTAAACGATCGGAACTTCGAGCTGCTTGGCGACGAGCAGGCCTTTGCTTTTCAGTTCCCAGAAGAGCGACTCTTCGTAAACATCTTCCAGAAACCCGGAACCGCCCAATGTGCGGTGCACTTCGATTGAGGAATCGACAATCACTTTGCTGATTTCATTTTCGGTCATTGTTTTATTTTTAACGCCAGGGCGCAGAGGCGCGAAGACGCGAGGTTTTCTAAATTTATTCAAGACGTTGAGGTCGTTGATTTTATATGTGGAAAAATTCTACATCGAAATCTAAAAATCGCCAAATCCAACCCTAAAAAATCCTTGCGCCCTTGCGCCTTTGCGCCCTGGCGTTAAAAAAACAAAGTCTTCAACCCGTCCTCGAGATCGACCTCGGGCTTCCAGTCGAGCTCCTGCGTGACGAGCGTCAGATCCGAAACATAATTCATCGGAACCGGCGCGGGGAGCGGGTTTTCCTCGTCGATGACGGCCTGCAGGTCCGAGACCTTTTCGAGCACGCCGACCAGTTCGCGCAAGGTCATCGCGTTTTGCGGGCCGCCGCCGAGGTTGTAGGTGCCGTGGCGCAGCGTCGATTCGACGAACGCCTCGCAGGCGCGCGCGAAATCCTGAACGTGCAGCAGATCGCGGCGCGGCGTGCCGCCGGCGGGCAGCCGGAGCGTTTCGCCGAAGTTGATCGCGTTCGCGTAATGCGTCACGAAGTTCGGCGAGTTGCCCTCGGAATTGCGCGCGTAGACGGTCGACAGCCGAAAGACGCACGACCGGAAATCGTTTTGATAGGCGTAGTATTCGCAGTATTTTTCGGCGATGTATTTCGACCATTCGAGCGGGCTCTGGCCGGCGTAGACGATCGGACAGGTCTCCGGCACTTCGCGGTAATTGTCGGCGAAGCGCCCGTAAACGTCTTTGGTCGAAGCGAAGATGAAGACCGAATTCTCGCGCATCGAGCGGAGCAGGTTGATCGTCCCCTCGACGTTCGTCAGAAAGACGCTCTCGGCGTTTTCGCGCGATTTGTCGAGCTCGGCCGCGAGGTGGATGACGACGTCGTAATCCCTGACGAGCTGCGCGTCCTGCAGATTCAGAACGTCGCGGTTCCAGCGCCGCGAAAAATCGTCGGCGTTGAAATATTCGCGAATATGCGTTCCCAGAAATCCGCTGCCGCCGGTTACCAAAACTTTCATAGCGAAGATTATATTCGAGAAGAGGAGAAGTTTCGAGAAGGGGAGAAGGGGAGAAGGGGAGAAAGGGAGATTTATTTTCGTTGATGAGCCTGCAAGTTGCTTTGCAACATTCAGGAAGATGAACGATAGATCCATCTCCCTTTCTCCCTTTCTCCCCTTCTCCCTTTCTCCTCTTCTCCTCTTCTCCCCTTCTCACCGATTCACCAGGATCAGCTTCTGCACCGAATCGGCCTTGCCGACGACGATCAGCATATCGTTTTCCTCGATCACGGAATCGCCCGTCGGGTGGAAGAACAGCTCGCCCGACGGGCGGCGGATCGCGATCACCATAATGCTCAGTTCGCGGCTGAGATTAGTTTCGCGCAGTTTTTTGCCCGAATAGGGCGAGCCCTTGTCGACGGCGACTTCCTCGAAGACGAGATCGAGCGTTTCGGCGACGATCGAATCCATAAAATCGGCGATCGCCGGCTTGAGGAGCGCGCGCGCCATCGACTGGCTGCCGATGATCGTCGGCGCGACGACGCGGTTCGCGCCGGCGCGGATCAGCTTCGGCTCGGCCTGTTCCTCGACCGCCCGCGCGACGATGTGCATCGACTGGTTGAGGCCGCGCGCCGTCAGGACGACGTAGACGTTGGCCGCGTCGTCGGCGAGACAGGTCGCGAGCCCGCGCGCGCGGGTGACGCCGGCGCTGATCAAATTCTCTTCGAGCGTCGCGTCGGCGACGAAGGTGATGATATTCTCGTTCTCGAATTCGGCGAGCCTTTTTTCGTCGCGCTCGATGACGACGAACGGGAGCTTTTCCTTCTGCAGGTTGCGGATGATCCGGCGGCCGACGCGGCCCGCGCCGCAGACGATAAAGTGGTTCTTCAGTTTTTCCATCTCGCGTAATTTCTGGCGGTTTCCGAGCGTCGCGACGAGCTCCGACTGGACGACGGCCTGCGCGACGATCGTCAGCGCGAAAAGCACCGTGCCCGCGCCGAGCAGCATAAAGAACGTCGAAAAGATCCGGCCCTCGACGGTTTTCGGCGCGAAATCGCCGTAGCCGACCGTCGTCACCGTCTCGGTCGCGTGATAAATGCTGTCGAGAAACGTCATATTCTCGAAATAATAAAACCCGCACGCGCCGAAGAGGATCATTCCGAAAATGACCAGCGTGGCGTTGACGAGCCGGCGGCGCGTGATTTTCGACAGAATCGGTGCGTGCTTCATGCGGATTTCGGATTTCGGATTTCGGATTTCGGATTTTGCGCGTCTTCGGACCTGAGTCTTGAATCCTGAATCGAAGATCGAAGATCGAAGATCGAAGACCAAAGATCGAAGATCGAAGACCAAAGATCAAAGCAAAGACTCAAGACTTAAGACTCAAGACTCAAGACTCAAGAGTCAGTCCGCAAAATCGCGTCCGCGAGAATTTTAGCCCAAATTTCGGAAAGGCGAAAATTAAACTGGACAGGCGGCGGCGAAACTTTATAAAATTCTTATCGGGCAACTCCGACAAAAAGCCAGCTCTCTAACCACAAGATCGAAAAAAAAGCCGCCGCCAGCAGAATGCCGAACGAAATCAAACGAACCAGCCGGAAACCCGCGAAGCCGCCGAAATACTGGCGCGAAAAGCATCCGATCAAATCGTTCAAGGCGCCGAAACCGCCGCTCTACAAACGCGTTTTTCGCTTTTTCTTCAACGTTTACACGGTCTCGGTCTTTCTCGTCGGCGTGCTCGCGGCGTTTCTGACGGCGACCTATTTCTGGTTCGAGTTCTCCGACATCATCGACCGCAAACTCTTAAGCGGCGAGGTCTACACGCCGAGCGCCGGCATCTATTCCGCGCCGAAGATCCTCAAGGACGGCGAGGAACTGACGCCCGACGAGCTCGTCGCCTATCTCAAATCGGCCGGCTACATCGAAAAGAACAACAAGGCCGACGCCTCGCGCTCGCGGTATCACGTCGAGAAGAACGAGATCGACGTCGAGCCCGGCACGACCGGCACGATCGACGGCGCAAAGGTCTTTCCGGCGCTCGCCGTCAAATTTCGCAAGGACGGCAAGGCGGTCGAATCGATCACCGATTCGGACGCCAAAAAAGACGTCGACCAGACGAAGCTCGAACCGAAGATGCTCAGCTCGATCGCCGAGGAAGGCAACGGGCGGCGCAAGGTCGTGACCTTCAACGATCTCCCGAAACAGCTCGTCAAGGCGATCACCGTCACCGAGGACCGCGCGTTTTTCGAGCATTACGGCGTCAATTTCCGCGGCATCGCGCGCGCGCTCTGGCGGCGCTACGAAAAAGAGGACGACAATTCCCCGCTCGCCCGGCAGGGCGGCTCGTCGATCACGCAGCAATTGGTCAAGAACCTCCTGCTCTCGAACGAGCAGACCCTGACGCGCAAGGCGACCGAGGCCTATATGTCGATCATCCTCGAAACGCGGCTCACGAAAGAGGAAATTTTCACGCTCTACGCCAACCAGATCTATCTCGGCCAGCAGAACGGCATCTCGATCTACGGCGTCGGCGAGGCCGCCAACGTCTATTTCGGCAAGGACGTCTCGCAGCTTTCATTGCCCGAAGCCGCTTTCATCGCCGGCATCATCCGCAGCCCGAACCGCTACAATCCTTATAAAAATCTCGAAAAAGTCGCCGAGCGCCGTAATCAGGTGCTCGATTCGATGCTCGAAGCGAACGAGATTTCTCAGGCCCAGCACGACGAGGCGAAGGCCGCCAAATTGGAGGTCAAACAGATCTCGGCGACGAAGGATCTGCAGGGAATGCCCTATTTCTCGCAGTACGCGATCGAGGAGCTGCCGAAGATCGTCACCGACCCGGAAGCCGTCCAGCATCTGCGCGTCTACACGACGATCGACCCCGATCTCCAGAAAAAGGCCTACGAGATCGTCGCCGCGCGGCTCGACAAGCTCGACAAGAACTTTCCGAAAAAGGAAAAAGGCAATCTCAACGCGGCGCTCGTCGCGATCCGCCCGAAGACCGGCGAGATCGTCGCGATGGTCGGCGGCCGCAATTATCTCGAAAACCAGTTCAACCGCGCGACCAGCGCGCAGCGCCAGCCCGGCTCGGTCTTCAAACCGTTCGTCTACGCGCAGGCGATCAACACCGCCTACGACACGTCGCCGCGCGTGCTGACGACCGCCTCGATCTTCCGCGACGAGAAAAAAGTCTTCACCTACGGCAACGAGCAGTACGCGCCGAACAATTACGGCGACACCTTCTCGAACAAGGAACTGACCCTGCGCGACGCGCTCGTCAAGAGCAAGAACACGATCACCGTCGACATCGGGATGGAGCTCAACATCGGCAAGGTGATGAACCTCGCCGCCAAGGCCGGCCTCCCGCGCGTCGAAAAAGCCTATCCGTCGATGGCTCTGGGAACGGCCGAAGCGACGCCCTTGCAGATGGCGACCGCCTACACGATCTTTCCGAACCTCGGCGACAAGGTCTCGCCCGTCCCGATCAGCCGGATCACGACCGGCGACGGCAAGACGGTCACCGAACCGAAGACCGAGAAGAAAAACGTCCTCCGGCCCGACGTCGCCTACATTATGGACGATATGATGAAGGACGTCATCAACCGCGGAACGGCCGCGCAGGCGCAGAGCTGGGGCTTTCGCAACGTCGCCGGCAAGACCGGTTTCGCCGGCAAGACCGGCACCTCGCGCGACGGCTGGTTCGCCGGCTTTACGCCGGAGCTGGTCGTCGTCGTCTACGTCGGCTTCGACGACAACGACGATCTCGGGATGAAGGGTTCGGATTCGGCGATGCCGATCTGGTGCGATTTTATGCGCGAGGCTTTGGACCTTCACCCGGAATGGAACGGCGACTGGCAGAAACCGTCGAGCGTCCGCAAGGCCGAGATCGACACGCGCAACGGCAAGCTGCTCCGCGAATTGTCGGACGAGGAAGCCGACAACGTCGAGGCCCAGCAGACCGCGATCAAAAAGAACGCCAACGCGAACGTCAGGCCGACGCCCGAAACGGCCGACAATCCCGAACCGCCGAAAGAGATCTACGTGACCGACGTCCCGGCCGAATTCCGCCGCGTCGAGCTCTTCGTCGCCGGCACGGTCCCGACCAAGATGCTGCTCCCGACCGACGAGACCGTCGAAGAGGAAACCGACAAACCGACGCCGACGCCGACGCCGCTCGACGGAACCTGGACCGAACAGACGACGCCCGGCGAAACGCCGCTCCCCGCGAACACGAACCCCGAAAAGCGCACCGACGCCAAGATCACCGTCATGATCTGCCCGCTCTCGGGAATGCGCGCGACGATCAACTGCCCGACCAAGGAACCGAAGGTTTACCGCCTCGGCTCCGAGCCGAAGGATTTCTGCACGTTCCATACTGGAAAACCATAAAAAGTTCTGAGTTCCGCCTTTAGGCGGCTTCCCGTTTCATAAAACGTTTTGAGTTCCGCCTTTAGGCGGCTTTTCGTTTCATAAAACGTTTTGAGTTCCGCCTTCAGGCGGCTTTTCGTTTCAGATGGAACTAATTCCCATCCGAAACGAAGGCCGCCTGAAGGCGGAACTCAAAACAAACGAAATTCACGCGGCTTCAATCAAACCGCCGACCTCCGCCGCGCGAAATCCGAAATCCGAAATTGTTTAATCGTAAACGCCCGCCGTATTGGTATAGCCGGTTTCCGCGTCGCCGCGTTTGGCTTTGACGCGGTACTGAATTTTGACGCCCGGCCGCTGGTTGCGGTGCAGGTAGGACGAGTTGGTGACCGCGTCGATCATCGTCCAGACGCCGGCGTCGCCGGTTTTCGCCTCGATGATAAAGACTGTCCCGAACTGGCTGTCGCCGCGCCGCCATTTGAGCCGGTGCGTGCCGTCGACCGTCCCCGTCACGACGAGCTCGCGCGGCTGAACCGGCCCGCTGCCGCCGAAATGCGGCCCGTCCGGGCTCAGACCGAGCTCTTCGAGGATGTGGTCGGGCAGGCCCTTGATCGCCTTGACCGCGTTGTTGAACGTGCCGACGTCGCGGTTGAGCTCCGTCCGGTCCCGCTTGACGCGCGTGATCTGCGCCGACGCTTCGTCGCGCTTCTGCTGCTTGAGCGCGACGTTCGCGTTAAACGACGCCAGCTTATGCTGGAGCTCGTCCAGCTCGGCGTCCGTCATTTTCAGTTCCGATTTATAAGTACCCGCTTTGTTGACGAGGTTTGCCATCCAGACGGCAAACTCCGCATCGTTTGATGGATATATTTTTTTAGCCATCGTCTTATCTCCTTCCAACAAGATCAGAATCGAGATTTCGTAGGTTCGCTGGTTAAACGCAAAATCCAACTCCGACAGCCATTTTTCAAATACTCAAAAGTTTTCGCTTAAGTTACGATACTTTTTGCGGAAGATTCAGGAGTTTATCGTTAAGTTTCGCAGATCATTCTTCGGATTCCGGAATTTTTTTCCCAAATTTCAATCATTTTTCCCCAAGTTTTAAAGTCATTTCACCAAATTTCTTGTGAAATCCGCCAAGTTTCCTGTGAAATTCGCCAAGTTTTACGGAAAATTCGCCAAGTTTTACGGAAAATTCGCCAAGTTTTTCGGAAAATTCGCCAAGTTTCTTGAAAAATTCGCCAAGTTTCTTGAAAAATTCGCCAAGTTTCTTGGAAAATTCGCCAAGTTTCTTGTGAAATTCGCCAAGTTTCTTGTGAAATTCGCCAAGTTTTTCGGCAATTTCGCCAAGTTTCTCGGCAATTTCTCCGAGTTTCCTGAACTTTTCTCTTGAGTGCGATGATTTTTCTTCGGGTTTTCAGTCTAATTCTCCGGGTTCGAAAGAATTTTTCCCAAGTTTCAACCTTTATTCTCCGAGCAAAAATATATTTTCGCTGTCAAACAACTTTCTTTACCAATCATCCGGGCGTTCTTCCTCAACGATAAATCGGTGGAAACCAACTTAAAACGCCCAAATGCCGACTTTCGCGTCTAATGTTAAGACCGCCAAAAAAATTTCTTTTTGCCGATCATTCGACCGTAAAATGAAAAAAAGCGAAAAATATTTTTTCGCCCCCGATTTTCGCCAAAAAAAACCGCCCGCCCCCAACGCGGCAGCGGACTGGAGCGCAACCGTCCCCGGTTGCCATAAGCGCGCCAGCGCGAACCGACGCCGCGCCTTTATTCGATCCCGGAGCCCGTGTAAATTTTCGAAATAACCGCCGAATCGGCTGAATCGATCGACCGTCCGCCCGGCGAACGGCTGTTTTTCGATCCGTTAAAAACACCAAAAACACTAAAAACAATTCGTGTTTTTAGTGTTTTTTGTGGATCGCTTAAAAAGCGTCCGCGGCCTCGAACCATAAATTCAACCAGACTCTTAAAAGCCGGAGAAACGCTCATCCGTTTTGCAAACGCCGTGCCGGCGGGGCCGCTCGCCCGAGAGTTTGCGCCCGCGAATCATAGTGTAGGCGGCCCGCCTGCACTGAGCGCGAAAGCGCGAACCAGCTCCCCGCCACATTCGACATTCAAAACCGGCGAAACGCCCGTGCGTTTTTCAAACGCAGTGCAAGCAAGGCCGCTCGCCCGACAGCTATTCCGCCCGCCCGCCGACCAACCGCCCGCCGCCCCGGACGGTTTGCCATAATTCCCCGTTACTCCAAAACTCCGCCCGCCGCTCAGGCCATCGCCTTTTTGATTTCCTCGACCCAATCTTTGCAAAGTCCAATGTGAGGATGACCGGCCGGCAAAGCCTTTTCGTAAATCCGCAGCGCCTTTTCGCAAAACTCCAACCCTTCCGCCAGCCTGCCTCTTTCATAATAAAACGCACCGAGATTCATATAGCTTAGTCCCGTAGCGGGATGATCTTCACCCAAAACCCGTTTATAAATCGCCATCGCTTTCTCGAATAACGGTTCGGCTTCTTCATATCGCCCTTGTGAATAATAAAGCAATGCTAAATTATTGTTGTTTGCTACTGTATTGGGATGATCTTCGCCCAAAACCCGTTTCAGAATCGCCAGCGCTTTCTCATATAACGGCTCGGCCTCTTCATACCGGCCCTGCGATCTATAAAGTTCTGCTAAATTATTGCAGTTTGTCGCCGTATCGGGATGATCTTCACCCAAAATCCGTTCCCGAATCGCCAGTGCTTTCTCATATAACGGCTCGGCTTCTTCATACCGGCCTTGTGAATAATAAAGCCCTGCTAAATTATTGTAGCTTTGTGCCGTATTGGGATGATCTTCACCCAAAATCCGTCTTCGAATCGCCAGCGCTTTCTCATATAACGGCTCGGCCTCTTCATACCGGCCCTGCGATCTATAAAGTTCTGCTAAATTATCCCAGTTTGTCGCCGAAACGGGATGATCTTCACCCAAAACCCGTTTATGAATCGCCAGCGCTTTCTCTAATAACGGCTCGGCTTCTTCATACCGGCCTTGTGAATAATAAAGCCCTGCTAAATTATTGCAGTTTGTCGCCGTATCGGGATGATCTTCACCCAAAACCCGTTCCCGAATCGCCAGTGCTTTCTCATATAACGGCTCGGCTTCTTCATACCGGCCTTGTGAATAATAAAGCCCTGCTAAATTATTGTAGCTTTGTGCCGTATCGGGATGATCTTCACCCAAAACCCGTTTACAAATCGCCAGCGCTTTCTCTAATAACGGCTCGGCTTCTTCATACCGGCCTTGTGAATAATAAAGCCCCGCTAAATTATTGTAGCTTGTCGCCGTATGGGGATGATCTTCACCAAAAACCCGTTTATAAATCTCCAGCGCTTTCTCGCATAACGGCTCGGCTTCTTTATATCGTCCCTGTGAATCATAAAGCCCTGCTAAATTATTGCAGCTTGACGCGGTTAATTCCTCGTCGATTTCCGTGTCGGCATCGCAAATATCCCTGAAAAGCGTGTAATAAACCTCCGCGTTTTCATACTGTCCGGATTGTTCGTAATAGCGCGCATAGCGGTTGCATAATCGGGCGGTCGATTCATTTTCGATTTTCAGCCGTTTTCGATCGGCCGCGGCCTTTTCTTCGAGATGTTCCAGAAAAGCGCCGACGTGCGCGAGATAACGCTCGACTTTTTCCCGGTTGGTGAAATCGAAAAACTCGAAATGCTCGCCCAAAACCTCGGCCAGCGGTTCTTCGACGTTTGCGCGCTCGGTTTTCAGTCTTTCGGCCAGGAATAATCGAACGAGGCGATGAATCGTCAGGGTTTCCGCTTTTCCGCTGCGTTCGAAAAGCCGGTATTGCGCGAGGCGGCGGTAAACGGCGTCGCGGTTGTCCTCGTCTTCGAGATGGGTTTTCCAGTCTTCCCTGAGCTTTCCGGCGGTTTTCCAGAACAATTCCTCGGGCATCTCGTCGGGCGCGAGAGCCGACGCGATTTTCAGACATTCGCGGGCGATGGCGGCGGCGGTCTGCTCGTCTTCCGTTCGATTTCCGGCGTCGCAGATCGCGTTAAAGGCGAGGTCGAACGCGGTGTAGATGTCCGGGTGCTGGTAGGCGTCGACGCCTTTTTCGTCTTTCAGGATCCGGCCCCCGGATTTTTGCAGGCGGTCGAGATAGCGGGCGAACGTCTTTTTGTTCTCCCACATAAAATTTCCGGCGACCGCGATCGCGAGCGGGTGAAAGCCGAGCCGGGCGACGATCGCGCGGATCGCGGCGCGGTCTTCACCGGTCAGAAAATCGAGATCCTTCGCTTTTTCGTTCGACGCGACGCGGCCGAGCAGGAGCATCGCCTCCGCTTCGTCGAGATTGCCGATCTGGACCTTGGCGCCGAGCCGGTAAACGCGCTCGAAATTCGACGTCAGGACGAGATCGAGCCGCTCGTGTTCGGGGATGAATTTGCGGAGCCGCCCGCAGTCGTCGACGTTGTCGAAGACGAGCAGCAGCCGCTTGCCGGCGGCGACTGCGTCACAGATTTCCCCGACACGGGCGCGGAATTTCGCGGCGCGGCGTTCCTCGTCGTCGTCGGGCGTCAAGGTCAGGCCGAGACTTTCGCCCGCCCGGTCGAGGTTCGTCTCGAACGCCGTCCGGTCGACGCGGACGAAGACGATATGCGCGTAAAGATCCTGTTTGTCCTCGGCGTATTTGAAGACGACCGACGATTTCCCGAGCCCGGAAATCCCGCAGAGCGCCGCCGAACCTTCGCGTTTGAGCGTCGCGGCGAGCGCTTTCAGCACGTCTTCGCGCCCGGTAAAAAACTCCGGCGGCGTCAATTTCTGCGTCGAGATATGTTTCGGCAGCGGCTTCGGAGCCTCGGCCGTCTTTTTCGACGATTTTACATAATCGGTAAAGAGTCCGAGCAGGACGTCGATCTTCTCATCGATCGAAATCACCCGCCGGGCGGTTGCCAGAACGATCGTCTGGATGTTTTTGTTAAGATCGAACGCCTCTTTCCAGAATTCTTTGTCGAGATCGATAAATCTGGAATCGTTCAGCCATTCGACCTCGTCGACCCGCTTCAGCAGAGCGTCGAGCTTTTTACCGAGCGCCCGGTTTTCCTCCTGATCCCGCCGCGTTTCGTTGAGAATCTCGACCAGCAGCCGAAACTGCATACTGGCATAAGCCCGCCCGTCCTGATTGAAATCGGCGACCAGCACCTTTCGCAGCGCCCCCGCGAATTCGTCGCACAGTTTGCGGGCGAGCCGGTCTTTCGTATTTTTGGAGAGCGTGCAGT
The DNA here is from genome assembly GCA_018269075.1 of Acidobacteriota bacterium. Lineage (GTDB taxonomy): Bacteria > Acidobacteriota > Blastocatellia > Pyrinomonadales > Pyrinomonadaceae > JAFDVJ01. The sequence continues at coordinate 25,094 of JAFDVJ010000028.1, forward strand.
TTTGTTTCCAGCAAAGACTCTCGATGATCCCGAGCCAGGTATTTTCGTCGAGCGTTTTGATTTCGTCGAGCGTTCCGGCCTCCGCGTTGAAATATCGCGTACTTTGTTCGGAGGAAACTTCCGTCAGATCGAGATCGTTGAAGCTGAGACCGTAGCCTTCCCGGTAATCGCCGCCGAGAATCAGGCTTTCCCAGATTTCGAGGTTGGTTTTCGACAGCTTGAGGAGCGATTTTTGATCGCTTTTGTCGGCGGTTTCACCGGCCAGTTTTCCGCACAGCTCGAAAATCGTCTTCCCGATCGCGCGGGTTAAATCCCCGTTCTTTAAAACGTCTTCAGGCGGGGTTTTGTCGATGAGGTTTTTCTGAACGGAATTGCTCGCCAGATTTCCGCCGAGCCCGCCGAGCGCGGAAAGCCCGCCGCCGAGAATCAAAAGCGTCGGCGTCGTCGCGCCCGCCGTCAGGAAGGCCGAAACGACTCCGCCGGTGATGGCTAATCCCGAAACCAAAAGTGAGGCCGCTTCTTTTCTGTTCATAAATTGGAAGTCGTTATCGTGATTCAATATAACCGAATATTTCCGGTCGGGCAACCTTTTTTTTCGACGGCGGAAAGCCTTATTCGGTTATGGAAAATATTCGTCCGCGAAAATACGCCGGAGCGGATTTGTGATTGAGGTTCGTCGGTTTTCTCGGGAGGCCTGCGCGCTTCACATCCGTGAAGCGCGCGACAGACTAACAGTCTGTCGTACATCTTCGGCATATTTTTCTAAAATTCGCACGAAATTACTCAAAACATAAAAATCAATCGCTTTCGATAAAATTTGCCGGAAATAAAATTAAAAGCCGGGAAAATCCCGAAAATAAAAAAAGCGTTCGCCGACCGAAACGCTTTCCTCATTTTTAATTTTTAATTTTTAATTTTTAACCCTCTCTCATTTCCGGTCCTTGAACTGCTCGTAAAGCTCGGTGTGGCGGCTCGTCAGCGGGATCAGGCGGCCGTTGATGAAGAGGTATTTGACGTTGGTTCGCGGCTCCAATAGGTCGCCGTCGGTGACGACGAGGTTGGCGGTCTTGCCGGCTTCGATCGAGCCGAGCTTGTCGGCGATTCCCAAAATCTGCGCCGGGTAGAGCGTGACGGATTTTAGGGCTTCGTCTTTGCTCAGACCGTAGGCCGCGGCGAGGCCGGCCTGAACGGGCAGCTCGCGGACGTTGGGGCCGTCGTCGCCGGTCGAGATCGCGAATTTGAGGCCGGCCTGCGCCATTTTCGAGGGCGCTTCGAAGAGATAATCGTAAGGGTCGTCGTCGCGCACCGGCAGGTTGTAGATGTTCGTGTAGACGACGGGAACGTTGTTCTTTTTGAGCGCGTCGGCCGCCTTCCAGGCTTCCTGGCCGCCGATGATGACGCCCTTCAGCTTGTTTTCCTCGATGAACTTGACGACGCCGCGGATGTCGCGCTCGCGCTCGGCCGTAAAGAGCACCGGCTTTTCGCCGCGGATGTACGGCAGAAGCGCTTCGAGCCACAGATCGGTGACCGGCGCGGGCAGCGTTTTGTCCTTCTCGTAGGCGTCTTTGACGCGGCCGTAATCGGCGGCCTGCCGGAAATATTTGCGTAATTCTTCGAGCCGCGCGTCGCGGCGCTTGACGGCTTCGGAAAACTCGATGGGCGGCTGGCCGAAACCGCCGAACGCGGCGATCCGCGGAAAGTTGACGACGAGCCCGTAGACCGGGACGACGGCCATCTCGGCCTGCGTCGCGCCCCACAGGTTGACGACCGCCGCCTGCCCGGCGATCGTGCCGCCGGTCGGGAACGAAAGCACCGTCGTCACGCCGATCACGCGCGTGATGTTGACGTGCGCGCTGTGCGGGTTGACGGCGGTGATCGCTTTCGCGTTCGGGTTCATCTCGCCGGTCTCGGCGACGTCGACCGACGCGTTGACACCGAGCGAAATCTCCGACAAACCGAGATTCGTCGCGGCGTCGATCATCCCCGGATAGACGCTGAGCCCCTTGGCGTCGATCTTTTCGGCGCCGGCCGGAACCGAGACGTTCGCGCCGACCGCGGCGATTTTGCCGTTCTCGATAAGCACCGTCCCGTTCTCGATCGTCGCGCCCGAAACGGTGACGATCCGCGCGTTCTGGATCGCGAAAGTTCCGGCGCGGCCGAGGACGTTCTGCTCGGAGCCGTCGTTCTGGGCGAAGGCCGTGAGGGCGAGCGTCAGAATTAAAACGCAGAGGCGCAAAGGCGCAAAGGCGCAAAGGGTTTTCAGGGTTGTTTTCCAGGCGTACATTTCTTTCTTTAATCGCGGCATTGTTTTTTTCGAATAAGTTTCAACTCGAGCAATCCGAAATCCGAAATCCGAAATCCGAAATCAGTGGTATTCTGCGTCGTCGCGCTCGGCCTGTCTTTTTTCCGACGGGAGGCGCGGCGCGGTCGTGTTGTTGGATTTGTTGACGTCGAGTTTTTCCAATTCCTGTCGTTCCTTTTCGAGCGCGGCGCGGCGTTCGATGTCCTTGCTGCGGTCGAAATAGACCTCGCCCTCGATCATCGTCAGTTCGGGGCGCGCGTAGACGCTGAACGGGTGCGCGTTCCAGACGACGAGGTCGGCGTCCTTGCCGACTTCGATCGAGCCGGTCCGTTTGTCGATGCCGAGCTGTTTGGCGGCGTTCAAAGTGATCATCTTGAGCGCCTCTTCCTCGGGCACGCCGCCGTATTTTTCGACCTTCGCGGCGTCGAGATTGAGACGGCGCATCCGTTCGTCGGAATCGGAGTTGATCGAGACGACGACGCCCGCCTTCCACAAAATCGCGGCGTTGTAGGGGATCGAATCGTAGGCTTCGAGCTTGTAGCCCCAGTAATCGGAAAAGATCGACACGCCGGTGCCGCGTTTGGCGATCTCGGGCGCGATCTTGTAGGCTTCGAGCCCGTGCTGGAGCGTCGCGACGCGAAAGCCGAACTCGTCGGCGATCAGCAGCAGGTTGAGCAATTCGTCGGCGCGGTAGCCGTGCGAATGGACGAGCCGCTTGCCTTCGAGGATCTCGACCAGCGGTTCGAGCTCGAGGTCTTTGCGCGGCGGAATGCGGGTCTTCCCGGCGCGGTAATCGTCCCACGATTTCTTATAGTCGCGGGCCCGGACGAAGGCGTCGCGGATCGTCTCCATCACGCCCATTCGCGTCCGCGGATAGCGCGGGCTCTGATTGGGCAGCGCCGGAAAATGCGTCCGCTTCGGATTTTCGCCGAGCGCGAACTTGATTCCCGGCGGCGCGTCCGGGATCGGAAAATCCTCGACCGGCTTGCCCCATTTGAACTTGACGACCGTGTTCAGACCGCCGATCGCGTTGGCCGAGCCGTGGAGCAGATTGGCGGTCGTCACGCCGCCGGCGAGCGCGCGGTAGATGGCGATGTCCTTCGGATTGAGGACGTCGCGCATATTCGTCATCGACGTGACCGCGAAAGTGCCCTCGTTGATCGCGTCGAGCATCGAGTGCGAGTGACAGTCGATGATCCCCGGCGAGACGAATTTGCCGGTCGCGTCGATCACCTCGGCCCCGGCCGCCGCCTTGAGATTCTTCCCGATTTTCGCGATCTTGCCGTTCTGGATCAGAATATCGGTATTCTCCAGAACGCCCTTCGCCGCCGTCAGCACGGTCGCGTTGCGAATCAGCACCTCGCGCTTGTCCTGCCCCAGCAAAAACGCCGGCGACAGCAGCCCGCTCACCAAAATCAACAAAAAACAAACGACTCTCTTCATAAAACCTTCTATTTATAAACTTGATTCCCCCGCCTCGAACCCAATCCGAAATCCGAAATCCGAAATCCGCAATCGCTACGGGTTTTTCGTTCCCGAGAACGGGATCGCGCCCTGCGGCGTCGCGATCGTGCCGCTGATCCGGTCGCCGGCGACCTTGCCGGTCACGTCGAGTTCGATCTGCGAGCCGCCGAAATCGACGGTCGCGGCGAAGCTGAATCCGTCGGACGTCACCTTGCCGTCGCGGATCGGCGCGCTGCCGGTGTGGTCGGTCGTCAAAGTGCCGGTCAAAAGCGCGCCCTGCTGCGTCAGCGCGAGCGTTCCGCCCACGCTCTGGCCGGGAATCTCGACGGTGATCGAATAATTGCCGCCGACATTGGCGACGGCCGGCGCATTCGAATTCGGCGCGGTCGGCGTTTTCGGCTTTTCCTTCGGCTCGAAAAGCCGGCCGTCGACGAAGACGTGCGTGATCGTCCGTTCCTTCGCGAAAATATCGCCGCGGACGACCGTCAGATTGGCGATCTTGCCGGCCTCGATCGAGCCCGTCACGTTGTCGACGCCGAAAAGGCGCGCCGTGTCGAGCGTCATCGCGCGGAGCGCCGCCTCGGTCGAGAGCCCGTTCTCGGTCGTCTTCGCGGCGTTCGCGAAAAAGTCGGCGGGATTCGCGAGGCCGCCCGACTGAAAGGCGAACCGGACGCCGGCCTGTGCGAGCCGCGCCGCGCATTTCGGCGTTTCGGCGCGAAACCGGAGCGTTTCGAGATCTTCCGGGTCGGCGTCGGGCGACGCGGCGGCGGTCCGGCGCGGAAAATTGAGCGAGAGCAGGACGGCCACGTTCTGTTCCTTGAGCCGGGCGGCGACCTTCCACGCTTCCTGCCCGCCGGCGATCATCGCGTTGAGCCTGAACTCTTTGACGAGATCGAGAACGCGGACGATCTCGCGCTCGGTGTTGGCGTTGAAGACGACCGGCAGCGTGCCGTCGACGACCGGAAAGAGCGCTTCGAGCGAGCGGTCGGCGTCGGGCCGTTTGAGGCCTTTCGGGTTGGCGGCGTACAGTTTCCGCCATTCCGCGAGCCGTTTCGCGTCGAGCAGCATCTGGCGAAAGGCCGCGAACGTGCCCATCAGCGACGACGGGTAAACGCCGAACGGCCCGGTGCGGAACGTGAAATGCTCGGCGACCGGCGTTTTGACGACAAAATCCGAGACGGCGTCGCCGGCGAGATCGATGAGCGCCGAGCGGCCGTTGAAGATGCCGTCGCGCGGCACGGTCAGCGCCGTCGTGAAGCCGTTCGCCCGGACGGTTTCGAACTGCGCGTCGCCGCCCTTGAGCTGCTCGGCCGCCGAAACTTCCGGTTGAAGCCCGGTCGGATAGTTCGAATTCGAAACCGGCCCGGTCGGCGGCGGCGCGGTCTGGCCGCGCTGCGGGACCGGCGCCGGCTGCGGCGCGGGCAGCGCGAGATTCGTGAGCGCGTCGATAAAGCCGGGATAAACCGTCAGCCCCGCGCCGTCGATGACGCGCGCGTCGGCCGGAATCTTGGCGGCCGCGCCGTCGGCCGTCACCGATTCGATCAGCCCGTCGCGGACGACGACCGTTCCCTTCTCGATCGGCGGTCCGGCGACGGTCACGATCCGCGCGTTGACGATCGCGTAGACGTCGGTCCGCTTCTGGCCGTCGACGCGGCAGACGGAAAACAGCAGCAGCGCCGCGAGAGCGCATAATAAAGACCCGAATTTCATAAATTTCTTACGGAAAGCGAAAAACGCCGCGGTTCCCCGAAAGCGTCTTTTCAATTTTTATCTGGAACTGCTCGAACTCAGCTTTAACGGAACGATAGCGAAAAAGGTTTCAGATTGCAAATTTTTTTTGATTCGGGCGGCTTTTGCCTTTAACATTGAGATATGGGCGCGATAGTTCTGTTCGACGGGGTCTGTAATTTCTGCGACGGCGCGGTCCGGTTCATCATCGAGCGCGACCGGCGGGATTATTTCAAATTCGCGCCGCTCGAGTCCGAAACCGGAAAAGAGCTGGTCGCGAAACACGGGCTCGGCGGCCTCGATTCGATCGTTCTGATCGAGGACGAACGCGCCTTCGCGCATTCGACGGCCGCGCTCCGGATCGCCCGCCGTCTGAGCGCCGGCTGGCCGCTTCTCTACGTTTTCATCGCGGTTCCGAAACCGATTCGCGATTTCTTCTATAAATGGTTCGCCCGCCACCGCTACCGCCTTTTCGGAAAAAAAGACGAATGTATGATGCCGACTCCCGAAATCCGCGCCAAATTTCTCTAAGATTTGTTACTGAAATTCAAAACTCTTTGACACGAGCATTGCTTAAACGCGCTTTTGATAATTTTTTGATCCGGCGCGCGAACAAATTTGTCGGTAAATGAAAAGACCGGCCGGCGAAAAGTAGTTTTGGAGTCCACGAAACACACCCAAAACACGAAAAAAACACGAAGGCAATTTAGTGTTTTTCGTGTTTTTGGCGGATTAATAAACAAGCCGTCGCTGTTTGGACGGTTCTGATTCGATCGAAATCGCTGCTCTCGGACGAGTCGAAAGCCGGTCAATTACCGTGCCGAACAACTCTGACTGAAATTGTGATTTACCGCTCAACCAACCCGAAATCCGAAATCCGAAATCCGAAATCCGAAATCGAAATGGCAGCGGGCCGCCCGCCGAACCGTGTTCTCCGGTAAGCTATTTATCAAACAATGCCCCCAGTGTCCAACAATCTGCTTTTTAGAAACGGTTTGACGGGCCGCCCGCTATAAGGTCGAAGGATCGACTTTCGGCGAGAGGCGTTTTGAGACAAGGAATGTGAGATCATCGCAAACATTCAATTTCAAAGATAAAAAAACAGGCCCCAGCAAATCAGCACGAAGAGGCCGCCGGCCAGCAGATATCGAAGGGCGCGGCGATTGCGTCTTTTCTGTTTCAGATAGTCGCCGGTCAGATAATCTCCGCGCCCGAGATAAACGTTTTTATAGTAGCCAGTCGGTTTTATCAGCAGCATCTCCATACCGTATGAGTTCGAAATTTGATATTTCGGGGCAAACGGGGGTCGGCAATCCGATTTTTTTAACTGTTCGGTTTGAACGTAATTAGATTATAAGCGGGCCGGAACCGGTTGAAAATAAGAAACGCTGCGTATTTTGCGTAAGCAACTATGCTTATTTTTAAGATATTTTCGATTTGTTTTCGATCGCGAAGATGACGAGCGAATTGATGCCGCGCAGACCGAGCTTGTGACAGATGTTGTAGCGGTGACGGTCGACGGTGCGCGGGCTGACGAAAAGCTCGGCGGCGATCTCGCGGGTCGTCTTATGGTCGGCGATCAGCCGCAGAATCTTGCGCTCGGCCGCCGTCAGCCGCTCGAACTCCGCGCCGCCCGCGTCGCGCGCCGCCCGGCAGCGGGCGACGAGAAACCCCGAGAGCTTCGGCGTGATGAAATCCCGGCCGCGCGCGACCTGTTTGATCGCGTTGACGATCTCGGCGATCGCCGAATCCTTGAGGATATAGCCCCGGACGCCGAGATCGAGCGCCGTGTTGAGCGTCGCTTCCTCGTCGTGCATCGTCAGAAAAATGACCTTCGTTTCGGGCAGCCCGGTTCGGAGCGCGCGGGCGAGCTCGAAACCGTTCATCTCCGGCATATTGACGTCGAGCACCGCGACGTCGGGCTTGAGCGCGACGATCCGTTCGAGGGCCAGATCGCCGGCCGCCGCCTCGCCGACGATCTTCAGGCTGCGCTCGGATTCGATGATCATCCGCAGCCCGCGCAGGAAAACCGGGTGGTCGTCGGCGATAAAGACTCTGATTTCGTTGCTCATAATCTGATTTCCAGAATGATCTGCGTCCCCTTTTTCGCCCCGCTCCTGATCGTCAGGCTGCCGCCTAACATTTTCGCGCGTTCGGTGATTCCGTTCAAGCCTATTCCCGGTTCGTGATAGTCCGATTCGCTCGGCTGGAAACCGACGCCGTCGTCGCTCACGACGAGCCGCAGCAAACCCGCCTCGCGCTTGAGCGAGACGAGCGCCGAACGCGCCCCGGAATGTTTGAGAATGTTGGCCGCCGCCTCCTGCACGATCCGGTAGAGATTGATCTCGGCCTCCTTCGGCAGGACGCCGTCGACGTCGGCGATCTCGGTTCGAAACTCGATCTCGCCCGAATCGGCGATCTGTTTGATCAGATAACGGATCGTGTTCGTCAGCCCGACCTTGTCGAGATGGTGCGGGCTCAGATTTTTCGCCATCGCGCGGACGTCCCGGAGCGCGTGGGCCGCCGTTTCGTCGATCTGGCCGAGCTGTTCGCGAATCCGGCTGGCGCGCGAAACCTTGTCCAGACAATAACCGGCCCAGTTTTTGATGATCAGCAGCTGCTGGCCGAGATTGTCGTGAATTTCCGAGGCGATCCGTTTGCGCTCGGCTTCCTGCGCGCCGAGCAGCCGCCGCGCGAAGTCTTCGCGCATCGCCCGCTCGCGGGCGAACTGCCGCGAGCGGTAGGCGTAGCCGCCGTAAAGCACCAGCGCGAGGACGACCGCGAGCAGCAGCGTGAACCACCACGTTTTCCAGAACGGCGGAAAGACGACGATCTCGATTTCGGCCGTCTCCTCGCTCCAGACGCCGTCGGCATTGGCCGCCGACAGCTGAAACCGGTAGTTTCCCGACGGCAGATACGGGTAATTGGCGAGCCGCCGCGTGCCGGCATCCGTCCATTCGTCGTCCAAACCGGCGAGCCGGTAGCGAAAACGGATCTGTTCGGGCCGCCGGAAACCGAGTCCGGTGTAATTGATCACGAGATTCTCGTTGCCCGGCCGGATCTCGACCTTCCCGGCCGCATCGGTTCGTTTGCCGTTCAGATAGATTTCCTCGATCAGCGGTTTCGGCGGCGGCAGCTTTTCCTGTTTCGGATCGATGATGACGACGCCCCTGATCATCGGAAACCAGAGCCTGCCGTCGTGCGTCCGCGTGCCCGCCCATTGATAGCCGCCGTTGCCCTCGCTCGTGACCATCCCGTCGGCGGTCGTAAAGGCGGTGCAGTAAACCTCCGGAATCTTTCCGTCGGCGAAATCGTCGAGCATCCGGCGCGGGGCCGTGTAGATGCCGCGATTTCCGAGAAACCAGAAATTATCGTCGTCGTCGACGAGAATCCGCGACACGATGTCTTCGAAAAGCCCGTCCCCGCTCGTGATCGATTTAAATTGCCCGTCGCGGAAACGGTTCAGCCCGCCGCCGTAGGTCCCGAACCAGAGCGTTCCGTCCGGGTCTTCGTGGATGTCGCGGACGTAATCGTTCGACAGACCGTCGCGGGTCGTGTAACTGGTAAATTTCCCGTCCTTCAGACAGCTGACGCCGGTGCGCGTCGCGATCCAGATGCTGCCGTCGCGCGTTTCGGTGATGAAATCGGCGGTATTGCCGGCGAGCCCGTCCGAGGTCGTGTAATGCGCGATCTTTTTTTCGCGGTCCCAGACGATCACGCCGTCGCCGTCCGAACCGAACCAGAGATTGTTCCGGGAGTCCTCGAACAGCGAATTGGCCGAAACCAGTTCGTCCCAATCGAAACCGGTGCGTTCGCCGAATTTTCCGTCGCGGATGCTTTCGACGCCTTTCGAACTGACGTGCCAGAGCGTGCCTTCGTGATCGACCAGCAAAGGGCCGCGCAGCAGCCGATTCTCCGACGGCGGGGAGACCAGCGCGGTTTCCCCGTCGCGCCACCGGAACAGCCCAGAATTGGTCGCCAGCCAGACGCTGCCGGTGCGGTCCTCGGCGATCGAATTGACGGCAATTTCGCGCAGGCCGTCGGCTTTCGTCAGCGTCCGGACGCGCCGGTTGATGAGCCGGATCAATCCCTCGCCGACGCGGCCGATCCAGATGACGCCTTCGCGATCGACGAAGACCTTATGGGTGGTCATTCCCTCGACATTTTCGATCTCGCTGATCTCGAAGCGATCCTCGGTCACCTCATAGAAATATTTGTTGACGTTGACCAGAAACGTGCCGTCCGGTTTGACGAAAGTCGCCGCGTTTTTCGAGGCCGTCTTCAATTTGCCGAGCGTTTTGTAGCGGCCGTCGCGGTAAACGCCGATCTCTTTTTCCTTGACGATCCACAATCCGCCTTTCGGGCGCGGCTCGACCGCGGTCAGGTCTTTCGAAAGATCCTCCTGCAGGATGAACCGGCCGGCCTCGAAGCGGTATAAATTATGTTGGATCTGAAACCAGCGGACGCCGTCCGAATCGCGCAGGATCCCGGTCGCGCCGCCTTCGAAATCGGACAAATCGCAGTAATCCGACCGGCAGACCAGCGGCCGCGTTCGATTTCCGGCCCACAGCAGATCGTCCGAATCGACGAACAGGCCGGTGATCGGCACATTGTTGATCCGGCGGCCGTCATCGATCATTTCAAAACGATTTTCGTCGTAACGAATGATCTGCCCGTTTTCCGTCCCGATCCAGAGCCTCCCCGCGTGATCGGCGGCGAGCGCCCAGATTCGGTTGTTTTTGAGCTCCGGCGTGTTGGCCGTCGTGTAAATTTTGAACTTGACGCCGTCGAACCGCGCGAGGCCGCCGAACGTGCCGATCCACAGATAGCCGTCCGGCGTCTGCGCGATCGCCGACACCGAATTCTGCGGCAGACCGTTGTCGGTCGTCCATTTCGTCTGCAGAAACTGATTGTTCGATTGACCGGCGAGGACGCTCGCGGCGAGCAGGATCGTCCAGACCAAAACCGCCGAATACCGGACGGATACGCGCATTTTTTTCAACTCGATGTTAAAATTTTCGGGTGGCGAATGGAATTTTACATTAATTCCGTTTTGAAGACAAAAGTCGATCGGATTTCGGATTTCGGATTTCGGATTTCGGATTGCTCGAAATGGATATCGACCGGAAACTCAGGGCTCAGGACTAAAATAGCATTATGAACGATACGACGCTTTCATCTCTCGAATACGAAAATCTGCTCGCGCTCGTCGCGCGGAACGCGCAGACGCCGATGGGCGCGGCGCGGTTTGCCGGCCTGCGGCCGCTCGTCGGCCGCCGCGAGCTCGATCAGCAGCTGAAGCTGATCGCCGAAACGATCGCGCTCAACGAGGAAAAACAGGTCTCGTGGTCGTTCAGCGGTCTCGAAGACCCGTCGGACGCGGTCGCGATTCTCCGCATCCGCGGCGCGACGCTCGAACCGCTGACGCTGCTTGAAATCACGCGCGTCTGCAATCAGGCATTGTTCGCGCGCTCGGCCGTCCAGCCCGAAAAGGAGTTCGCGCCGATCGTCTGGGAAACCGTCGAACGGATTCCGCCGTCGCTTTTCGCCGTCATCGACCGCGTCAACAAAAAACTGCTGCCCTCAGGCGAGATCGACGACACGGCTTCGCCCGAGCTGGCGCGGCTCCGGCGCGAGATCAACGCGCAGCGCGGGCGCCTGCAGAAAGCGCTCGAATCGACGATGCGCGCGGCCGGCGACGCGATCCAGGACGCGATCGTCACCCAGCGCAACGAGCGCTACGTGATCCCGGTGAAATCCGATTTTCGCGGCAAGATCCAGGGCGTCGCGCACGGCTTTTCGTCGAGCGGCGCGACCGTCTTCATCGAGCCGCTCGAAGCGATCGAGGCCAACAACGAGCTCCAGAACCTCAAGGGCAAGGAAGAGCGCGAGGTCGCGCGGATCATCTTTTCGCTGACCGAGGACCTGCGCCGCGAGCTGCCGGCGATCGAAGCGGCCGTCAAGGCCGTCACCGAGCTCGATTTCGTCAAGGCGAAGGTCGAATTCGCGCGCCGCTTCCGGGCGATCGTCCCGGAAATCACCGACGACGAGACGCTCGATCTGAAAGACGCGCGCCACCCGCTGCTCGAAGAAAACATCCGCGCCGCCAAGTCGGAAACCGGTCCGAAATCCGAAATCCGCAATCCGAAATCCGACGAGATCGTCCCGATCAGTTTTAAGTTATCGAAAGAAAACCCGGTGATGATCATTTCCGGCGCGAACGCGGGCGGCAAGACGGTCGTCCTCAAAACCGCCGGACTGCTTAGTCTGATGGCCGTTTCCGGTCTGCCGGTGCCGGCCCGCGAGGCGCGGATTCCCTTTTACAGATCGGTTTTGGCCGACATCGGCGACAATCAGTCGCTGGCCGCGAATCTCTCGACGTTCTCGTCGCACATCTCGAACATCGCCGCGATGATGCGCGACTGCGCCGCGCCGGCGCTCGTTTTGCTCGACGAGGTCGGCACCGGCACCGATCCGGACGAAGGCTCGGCCCTCGGCGTCGCGATCGTCGATTATTTCCGCCGCAGCTGCGGCGCCGAAGTCATCGCCTCGACGCATTACCGCGGCCTGAAGATCTACGCCGCGAACGACGAATCGGTCGTCAACGCGTCGGTCGAATTCGACGAAAAAACTTTGCAGCCGACCTATCGACTGCTCGTCGGAATGGCCGGCGCGTCGAGCGGCATCGAGATCGCGCGGCGCTTCGGCATCCGCGACGACGTCATCGCCGAGGCGCGGCAGCATCTCGACATCTCGGCGCGCGAGGCCGAAAACTATCTCCACAAGCTCGCCCGCGAAACGCGGCAGGCCGAAGACCTGCGCGTCGCGCTCGAGGAGGAACGCGAGGCGACGGCCCAGAAATACGCGCGGCTCGACATCGAGGCGATCAAAAAGGAAAAGGAGCGCCGGCGCCGGTTCGAACAGGAGCTCGCCCGGACGATCGACGAATTCGAGCGCCAGTCGCGGGCGTTTCTCGCGACGATCGAGGATAAGGCGCTGAAAAACCGGCTCGACAAGGAACGCGCCGCGCGCAAGGCCGAATTGAACCGCGCCGTCCTCGCGAAGATGACCGACGCGGCGACGCGCGGCCGCGGCGACGCCGACAATAAAACGCCGGATTCCGGGCTCCCGGCGCAAAACCTGCCGATCGCCGTCGGGTCGAAGGTCCGCACGTCTTTCGGCAGCGTCGGGACGGTCGAAAAGATCGACCGCGAGACGGCCGAGGTGACCGTCGGCGCGATGCGGCTCCGCGAAAAAATCGCGAATCTGCAGGCGCTCGGCGAAAGCGGATCGTCAACGGGCGCGAAAACGCGCGGCGAAAAGCTGCAGGAACAGATGAAGGACTCGAACCTGCGGCTCGACACGGCCGATATGAACGCCGAGCTGAATCTGATCGGCAGGACGACGACCGACGCCGAGTACGATCTCGACCGTTTTCTCGACGAAGCCTACCTCGCGGCGCTCCCGCGTGTGCGGATCATCCACGGCTTCGGCACCGGCGCGCTCAAGAATTTCGTGCATCATTTCCTGAAAGGCCACCCGCACGTCGCGCGCTACGCCTTCGCGCCGCAGGATCAGGGCGGCAACGGGGCGACGGTCGCGGAGCTGAAGCTTTAATTTTTTAACGCCGAGGCGCAAAGGCGCGAAGACGCGGAGTTGTTTTGGCGTCGGTTTCCGTCAGCGAAACGTTTTCGGAATAAAGTTGTGACTTCCGATCGAAAAAACCGCCCGAAAATGCCTTCGCGCCTTGGCGTCCCGGCGTCTTCGCGTTAAATTAATCGAAGCCGCGCTCCCCGATAAATTTATGACCATCCGCCGATCGACATTCAATCTCGTCCCGCGAAAAGAGGTTTTCGCGCTCTTTAACGCCGTGCCCGGGTTTATGGACGCGGAATGGTTCGCCGAAAAGGACTGGTTTCGAGATCAGGCGGCCGCGGATTACGAAAAAGCCTTCGACGCTCTGCTGCCGCGCGCGGCGGGCGGCGGTCATCGGTGGAGCGACGACGCCGGCAACGCGATCGAGATGCGGGTCGAAAACGAAAAGCCGGCGGCGCTCGCGGTGCAGCTCGGCGCCGATCCGCTGAAAACGGATTTCGCGGCCGCGGTCGTCGAATTCGCGGCCGCCAACGAGCTGCTTTTCCGGTCGATGGAAACCGGCGGTTTCGTCGAGCCGGTGTGGGACAAATTTCTCGAAAAGTTCCGGCTCGGCCGGGCGCTGCTCTTCGCCCGCGATCCGGCCGCGAATTCGGGCGACCGGCCGTATTACGACGCTGTCCGGCGCGAGCTCGAAGACGGGCTCTGAAACCGGTTCCGGCCGGTAAATCTTCTGATTGTCGAAAATAAATTCCTGCCGGGTTGATTCGGCCGGCCGGAGCTTTTAAAATATCGATTGGTATTTTACCCCGAGCCCCCGGAGATAATTTTTATGACATTGGATATTACCGAAAAGGAAAGAGAGTTACTGGCAGACGTATTGAGATCGGCGCACGAGGATCTGCGGGAAGAGATGCATTACACGGAACGTTTCGAATACAAGGAACTGCTCAGGGAAAGATTCGAGCTCCTCAAAGAACTTCAGGCCAAAGTCGAAGCGGGCTGAAAACCTCCGGGTTCCGCTCCGAAAAATCCTAAAATCACCCCGATGTATTAACGCCGACTTTCGTTCGGTGTCGAGCGAACTGCGCGCCGACGACGCCGCTGCCCGGCGGGACGCTGAAAAGAGGGATTTATTGACTTGACCCTGATTTTCGAAAAGTTTTCAAACTTCTGAATTCAACTGATTATCGTTAGTGACAGAACTTATTGAAAAAAGCGGCGATTCCGGTCGCGTTCGCTTTTTTGTGCTTCCACTAAACACACAAAAACACGAAAGAAATTTAGTGTTTTTAGTGTGTTTAGTGGATCGTTTAAAAACCCCTCGCGGGTTTAACGCTCATTATTCCAACAAGTTTTGCCACACACAATAAATAACCGTTCGCCGTCCGACGGCCCGCGATTCCGGCTTTTCGATTACACCCGGCGGCCGGAAATGATGTAAAATAACGACGGTTCCCGAGCCGCGCCGGTCGTCGTCCGTAAGTTATGAAACCGCCGAAAATCGTCTTGCTGCTGATTCAGTTCGGTCTGCGAGGCAGGAGATTGAAACAATTATGAACGTAATGTTTCGAGTCGGTAATTTATTGTTTTTGGTCGCTGTTTTACTCCTGGGCAGCCAGTTGTCTTGCGGTACGGCAATAAATCAAACAAATAAATCTACATATTCAAATTTGGGAGCAGACAAGGCAGAAAATATAGCTACCAATTCAAACCCGGCATCGTCGCCCCCAAAGCCTAACGCTGTTATAGATCCGGATCTGGAGAAAAACCGCCGATTGTGGCAGGAAAAAGGAATCACCAATTACAATTTCGTTAATTACAAGATGGCTGGCGCTATGAGTGTTTGGGCACGAGTTTTAATCAAAGTCAGAAACAGTCAGTTTGTATCGATGGAACCGCCGCCGGATCGGAGAGAACTCGAACGAATCGATGGATATGAAGATTTTAATACGATTGAAAAACTCTTCGATAAACTTCAGGAAGCCTATGATAAGGGATATCTGGTAAGGGTGAAATATAACAAGGAATTCGGTTATCCTGAATTTTTGAACATTAATTCCCTGAGTGATTCCGATTCAGGTTTTGCTTTTGAAATCAGCCTTTTTCAGATCGTCCCGGATTGAGGTTTAATTGCAACGAATGGAGAGTCCCGGCAATTCGCCGAAAGAAACGAAGCCGAGGCACCAATCGTTGGATCGTGCTTTCAGGAAAACGACGGGTTTGAAGTTTCAATAATTCGGGCGGCCGCGTTAATCAACGTGCTTATGAAATCGCAGAAACTCATTTTTCTTCTGGTTCTATTGTTTTCGCTGCCGGTCTGTTTCGGGCAGCAAAAACCGGCGGCCGAATTGTATGACGAAACCGGGTTTCTGCCGTGCGACGAGTTAAAGGGCCGGGTCGACGGTCTTTTCATCGCCTTAAGCAGCCGTCCGGATTCGAAAGGGCTGATCATAATTCCCGACGATCCGGACAACCGGTTGGAAAATTACCGGTATGAAAGCCTGGTCAGGCGGATCATCGATTTCAGAAGTTATGACCCCGGCCGCGTCGAATTCGTCCACGCCCGGAGCGAGGGAAAAAAGCTGTGGGTGCAATTCTGGCTGGTTCCGCCGGAAGCGGAGCGCGTGCGCTATGCGGAAGAAACCTGGGATTACGTTTTAAGCGCCGACAAACCGTTCGTTTTCTATTACAAGTATGATAATCCCGAGAGCGACTGCCCGCTCCGGCCCGATTTCGGGTTTTATGCCAGACTTTTGCGGGCCAATCCGAATTTTCGCGGGCAGGTCGTCATCCGTCAGCGATCGGCCGCCGGGTTTAAGAGAAAAAAACGCGAACTGTCGGATCAATTGTTTCGGATCAGCAAAACGCCGCCAGATCGGATAAAATTCTTTTACGCGAAACCCGAACGCTACACGACCGTCGAATACTGGCTGGTTCCGGTGAAGAAAAAGTAAATGCTCTACGATCAATATTTCATCGACGATCTCAAATCGCGCGCGGATCTCGTGCGGATCGTCGAGATGCACGTTCCCTTAAAGAAAAAAGGCGCGAACCGGTGGGGCAGCTGCCCGTTTCACGGCGAAAAGACGCCGTCGCTTTCGGTCAGCCCGGCGAAGGGCTTTTTCGGGTCAAAGCGCGGAGAGAGATTTTGCTTTGATTTTGCCGTTTTTCGGGTAAAATAGGGTTGGATAATTTATGATGCAAACCGAATTGATCGATAGCCTGATTCATTTGCCGGTTGCCGACCGGATCGAGATCATCGAACGAATTTCGCGCAGCCTTCGTGAGGATCTGGTGAAAAAAAATTCCGGCGACGCCGATCCGGATGAACGCGAAACGGCTTATTTCCGTTTGCGCGGGATTGCCGCGGTCGAAGGCAAAACCCCGCCCGACGACGAACGAGTCCGTGAAGATTTTTTGAACCATCTTTCCGAAAAATATAAATGATGCGCGTTTTGATCGATACGAACATCGTTCTGGATTTTGTTCTGGCCCGACAACCGTTTTTTACCGAAGCCGATCAGATCTTTTTTCGTCTTCGAAAAAAAGAATTCGAGGCTTTCGTTTCGGCCATCACGCCGATCAACGTTTTTTACACGACCCGCAAGGAAACCGACAAAGCGACGGCTTTTACGGCCGTCGATGAGTTGTTGAAATTGGTTGAGATCGCGCGGAGCGACAACCGGATTTATAAAAACGCGCTTTCACTTAATTTCAAAGACTACGAGGACGCCGTCCAGCACGAATGCGCCGTCGCCGAAAACCTCGACGCAATCGTCACCCGAAACGCCAAAGATTATCAAAACGCTTCGATCCGGATTTATTCGCCGGCGGAATTTCTGCAAACTCTTTAATTAGCGCAATACGTATAACTTAAAACGACCCGCGATAAAATGCCCGGGAATAAGGCGGATGGCCCGTTCAGAATTTAATGAATCCGGCGGCCGATGCTTCCGCGGCCGGATTGATGTAGAATATTGGATCGCGGTCTCTCGCGAAAAGCCGGATTTGAAATCTCAAATCTGAATTTTCAGATTTAAATGCTCTACGATCAATATTTCATCGACGATCTCAAATCGCGCGCGGATCTCGTGCGGATCGTCGAGATGCACGTTCCCTTAAAGAAAAAAGGCGCGAACTGGTGGGGCAACTGCCCGTTTCACGGCGAAAAAACGCCGTCGTTTTCGGTCAACCCGGCGAAAGGCTTTTTCAAATGTTTCGGCTGCGGCCGGGCCGGGACGGCCTATAATTTCGTGATGGAAATGGAAGGCCTGAACTTTCCCGAGGCGGTCAAACGCGTCGCGGAGATTTCGGGCGTGCCGCTGCCCGAGCCGATCGACGATAAGAATTACGAGATTCGCCGGAAACGCAAGCAGGAGCAGAAGGCGATCGCCGACCGCGTGATCGAGCTCAATAAATACGCGCTTTCGTTCTGGGAGCATCATTTGACCGAAAACAACCCGCATTCGAAAGCGGCGCGCGAATATCTGGAAAAACGCGGCATCTCGGACGAAACGCGCGCGATATTCCGGATCGGCTACTCGCCCGACAGTTGGGACGCTCTATTGACGCATTTAAAGGAAAAAGGCGCCGACGAAAAGCTGATCGAAGCCTCGGGGCTCGTCTCCGTTAACGAGGAAAAGCACCGTGTTTACGACCGTTTTCGCGGCCGCGTGATGTTTCCCGTGCTCAACGCCGACGGCGCGCCGGTCGCGTTCGGCGCGCGCATTTTGGCGCAGGGCGAGCCGAAATACCTGAATTCGCCGGAGACGCCGGCCTATGTCAAGGGCGATCATCTCTACGGGCTTTTTCAGTGCAAGGAGGAGATCCGCCGGAAGAAATACGCGATCCTCGTCGAGGGCTATCTCGACCTGATCGCGCTCTATCAATTCGGCGTCACGAACTGCGTCGCGAGCCTCGGAACGGCGCTCACCGAGCACCAGGCAAAACTGCTCGGCCGGTTTGCGAAGAAGCTCGTTGTCAATTATGATGGAGACAAGGCAGGTGTAAAAGCGGCACGAAGGGCTATTGAAATCCTGCTGGCCGAAGACTTCGAAATCAAAGTGCTGGTTCTGCCGGACGGTCAGGACCCCGACGATTTCATCCGAGCCAGCGGATTCGCGGCATATAAAAAACAACACGAAACCAGCGCAACCACCTATCTCCAATTCGTTTTAGAAACTGCTGTGCAGGATCGCAATCTGTCGGTGCCGAAGCAAAAAGCCGAGGCGATCGAGGATGTGATGCCTGTGCTTTCGGCTATTCACAATTCGATCCAGAAACGCGACTCGTTCGATCAGGCGATGAGTTTTTTCCGGGTCGACGACGCGATTTTAAAACGCGATCTGTGGAAGAGCGTCAAACTCGGCGCGAAGCTCGAAACGCAGAGCATCAAGCAGCAGGTCGCCCGTGCCACGCAAGCGAAAATGACGGTCGCCGAAGCCCGTCTGCTTGAACTGCTGATCTACGACGACGAATTGCGGGAAATAATCTTGCCCCAGCTTGAAGAAACCGATTACGCGCCGCTCGCGACGGCGAATATTTTTCGCGCGCTTCTTGAATTGCAAAAGGAGAACGCGGAAATTACACTTGAAAGTTTGCTCGCGCTCGTCGAAGAGGACGAAACGGCGAGCGATTTCGTGCCGGTGCTGATGATGAGCGAACCGCCGCGCGAAAAGGGCGACGCGATCGACGAAGTTCTGCACGACGCCGAGAGCTGCGTTTTCACGCTCCGTTCGATGGCGATCTCGAATCGCATCCTCGAGATCAGCCAGGATTTGATCCTCGCCGAACAGAGCGGCAACCGCGGCCTTCTCGAAGAGCTCGTCGGCGAACAGATCGAGCTCGCGCGGCTCAAGCGCGATCTGCAGACGCGGATCAACGAGGGCTGAGGCCGGCGCGCGATTGAAGGATTTTACGGATTTTTTGTGACGAATCGCGGTTAATTTGAAACCTTCGCGGCCGAATTTCTGTAATCCCTTATTCGTTATCCGGAAACGGCGGGCGCGGCGAGTTTTTATACAACGATTTATAAACGGAATTAATCATAAACTATTTATCAAACTGAGTATGACTGACTACGACGAAAAAGAAGACTTGATGGACCGGCTTCTGGCGATGGGCAGAGGCAAGAAGTTTCTGAGTTTTGACGAGTTGAACCGGGAAATGCCGGACAAGATGATGTCGCCCGAGGACATCGAAGACGTCCTCGAACGGCTCGAAGGCGCGAACATTTCGGTTTCCGATTCGGATTCCGCCCTTTTGGAACAGGCCGCGAGCCTCGCGCTCGACGACGACGGCGACCTCGACGAAGACGATCTCGATCTCGACCTTTCGGCCGGCACGCTCGACAAGTCGAACGATCCGGTCCGTCTTTACCTGCGCGAGATGGGCATCGTCCCGCTCCTGACGCGCGAGGGCGAAGTGACGATCGCGCAGCGGATCGAGCGCGGCCAGATCAAGACGCAGAAATCGATCTCGCGCTCGCCGATCGCGGTCGAACGGCTGATCAAGCTCGGCGAAGAGCTGCTCAAGGGCAAGGCGAGCATCCGCGAAACCGTGATGTTTTCCGAACAGGCCGAGCTGACCGGCGAAGAAGACAAGGTCGACGAGTATCTGCGCTGGACGCTCGAAGGCATCGAGAACATCAAGAACAACTACGAGAAAGCGCTCAAATCGTGGGGCGATCTGCGCGACGAGCAGGCGAAATCGAAAAACAAGACGACCAAGAAGATTCTCGCGCTCAAACGCCAGACGGCGCGGGCGCGGCTCGAGATCTCGCAGGAGATCAAGAACCTCAACCTGACCGAATACGCCAAGCAGCTGCTGATCACGTCGATCCGCAAGGTCGCCGACGAGATCCGCAAGCACGAAAAGGACATTCGCAAGTCCGAGGAAAAGCTCGAACACAAAACGTCGGCCGACGAAAAAAAGGATTTGCAGGCGAAGATCGCCGACGCCCGCAAAAAGCTCGGCGAGCTCGAAGAGCGCTATCACCAGCCGACGGTCGAGATCAAGCGCGCGCTGCAGGCGATCCTCGTCGGCGAAACGCAGACCAATCAGGCGAAGCGCGAACTGGTCGAAGCGAACCTCCGGCTCGTCGTCTCGATCGCCAAGAAATACACGAACCGCGGGCTGCAGTTTCTCGATCTGATCCAGGAAGGCAACATCGGCCTGATGAAGGCCGTCGATAAGTTCGAATGGCGGCGCGGCTACAAGTTTTCGACCTACGCGACGTGGTGGATCCGGCAGGCGATCACGCGCGCGATCGCCGATCAGGCGCGGACGATCCGCATCCCGGTGCATATGATCGAAACGATCAACAAACTGATCCGCACCTCGCGCGCGCTCGTCCAGGAACTCGGCCGCGAACCGACCTCGGAAGAGATCGCGAAAAAGATGGACATTCCCGTCTCGAAGGTCCGCAAAGTGCTGAAGATCGCGCAGGAGCCGATCTCTCTTGAAACGCCGATCGGCGAAGAGGAAGAT
>JAFDVJ010000028.1:45694-45886 GCA_018269075.1 Acidobacteriota bacterium
CTCGGCGATTTCATCGAGGACCGCTCGATCATGAATCCGGCGGAATCGGTGACGTTCGGCAATCTGCGCGAGATCACCGACGAGGTTCTGGCGACGCTCACGCCGCGCGAGGAAAAGGTCATCAAGATGCGTTTCGGATTGGGAAATACGGGCTCGGAACACACGCTCGAAGAAGTCGGCCAGCATTTCGCC
>JAFDVJ010000028.1:45909-110315 GCA_018269075.1 Acidobacteriota bacterium
GAGCGCATCCGCCAGATCGAAGCCAAAGCCTTAAGAAAACTCCGCCACCCGTCGCGCTCGCGCCGGCTGAAGGCGTTTCTCGAAGGCAAAGCCTAGGGATTTCGGATTTCGGATTTCGGATTTCGGATTTGTTTTTTCGCGGCCGGCGATCGTCACAGGACGATCGCCGGCCGCGAAACCTTTTGGGGAGAATATTAGCTCAGGACGCTTACGGGCCGTCGGCTCGTGAGGCTTTTTTGAGCGGCGGCGCGGTTTTCGATTTTCGTTATGAAGGAAATTTCAGATAATGGATCGCCTTACGCGTCTGCGGGTTTAGGCGGATCCCGCGGATTTACTCGGATCGTGTTTTTTTTTCGGATCAGAAAATCCGCCGAAATCCGCCGAATCCGCCGAATCCGGGGCCTGTTAAATCTTTCAAAATATTCAACTTTTCGATTTACTAAAGACCATTGTCCCGGTGGGGACCAAAAACAATCGACGAGCGCGTAAGGCGAAATAATAAATTCAGCCGTTGGTGCCTTTTCCTCTCGTCTTTTGCGGCTCGAGCTGATTTCCCTCGTCGGGAAAATACCGGGGGAAAACGGGAGTTTCGACCAGTCGAGGCCGGGTTGGGTTTTCGACCTTTCCGGGAGCTTCATCGACCGAGGGCTTGACGATCCGCTCCCTCACCGGCAAGCTCGCTTCGTCCCTGAACTGGTGGAAATTGGCCGCCACCTTTTCGTCACCCGGCCCGGGTTCGATACCTTCGACGTCCGGCCCGACCGGATTTCGATCTTTTTCGGCGGCCCGTCCGGCCGGCTTCGACGCCGGTTTTGAAACCGAGTCTTTCAGGACCCGGGCGGCTTTGTCGTTCGGATTTTCAACGGGCGGTTTGCTGATCTTCGCGGCGGCGGCGGCCTCGATCAGGGGCATCCGCATTTCCGAAAAGACGCCGGACAGATTCAATTCCCGAAGGCCGGTCAACGGATCGGAAGCCATCAGAACCGAGATCAGCAGCGCGCTCAGCGCGAGCGCGCCTTCCGGTCTTAAAAGCCGTCTCAGAAAAATTCCGACCGGCGCCAGTCGATCGATCATCGACGGGCGTTCCGGACAGCCCGCGACGGTCGCGTCCCGCGTCTTCACCCGCAGCGAAACGAAGTCGTTTTCCCGGTTCGCCGTCACTTTCAATTTGATCTTTTCGCTCAATCGCTGTTCGAACACGGTGTTTCTTATCTCGAGCAAGTCCCGCAGTGCGAGCCGGTACAGCGGAAACAGACGGCGTCTCGATTCGTCGCATTTCCAGATTTCGAACTGCGATTTTTCGATCATCCGAATCCGCAGACGAATGTCGAAAGAACCGCTAACCGAGGCCTCCGGCGCTTCGAGGATCGGGATCAGCTGATCGTCGATCCGTTGAAAAAACCTGATGTTGTCGAGCGGTTCCCCGCTCACCCTCCATTGTCGGAACTTTTCGCCCTCGGAAATCGCCTTTTTCAGCAGATAATCGAGCGAATGTTTTTCGGGATCGCCTACCCGGCCGAGCAGCGTCAGCGCACGCGAGCCGCGAAAAGCCGGCCGGTTCCGCAGCTCGCCGGCCGGGATTTCCTCATCGATGGTCATCGTCTTGGTATTTTTTCTCATTTTCCTTAAATTCCCGTTCCCGGCGAATCGTTCGCCAGCGAAACCGAGAGACCGTTTTCGATCAAAAGCCGCTCGATCTTTTCTAACAGCGAGACGCCGGACTTTTGTTTCGATTTTTTCAACAGCTCCCGGATCATCCCGAAAAGCTCGGGATAAGATTCCCGACAGAAGAGAATGAACTGCCATTTCGCGCGGCTCTTTCGCTTTTTGAGGGCCTCAAACCTGATCGCCGGATCGACCGGCGTTTTTCTCAGTTCGGCGAGCAGCTGCGCCCGCAGATCGGTCGAAAAATCCTTCGGGAAAACGCCCTCCGTCACAAGACCGTAAATTTCATCGTCGGACAGTTCCCAGACGAATCCGAGCTTGAAGACCAGAAACGACTCCGGCTGGACGAATTCGGCAAAATCGCTCAGCATCCGGGCGAGATGATATTCCTGCTCGATCTGCGGCCGGCGGTCGAGCCACTCGTACAAAGCCGGCTCGAATGCCGGATCGTCTTCGGACAACCCCTGATTGCAGTTCAGACAACGGGCCACGTGCCGCTGAGCCCTCCAGGCTGCGTCGCGGGCGATGAACGCCGCCGGATGTCTGATCGGGTAATCTTTTCCGAGATTTTCCGTCAGAATATCCTGGAGGATCTGCTCGCTGCACTCCTCTTTATTCGGGCATTTCCACAAGCAATTCTTCTGAATCGACTTTAAATGTCGGGCCCGGTCGCGGGCGATCGATTCACAAGCGCCCCAGTTCTTCCCGCCGTCGGAAACAGTTAAGTTACGATCGTCATTCTTCATAGCTTTCTTTCGATTCGACCCTTAGACGGACTTTTCGGAACCGCAATATTTTTCGGGAAGAGTTTGGGCTTGATGAAAAATATTTCACGAAAACTGCTTTCTTAAATCGTTAGAGGCCGAAACTCGCTGATTCGTGACGGGACAAAATATGTTTTTTTGGAAAAAATTTGATTACTTGTGTGTTCGTGGTTCGTTGGCGTCTGCTTGGAAACGCTTCGCGCTAACGAAACCCTCCATCTTCAAATGCAACGAACCGCGAACCGTTGTTTTTCTAAAACGTTTTTTTCACAGACCATAAGGCTCAATCGCGACAGACCGGAGCGGCCGGACTGACCGTGCAAACTATTTTTTTCAGCGCTTCGAGCTGCTGCTGCTGAAGTTTGATCTGTTCTTTGAGCCGTTCGATCTCGATCTGCTGTTCGTTGACGGCGTTGACGAGAACGGTCGTCACCTGCCCGTATTTGACGCCTTCGATTTCGCCTTTCGCGTTGGTCGTCGTCAGCAGCGGCTCGACCGCATTGACTTCTTCGGCCGCGAAGCCGACGTCGCTTTTTCCGTCCTCTTTCCAGTTGAAAACGACCGGCCGCAGACGGCGCACGACGTCCAGACCGCCGCCGAAGGCCCGGACGTCCGTTTTGTAGCGCAGGCTCGACGAGCAGGGCGAAAGGCGGTTGGCCGCGTTCAGACAGATCGCCGTGCTGCCGGCCGAACCGAGCGTCCCGACGACGAGGCTTCCGTTGATGACCGTCGAACCGGGAATCCGGACGGCGTCCGAACCGTCGGGCCGGCCCAAAAAGATCGAATTGCTGAGACTGGCGACCGAATCCGCGCCGAGCGCCGTCGCGTAGGTTAAATTTCCCGCAGAGACATTCGCGCTATAACCGAGCAGCGTGTTGTTGCTGCCGGTCGTATTGGCCGAGCCGCTGAGATAGCCGAAAAAGGAGTTGCCGTTGCCGGTCGTATGGGACTGGGCGGAAATGTAGCCGAAAAATGAATTTGCGCTGCCCGTCGTGGTGGACTCGCCGGCGGCGTATCCGAAAAAGGAATTTTGGCCGCCCGTCGTGTTGGCGACGCCCGATAATCGTCCGAAAAAGGAGTTTTCGCCGCCCGTCGTGTTATCGGTGCCGGCTCTTTCTCCAAAAAAGGAGTTCGAGGCCCCGGTCGTGTTTGAGAAACCGGCTTCCTTTCCGAAAAATGAATTTACGCTGCCCAACGTGTTGGACCGGCCCGCGCTGCTGCCGAAGAACGAATTGCCGCTTTCGGTGGTGCTCGCGCCGGCATTGAAGCCGAAAAAGGAATTTTTTTGTCCGGTCGTGTTCGACGCGCCCGCGCCCGAACCGGCGAAAACGTTCTGGTTCGCATTCGAAACCGTAAAGGCGCGGCTGCCGCCGATGTTGAACTGCGTCAGAGCATTAAAGACGTCCGCCGTGCCGGTGCCGATGACGTTGAAGTTCGCCGCCGCCTGCGGCGCTGAAGTGTTTTGAATATAATTCGCGCTGTTCGGCAGCGGATTTCTCGAATCGGACAGCCGCGCGTCGGTGGTCAGAATGAACTGGCTCGCGCCGACGCCGCCGAGCTGCTGCGCATTGGCCGCCAGCACGGCGGTGTCGGCGTTAACCGAATTTAACGCGCGGATCGAGTAGGGCGCGCTCGAAACCGACTGGCGCGGCAGCAGCTGCTGAAAACCGCCGCCGCTCGCCGACGGTTTGACGGCGATTTCCAGCCAGCGGGCCGTGCCGGTGAACTGGCTGCCGAAATCCAGTTTGACGGTGAACGCGCCGTTCGCGACCGCCACGTTCAAACGCTGCAATACGGCGATTGCCGTGCCGCCGGTCTCGACCGTATACAGCCGGAACTCGAAATCGTAAACGCCGGTCGGCGGCAGCGAATTTTCAACCAGCCGGCCCTGATAAGTAAATTCGGTCGTTTGTGCAAAGGCGGGGGTCAAATATAACAACATCATCAAAAAAAGTAATTTGATTTTCATCGCGGCTTCTCCGTTTATTTTCAAAAATTATGTTTCGAGCGTTCAGTATTGCGCTAAGACCTCGCTAAAGTCTTAAAAAATGCCCCAAAATTTTCCAAAAAATTCCAAAAACGAAGGTGCCGGGGAAACATTAACAAAGCCCGTCATCGCAACCGACGATGACGGGCTGCTTTTTTGAGGTATGAGATTTGCCGGCAGAACGGCGTCGCCGTATCGAATCGATTCACGGTTCGACGGCCGTTGTTGATCGATGGATATTCGAACGCAGATCTACTGGCTGATAATCTTATCGCTCGCCGTCGCTTCGATCGCGTGGACGGTCACGCAGGAGGAGATTTTTCGGGAGCCGCGCGAATACTGCGCCGAGCGGAGCCGGAACTGCGATTCCCTGCTCCGGCGCAAGTTCTTTTACGTTTTCACGTGCGAATACTGCTTCAGCCACTGGGTCACGCTGTTTATTCTGATTCTCACGCAGTTTCGGCTGCTGATCGACGACTGGCGCGGGTATGTGCTCGCTTTTTTCGTGCTGCCGTGGCTCGCCAATCAATTGATGAGCGTCTACCGGCGACTGCGCGTCGGCATCAAGCACGAAAACCTGCAGGCGAAGGTCGTCGCCGAAAAGCTCGACTCGTGAACAGGTTTCCGAAATCCGTTATCCGATCATTTAAACCCCGGAAAAATCCGCCAGTCGACCGGGTTCGGCGGCATCCAGATCCAGCCCTCGCCGCGGATTCCGAAAATATTGTAAGTATTGTCGAGAAAATTCGGCGGCACGCCGTCCAACTGCAGAAAGACGGCGTCGGATTTCGGTTTGAAAAACCCGAGCTGGCGGTTGTTCAGGTCGATTCCCCAACTGCCTTCGCTCGCCTCGATCTGCAGGATCTTGTTGTTCGGGATCCGTTTGAACCAGCCGCCGAGATCTCCGAATTCCGAGTCCGACGGGGTCGTCTGCCAAAGCAGCAGATCGCAGGAAAATGTTTTGACCTTCTGAAACGTAATGGTGCAGATAGTTTTCTTTTGACTGACGATTGTTTCGATTCCCATTATTTTTTACCTCTTTCCGGCGGCGGCTCGACGACCGGCCGCCGCCCGTCATAAATTTGCTTTTACAGTCCTCGGCAGATTTCGGCTTTCGGGCTCAGGCCGCAAACCAGCTTCGTCAGCGCGTCGATCTGTTTCTGCTGGCGCGCGATCAGCTTTTCCTGAGCTTCGATCTCGGTCTGCTGCTCCTTGAAGGCGTTCACGAAAGCGACGCTCAAACGATCGTATTTGACGCCTTCGACCTGTCCTTCGTCGTTGTAGGTGACGAAGCGCGCATCGATCTTCGCGACGTCCTCCGCGCCGAAGCCGACGTCTTTCAGGCCGCCGTCCTTCCAGTCGAACGAGATCGGCCGCAGCCGGTCGATAAAGCTCAATCCCGGAAGAAACGGCGCGATGTTCGTTTTGTAGCGCAAGGAGGACGAGCAGGTCGCGATCTGGTTCGACGCGTTGCGGCAGAGCGCGGTCGAGCCGGCCGCGCCGAGACCGTAGATGACGACCTTGTCGAAGCCGTTCGAGCGTCCGAGCTGGATCGTATTGTTGCTCGAAACCACCGCGTCCGCGCCGATCGCCGTCGCGTAGCTCAGGGTGTTGTTCGCGACGTTGGCGTTCGCGCCGATGATCGTGTTGTCATAGCCGTTGGTGTTGGTCGACCCCGCGCCGCGGCCGAAAAAGACGTTGTTGAATCCCGTCAGATTGGCGCTGCCGGCGGAGTAGCCGACAAAGGCGTTATTGCTGCCGGTGGTCGTGAAATATCCCGTCCCGCTGCCGACAAAAGTATTGTAGTTGGCGGAAGTAACGGCGGTGCCGGCACCGGCTCCGGCGAACAGGTTGTAAACGCCGCTGACATTCGAATAACCCGCGCCGGAACCGAAAAACGAATTGCCGTAGCCGGTCGAAGTATGCATCCCCGAATAAGCGCCGAAAAACGCATTATCGCTGGCGGTCGTGTTGGCGAAACCGGCGCCGAAACCGAAAAACGAATTGTTGACGCCGGTCGTGTTGCCGGTGCCGGTGCTCGGACCGACGAATGTGTTGGCATTGCCCGTCGTGTTGTTGGTGCCCGCCGACCAGCCGGCGAAGAGGTTGACGCTGTTGCCCGCGAGGATCCGAAAACCGCCGAGATTGTACTGCGCGGCCGCGTCGAAACGCCCGGCCGTCCCGCTGCCGGTGATATTGAAATCGGCCGTCTGCGGCGCGGTCTGGTTCAAAATATACTGCGCGGCCGCCGGAAACGCCGTCGAAAACACGAAGATCGCCCCGCCGATGATGATTTTCAGCCATTTGAAATCTATTTTTCTATTCATTTATCATTCTCCTTTAATATCTGCATTAAGCTTGTTTGGATTGTCTTTTTTTTTTCCGCAACGATCATCCGGTCGGCGGTTCGGGCTGCGCTGCGGGTTGAAGCCCTTGATAACGCCCGGGAAAGTGAAGATCGTGCGATCGAGCAGCCGCATTTCGAGCGTCGTGTGCGCGACGACGGGCTCGCCCGCCGGCAGCGTGCCTTCGACCGGAACGATGAAAACCGAAACGCTCAAGCGGTCGCCGCCCGTCCGCGCCGCCGTCAGATCGAGCGCGGTCGCTTCGCCCGCGTCGAGCGTCAGCGACCGCTCGATGCGGCGGCTGAAACGAAACCGCGTCGCGTCCGTCTGATTGACGGCATATGCGTCGATCACGATCCGGACGCGGATGCAGGGCTCGATCTCCCGGACGACGAGCGGCTTCGGATTGACGACCGTCAGCCGCAGGCTCTGCCCGGCGGGAATCGTCTGCATCCCGAAATAAACCGCTTCGCCGCGCGTTTCGACCGGGATTTGGCCGAATGCCCGGTTCGCCGAAAAAACGGCGGCCGCGAATAAAATGGTTACGATTATTTTCTTCATTTTCATATTTTCACTCCTTACAGATTTCCGCGTTCTTTTTGTTTTGACACAAGAGCTTTTTCAGTAATTCGAGCTGCTGCTGCTGAAGCCTGACCTGTTCCTTAAGCTGTTCGATCTCGGTCTGCTGCTCCTTGACGGAATTGACGAGTACGGTCGTGATCTGCGAGTATTTGACCCCTTCGACCTCGCCGTCCTTGTTGTTGAAAGTCAGCAGCGGCTCGACCTCGCCCACCTCTTCGGCGATGAAGCCGACGTCGGGCTTGTTGTCGGCGAGCCAGTTGAAAGTCACCGGCCGGAGCCGCCGCAGCGTGCCGAGCCCGCCGTTAAACGTCTGAATGTTCGTTTTATACCGGCGGCTCGAGGCGCAGATGCCGATAAAATTGCCGGCGTTGATGCACATCGAGGTGGTTCCGGCGGCCGGGCTGTTGAGCTTGACGCCGACGCCGAAAAATCCGATGCCGGGGATGAACGTCGTATCGCCGCTGCCGCCGATCTTTATTTCGTTGCTGTTGTTGGTGGTGGCGCCCGCGCCGATGACCGTCGAAAACGAAACGCCCGGACCGACGCTCGCGCCCGCGCCGATGATCGTGTTGAAGATGCCCGTCGTGTTGGTCGAACCGGCCGAGCTGCCGATGAACGTGTTGTTGGTGCCGGTCGAATTGGCCGATCCGGCGCCGGCGCCGACGAACAGATTGTTCGTTCCCGGAATGCTCAGAACGCGGTTTCCGCCGATGTTGTACTGCGTATTGGCGATGAAAGTGTTGGCCGTTCCGTTGCCGTTGATATTGAAATTGGCCGAGCCCTGCGAAGAAGTGCGGTTTTGGATATAACCGGCGTCGCCCGACGGCAGATTGGCCGTCAGGGTCCCGTTAACGGCGAGATTTCCGTAAACGAGGACCGCGTCGCTGCCGTCGCTGCGGCCGAGCGCGATCGTGTTGCTCGTGCCGACGGTCGAGCCCGAGCCGATGGCGGTCGCGAAGTTCAGATTATTGCTGCCGAAATTGGCGGTAAAGCCGACGGCCGTGTTGTTCGAGCCGATCGTGTTCGCAAAGCCGGCCGCCGCGCCGTAGAAAGTGTTGTTGCCGCCGGTCGTGTTCAACTGGCCGGCGATCGTTCCGAAAAACGCGTTGTTGCCGCCGGTCGTGTTCCCGAGGCCGGCGTTCCGGCCGAAAAACGAATTGCTCGTGCCGGTGTTCGAAAGGCCGGCGTTGCTGCCGAAAAACGAATTGAAGCTGCCGGTTTGGTTGACCTGTCCGGCATTATTGCCGAAAAACGAATTTTCGCCGCCGGTCGTGTTAGCGAGGCCCGCGCGATAGCCGAAAAACGAATTGCCGTCGACCGTGTTGTTAAAGCCGGCTTCGGTCCCGAAAATCGCGTTGTTGCTGCCGGCGACGTTAAAACGTCCGGCGTCGCGCCCGAAAAACGTATTGTTGAGGCCGGTCGTCGTATCGAACCCGGCGCTGCGGCCGAAAAACGAATTGCTGCCGCCGGTCGTGTTGCGGCCCGCGTCCGCGCCGAAGAAAGAATTGTTGACGCCGGTCGTGTTCACGCTGCCCGCGAAATTGCCGACGAAGGTGTTGCCGAAGCCGGTCGTGTTGACCGCGCCGGCGCTGATTCCGGCGAAGACGTTCTGCGAGCCGGCGACGCCGAAAACGCGAACGCCGCCGATGTTGTACTGCGTCGCCGCGTTGAAGACGCTCGCCGCGCCCGTCCCCGAGACGTTGAAGTTCGACGAAGCCTGCTGAACGGTCGTGTTCTGCACGTAATTCGGGCTCCCGCCGAGCGGCGCGCGCGCGTCCGTCATCCGCGCGTCGGTCGTCACGACGTATTGACTCGCCGCGACGCCGCCGAGGCTGTTCGAGTTGTCGGAATTCGCGCTTTTTATCGCATACGGCGCGCTCGCGATCTGCTGATACGGCGCGAGCGCCGTGAAAGGACTCGCGCTGCCGGCCGGCTTGACGCTGATCTTCAAAAACCGGTCCGTGCCGTCAAAGAGCGCGGCGGCGAAATTGAGCCGGACCGAAAAGATCCCGTTCGCGACCGCCACGCCCGAACGCGCGAGCGTCGCGAGCGGCGTCGTCGAGACGGCCGAATTATGGAGCTCGAACTGAAAGTCGTAATTGCCGGTGGCCGCCGCGCCGCTCTCGTTCAGTTTGCCCTGATAGGTAAACTCGTTCGTCTGCGCCGCCGCCGAACCGGCCGCCGCCAGACAGATCAAAAACAGGATTTTCAGGTATATTCTCCTCATTCGTCTCAACTCCTCTAAAATTTGATAATCGGGCAGTCCGGCGGCGCGGCCGGAACGATTTCACGCTTCGTCCCGCAGCGACCGGCAGCAGACGAGCAGCGTGCCGTCGGCGTTTTCGATAAAATGGACCGTGCCGTTTTCGATTCGCCGGTAGATTTCGCGCCGCCTGACGTTATAAAGAGCCGAAGCACTTTCGGGGTCAGCCATCTCCGTTTCGCCGCCGCAAAGTTCGCACCACAGTCGCCGGGCCGGCCGCCGGCCGCGCGAGATCACGGTTCGCTGCCGGGTTTCGATCGTGATAATTCTTTTCGTGACCGCCATATTTCGCGCAAAAATCTTCTAAAAGTCCGCCGGTTCTGCTATAATTCCGCCGCCGAGATTTTCCTTGATCGTCAACAGTTTCCGCCGAATGTCGGGAAAAAGTCCCTAATTTGCGGTCAAATTGTTGCTAATTTTTGCAAACGCGATGAAAACAGCGGGCGAAACGAGATTATTTTTTGACGAGTTCGAGATCGACGCGCGGCGCCGCGTCCTGCTCCGGGACGGGCAGCCGGTCGCGCTCAAGCCGAAGGCCTTCGACCTGCTCGTCGCGCTCGTCGAACGGCGCGGCGCGGTCGTCTCGAAGGACGAGCTGCTCGACGCGGTCTGGGAAAATTCCTTCGTCGAGGAAAAAAACCTGACCGTCCATATCGCCGCGCTCCGCAAAGCGCTCGGCGAGGGCAAAAACGAGCACCGGTTCATCGCGACCGTGCCGGGAACCGGCTACAAGTTCGTCGCGCCGCTCCACGAATTCGACAGCGATTTGATTATTGAGACCGAGCGGATCGAACGGATCGTCGTCGAGGAACGGGTAGACGATAAAAAAAGCGGAGAGGATTCGAAACACTCCGGCCGGAGCCGTCAGAAAATCATCATCCTTTCCGCGCTGTTTATTCTTCTGCTTTTCTCGTTCGGCTATGTCTGGCAGAAGAACGGGCGCAGCGCGAGCGTGCCGGTTTCGGTCCGGCGGCTGACGACGAACGGTCAGGTGCAGCTCGCCGCGCTGTCGCCTGACGGGAAGCTCTACGCCTACGTCAAAAACGATGCCGAGAAAAGCAGCCTGCGGCTCGGCTATGTGGCGGGCGGCAACGAGATCGAGCTGCGCGCGGCCGACGAGACCGATTATCACCAGCTCGCCTTCGGCCCCGACGGCGGCCGGCTCTATTTTTCGACGAGCGACGAAAAACATCCGCAGCCCGCGCTTTACCGGATGCCCGCGTTCGGCGGCGCGGTCGAAAAACTGGCGGACGGCATCCGCGATTTTCACCTCTCGCCCGACGGCGAGCGGATCGCCTACGCGCGCGTGACCGACGACGGCAGCGATTCGCTGTTCGTTGCCCGGACGAACGGCGCGGACGAACGGACGGTTTTCAGCGTGCCGCGTTCGAAATCCTTTATCGATCAGGCGATCTCTTGGTCGCCCGACGGCAAACGCCTCGCCTTCGGCTGCGAGCGCGAAACCGAGGCGCTGTTTTACGATCTCTGCATTAAGGAATTAGACGGCGAAAAGCTTCAACGGCTCCCGCTCGGAAACTATCGCTACATCAACGCGAGCGCGTGGCTCAAAAACGGTTCGGGACTGGTCGCGACGGCGATTCCCGCCAACTCCTTTTCGTCGGTCATCAATTACCAGATCGTTTCGATCAGCCTGCCGGACGGAAACTTCCGCGAGATCACCAACGATCTGAGCACCTATAATTCCTTCGTCAGCGTTTCCGACGATTCGCGGTCGCTGCTGACGGTCGAACACCGGCAGACGAACAATTTATGGATCGCGCCGACCGAGGATCTGGCGCAGGCGCGGCAGATCACGTTCGGCTCGTTCGGCAAATGCGACGGTCTCTGGGGGCTGGATTTCTCGCCCGACGGACGGCTGATCTACACGAATTCCGATATGGACGCGCAGATCATCTCGGCGATGAACGCCGACGGCAGCGGGCAGAAAAACCTGACCGCGTCGGGTTACGTCGACAGCGCGCTGACGGTTTCCGCCGACGGCCGCTACATAGTTTTTCATTCGAACCGGGGCGGCAAAGGAATGGACATCTGGCGGATGGACGCGGACGGCGGCAATCTCAAGCGGCTGACATTCGACGAGCACAGCTACCAGCCGTCGGTTTCGGCGGACAGTCAGTATGTTTATTACAAGGACTGGATAAAGGACGTCGGCGAGCTGCGGCGCGTCCCGATCGACGGCGGCGAATCCGAAATATTGACCGATAAGGAAACCAGTTATACGACGTTCTCGCCCGACGGCCGATTTTTCGCGGCGGCTTACCGCACAGACAAACGCCGGCTGGCGATCTTTTCGGCCGCGACGAACCAGCTCATCCGGCAGTTCGACGTTCCGAAAACCACCGCTTTCGATATGCGCCCGCGCTGGACGCCCGACAATTCGGCGGTCGTCTACCGCGACTACATCTACGGCTACTGGTCGCAGCCGGTCGCCGGCGGCGAGCCGGCCAAACTGGCCGGGCTCCCGAAAGAGGAACTTTTCACCTACGCCTTCTCGAAAGACGGCCGCCAGTTCGCCTTCGTCCGCGGCCAGACGACCCGCGATCTCATTTTAATCAGTAATTTTCGCTAACTCCGGCGCTAACGGTGTTCGAGCCGGATCAGATAAACCGCCGAATCGCCGTCGAGCTCGAGCCGGCTCAGTTTTTTGTCGGCGTCCTTGACGGCCGTCTTCGGGCTTTTCCCCTTTTCGAGAAAATCGCGGAGCCTGTCCCTGTCGGTGACCCGGCCGCCGTTCGAAAACGCGTTTTCGCGGGCTTTTTCGGGCGTTTCGGGCTTGTCTTTGCTCCAGACGACCCAGAAGTTCTCGGTCCCGGCCTGCCCGCCGAACTCGTTCCAGCCGGTCTCGTATTTCCGGCCGCCCGTGACGTCCGCGACGCCGCCGTTCTGTTTCGGCGTCGGGAAGATGAGGTTGAAGACCTTTTCGTTCTTATCGTCGAGGCCCTCGGCGAAAATGTAGAGAAAGCCGTTTTCCGACGGCGTCAGGTTCATCAGAAATTGATAGCCGTTCTCGAAGATCTCCTGCCCGCTCGATTCGAACGGCTCCTGGTATTTCCTGCCGTCGCGCATTTTCTGGACGGTCAGCGAGTATTCGAGCGTCCGCCCGCCCGTGGCCGCCGGCGCGGCTTTTCCGTTACTGTTCGCCGCATTGCGGTCGCCGCCCGGCGCGTTCGCCGGGACGTTGGCGGCGTCGGCGCGGTTCGCGTCGGTTTTGACCGTCTCGTCCTTCGGGAGCGCGAATTTCCAGACGAGGCCCGCGCCGGCCGCGCCGAGCACGAGCAGCAGGACGACGGTGAGCGCCGCGAACGGGAGTTTTTTCCGCTCCTCGACCGGCGGCGGCGGAATTTCCGGCACGAACCGGTGGACCTCGGAAACCGGCGCGGGCGGCGGCGCTTCCGGCTTGATCTCGATGATCTGCGGCGCGTGGCGGGTCGGCGCGGGCTCGAACCGGACGGGCGCGGCGACGATCTCGGTCGCCTTCGTCGGGACCGAGGCCATCTGCGACATTTTGAGCGCCTCGCGAAACTCCCGGGCCGTCTGAAAACGGTGTTCGGGCATCACTTCGAGCGCGCGGTGGACGGCGTTGGCGAGCGCCGGCGTCGCCTCGCGGTTGAGCGTCAGCAGGTTCGGCAGCGGGTCGGGCTTGTTCGACCAGACCGCGTGGACGCGGACCGTCGCCGTCGCCTGTTCGGGCGAAAAGCCGGTCAGCAGATGATACAGCGTCGCGCCGAGCGCGTAGATGTCGCTCCGGGCGTCGGTCTTGCGCTCGGCGAAATCGCGGAGCTTTTCCTGATCGAGCGAGTTTAAGAGCAGAAAGGAATTCGGATCGACGCGCAGGACCTGTTCGAGCGGCGCGTAGAACGGCGTGTAGCCGGTAATGCTCTGACCGCCGAAAGCGAGCGTCTTTTCCTCTTCGAGCGTGCCCTTCGCCGTCCCGAAATCGAGCAGAAAAATCCGCCCGCGCTCGTCGACCTTGATGTTGTGCGGCTTGACGTCGCGGTGATAGATCGGGAACGTATGGAGATATTCGAGCGCGTCGAGCACCGCGTCGGCGATCCGCAGGACCTCGTCGATCGTGAATTTCCGGCCCTTGACGAGTGCCTGCGCGAGGTCCTCGCCCGAGATATAGTCCATCACGATAAAGCTCGCGCCGTTTTCCTGAAAGCAGTTCGTGACCTTCGGCAGGTTCGGATGGCTCAGGTTGTAAAGCAGGTCGGCCTCGACCCGCGAAGTCCGCGCGACGCGCTCGTTGGCCGCGTCGATCTGCTTGATCGCGACCCGGTTATTGCCCGAAAACCGCGTGTCCTCGGCCAGAAAAACCGCCCCGAACCCGCCGCTCCCGATCTGCTCGCGGATCAAATACCGACCGTCTTTTAAATTCTCGTTTTGCTGCATCTTTGTTCGAGAAGAGGAGAAGAGGAGAAGAGGAGAAGAGGAGACGGTTATAAACCGGTGCCCGATTCGATTTTCATCGGAAAGCTAAACCTCCCGCAACAAATTATTTATCTCCTCTTCTCCTCTTCTCCTCTCCTAAAAATCCACCTTTCTCAACGAACAGCCGCCATCCGAAACGGAATCAACAGCGGCAGGTCGCTGCTGATCCGGACTTTGTAGATCGTCTGCGGCAGCGGTTCTTCCTGTTCGAGCGCGCGGCTCGTCGTCTGCGAGGCGTTCATTTCGGCGTCGGTCATCGTCACGCCTTCGCCGTCCTCGGCGTCGTAGATGTCGACCGTCGAGCCCCAGTCGGCGGCCCATTTGTCGAGCTTCGGCACGTCGAGCCCGAGCGGCTTGAGCCCGATCTCGAGCGGCAGCTTGTCCTTCGTGATCAGCACCAGCAGCTCTTCGCCGGCATAATCGTCGCGTTTCGGCTTGATCGTGAAATAGGGGACCGAATCGACCAGCGACGGGATATCGACGAGGCTGCCCGCGGCGACCCGGTTGTCGCCGCCGCGCGTCCGGAGCGTCGGGAAGATCAGGCTCGCCGGGCCGGTCGTGCCGTCCGCGTAATACTCGCGGTTGACGATGTAGAGATACCCGGCGCGCGACGATTCGATCGTGAACCGGACGCGGTCACCCGTTTTGAAGACGGTCGTCGAATTGACCCTTTCGGCCGTCCAGTCTTCCCTTTTCTCGCCGATCCGGACCGGAAAGAGCGGCACCTGGCCGTCGTCCGGCGCGACCGGCCGCAGCCGCCAGAACGTGACGCCGAGCTGTTCGCTGCGGACGGTCGTCTTCGGAACCGGGCTGCTGACCCGGGCCGTCGCCTTGATCTTCGGCGGGATCCGTTTGACGAGGCTGTATTTGCGCCGCGGGCTGCTGATGACGGCGATGTTTTTCTTCTGGCTGGCCGTCGCCGGCTTCGGGACGGTCGGTTTGCCGACGGCGGTGCCGACGACCGGCTTCGGCCGCTGCGTCTGAAAGTCGAGCGACGTGATCTCGCGCGTCGCCGGCGGCTCGTCCTGCGCGCGCACGCCGGCCGCCGCGCCCGTCAACAGCAGTAAAAACAAAATCAATCGAATGTTCATAGCGTTTTCGTGGACTTAAGACTGGAGTCTTTCTTCCTCATTTCCCCGACTTTCCCCCATCGACGCCGAAATCGTAAAAGACGCCAGGCATCGCGCCGTTCCGCTCGTACATCCCGAGCTCCTGCCCGAGCGGCTCGTTGACGACGACCGCGTATTCGCCCGGCCCGAGCGGCGCCGCGAATTTGATCCGGTACAGGATCTTGTTCTTTTCCGGGACTTTCAACACTTCCTCGAACGCGACCGGCACGACGTCGTCCTTGTTGAAGCCGGAATAGTTTTTCTGGACGGTCTGGATCTCGCGCTTGTCGGATTTGGCCTTCAGCCGGACGACGAGCACGATGTCCGACGGGTTGAGGTTCGCGGCGAGCGCGTATTCGAACACGGGCTGCGGGCTGACGACCCGGAGCAGCGCGCGGCCGCCGTTAAAACTCTGGAGCATTTTGAAGCTGCCGCCGATGCCCATCACGCCGGCGCTGCCCTTGACGTCCTGTTTGCTCTGCGCGATCTTCATCTGCGTCCGTTTGTCGCCGTCGATCAGAAAGAGCGGCGATTCCGGGGCTTTGAAGACCGAGAGATCGAAGCCGTTCGGGGTGTTGCTTTTCGAATAGAGCTCGATCATCCGCGTCTTCGCCTGATCAGCGTAAACGCCGTTCGGATACTGATTCAGAAAGCCGGCGAAATCGTCGGGATTTATGCTGTCCTTGATCCGGCTCCACGCCTCGGCTTCCTTCGACTCGGGCGTTTCGGGCGGTTTGACCGCAACAGCCGGCACGGCCGGTTGGTCGGCGAGCCGTTTGACCGTCGCCGCGTCGGGCCTGAAATAGAAATCGCCGCGCAGGCTCGACGACGTCCACGGCACCTGTTTGCCGCCCGACGCGCGGTCGACGGCGATCGTCACCTGTTTGAAGGCTTCCTCGATCTTCAGGTCGGGCTGGTTCAGCACCTTCAGCAATTCTTCCGTGTAGAGCCCGTTGCGGCCCGTCCCGTCGGAAGCGGTCCGGTCAGGCGACGTCGCGTAGGCGATAAAAGTGCCGACCGGCGCGGTGATCTGCGCGAGGCCGCCCTCGTCCGCGCCGCGGCTCCACGAGCGCGCGAACGGGTTGTTGCGGCAGGCGTCGAGAATGACGATGTTGAGCCCGTTGTTGGCGGTCGCCATCTTGCGCAGCACAAGATCGAGATTGACCGAATTGTAATCGACCTCGTCCTCACGCGGGATCTCGGCCTCGACCGGGATCAGAAAGTTTTGGCCGCCGACCTGAATGCCGTGGCCGGCGTAATAAAAGAGGCCGACGCCGCCGTTCACGCGGAGCTTGTCGCCGAATTCGCGGACCTTTTCGTTCATCTGCCGGAGATTCAGATCGGTGCCCGAAACGACGTCGAAGCCGAGCGCCCGGAGCGCGTTCGCCATATCGGCCGCGTCGTTGGCCGGATTGAGCAGCTTGCGGGCGTTCGCGTAATCGCCGTTGCCGATCACGAGCGCGGTCCGCGCCTTGCCCTTTTCGTCATCTTCCTGCACGAGCTGCCGCGTTTTCTGCGCCCCGGCCGCGCCGGTCAGAAGCAACAAACAAAGAAACAGGACCGCCGGTTCGATTAAACGTGTTTTCATTTTCGCCTACTATGTTACCCACTTTTTCCCGATTGTAAAGCGTTTAGTACAATCGGCTGTCAGCCGGTTGACAGGCGACAGCCTGTTCGTGCGGCTTCACACCCGTGCGGCGCGGCGACAGGCTGACAGCCTGCCGTACGTAAAACTCCCCAAACTTTATTTCCCTCCGGTAAAAGCGAGCGTCAGACCGCCGCTCGAGCCGGGGAGCGCGAGCGGGTTCTGCTGAAAATTGGTCGCCTTCTGGACGTTCGCGCGCGTGTATTGAAAGATCTCGCTCGCCGTGATCAGCTTGTCGTTGTTGAAATCGGCCTTGCCCTTGAGCCCGTCGAGCAGCGCCCACGTGAAGACGCCGTGATTGCCCCATTTCGGCGATTCCTGCGAGACCTCGTTGACGTCCGACGAGGTGATGATCGCGCGGCCGGTCTGTTTGAAGAGCTGGTTCGTCAGGTAGAAGTTCGAGATGTTGTTCTCATCGTCCTCCTGGACGAGCTCGCGGCCCGAGACGATCGATTTCGTCTTCTGGTTGATGCCCGCGCTGTGACAGGTGTCGATCAGCACGATCACGCGCTGCGCCGAGACCTGCGTGTCGAGGATCTGCTTTAATTCGTTCATCGGAAACGCCGTCTTCGCCATATCGACGACCTTCGTGTCCGAGAGCAGAAAATAGAGATTCTGCGGCGCGAGCGGGTCGGGCGCGCCGTGGCCGGCGATGAAGATGAAGATCAGGTCCTCGGTGCGGGCGCGTTTGGCCGTCTCGGCGAGCGCCGACCGGACGCCGAGCAGCGTCGCGTCGCGGTTGACGAGCAGTCGGATGTCGGCCGCCGAAAAGCCGCCGCCGGCCGGCGTTTTCAGAAAATCGGCGACGGCCTGCGCGTCGTCGTCGGCGAAGCTCAGGTTTTTGAGCCCGGCGTCCGTGTATTGGTATTCCGAGACGCCGACGACGACCGCGAACTTGCGGCCGCGAAAGACCTCGGCCGCGCCCGAGACGTCGGGCTTTTCGACGACCGCTTTCTTGTCGCCGAGGATCATCACGTAGGAGGCGTAAAATTCGCGGCCCTTGCGGTCGGTCGCGCGGATCTCGATGACGTTTTTGCCGGGCAGCAGCTCGAACCCGCCGAGCCGGTCCTCGCGGCGCTGGCAGCTGACGATCTTGCCCTCGGCGTCGAGCTTTTTGTCGCAGCCGCGGTTGATGCCGCTGCCGTTTAAGGTGACGATGATCTTGCCGTAGTCGATGTCGGCCGCGTAGGGTTCGAGCACGCGGAATTTAAGCGTCGGGACCGATTTCATCGGCAGCCGGATGACCGGCGTTGTGTAGCGCGTCGCCGCGATTTCGGGCATTTCGAGCACGAACGGCGCGCGCGACAGAAAC
This sequence comes from Acidobacteriota bacterium, assembly GCA_018269075.1. Taxonomy (GTDB): domain Bacteria; phylum Acidobacteriota; class Blastocatellia; order Pyrinomonadales; family Pyrinomonadaceae; genus JAFDVJ01. The sequence goes on from JAFDVJ010000028.1 coordinate 64,034, forward strand.
GGCGTCTGCGCCGGCGCGGACTGCTGAACGATAAACAAAAATAAAAATGTGAACGTCGCGTAAAGAGGTTTCATAATGTTCGAACGAAACGGTATTTCTCCGCGACGGCCCGTCGCGGAGAAATACCTGCCAGTGGCCGACCCGGCGGGCCGGCGGTGTAGATCGATTACTGCTTTCTGGTCGGCGCGGGCGTCGTCGTCGTCGCCTGACCGCCGGCGGTCTTGACGATCGTCACCGGCATCGCGCTCCAGTCGAGCTCGCCCGCCTCCTGCATATAGTCGTAGATGATGTTCATATTCGGCGGCAGCATCCCGGCGTTCATCTGCTGGTACATATTGACGTAGTTTTTGAGGTCGCCGACGATCTCCATAATGTTGTTCGTCGTCCGGCCGCTCATCTTCGTCAAAGCGTAGTAGAGCCGCGACTGCGGGTTCGCGCCGCGCTTGTCGAGCTCGATCGCCTTCGCGAACATCTGCATCGCCTGCTCGCGCTCGCCGGGCTTGCGGGCCGTCAGGCTGAGCACCTTGCCGTAATAGAAATAGCCGAGCGCGTCGTCCGAGCGGATCGCCAGCGACTGGCTGAGATTGCGGGCGGCGAGCTTGTACATATCGTAGTAGAAGGCGACGACGCCGTTGTCGCGTTTGAGGATCGCCATAATGTTCTCGAACTCGCCGTCGCCCGCCATAATCTCGCCGTTCTGGACCTTGAGCTTGATCTCGTCGGCCATCTTCGCCTGGTTCATCGCTATCCGGTTGACGACGACCGTCGTGTTGCGGTCGATCGAGAGCGATTTGCCGCGCAGGTTGGTCGCGCCGAACGTCGTTCTCGCGATCGTCGACGAATCGGCCGAGGCGATCCACGCGTTGACGGTCTTGCGGCGTTCCTCGGTCCGCTTGCGGTCGGCGAACCGGTCGAGCTCGATCCGCGGGTCCTCGACGGCGGCCGCGCGGATCGTTTCGTAGAACGTCTGCGACTCGCGCACGTCGTAGTTGCGCTTGAGCATATAGTCCATCGCCAGCTTGTCGGCCTCGTCCTCCTGCGCGAGCGACCATTCGAAGGCCCGGTTGTCGATGAGCTTGGCGACCGATTTGGCGATCGCCGCGCCGAGCATCGCGCCGGTCAGCGCGTTGGCCGCGCTCTTGCCGCCGAACGCGCCGAGCAGACCGCCGCCGACCGCGCCGATGATGCTCGCCTTGCGTTCCTGATCCTTCATCTCGTCCTCGATCTCGTTGGCGACGAGAACGTCCTGCTGCCAGTGGTCTTTTTCGATGTGCGCGATCTCGTGCGAGAGGATGTAGGCGAGCTGCGCCTCGTTATCGACGAGCGAGAGCAGGCCGGTCGAGACATAGACCGTGCCGGTCGAGAGCGACCGCGCGTCGGGCATCGGGTTGAGCGTGATCTTGAACCCGTAGCGCTTATCCGAATCGGCCGGGACGAGCGACTGGCCGAGACGGTTGACGTAGTTCTGGGCGAGCAGGTTGTCGTAGAGCGTGTCGCCGTTTTTCGGCAGCTTGTCGCCGGAATTGGTCAGCACCTCGTCCTCGGAATCGGTCGTGTTGGTCTCGAACGCGAGCCGCGCGTGATTGCGCTGGAGCTGGCGGTATTCGTAGTCGACCTCGTCCCGAAACTCCGCGTCTTTCTGGTATTTCTCCTGCGCCTTCGAGAGCGTCTCTTCGTATTTGCGGATCTGTTTCTCGACCCGCTTTTCGTCTTTGTCGTTCTGTTTGGCTTCTTTCTTCTCCTGTTTGTTTTTATCTTTGTCGTCCTTTTGCGCGAGGGCAAAAGTCGGCATCAATAAAGCTAAAAATACGATTCCCGCAAGGAAACGGAATCTCACCTGTGTTTCTCTTTTCATTTCTTCGGACTCCAGTGTTCAAAATGTGATAAATGGTAAAACTCAGCACACAAAGATATGTATGATGACGAAAACGGATAATGTAAGAAACGACCCTGGTTCCGAAAAAAATACTGCTTAAAATTCGATGTAAGTCTCTTTTACTATTTTTTCCGAATAAACACAAGATTTTTTACGGATAATGTCACGAGTTTTTGATTTAAGTTCCGAGTTCCGCCTTCAGGCGGCTTCGAGTTTCGGATGGAAAAAATCACCGTTGAGACGCCGGGCCGCCTTCAGGCCAATGGCATTAATTTAAGGAATAAGTTCAGCAAGCTGATTGATTCAGGCGGAACAAAAGAATAGGCCGCGGATGACGCGGATGACGCGGATTTTCACGGATTTTTCTTCGGTTTTGGTTTTAAGGAAAAGAAATCCGCGTCAATCCGCCAAACCCGCGCATTCCAGCGTCCTATTAAACTGTTCAGTATATTCAACTTTTCGCTTAACTTATAGTTGGTGACAGAACTTATTGGAAAAAGCGGCGATTCCGGTCGCGGTCGCTTTTTTGGTCTTCCACTAAAAACACTAAAAACACTAAATTTCTTTCGTGTTTTTAGTGTTTTTAGTGGACAGTTTAAAACCGCCGGCGGGTTTAAGAATCTGTTTAAATTTTCGTAGTTTGTGCGGATGACGCACCGGCGGACAACAACCGAAGGCGGAAGCCGAAAAAACACAGACCGTCATCAAACATTCCTTAAAAGCTCGCGGAGCGAGCGACATCGTGTAGCCACGGGCGCGAGCCCGTGGACGGATCGCAGTTATGATCCGAGCCCGGGAACGGGCGACAGCGGGTGCGGCGTCTTCGTTTTCTGTCGCTGTCTCCGACAGCTTTGAATCGGAGCCCACCGAACCACGGGCTCGCGCCCGTGGCTACACGCTGTCGCCGTCTCCGACGGCTGAAGACGGATTCCCGCCCGCTGCCCTGACGTTTCGCTTGCGATTATCTGCTTTCGGTCGTTTTCACGGCCTCGAACTAAAATTTAAACAGACTCTAAGGCTCATTATTCCAACAAGTTTTGTCACACACTATAAGGCCATTGCCCTGTAGAGGACGAACCATCGTTTTCATAATGCACCGGGTTGCTCGCCTTCAGTGAGCGGGCGATTTCGGGCGTCGAGTCCGTGGGTTTGCACCCAGGGCTATTGAATTCGTCCCTTCAGGGACGGCGGCCGTGTTTGTTCCTCGCTTTTTCTGACCGATTTAGTCATTCTAGGCGCATCGGGCGAAACTCGGAGCCTGTCAGTCGCGGAGCCATTTCCGCATTTCCGGAAACGGCCGCGCATTTTGGGCGGCGGCTTCGGCTTCGTAAAGCGTCATCCCGTATTCGTGGAGGCCCTTGATGCCGGGATAGACGCCGACGCTGAAATTGAAGAGCAGGCCCGGCGATCGGCCGTAATAGCCGTGGTCGTGAAAGACGACGCGCGGGTCGATTTCGAGATGGAGCGCGGCCGCGTAAGACCAGAGAATCGCTTCCATTTCGATCTGCCCCGGATGCGCGTCCGGCAGATGCACCTCGTCGCTCAGCGAGCCGCGCAGCGCGGCCGGCGCGACCGCCAGATGACCGGCCTCGTGGAGCAGATCGCCCGGATAGAGGAGCTTTGCCTCGTCGACCAGCAGCCGGCCGTTTTCGACGAGAATGCCGGGCAGAAAAGTCGGCCCGTCGAGTACGGCGGACAGCAGCGGAATCCCGATCCCGTTCAAAAACACGGCGATTTTTTCGGTTATCGGATCGGCGAAAATATGTTCCTGCGGCATCGGTACGAATTATAAACGCTTTTCGCCCGCCGTCAAAAAACCGCCCCCGGAAAACGCATGGGCAACGAGAGAATATGCCCGGGCAACGGGCAAATACGCATTGGCAACGAGAGAATTCGCATTGGCAACGGGCAAATACGCATTGGCAACGAGAGAATTCGCATTGGCAACGAGAGAATTCGCATTGGCAACGGTCAAATACGCTCGGGCAACGGGCAAATACGCTCGGGCAACGAGCAAATACGCTTGGGCAACGGGCAAATACGCTCGGGCAACGGGCAAATACGCTCGGGCAACGGGCAAATACGCTCGGGCAACGGGTCGCCGGCGGCCGTCTTCGGGCGGGACGGCAAAATTGTTTGGCGAAATCATTACTTTTTGATAAACTTTCAGTTTGCCCTTATGAGTAAAAGGATAATCGACAGCTATCAACGAAAACTCGCCGGCGAAGAGGGCTTCGTCGTCAAACACGGAGCGCCGCTGAGGGTCGCGCTCTGCTATCCCAACACTCATTCGATCGGGATGGCAAATCTCGGGATGCACACGGTTTACGAGCTTTTCAACCGGATTCCCGAAGTCGCCTGCGAGCGCGTTTTTCTGCCCGACGCCGACGAAATGAAAGAGTACGAAAAGACGCGGACGCCGCTCCTTTCGCTCGAAACGCAGACGCCGGTCCGCGATTTCGACGTCGTCGCCTTTTCGATCTCGTTCGAGACCGATTATCTGAATATGGCGAAAATGCTGCAAATGAGCGGCATTCCCGTCCGCGCCGAAGACCGCAACCGTTTTCACCCGCTCGTCGTGATGGGCGGCGCGGCCTCGTTTCTGAATCCCGAACCGATCGCCGATTTCACCGACGCGATCGCCGTCGGCGAGGGCGAGATCCTCGTTTATCAATTGGTCGACGCGATTATCGAACACGGTGACAAGGACGAGATTCTCCTCAATCTCGCCCGGCTCGGGCGCGGCTTTTACATCCCTTCGCTCTACGACGTGATCTACAACGACGACGGCACGGTTTACGATTACCGGCCGAAAACCGAAGGTGTGCCGGCGCGGGTCGGCCGCGCGCTCGCCGCCGTCAACCCGAAGGAAGGCACGCTGCGGCGCGCCCTCAAGCGGGGCGAAACCGCGCTCGCCGATTTTCTCGTCAATCAGGATATTTTCTGCCCGTCGACGAGCGTCTGGTCGCCGGCGGCCGAGATGGGCGACCGGCTGCTGGTCGAGATTTCGCGGGGCTGTTCGCAGGGCTGCCGGTTCTGCTGGGCGGGCTATAATTACTATCCGCCGCGCGTCGTGCCGGCCAAAGACATTCTCGCGAAAGCCGCCGAATGGCGCGCGAAGACCGACAAGATCGGCCTCGTCTCGACCGCCGTCTGCGATCACCCGGAAATCTCGGTGATTCTCCGCGAGCTGCGGAAGATGGATTACAAGATCACGGTTTCGTCACTGCGCCTCGACCAGATTTCCGAGGAGCTGCTCGACGCGCTCGTCGAATCGAAGGACCAGCAGATCGCCGTCGCGCCCGAGACCGGCTCGGACCGGCTGCGGCGCGTGATCAACAAAAATCTGACGAACGACGAGATCGTCGAGATCTGCGGTGCGGTCTTCGATCGCGGGCTGCTGACGGTCAAGCTGTATATGATGGTCGGGCTGCCGACCGAAACCGACGCGGATCTCGACGCGATGTTCGAATTGGTCGGGCGCATCAAGGACCGGATGTTGCTGGCCGGAAAGAAGTTCGGGCGCGCCGGAAAAATCATCCCGTCGCTCAACGGCTTTGTCCCGAAGCCGAACACGCCGCTCCAGTGGGACGCGATCTGCGACGAAAAGGAACTCAAGCGGCGGATCAAATACGTCTGCAAGGGTCTGTCGCGGATCCCGAACGTCGAGGTTCGTTTTATGTCGGCGAAGATCGCCCGCGAACAGGCGCTCTTTTCATCGGGCGACCGCCGGGTCGCGAAGGTCATCGAAGCGGCGGCCCGGACGGGCGAGAGCGTCCGCGACACGCTGCGGCGGCTCGATTTCGACGACGCGTTTCATATCTCGCGCCCGCGTTCCTACGAAGAGTTTCTGCCGTGGTCGATCATCGATTCGGGGCTATCGTTCGAGTTTCTGAAAACCGAACACGAAAAATCGCAGGCCGCGCTTTCCTCGAAGCCGTGCCCGGCAGTCGAGAAATGCACGACCTGCGGCGTCTGTCCGACGACGTGGCTCGCCGACGCGCCGGCCGGACTGGTCCGGATTCAGCCCGCCAAAGTCCGGCAAAACCTCGGCGCGGCGGTTTAATCGCCGCCGATCCACTCGAAAAAGCCGCGGACGAAATCGATCCCGCCGAAAATTATCGCGCCCCAGAAAATAAAATACCGGCCGCCGCCGCTCGCCGCGTTGTAGCTGAGCACGGTCGCGATCGTTCCGCCGATCGCCCAGAGCGCGCCGACGACCATCCGCCGGCCGCCCGAACCGGAAGATTCGCTCCTGACCGGCGGCGCTTTGGACGGGCTCGCATAACCGTAAGTGCCGGCCGCCGCGCCCTGCTGATACTGGTTATAGGGCTGGTTGTAGGGCGTCGTCGGAACGGCCTGGCTCTGAAACTGAAAATTGCAGCGCTTACACGCGTAGGCGTCCGCGAAATTCACCAAATTGCATTGGGGACATCTCTGGCTGGGCATATTTTTTTTGAGGGGTGACTATTGTTTGGTCAGAAAACCGGTCGGCGTCGCCGTGTAGTCGAATTGATAGTGATAGTTGTAGATTCCGAAGGGCAGGACCGGCACTTCTTTGACGTAAAAGACGCGCGCCTGCACGATATTGTTGACCTGTTTGACCTCGACCCAGGCGTTCGACGGGATGTTGTTGCTCTGAATCGAAGTGTTGATCCGCTGTTTGACCATATCGACGGGCGACATCTTGCCGGGCATCGCGAGCCCCTGCACGACGGCCGTCTGCATATCCTGTTTCAGGCTCTCGCCGTTATAGGCGACCGGAATAAAATTAAAGCCGGCGTTGCCGATCAGGACCAGGACCGCCAAAATGATCAGAAATTTGCTGCCCGCGGCGCCGCGCTCGGAATTTCTTCCTTTTGTTACTGCTTTACTCATTTGGATTTTCTCCCACGAACAAAATACTTATGAAAACCGCTTGGCGAATATTTTTCGGAGAACTTCGGGAATTGCCGATTCGGGTAAATCGTCGTTTGAAACAATGACCGGTCGGCCGATGCCGCGCAGCAGAATCCACTGCAGCGAACGGCCGATATTCTTTTTGTCGAATGAAAACGCGCTGATCACGTTTTCGAGCTCGATGTTTCGCAGGTCCGGCAGCCGACCGACACGCTGCATAACACCGTTCAACAATTTTAATTCATTTTCACCTAAGATTTCAAGTTTTTTTGCGAGCTCGGCCGCAAACAAAATTCCGTACCCGACGGCCTCGCCGTGTTTGAAGTATCGATAGCCGGTGACCTTCTCCAGAGCGTGGCCGAGCGTGTGGCCGAAATTGAGGATTTTGCGGGATTTGCCGTCGGTCCGGGCGAGATCTTCGCGCTCGTCGTTCATCACGATCGCGGCCTTGAACGCGACCTGCGCGGCGAGCAGCTCGGTCAGCGCGGCCGGAAAATTCTCGTCGGCGAAAAAACGGCGAAAGCGTTCGATTTTGTATGTTTCGAGAAACCGCGCGGTCCGGTCGAAGAGCTCGCGGCCGGCGATCGCGCCGTGTTTGACGGCCTCGCAGAAACCGGCGGTCAATTCGCGGGCGGGCAGCGTCCGCAATGTTTCGACGTCGATCAGGACGCCGTGCGGCTGGTGAAACGCGCCGATCAGGTTCTTGCCGAAGTCCGAGTTGACGCCGGTTTTTCCGCCGACCGACGAATCGATCATCGCGAGCAGCGTCGTCGGGATCTGCAGAAAAGCGATTCCGCGCAGGTAAACGGCCGCCCCGAAACCGGCGAGATCGCCGACGACGCCGCCGCCGAGCGCGACGATCGCGTCCGAACGGGTCAGCCGCCGCTCGCTGACGAATTTCAAAAGCTGCTCGTGCGATCGGAGGTTCTTGTGCTTCTCGCCGTCCTTCATCAGAAAGACCGACGCCGCGAAGCCCGCTTTTTCGAGGCTTTCGCGGACGGTTTCGCCGTAGAGCCGGAAAACTTTCGGGTTCGAGACGACGACGACGCGCGTCGTCGCCGGAGCAAGACAGGCGCGCGCCCAATCGCCGGCGGCGCGCAGTCTTTGATAACCGAGCTCGATCCGGTAGCGATGCGGCTGGCCGCTTAAACTGACGGTCACGGATTTTTCATTCATCGGGTTAGAATTTTGCGGGTTCGGCGAAAAAAAAGCAAAAGAAAAAGCCGCAAGTTTTTGAATTCGCTTACGGCTCTGATCTTTTCTTTTTAAAGCAGGTGAAGCAACGTAAGAGTGCACCGCACCTGCCAATGCGCAGTAACTGTCCTCACCCCAGCTACCACTAGAGACGGAGGCTCCACCAACCGTCTCGATTGGTTTAACTATACGGTTTTTTTATGCCTTTGGCAAGTGGAGAAGATTTATTTATCAATTATTTCGGAAAAAACTATCCGCCGAGACTCGTCCTGATAACTTCGGCGAGCCGGTGCGCCTGCGCTTCGATCCGGTGCTGGTTTTCGCCCTCGATCATCACGCGCGCGAGATTCTCGGTGCCCGAATAACGGAGCAGCAGCCGGCCCTGACCGTGGAGCTCGTCCTCGACGATGCGCGACGCTTCGGCGATCGCGGCGACCTCTTCGAACGGCCGTTTCTCGCGGACCTTGACGTTGACCAGAATCTGCGGAAAACGCGTAAAACCGGCGGTCATCTCGGACAGCGATCGCTGGCGTTCGTAAATCGATTCGAGCAGATAGAGCGTCGTCATCATCCCGTCGCCGACCAGACTCCGGCGCGGGAAGATGATATGGCCCGACTGCTCGCCGCCGACGGCCGAACCGGTCTTCAAAAGCTCTTCGAGCACGTATTTGTCGCCGACCGCCGTCCTTAAAAGCGTGAATTCCCTCGACCGCAGCGCGAGCTCGAGCCCGATGTTGCTCATCACGGTCGCGACGACCGTCCGATTGGTCAATTGTCCGTGGTCCGACAGCAGCTGCGCCATGATCCAGAGCACCGCGTCGCCGTCGACCAGATTTCCCTTTTCGTCGACGAACAGCGAACGGTCGGCGTCGCCGTCGAACGCGACGCCGAAGTCGGCTTTTTCTTCCAAAACCTTCGCCTGCAGCTTTTCGAGATGGAGCGAGCCGCAGTCGCGGTTGATGTTGAGGCCGTCCGGCTCGCAGTAGATCGCGACGACCTCGGCCCCGAACCGTTCGAACAGAGGCGGCGCGAGCGCCGCGGCCGCGCCGTTCGCGCAGTCGACGATCATCTTAAAGCCGTCGAGCCGCAAATCCGGGAATTCCTCGGCCAGATAATCGAGATACGCCGCCCGAAACGCGGCGGCCTGCGAACAGTCGACGGCGCCGCCGCCGCCGGCATTCGGTTCAACCGACATCTCGAAGATGTCGCGCTCGATCAGGCGTTCGGTCGCCTCATCGATCTTTTTCCCGGTCGGCGCGAAGATCTTGATGCCGTTGTCGTGAAACGGATTGTGCGAAGCGCTGACGACGATGCCGGCGTCGAACCCGTATTTGCGGGTCAGAAACGCGACGCCCGGCGTCGTGATGACCTCGGCCGACGCGCATTCCGCGCCCGCCGCGCCGGCGCCGTCGTGAAAAGCCTTTTCGATCCACGCGCCCGATTCGCGCGTGTCGCGCCCGGTCACGAACCGCGGCACGCGGCCGAGTTGTTCACGAAACCGGCCGGCCAGCGAACGGCCCGCCGCAAAAATCGTTTTCTCGTCGAGCGGAAACTGCCCGGCCTCGCCGCGCATCCCGTCCGTTCCAAAAAGTTTCTTCATAACTTCCAATGTAATTGTCAGGTCTTCGGTCTTTGATCTTCGATCTTTGACGGACTGCGGCCCTGCAAGATCGTTTTTGAACCGTCCAAAGATCAAAGGCCAAGGATCAAAGACCCGGATCAAAAATCCGTCCCGACCCCATCGATTAACTTCCAATAAAAAAGAGCGAAACCGCTCGAAATTCTTTTATACAGCAAATCCGATCCGTCAACAAACCGCCCGCGCCATAATTTTTTTTTGTGGAAAGCATAATTCGACGTAAATTATTTGACAACCTTTCCCCTTTTGGGCGAATCTGTAGGTGAGCGGGTTTCCCGAATCCGCGGAGTGTATTCCGAATCTGCAAACAATTTGTCCGACGGCGTTATCACTTCTGAAATTTGCCCTATGAAAAGAAGCTTGTTGTTATTTTGCGCGATCCTGATCCCGGCTTTCACAAATTTTTCGCAGGAAATGAAACCGTCCCCGACGCCTTCGCGGCCGCGCGTCGTCGGAGTCGCGCCGTCGCCGACGCCGTCGAAGATCGTCGTCATCACCAATAATCTGCCGCCCGCGCCATCGCCGACGCCGAAACCCGTCTACAGCCCGTCGCCCTCGCCGACGCCGATCATCGTCGGCAGCACGCCGAATCCGAAACCGGTTTACCAGACGGGCGGAAACCAGCTTCTCTCGCTCGGCCAGATCAAAAGCAAGCTCGAGGAAGCGAAACGCGAGATGACGGCGCGGCCGATCACGATCGCGCTGACCGACGGCACCTTCACGACCAATATGGTCCGCGTCGCGTTTTACGACTGGGACACGCGCCGGCTCGATTATCTCGTGCTGACGAAAGATTCGTTTCTGACCAAGGAGGGCGAATTCTTCCTGACCTCGGCCAACTCGAAATCGATGAAGATCAACATCGTCCGGCCGAACGGCGTCAATACGCCGGTCATCATCTCCGATCTGACGGGCAAAACGCATCTCCCGCTGATGGTCCAGTATCCGGTCGAGCGCGGCGGAAAATATTACGAAACGGCTTATTATATGTCGACGCATCCGGGCCTCGTGACGCCCGAAGTCGTCAACGCCGGCAAGCTCTATATCCGCAACACGATCGACATCGCCCGCGAAAAGCTCCGCCAGAAAGGCATCTACATCGCGCCGAACGTGACCGATATGGCCGAACGCCTGAGCATCGTCGAACACGTCGACCACCTCCGCTTCCGGACCGAATATCACCCGAACATCTACAACGACATCTTCACGCTTTACGCGCTCAACGAGGGCCAGACCTATCGCTACTCGGTCAGCTCGGCCGGCGCGGGCGGAATGGTGCAGATGATTCCGTCGACTTATCTGATGGTCCGGAGCCGTTATTTCAACGCCGGTCTGATGCCGGATTTCGTCGAGGGAATGCGCAACCACGTCAACGCCGCGCAGGCGATGCTCTGTTATATGCAGATGACCTACAACGATCTGGTCGCCAATCCGACGATCGCCGAAGCGATCCGCAGCGGCGTCGCCCGCGAATCCGAGCTGATGTCGGCCGGCTACAACTCGAACCCGGCCAAGCTCGCCGGCTACATCAAACGCGGCGGCGCGAACTGGCGCAGCCTGATCCCGCGCGAAACGCAGATCTACCTCCAGATCAACGCCTCGCTCGACCAGTACGTCCCGATTGTTCCGCGCACCAAATAAAACGTTTTTCTCAACCGATCATCTACTTAAAAGGCGGGCGACCGCCTTTTTTTATCGGACCGCTCGCTCCGCCCGGCGGCGGCGGACTCCGCTTTTATCGTCCGGCCCGGCAGTTTTTTGAATTATCTCCTTGCATTTTCGGGATTTAATGTTAATATTGGCAACGAACTTTTCCGCAAATAAACCAAAACTTTGAGAGGACAAAAATCAATGAAAATCAAACTTATCGCAATTTCCGGCGTGGCCGCTCTGGCTTCGCTCATGACCGCCTGCGGCGGCGGCGCGGCAAACACGACAAATTCGACCAATTCGGCCAACGCCAATAAACCGACGAATGCGTCGTCGCCGGCGAACACGTCGAATTCGAGCAATTCGTCGAACTCTTCGAATTCCGGCAATTCGGCCGGCAAAACCGAAGGCGACAAATCGAGCGCCCCGACGGGCGATGTCGTCAATCTCGACTCCAGCGGCCTGAAAATGAATATCCCGAAAGGCTTCGGCGTCGAAAAGGAAGGCGATGCGGTCAATGTCACTTCGCCCGACAAGAGCATCACGGTGATTTTTCTCTCGGTCGACGAAAAAGACTTTGAAGAAGCCACCAAAGGAATGGCCTCCGTTCTCGACAAGGGCATGAAAAACGTCAAGGTCGAAGAACAGGGCACCAAAGACGAGCTCAACGGGATGGAAACGACCTCGAGCAGCGGAACCGGCGTCGATAAGGAAACCGGCAAAAATCTGGTCTGGAGTCTGGCGGCCATCAAAGCTCCGAAAAAACCCGTCCTCGTGACGATCATCGGCGAAAAGGAAAATATCGACAAACACTCCGCCGATTTCAAAGGAATGTTCGACAGTCTCAAAAAACAATAATCCCGATTACGAATCGAAAAGGAGAAGGGGAGAAGAGGAGAAAAGGAGAAGGGGAGACGATATTTCGTCAGGCATCACGGTTGTTTTTAGCGGTCGGTCGGGATGATGGACGGAATATTTTTTTATCGATATCGGTGATCAAATAATCAATTACGGCGCGTTGGAATTCAATTTCAACGCGCCGTAATTGATTTTCAAGGCGTTGAAATTGAATTCGAAGGCGTTGAAATTGAATTTCAAGGCGTTGAAATTGATTTTCAACGCGCCGTAATTCAATTTCAAAGCGTTGAAATTGAATTTCAAGGCTCTGTAATTGAATTCGAAGGCGTTGAAATTGAATTTCAAGGCGTTGAAATTCAATTCGAAGGCGTTGAAATTGATTTTCAACGCCTTCGAATTTCGATAAATGAGACCGTAAAAAGGGGGGACTGTAAAAGTAATTGTTTAATCGAAGGATGAAAGCGGCGACAACCGCACGAGGTCAGCAGCGTCGGCGGCAGCCGATGCACCGCCGCGCCGGTGTGACTTGACGGGAAAGCTAAAACCATTGTCGTTTACCGGTTTGAGATGCAAGGGCCCGGCCGGCGAACGATGCATCGGCATCGGACGCTGCTGACCTCGGCACGGCTGCGCCGCTTTTTCGAGTTTCGTCGAGCACGGATTACACAATCACTTTTACAGTCCCGAACGCGGGTATCCTGCCGGCAAACGGAAAAAGGAGAAGGAGAGTCAAACTCGTCTCCCCTTCTCCTCTTCTCCCTTTCTCCCTTTCTTCTTCGCCGGCTAAGCGTTCGCCGCCTTATAAGCCGGCAGCGTCACGCGCGGCTTCGGTTCTTTCTTGAGTCCCAGGACCCAGTCGGCCTGCATCAGCGTGTGGATGTCGCGGGTGCCTTCGTAGATGACGGCGGCCTTGCAGTTGCGCAGATAGCGTTCGACCGGATAGTCGTTCGTGTAGCCGTTCGCGCCGTGGACTTCGATCGCCATCGAGGCGGCTTTTTCCGAGCGCGTCGTCGCCTGCCATTTCGCTAAAGAAGCGGCTTTCGCCGACGGCTGTCCGAGATTCTTGAGCCAGCCGCATTTCAGCCAGAGCAGCCGCGTCATCTCGAAATCGGCCTCCATCTCGGCGATCTTCTGCTTGACGAGCTGGAAGTTGGCGATCTTCTGGCCCTGCACTTCGCGGGTGTTGGCGTAATCGGCCGCCGCGTCGCGCGAGGCGCGGATCACGCCGACCGCGCCGGCCGCGACCGTGTAGCGTCCGTTTTCGAGCGAGAACATCGCGATCTTAAAGCCTTCGCCCTCGTTGCCGAGCATATTCGCGTGCGGCACGCGGACGTCCTGAAGCGAGAAATAGCCGGTGTTGCCGGCGCGGATGCCCATTTTGCCGTGGATCGTGCCGGAAGAAAAGCCCGGCATCGTCCGTTCGACGATAAAGCAGCTGATGCCCGAATGATCGCGCGCCTTCTGCTTTTCGGGATCGGTCCACGCAAAGAACAGGAAATGATCGGCGACGTCGGCGAGCGAGATCCACATCTTCTCGCCGTTGAGGATCCAGTCGTCGCCGTCGCGGCGCGCGGTCGAGCGGAGCCCGACGACGTCCGAGCCGGCGTTCGGTTCGGTCAGGCCGAAGGTCGCGAGCTTTTCGCCTTTGGCCTGCGGGACGAGATATTTCTGTTTCTGTTCCTCGGTGCCCCACGTCAGCAGGCTCAGCGAGTTGAGGCCGACGTGGACGCTCATCGCGACGCGCAGGAACGTGTCGCAGGCTTCGAGCTCCTCGCAGACGAGGCCGAGCGAGATGTAATCGAAGCCGGCACCGCCGTATTCTTCGGGGATGCAGACGCCGAGCAGGCCGAGCTCGGCCATCTGTTCAAAGATGCGCGGCTCGAAATACGCTTTTTCGTCCCATTCCTTGATATACGGCGCGACTTCGCCGGCGCAGAATTCCTTAACGGTTTTTTGGAGTGCGATATGTTCTTCGGTTAATTCAAAATCGATCACGGTGTTTTATTTACCTCTCAAATAGAATTTTTATGATAAAATTGGCAAGAAATCCAAGAAAATATTTTATCATTTTGCAATAGTTTGCGCTAAACCCCTGTATGATTCCGATTGCCGAAGCCGAAAAAATCATCGACCGCGAAGTTTCCCCGCTCAAACCCGAAACGGTCGGGATCGAAAACGCGGTCGGCCGCGTGCTCGCCGAGACGATCAGGGCCGATATGGATCTGCCGCCGTTCGACCGTTCGCAGATGGACGGCTTTGCGGTCCGCGCGGCCGACACCAAACATCCGCCGTCGCACCTGCGGATCATCGGCGAATCGGTCGCCGGCACCGGTTTCGACCGGAAGATGAAGCCGGGCGAGGCGGTCCGGATTATGACCGGCGCGCGCGTCCCCGAAGGCGCCGACGGCGTCCAGAAAGTCGAACTGACGAAGGAAAACTACGGTTTCGTCGAAATTCTCGAAACCGTCCGCCATCTGCAGAACATCAACCAGCGCGCGTCGGAGATCAAAAAGGGCGCGCGGGTTTTCGGAAAGGGCGAAACGGTTTCCGAGCAGATGATCGCCGCGCTCGCCGCGTTCGGCTGCGCCGACGTCAAAGTCTTCCAGAAACCGCAGGTCTCGATCATCTCGACCGGCAGCGAGATCGTCCCGATCGCCGAAACGCCGAGCCGCGATCAGATCCGCAATTCGAATTCGGTGATGCTCAAGGCGCTCGCCGAAGGCGCCGGCGCGGCGGCCGGCATCCTGCCGCAGGTTCACGACGATTTCGAAACGCTCAAAAATCACATCGCGGCGGCGGTCGGGCTGATCGCCGAAGTGCCGATCTCGAAATTCCGGATCAACAAGGGCGAGGGCCAGGCGCCGAAATCGAAGATCCTGATCGTCACCGGCGGCGTTTCGGTCGGCGATTACGATTTCACGAAGCCGGTCCTGCGCGAGCTCGGCGCCGAGATTTTCTTCGAAAAGGTCTCGCTCAAGCCGGGCAAGCCGACCGTTTTCGCGCGGCTCAACGATTCGTTCGTCTTCGGGCTGCCGGGCAATCCCGTTTCGGTCGCGGTCACGTTTTACCTGTTCGTGCGGCGCGCCGTCCGGCAGATGCAGGGCGCGAAAAACATCGAGCTCAAACGCGGGCACGCCGTCTGCGCCGAGCCGATCAAGGGCGCGAAGGAACGCGACTCGGTGCTGCCGGTTTCGCTTTCGACCGACAAAAAAGGCCGCCTGACGATCGAAACGCTGCGTTTTTCGGGCTCGTCGAACTTCATCGCCTTCGCCCGCGCCGACGCGCTCGTCCTCGTGCCGAAAAACAGCTCGCTCGAAAAGTCGGACGTCGCCGAGATTTTCTTTCTCTAAATTTCGTTTTTGAAATTCGGCGCGCAAAGTTGTAACTTCGTAGTTTATGCAAGGCCCGGTCGCGCTCGCGCACGAAGCGATTCACGAAACAGTCGAAAACATCCTGAAAAATGCCGGACGCGGAACGCTTCTGGACGTTCCGGCCGGCGAGGGCGCGCTCGCGCTGCGCCTGAAGAATCTCGGTTTCGACGTTGCCTGCTGCGATCTCTACACGGAGATCTTCAAGCTGCCGGAAACCGAGATCAAACGCGGGAATCTCGACGCCGCGCTGCCGTACGACGACGCTTCGTTCGACTACGTCGTCTGCGTCGAAGGTCTCGAACATATCGAAAACCCGGCCAACGCGATCCGCGAATTCGCGCGGATTCTCCGCGAAAACGGGACGCTGATCGTCAGCGTGCCGAACATTATGAACATCGAAGAGCGTCTGAAATGGCTCTTTAACGGCTACACGTCGCATTTCAAACCGCTCTCGGCGGAAACGCTCGACGGCATCCGGCGCGAATTCGGCGGGATGGAGGAAATCGCGCTCCACGTCAACCCGATCGGCTATTCCGAAGTCCGTTTTCTGCTCGAAAAAAACGGTTTCCGGCTCGAAGACACGTTTCTCGACAAGCCGAAACGAAATTCGTGGGCGTACCGGCCGCTCGTCGGACTGATCCGGCTCGCCGCGCGTTTCGCGTCGCCGTCGAAAAGAAAATCGCGCTGGACGGACGAGCTCAACTCCGACGCGGTGCTGCTCGGCGGCAACACGCTGATCTTCAGGGCGGTCAAAAAAATATGAAAAAGCTTTCGCATCTCGACGAAAAAGGCGCGATCAAAATGGTCGACGTCTCGGACAAAGCGACGACCGCGCGCCGCGCCGTCGCCGCCGGCCGGGTTTTGCTGTCGCCCGAAACGCTCGCGCTCCTGCGCGCGAACGAGAACCCGAAGGGCGACCCGTTGGAGATCGCCCGGATCGCCGGCATTATGGCGGCGAAAAAAACGTCCGAGCTGATCCCGCTCTGTCACCAGCTCAATCTGACGAAGGTCGATGTCCGGATCGAGCTCCGCGCCGACGGCGTCGCGATCGAGGCCGAAGCGAAAACGGCGTCGCCGACCGGCGTCGAGATGGAAGCGCTGACGGCCGTCGCGGTCGCCGCGCTGACCGTTTACGATATGTGCAAGGCCGTCCAGAAAGACATCGAGATCACGGACATCAGATTGACCTCGAAAACCGGCGGCAAGAGCGACCAATCGGCGTAAACGCCCGGAAATCTTCAAAAACAATTTCCGCAGACGAACAGGCTGCGATCCGGCAGCTCGACGAAATGAATCGAACCGGCTTCGATCCGCCGGTAAATCTCGCGCGTCCCGAGATTGAACAGCCGGGCCGCGAGCAGCGGCGATAACATCCGCGCCGCGCGCCCGCAGCCCGGGCAGTGATATTCGCCCTCGACCAGCGAATCGACGACGATCGCGAGCTGCTGGCGTTCCTCGACGACGCGCCGCCGGATCAATTTTTCGGGTTTCGATTTCATCCGAAAGGATCAGTTTTTCCGCTTCGAAACGGTTCCTGCCCGCCGCGCGCCCGTCGAAACCGCGGAGCGGCGGCTGCGCGCTTTTTTGACGATCGTGCTCTGCTCCATATACGGCAGCAGATTCGACCGGCGCGCGCCGCGCTTGCGTTTATAACGGCGCTTGCCGGCCGTCACGGTTTCCGTGTCCTGATCGAGAATGATGATCGAGCCGCCGCGCCGGACGACTTTTCGTTTTTCCTGCCCGCAAACGCCGGCGACGGAAAACGCGCCGATGACCGCGATGATGAAAATATAAAGAAATTTCCGCGACATAATTTTCTCCTCCGTCAAAATTCTTCGGTTCCGGCCGAAGATCGCCCGATCGCCGGCCGGAACCGCGAATCCCTCGTCACCGGCGCGTTTTGCGGTTGTGCTTCGCCCGGTAAATATCTTTGCTCGATTTGTTGAGCTCGCGGCGGAGCGAGCGGCGCTCGCCGCGCGTCACGACGCCGTCCGATTTGGCGACCTTGGCGTCGGATTTGATGCGCTTCCGCTCGTTTCGCAGACGCTTCGTTTCGCGGCGCGTCAGACTGCCGTTTTTGACGCCGCGTTTGATCCGCGCTTTCTGCAGATCCATTCGCTTGCCGCCGCGCGGCGTTTTGGTCTGCGCGTTGGCGGCGACCGCCAGCAGGCCGAAAAGTCCGGCCATCAATAACATCATTCCGATTCTTTTTAACATCTCTGTTTGCTCCTCACACATTTTGTTGTAAAATCGAGACCGAAAATTGCGACGGGCCCGTTAATAGTCTGACGCTTAGGTTAATTGAAATTTCCGTGATAAATCCTCAAAATCGCATTCAAAAAGTTCTCAAAGAATTCTCAAAGCGATTATGAGCAGCGAAGTCAACAACTTATACGAATTCGGCGAGTTTCGCCTCGACATCGAAAAATGTCTTTTGTGGCGCGGCGACGAGCTCGTCGCGCTCTCGCCGAAGGCGCTCGAGCTGCTCTGCCTGCTCGTCCGGCGTCACGGCGACGTCGTCTCGAAACAGGAAATCTTCGACACGGTCTGGGCCGGCACATTCGTCGAGGAAGGCGTTTTGACGCAGAACGTCTACACGCTCCGGCAGACGCTCGGCCTCAACGAAAAGGGTGGGCCGTTCATCGAAAACATCGCGCGGCGCGGCTACCGCTTCTCGATTCCCGTCGCCCTGCTGCAAACCGGCGAATTCCGGCCGGCCGCGCCGCCGCCCGACAGCGAGGGCCGCGAATACGTCATCGCCACCCAGACCCGCACCGAGCTGATCGAGGAATTTTACGAGGACGAGCCCGCGCCGTCCGGGCTCGCCGGGAAAAAATCTTTTTTCCGCCGCCGCTCGGCCGTCTTTTTCAGCTTCGGTCTGATTTTTGTGGTCATCGGCGGCTTTTTCGCCTTTCGCGCGATCCGCCCGCGGGCGTGGGCCTTTTTTCACCCGCCGCTCGAAAACGTCGAATTTCAGAAACTGACCGATTCCGGCCGCGTCGGCGCGGCCGCGCTTTCGCCGGACGGCAATTTTCTGGCCTTTACAAAGGAAAAGAAGCTTTTTTTGAAGGACGTCAGCTCGGGCCGCGACATCCAGCTCGACGTTCCCGGGATCGACGAATTCGGCGCGCTCGCGTTTTCGCCGACCGGCGAATCGATCTTTTTCCGCAACAATCTGCCGCGCCGTTTGGGCAATATCTACCAGGTTTCGCGCTTCGGCGGCGAAACGCGGCTCGTCGCCGAAAAGACCTGGATCGGTTTCGGTCTCGCGCCCGACGGGAAACGGATCGCCTTTATCCGTTCGAATCCCGAGCTGAACCGGCAGACGCTGTTCGTCAAAAATCTCGAAAACGGCGAGGAACGCGAGCTTTTGTCGAAAGCGTATCCCGATTTTTTCTACTACAAAGCCGTGCCGGCCTGGTCGCCCGACGGCAAACGGATCGCCTTTATCGTCAACGCCGGGCCCGAACGCTCGACGCGGCTGCTGACGGCGGACGCCGAGACCGGCCGCGAAGAGGAAATCAAAGCCCCGCGCCTGCGCCAGTTTCAGAACGTCGCGTGGCTCCCCGACGGCGCGACGCTCGTCGTCTCGGCGAGCGATCTCGGCCGCCGTTTTCAGCTCTGGAAGCTGTCTTATCCGGGCGGCGACGCGCAGCGCATCACGAACGGCCTCAATTCGTTCGAGACCGTCTCGGTGTCGAACGACGGCCGGAAGATCGTCGCGCTCCAGACGTCGGAAAGCTCGAACCTCTGGGTCTCCGACGCGTCGGACGTCAATAATCAGAAGCCGCTGACGACCGGCAACTCGAACAACGTCGGCCAGACCTCGCTCAACTGGGCCGGCGGCGACCGGCTCGTGTACGCCGCTTCGGACGAAAAAAACGCGTTCGCGAACCTCTGGACGCTCAATCTCGCCGACAATTCGCGCCGGCCGCTGACGTCGAACACCGATTTCCATTCGGATTTCGCGTGCGTGTCGGCCGACGGCAAAACGATCTTCTTCAACGCCAACCGGAGCCGCGCGATCAACGTCTGGCGGATGGACGCGACCGGCGAGAATCTGACGCCGGTCACGAACGTCTCCGGCGGGCTGCCGCTCTACCCGGTCGTCTCGCCCGACAACCGCTTTCTTTATTATCTTTTCCGAACGCCCGACGCTTCCGTCATCAAACGCCTCGATCTCGCCGGCAGCCGCGAGGAGGATTTCGTCAACGATCCGAAGCTCAGTCCGGCCGCCTTTCTCTCGCTTTCGGGCGACGGGCGTTTTCTGGCCTTTCTGAATATGCGTTCGGACAACGACGCGGACGACGCCGCCGGCGGCCCGCAGTTCGCCGTCGTCGCGACCGACAATCCGGCCGACGTCAAACTCGTGCAGGCCAAAGGCGTCGGCACGCTCGCGCGGCTGTCGGCGGACGGGCGGTTTCTCGACTTCGCCGCGCCGACCGAAGGCGGAATGCGGATATTGCGGCAGGCGGTCGCGGGCGGCGAACCGGCCGAGGTTTTCGCGGTTCAGAAAGAGCGGATTTTCAATTTCGCGTGGTCGGCCGACGGCGGCAAACTCGCCGTCTCGCGCGGGCATCAATATAACGACGCGATTTTGCTGACTGGCTTCGAATAATTTTCTTTGGCTTTGAAGAACTTTGCGCTAAAATAGGACGTAAAGATCATAGGTTCGATAAGGAGTTCCGAAAAAATATGAGATACAAATTAGCCGATGACGCCAAACCGCAATTGACGCTGCTGTTGATTGCCACCGTGATTACGATCGCCCTCTGGTTCATACCTTATCTGGGAATCGTAACCTATCCGCTTCGTCTTTTCGTGACTTTCATCCACGAAGGCAGCCACGTGCTGGCCGCGCTGCTGACCGGCGGCTCGGTCCAGAGCCTGACGATCTCGTGGGACGGCAGCGGCGTCGTTTACTCGGCTCCGTCGGGCCTCGTCGGCGCGCTGCTCACGTCGAGCGCGGGTTATCTCGGTTCGACGGCCTTTGGCGTGCTGCTTTTGCTGCTGATGCGAAAATCCGTCTCGCCGCGCAAAATCCTTTTCGGCTCGGCCGCGTTCATCGCGCTGATGACCGTGTTGTTCGGCATTCTGAGCCCGCTCTGGAACATCTTTTCGCTCCAGGTCGGATTCCTCAACATCGCCTTCACGATCGCCGCCGGCGCGGTGCTGACCGCCGGACTTTTCGCGCTCGGCAAATACGCGAGCGTCCGGACGGCCAATTTCGCGGTCGCGTTTCTCGCGATTCAATGTCTGCTCAACGCGATCTCGGATCTGAAAACAGTGCTCTACATCAATTCGCCCTTAAGCGGGATGGATCTCCAGAACGACGCCGGCAATATGGCCAATGCGACCGGCATTCCGGCCTTCGTTTGGGTGCTGATCTGGATCGGCATCTCGATCCTGATGATCTCGATCGGTCTGCGCGTCTACGCCGTCAGCCAGAAATCGAAACAGGACGATCTGCCGTTCGAAGATTGAAAGTGAAAAGGTGAAAAAGTGAAAAAGCGAAAAAGTCGGTTGTGATAAAATGCAATCGGCTTTTTTCTTTTCGACTTATTTCGACGTTATGAAAAAATTTCTTTTTCTTTTGGTGATCCTCGCGGGCATTTTCGACGTCGCCGGGCAGGTGATGAAACCCATACCGCCGAAGCCGAAGATTCCGTTTTCGAAGTCGCGGCAGGCGGTTGTCGTGACGACCGCCGACTGGCAGACGTTTCGCGGGACGGCGCGGCTCTTCGCGCGCAAATCGGCGAAATCGGCGTGGAAGCCGGTCGGCGACGCGTTCGCGGTCGTCGTCGGCCGCAACGGACTCGCGTGGGGCGACGGGCTCAACGAAAAGCCCGCCGGCGACGCCGATCCCGCGCCGAAAAAAGAGGGCGACGGCAAGGCTCCGGCCGGCATTTTCGCGCTCACCGAGACGTTCGGCGCGGGCGCGAAACCCGCTTTCGTCCGGCTTCCCTTTACGCCGCTCGAAGAATACACCGAATGCGTCGACGACGCGAAATCCATTCATTACAACCGGATCGTCAACCGGATGCAGGTCGGCGATTTCGACTGGCAGAGCTCGGAAAAAATGCTCGCCGTCGGCGCGGAATACGATCTCGGCGTCTTCGTCGCGCACAACTCGAACCCGGTCGTGAAAGGCGACGGCTCGTGCATCTTTCTTCATATCTGGAAGGATTCCGAGACCGGCACGGCCGGCTGCACGGCGATGGAGCGAAAAAATCTCGAAACGATTATGAAATGGATCGACCCGGCGAAAAATCCGGTGCTGATCCAGATGCCGGAACCGGTTTACGGGGAATTTCAGAGCAAGTGGAAACTGCCGAAGCTTCGATAAACATCCTCCGCGAGCTGCCCGTCGGCGCGCGGCTTCACGTCCGCTCGAAGACCGACTGGCGGAGCGCCGTCGTCTGCCGCTTCACGGACGAGCGGGCGACGCTCTCGGTCTGCTCGCCGACCGGCCGCACCTACCGGCTGCACCGCGCCGCCGAATCCGAGATCGTCTTCGACGGCGCGATCCCGATCCTCCGCGTCGAATCCGCCGAAGACTGGCGCGAAAACTTCACCCGCTACGATCTGCGATGGTAGTTTTTCGAGTGGAGAGTGGAGAGTGGAGAGTGGAGAGTAAAAGGTAAAAGGTAAAAGGTAAAGCTTGAAGAAATTAAAACCTCGAACTCTCCACTCTCCACTCTCCACTCTCCACTCAAAACCGGATTTTCCCGACGGCGATGATCCGGCGGGTCGTGTTTTCCTGGGCGAAGACGATCAGTTTGAGGTTTTCGCGTTTCCAGCCGGGATCGGGCGTCAGGACGGTTTCCGATTCGAGCGATTTTTGCTGCGGGTCGATAGCGCCGAGCGGTTTGAGCCGGCGGGCGACCGATTGATGCGCGAGCGTTTGGCCGGAATTTTCGCCGCGCGCGACGTTCGACGATAATTCGTCCTCGGCGACCGCGAGAAAGAGCGTCGCCGCTTCGTGGTCGGGCAGTTCCGAGACCTTAACTTTGAGTTTTTCCCCGTCCCTGACGATCTCGACACTACCCTTCGGGTTTTTCGCGGCGTCAAGAACCGCGCTCGTCGCCCTGCCGGTGTTGCTGCCGACGAATTCCGTGCCGCCGTCGACGATCATCTGCGGCGTATAGATCGAGCCGGTCCTGAATTTCTGCCCGTAAAACTCCTGCCGCGCCGTAAACTGCGCCGACGAAAAAGGATCTTTCCAGCCGCCGTCGTCCCAGTAATCGACGTGAAACGCGAGCGTCACGATCTCGGCCGGCGCGACCGGCTGCTCGCGGTCGAGAAAGGCGAGCGCGCGGTCGGCCGGCGGGCAGCTCGAACAGCCTTCGGACGTAAAAAGCTCGACCAGCACCGGCGCTTTCGCGGGCGGGTTCGCCGTCTCCGGCGACGGCGCGCTTTCCGCCCGCTTTTGACTTTCAACTTTATCGACCGCGCAGCCGGCGGCGAACATCAACATTAAAACGAGGGTAATTGTCTTCATAACGCTTTATAGTTTGGGAAGTTTTGGCAGTTTTGGAAGTTTTGGAAGTTCGGGGAAAATTCATCTTCCCCAATTTTCAAAGCGATAACTCGATGAACGACAGCCTTTTAGTCTTCGCCGCACGCTTTGGGCGCGAAAGCGCCTTACAGGCTGTCGCCTGTCAACCGGCTAACAGCCGATTGTACGTTGTCTCCCCAAACTTCCAAAACTCCCAAAACTTCCAAAACTAATTATACTCAAACCGGCCGGTTTTATTCCCGGCTTTTTTGTTTTCCGGCGCGGTTTGATAAGATAGAGTTTTGCCTAAACGACAAAATATTTCATCTATGCAAGCTGTCAAGACCAAAGAAGACGCGATCATCGTGCACGGCGCGCGGGTGCACAATCTCAAAAATATTTCGTTCTCGCTCCCGCTCAATCGTTTGACCGTCGTGACCGGCGTTTCCGGCTCCGGGAAATCTTCGCTCGCCTTCGACACGATCTACGCCGAGGGCCAGCGCCGCTATGTCGAATCGCTTTCGGCCTACGCGCGGCAGTTTCTCGAACGGATGGACAAACCCGACGTCGACGAGATCGTCGGCATCGCGCCGGCGATCGCGATCCGCCAGAAAAACTCGACGCGCAACCCGCGCTCGACCGTCGCGACGCAGACCGAGATCTACGATTACCTGCGACTGCTCTACGCGCGCGTCGGCCAGACGTTCTGTTATGTCTGCGACCGCGAGGTCAAAAAGGATTCGCCCGAATCGGCCGCCGGCGACACGCTCGCCGCTTTGAGTGAAGGAACACGGTTTTACGTGCTGTTTCCGGCCGAGCACGATCTCGATTTGAAAACGCGCCAGCAGAAGACGAAAAACCCGAATCCGGTGCCGCATCTGATGAGCCTGATGCAGAGCGGCTTTACGCGGCTCTACCGCGCCGGCGAAACGATCGATCTGCAGCGGCCCGAAGATTATCCCTTCAAGGATTTCGACGAAACCTACGTGCTCATCGACCGGCTTAAGGCCGACGCGTCGATCCGCCAGCGGCTCGTCGATTCTTTGGAGATCTGCTTCCGCGAAAGCGGCGCGGCGGTCGTCGTGACGGCCGAAGCCGAGCCGCGGCGGCTCAATTTTTCCGATAAATTCATCTGCAAATACGACGGGACGGTTTACGAAGAGCCCGAGCCGCGGCTGTTCAGCTTCAACTCGCCGTTCGGCGCGTGTCCCGTCTGTCAGGGATTCGGCAACACGATCGACATCGACTTCGGCCTCGTCGTCCCGAACGAAAACCTCTCGCTCGAAGCGGACGCCGTAGAGCCGTTCTCGCGCCCGCAGTACGACTGGGCGAAAAAAGAGCTTCTGCGGTTCGCCCGCGGTCACAATATTCCGACGCGCACGCCGTTCGCCGATCTTTCCGAGGCGCAGAAACAGGCGATCTTCGAGGGCGCGCCCGGCTGGCGCGGGATTCGCGGCTTTTTCGACTGGCTCGAAACGAAGAAATACAAGCTCCACGTCCGCGTCTTTATGGCGAAATACCGCGGCTACACGACCTGTCCCGAATGCCGCGGCGGGCGGCTTCGCAAGGAAGCCCGCGCCGTCAAGATCGCGGGCCGGAGCCTCTCCGAAACGGTCGGCCTCGCGATCAGCGACGCGCAGCGTTTTTTTGACGAGCTGACGCTCTCGCCCGAGCGCGAGAAAATCGCCGAAAAGCTCCTCCTCGAAATCCGCCGCCGGCTCAAGTTTCTGGTCGATGTCGGCCTCGATTATTTGACGCTCAACCGGCTTGCTTCGACGCTTTCGGGCGGCGAAGCGCAGCGCATCCAGCTCGCGACGAATCTCGGATCCCTGCTCGTCGGCGCGCTCTACGTGCTCGACGAGCCGTCGATCGGGCTCCACCCGCGCGACAACACGCGGCTCGTCCGGATCCTCGAAAACCTCCGCGACATCGGCAACACGGTGCTCGTCGTCGAGCACGACGAGGAAACGATGCGCGCCGCCGATCATATTCTGGACATCGGCCTTTACGCGGGCGAGCTCGGCGGGAATCTCGTCTACGAGGGCGATTTCGTCGGTCTGATCCAGGACGAAGTCTCGCTGACGGCGAAATATCTGCGCGGCGACTGCGAGATCAAGGTCCCGCAAAAGCGCCGCGAGCCCGGCAAACACCGCATCGAGATTTCGGGCGCGCGCGAGAACAACCTCAAAAACATCTCGGTCGCGATCCCGCTCGAAATGCTCGTCTGCGTCACCGGCGTCTCGGGTTCCGGCAAATCGACGCTCGTCCACGACATCCTGTACGCCGGAATCAAGAAAAAACGCGGCGAATGGCAGGGCTCGGTCGGCCATTTCAGGGAAATCAAAGGCGCCGAAGCGATCGACGACATCGTGCTCGTCGACCAGTCGCCGATCGGCCGGACGCCGCGCTCGAACCCGGTCACGTACATCAAGGCCTACGACGCGATCCGCGAGGTCTTCGCCGCGACCAACGCCGCGAAAGCCAAGGGCTTCAACGCCTCGCATTTTTCGTTCAATGTGCCGGGCGGGCGCTGTGAGACCTGTCAGGGTTCGGGCACCGTGACGGTCGAGATGCAGTTTCTCGCGGACGTCGAGCTGACCTGCGAGGACTGCCGCGGAACGCGGTTTCGCGAAGAAGTGCTCGACGTCAAATACAAGGGCCGGAACATCGCCGAAGTGCTGCAGCTGACCGTTCGCGAGGCGATCCTCTTTTTTAAGGACATCGCCAAGCTCGTCAACAAGTTAAAGGTGATCGAAGCGGTCGGGCTCGGCTATCTGCGGCTCGGCCAGTCGGCGACGACGCTCTCCGGCGGCGAGGCGCAGCGCGTCAAGCTGGCCGCGCATCTCGCGACCAAGACCAAATCGAAAACGCTCTTCATCTTCGACGAACCGACGACGGGTCTGCATTTCGACGACATCAACAAGCTGCTCGCGGCGTTTCGCGCGCTGATCGACAACGGCGGCAGCCTCGTCGTCATCGAGCATAATCTCGACGTCATCAAGACGGCCGACTACGTGATCGACCTCGGCCCCGAAGGCGGCAGCGGCGGCGGCGCGGTCGTCGCGACCGGCACGCCGGAAGAGATCGTGAAGGTCGAAAATTCGCATACGGGCCGGTATCTGAAGGATTATTTGAGCTAAATCTCAATTCGGAAAAATTATGAATCTTGAAACCATCAAAACGCCGTCACTGATCGTCGATTTTCAGAAAATGAAGCGCAACGCCGAATGGGCGACGGCGCGCGCCAAAGAGCTGAACGTCGATCTGCGGCCGCACGTCAAGACGCATCGCTCGCTGGAGATCGCGCGGCTTCAGACCGCCGGCAATTTCGGCGGGATAATGGTTTCGACGCTTGCGGAAGCGCATTTTTTCGCGGCGGGCGGCTTCACGGACATCACTTACGGCGTGCCGATCGAGCGCGGAAAGTTTGCCGAAGCGATCGCGGTCGCGCGGAAGATCGAACGGTTCGCGGTGCTCTCGGACGATGCGGCGACGGTCCGGGAGCTCAATGAAGCAGCGAAACGCGAGAACGCGCGGATCAGCGTTTTTCTCAAGACCGACGTCGGCTATCACCGCTGCGGCGTCGAGCCCGGAACGCCGGAAGCGCACGAAATTCCCCGGCTCATCGCCGACGCTTCGCACCTCGATTTCGCCGGCATCCTGACGCACGCCGGTCATTCGTATCACGCCAACACGCCCGAAAAACTGCTCGCCGTCGCGCACGAGGAACACGACAAGATGCGCGGGCTCGCCGAAGCCCTGCGCGCCGAAGGGATCGCCGTTCCGACCGTCAGCATCGGCTCGACGCCGACTTTTTCGGCGATCGACTCGCTCGCCGGCGTGACCGAATTCCGCTGCGGAAACTATATCTTTTTCGACGCGTTTCAAGCGACTCTGGGAAGCTGCTCGTTCGCCGACTGCGCGCTGACAGTGCTCGCGGCCGTCATTCATCGCGATCCGCATCGGCGAAGATTGGTCGTCGACGCCGGCGCGGTCGCGCTCTCGAAAGATCGCGGCGCGGTCGAATTCGATCCGGCCTGCGGCTACGGCCGCGTGCTCGACACGGACGGCACGGATTTAAACCTCCGCATCGGCTCGCTGTCGCAGGAACACGGCGAGATCGACGTCGCCGACCGGGAAACATTCGACCGACTGAAAGTCGGCGACCGCGTCCGCGTCCTCGCCAATCATTCCTGCCTGACCGCGCTCCAGCATTCGCATTATCACGTCCTCGACGGCGACCGGATCGTCGACCGCTGGGAAATCAACCGCGGCTGGTAGAACTCGAAAGCGCCGGCATCCCTGCAACGGAACGCCGGCATCCTGCCGGCAATGAACGCGCAAGCGTTCAAACGGCGTTTGATCGGCCAGAAATTCCGGGTTGTCATAAAAACAGAGGAATTATCGGCCTACCCGCCAATCATCGAATGATCGTTCGAATTGCGAACGTTTGTTTAACTGTCCACCAAAAACACGAAAGACACGAAATCATTTAGTGTTTTTCGTGTTTTTCGTGGACAGTTAAACCGGCGAACTTACCCGAAACCGCATCTTTTTCCAACCGGTTTCGTGGCCGGCTTATTGCAACCTGGGATATTTGCGGCCTGCGGCAAATATGAAGTCGATTGCCGGATAACGAACGTTTGAAAAGCAAAAGAAACGACGAAACGGCGGTTTTACGAGTCGGAAGCGGCGAGCAACGATTCGAGCTCGTGCCATTTTTCGTCGAGCAGGAGCGGGATATGTTCGATCGACCAGGCGGCGGCGAACGAGCCGTCGGGAAAGCGTTCGACCTGATACGGATAAAGCTGCGCGCTCGACGGGCGGAGATTTTTCCAGAAGGACTGGCGGTCGGCGGCGCGCGATTCGATCATTTGTTTGAAATTTTCGCCGACCGTTCCGGGAAAAAACGAAACCGCGACCTGCGAGATGAGGCCGACGGTCTGGACGGGCGCGCCGTTGACCATCGTCGTGATGTTCGTCCGCAAAAATCCGAACCACGCGAGATACGGCACCTCGCGACTTCCCGGCGGATGGAACGAATTCGCGAAGCAGCGCCAGTTGCGATCCGGCCCGAGCTTTTCGAGGATTTCGGCCGGCGGATTCGCGACCGGCGAGAAGTTTTTCGTCTTCAGCCACTGCTCCATCGCCGTGCTCCGCTCGCGGCGGATCAGCAGCATAAAAACGATCAGCAGCGGCAGCGGCAGGCAGACGCTGAAGGTCAGGCCGGGAATGAAAAACAGGATCACGAGCAATGCGTTGAGCGCGACGAAGAGCGCCGAGTAGCGCTGCGAGATGCGCTGCGCGGGCCGCAGATAAATGACGAACCCTAAAATGCCGAAGAGGCCGACCGCGACCGGCATCGCGAGCCGGTCGCTGACGCGCAGGAAGAACAGCGCGAACAGGGCCGCACCGAAAACGAGCGCGTAAACCACCGCGACGACGTTTTCGAGTTTGAAGAGATTATTCATCGAACCGGTCGAAGGTGCGCCGCCACGCGGGCGCGATCTGTTCGAGCACCTTGCAGTCGCAATAGCCGCCGTTCTGCTGGAGCCACGCGCTCGTCTGCGGGAAATTCAGCCGGTTTTCCATCATATACTGCATCGCGAACCGGAGCGAATGATTGCAGTCTTCGCGCTCGAGCTTGAATTCCAGAAAGTCGAAGAGGTCTTCGACGTCGTAGCGCCCGAGGGGCAGCGATTCGAGAAAGGCGGCGAGCTCTTCGCCGCTCATCTGTTCGAGATTATCGATCTCTCTTTTCTTTAATATCGGCATTCCTTCCTCACATTCAAAAACAGCGGCCGCGCGAACCGGCCGCGTCGATTCAAAAACCGGCCGCCTCGCGCCGGCGATACAGAAAACGGCCGAGATTCAGCAGGCCGTAAACGGCGAGCAGGCCGATCGCCAGCCCGAGCAGGACAAAGCGTCTGAAGATCGCCCAGAACATCGCGTCGCCGGCGTCGAACGATTCGCTGCCGCCCGTGAAACAGTAATAAGACTGGCGAAACGACACGTATTCGAGCCGTCCGGGGCAGACCAGCGCGCCCGTCCATTCGGGCGCGACCCGCGGCACGAAAACCGCGGCCGCCGTCGCCAGCACGATTCCCGTCAAAATCCCGAAAACGAGCGTAATCAACAAATTTTTATAAGCCGCCGCTTTCACTCTAAATAACCGCCTCTCCAACAAAGAAAACCACTCATTTTAAAGCCAATCCGAAATCCGAAATCCGAAATCCGAAATCGCCTCATTCTTAGCCCGCCCGCCGTTTCTCTTCGAGCTCTTTCTGCCGGATGCCCTCGCGACCGTCGTAGGCGATGAAATTCGGCAGAAACACCGACGCGACGGCGACGCTGACGACGCATAAAATACCGCCCGAGACGATCGCCGTCCGGACGCCGTAGCGCTCGGCGACGATGCCCATCTTCAAGCCGCCGAGCATCGGTCCCGTCAGATAGCTTATCATTTCGAGGCTCGCGAGTCGCCCGCGCAGGTGGTTCGGAATCGTCTGATTCCAGATCGTCCCGCGAAAAATCCCCGAGATCATATCGAAAAAACCGGCGAAGGCGAGAAAGAACAGCGCCGGCCAGATGCTCGTCGCGAGCCCGAAAAAGATGATCCCGACGCCCCACAGCGCGGCCGCGACCGCGACCCATAAACCGTGCCGGTCGATGTTGCGCGTCCAGCGCGACGTCAGATTGGCGGCGAGCATCCCGACGGCCAGCGCGGCCGGAAAAAGCCCCAGATATTGATCGCCGTAAACCAGCGCGAGCGCCGGGTAAAGCGCCTGCGGAAAGGCGAACAGCATCGCGCAGATGTCGATGATATAGGTCCCGAGCAGCTCCTGCCGGCTGAGCGCGTAGCGGCAGCCCGCGATGATGCTCTTGAGGCTCGGCTGATCGGCCCCGGCCAGCGTCGGCACGCGCCCGATCAGAAAAACCGCGCACAGCGAAGCGACGAACGTCAAAAGATCGAGCGTGTAGACGGTCGCCGGCGAAAACGCGGCGACGATCAGGCCGGCCAGCGACGGGCTGACGATCGCCCCGAAGTTGTAGCGCAGCGAGTTGAGCGACGCGACCGCCGACATCAGCTCGTCGGGGATGATCCGCTGGATCATTGATTCGAACGCCGGCCGCTGAAGCGCGGCGAGCCCGGCCTGGAGCGCGGCCGCCGCGTAGAGCACCCAGATATGCGGCTCCGGCAGCAGCGAGTTCAAAAGCAGGATGACCGTGACGACCGACTGCCCGATCTCGGTCGCGCGCAGGAGCCTTCGTTTGTCGAACGCGTCGGCGAGCGCGCCGCCGACGAAGGCGAGCGTGACCATCGGGATGAACTCGGCGAAATAGATATAGCCGACCATCTCGTTCGAGCCGGTCAGCCGGAGCATCTGCCACGGCAGGATGATGAACGACATCATCGAGCCGAAAAATGAGACGAGCTGCCCGAAAAACAGCAGCCGGTAATCGCGCGAGACGCGCAGCGGGGTCAGATCAAGAAGCATAAACTACCCGAAAATGACGAACTGATAAATTTGTATTATCCCAAAAGAGAATCCGCCCTGTCATTTCGCGGTCAATGTTTCCGGTCAGTATGTCCGGATGTAATCCGTCCAGAAAAAGAGCCAGGTCGCGTAAGTGTTGAGGGCGATCGAAAACAGATAAACCGGCCATTCATACCAGCGAATCTCCGGCGGGCCCGTTTCGAGCAGGATCAGAAAAAGCCACGGCAAAAGCGTCATCGCGTAGCGGTAGCCGAATTGCCAGCCGCCCGCGTTGCCGTGCGTCCAGAGCAGAAACGTGAGCGCCGCGATCGCCGCCCACGCCGCGTATTTCAGCGTCTTGTCGCGCGCGCCGCGCCGGAAGACGAGGAACAAAAACGGACTGCTCAGCCAGATCGCGCCGCCGAAACCGTTCGGCACGAGATACGGAAAATCGGCCAGCCGGTTCCACGGCTTGAGCAGCATCTCATAAAAATTCGCCGGAATGTAGCGCAGCGAAAAGATCCCGTAAGCGTACCACGGTTCCTCAAGCACGCCCGGGATCCGCGCATACCCGAAATCGGTCAAAGAATGAAACCGCAAATAGTTATACCCGAGCGTCAGAATGCCCAAAATAAACGGCACGAAACAAAACCATAATAGATTTCGGATTTCGGACCATTTGGATTTCGGATTTCGGATTTCGGATTTCGGATTGGTCTGTTTTCGGACTTGTCCGCTTACCCCTTCTCCCTTTCTCCTCTTCTCCTCTTCTCCTCTTCTCCTTTTCTCCCCCTCTCCCTCCCCCCGGAGGAGCAGATACGCCAACAGCGGGGTCGTCAGAAGCACCTCGGTGCGGTTGCCGAAGGCGAGGGCGAAGAAAAAGCCGGCGAGGAGCGGGCGGCGGTCGAAAACGGTGAAGTAGATCGCGCCCAGCTCGCCGAGCATCGCGAAGCCGAGCGCGAGCTGCCACGCGCCGGCCATCGCGAGGTTCGTCCACATCCAGGTGCCGAACATCATTGCGCAGACGAGCAGGATGAGCTTACTCAAGCCGAGCGTGTAACGGCGGGCGATGAGGATCAGAAAGCCGCAGATGCCGCCCGCCGTCAGCGCGGCGATCAGCGAGCCGGGCATTTCCGAGATCAAGCCGAGATATTTGAAGAGCGCGAACGGCAGCATCGTAACGACGCCGCCGAGCGGAAAGACCGAGTACCAGAAGCCTTCGAACGGGACGAACTCGTTGAGCCAGCCCGGCGGCGCGTTGCGAAAGCCGATCGCGCCGTGCAGGAAATTGTCGGCGACGCGAAACGTGTAGTCGTAATAATCGAGCGGTTTCGGATTGCAGTAATAGTAGATCCAGAAACAATAGCCGACGATGAGCAGGAGCAGCACCTTCATACTCGTCGTCAGCTTTTCGCTATTTTCTTTCTTCCCTTTCATCGCAGAACCAAACCGCGCGGACTTTTCGTCGTCAACCAATGCTCAGATCATCGTTCGCGCCTCGGCGAGCGCCTCGGCGAGGGTCGCGATCTGCCCGTCGAGCTGTTTTTCGTAAACGGCGTCGAGGATCTGCCCGATTCGCGGCGACGGCTTCAGGCCGAGCTCGAGCAGATGGCGGCCCATCAGGATCGAGGCCGGCGCGCGTCGTTCGACGTGGAGCGCGCGGACGCGTTCGATAAACCATTCCTGCGCCGCCGCGTCGAAACGTTTTTCTTCCGGCAGCCAGTCGGGATTGCGGCCGAGACTGTCTGCCTTGGCGACGCGGTACAGGAGATCGGGCTCGACCTTGCCCGCCAGTCTTCGAAACGCGCCGTCGCCGGGCGGATTCTTGTAAAACATCCCGGGCGTCAGGTGAAACCGGACGAGCTGAACGATCTGCGCGCGGACGTCGTAGCCGTCGAGCGTGAAGACGCCGAGCCGGTCGAGAAACGAGAGCGTCGGCTCGACGCCGGCCTCGTCGTGCCCGTGCGAGCGCCAGCGGCCGTCGAAAAACTCGGTCGTCGCCGGCTTGCCGAAATCGTGACAGAGCGCCGCGAGCATCACCGTCACCTGTTTGGCGTATTCGAGGTCGTCGACCAGCCGGCGCGCCTCGTCGACGACCATCAGCGTGTGAACGTCGACCGGCCCTTCCGGATGCCACGCTTCTTCCTGCGGCACGCCGACGAGCGCCGTCAGCTCGGGGAAAAGCTGTTCGGCAATCCGCAGATCGTAGAAATATCCGAGCCCGATCGACGGGCGGCGGGATTTCAAGAGCAGTTTTTCGAGCTCGCCCCAGATCCGCTCCTTCGGCAGATCGGTCAGGTCGATTTCGCGGCAGATCGCCCGCGTTTCGTCGTCGATCGCGAACTCGAATCGCGCCGCAAACTGCGCCGCCCGGAGAACGCGCAGCGAATCTTCGGCGAACGTCTCGCGCGCGACGACGCGCAGAATCCGGTTTTCGATGTCGCGGCGGCCGCCGTAGCAATCGACGATCTCGCCCGTCAAAACGTCGCGCATAATCGCGTTGACCGTGAAATCGCGGCGTTTCGCGGCCTCTTCGAACGACATATCCTGATCGCCCTCGACGACGAAGCCGCGATGCCCGCGACCGGTTTTGCGCTCGCGGCGCGGAAGCGCGACGTCGAGATCCTGACCGATCTTGTAAACGGTAAAGGCCTCGCCGACGGCGTTGACCTCGCCGAAGCCGCTCAGCAGCGCGCGCAGCCGCGCCGGCGCGACGCCGTAGATTTCGAGATCCCAGTCCTTCGGCTCGACGCCCATCAGATCGTCGCGAACGCAGCCGCCGACGAGCATCGCCCGCCCGCCCGCGGCGGCCGTCCGCTTCGCCAGCTCGATAATTTTTCCCGGCAGTTCAACCATAACGATTTCGGATTTCGGATTTCGGATCTCGGATTTCGGATTTGTCCGTTTTCGAAGCCCGGATTTCGCTTGTCAAACGTAAACCGACTCCGGCAGACCAATCCGAAATCCGAAATCCGAAATCGTTATTAGTTTAGGAAATTAACGGCGAAATAAAAAGGCGGGCCCGCTTTTCGCGGGTCCGCCGGGGCCGAAAAGTCTGGCGTTTCGGATTAATCGTTGACGCGTTCGAAACCGGTAAAGGTCAGGAAGTAGACGAACGGCGTGCCGGGCGGCAGGCGGTTCGGGTCCTTGAACGATTCCTCGAACGTCCAGTCGCGCGTCGGCGGGTTGTAGACCGTGACGTTCGGTTTATGCCGGCCGTTGCTGTTGAACGAATTGAACAGGTTGATCAGCGAGCCCGAATAATTCAGACGGTCGCCCGTCCAGGTTTCGAGAAAACGCTTGAAATTGATCAGACCGCCGTTCTGGCTGCCGTCGAGACCGTTGTTCGGCGAATAGCCGGTGATCGGATCGCCGGCGAGCATCGCGAAACGCAATTGCGTGTCGGTCGCGGTACGGTTCGCCAGATCGTACGGGTAGGCGAAGCTCTCGCCGTCGTTCCAGTTGTTCGACAGACAGGTCACCGCGTCGCCGACGATCGAGGCCGGGATGTGCATCGCCGTGTTCTGCGGCGAATAGGCGCTCGAGAGCGTCGCGTTGGTGCCGCCCGCGACCGTCACGCTCGTCACGTTATAGTTGCCGAGCGTGTAGACGCCGTTTTCCGATGCGACCGTAAAGCCCTTCGTGTTGATCGGCGTCGCCGTGTCGTAGTTGCCCGGAATCGACGTCGCGTTGATCAGCCGGAGGCCGCGCCGGTAGAATTTATGGTCGGTCGCGGCAAAATAGCCGGCATCGCCCTGCGAATCGGTCAGCGGGCCTTCATCGTTGCTGACCGACGGCTTATCGATCGTGCCGTCGCCGTTGATGTCCTCGTCGACGTTCGAGTCGTAATTCGGGTTGACGTCCTCCATATTGTAGCGGCCGTCGAAGTTGTTGTCGCCGCGCCGGTCGGAGAAATAAACGACCCAGCCGCGGTTGCTCGGGACGTCCGTGCTGCGGAGGCCGACGTTGCCGTTGGCGATCGCGAACGGCGTGTCGGTCGGCAGCTTGCCGTCGAATTCGCCGTTCAGAAAACGCCGCAGATTCGCCAGATCGAGATCGACGAGGCTCATCACGCCGTTGACGTAAACCTTGTTGGTGACGGTGCCGGTCGTGCTGTTCGCGCGGTTGCCCTCGCGGACGTCGAAGATCTGGATCGGAAACGGCACGATCACGTATTTGTTGGTGCCGGTCCAGTTACCGTCGAACGCGGCGTTCTTGAAATGCGCGGATTCGTCGTTATAGCCGCCGCTGCTCGAATTGGCGTCGACCGCCGGATTGGCGAAGCTGTCGTCGATCAGCGACGTGCAGGAAGCCGGAGTCGCCGCGCAGGTGCTCGCGCCGGTCGAACTGACGTTCTTGTAGCGCTGGACGAAGTTAAAGCCTTTCGAGTTGATCGTCTGGTTCGAGATCCACGACCCGGAATAATTCGGCACCGTGTTTCCCTTGATCGCGAAATGCTGGAGCTTGATGATCGAGCGCGAATCGGTCGTCGTCGTGTAATCGGTTCCGTCCTGAAATTTGACCTTCAGATTAGTGATCGCCGAATCGATGACCGGCTCGGTCACGCCGAGGCTCAGGATATCCTCGGTGACGTCCTGCGTAACCGGTTTCTGGTTGTCGTAATCGAAGTTGACGAGCTCGACCTTGATCCAGACCTCGCGCGATCCGGCGCGGAGCCGGTTGCCGTTGAGCGCCGTCGTTTTATAGGCCGTGTAATCGCTCATCGGTTTCGGCTGGTAGCCGAGCGAGTTGCCGCTCAGCGTCGCGTCGAGCCGGACGCCGCAGGCCGTCAGGACGCCCGCGCACTGCGGCAGTTTTTCCTTGGAATCGGCGAGACTGATGCGGAGGCCTTCCTTGTTGGCGTAACGCTCGTGCGAGAGCGTGCCGTTGTCCTCGGTCGCTTCGACCACGCTCGTCAGCGTGCCGTTGATGTTCGCCTTGTCGCCGATGTTCTTGCCGCGCCGGATCATCTCGATGAGCGGCACGTTGATCCGGCTGACCGGCAGGCTGAGCTGTTTGGCCTTGGCGACGACGTTGCCCTCGAAAGCGGTCGAAAACGACGCCCAGTTCGAGTTGGTCGTGCAGTTCGGATACGGGAAATTGCGGCCCGTGATGTCGGTCAGGATGCCGCCCGTGCCCGCCGTGCAGGTGACGCTGCCGCGGTTGTACGGGAACTGGACGTCGACGTTGGTCGCGTTCGGCGCGTAGACGGCGTTGCTCTGCTCGCCGGTCGTCAGCGCCGCGCCGCTCTTCCAGCGGTCGCGAACGATCTCGCCGGCGACGGTGATCTTCGATTTATAACGGATGTCGTTGCCGTTGGAGTTCGTGAAAAAATTGCCGTTCGTGTGGATCCGGCCGTTAAAGATAAAGAGCGGCGGATCCTGCACTTCGAGATCGTCCTGATAAAACGCGCCGAACTGGAAGATCGGGATGCGGTCGTTGAAAAACCGGCGCCGGACCTGCGTCTGCACGCCGGTCTGCGTATCGGTCGCCGTGATGTCGATCTGCCATTCGTCGCGCAGGCTGATCAGGCCCTGAAACTGTCCTTTCGTCTGGGTAACGACCTGCGACGTGCCGACCTGCGTGATGACCTTGTTGAAGGTGTAACCGTTCGCTTCGAAATACGGAACCGTTTTGGTTCGCAGATTATCGATATCGGTGCTGGTCGGGCTCAGTTTGTTCTCGACGATGGTCGCGAAATCGCGGGTCGCGTCTTCGAGCGCCGCTTCGGCCGCGTTGAACGAACGGCTCTCCGCGGTGTCGTTCAGCATAATCGCGTTTTCCGTCACCGTCCGCGACAGCACCAGCGCCGCGAAACCGAGCAGCAGCGTCATCACGAGCAGGGCGATGACCATCGCCGCGCCCGATTCTTTGATTCGCTTATAAGACTTTTTCGAAATATTGACGAACATAATTTTCCCTTTCGACTTAACTGGCTTCGTAACGTAAATTTTTCGTACTGATGAATTCCTTGATGACGACCGGCGTCGTGACCTTCGGCTGGCTGTCGTTGGCATCCGAAGCGAGCGTGATCGAGACCTGAATCTGGACGACGCTGTTCATCTTGATCTGGTTCGTGCGGCCGTTGTTGGCGAGCGACGGATCGTCGACGGTGGTGCCGTCTTCCATATAATATTTGATCTGGAAATCGCTGACGCCGTAAACGAGCTCGCGGGTTTCGATCTGCTGCGACGCCAGCAGGCCGGTCTGGTTGCCGTATTTTTTCCGGACCAGCACGCCCGCGCTGGTCACGCTGTAGCTGACGATGTTGACGCGCTTGATCGTGCCGCCGCCGGCCGTCGTGACGAGCAGGCTCTGCGCGTCGCCCGAGCCGGTCGCCGACTGGTTGAGCCCGAGCGGATCGCCGGGCGAAAACTGGACCGAGCTGCTGCTGTTTTTCGTCGTCAGCATCCCCATCATCTGCGTCGTGCCCGACGACGATTCAAAGAGATAAACGTCGAAAACGCTGCAGTTTGCGCAGGCGTTGGCGGCCGTCGTGACGTTGACGGCGTTGCCGCTCGCCGCCGCGCCGGTGTAATTGACCAGCGCGCCGCTGTTGAACGACGGATCGCGGCTGATGAATATCACCGCGTCGGTGTAGCCGCCGAAATTCAGCAGGTTCGAGTTGACGTTGTTGGCGGCCATCACCGACGTCATAAAATCTCTCTGCGTATCGGTGTCGGCGGGCATATTAAAGAGCGTGTTGCCGGCGTTGTCGGGAATGTTGCCGCCCGTGCGGTGAAACCCGAAACCGGCGTTGAGCCCGTCGCGGCGGATATATTCGAGCGCGATGCGCGCGCTGCGCAATTGATCGGTCCGCGAATTGACCGTATTTTTCTGGATGGTCGCGAGCCGCGTGACGCCGTAAATGGCGGCGATCCCGATCAGAAAGACGGTCATCGACAGGAGCAGTTCGAGAATCGTGACGCCTTTTTGACCGTAAAATTCGGCTGAGCTTTTCTTCATCATAAAATTTCCCCAAAGATCCCGTTGGACGGTCGGCGGTTTAACCGACCGGCAGATTGGCGACGATCGTCGATTCGACCTCTTCCCGCTGAAGCTGGCCGACGAAATAGCGGACCCGGACGGTGATCCGCCGCTTCCGGGCCACGTTGTTCTCGGTAATATCGTAAATCTCGATCTTTCGCTCGAAGCCGGTGACGACCGCGCTGCTGTTCGTATAGGTTCCGACCGTACACGGGTTGACGGCCGGACAGGCGTCGTCGGCCGTGCCGAAGATCCCGTCGTCGCCCGGATTTTCACGGATCGGGTTCCAGCCGTCGAGAAAAACGCCGCCGTTCGAGCCGTCGTTGACCTGAATCGCGTTCCAGTTGTAGGGCTCGCCGGTCTGCGGATCGAAGGCCTGCAGATCGCGGATCGAAAAGATCGTTTCCATCGTCGAGCGGGCAGCTTCCTTGCCGAGCGCCCGTTTTTCCGATTCCTGCATCGACAGAACGCCGTAGGAGATGGCCTGCATCGTCGATAAAATACCGACCAGCATCACGACCAGCGCGATTATCGTTTCAATCAGCGAAAAACCCGATTCTTGTTTTGCGTGCCTCATATTGATTCTCAATCCTGTCAGGGTTAACGGCTCCAGTTGCCGCAGCTTCCGGCCGTAAACGTGCATTTGTAAAGCGATGTGTCGCCGGTCGTGCCGAGAACCGTGACCGCGCGGATGACGTCGGGGCTGTTGACCGACGGCGTCCGCGAATAAACATAGATCGTCGCGCCGTTCATCACGCTGCCGGTTCCGACGTTGTCCGTGCCGGCATCGACGACCTGCCCGTTGCGCTTGAACCGCAAAGTGATTTTTTCCTCGCCGTTGCTGAGCGGATAGGTGCTCGACGCGTAGGACGGGACGTTGATCGGCGTCGTCGCGGTCGGGGCGCCGGTCACGTTCGGCGGCGCCGAGCCGACCACGACCAGGCTCGAGATCTGAAACTTT
This sequence comes from Acidobacteriota bacterium, assembly GCA_018269075.1. GTDB lineage: Bacteria > Acidobacteriota > Blastocatellia > Pyrinomonadales > Pyrinomonadaceae > JAFDVJ01. Next base: position 102,445 of record JAFDVJ010000028.1, read on the forward strand.
TTCAGAATCGTGTCGTCGTTGGCGGTCGTCGCGTTGGAGCCCTCGTCGATCAGGCGCAATTCGCTTTTGGTGCGGTTGATCTCGACGCGAAACGTCTTGCGCTGGTTGAGCGCTTTCTGGCGGGCTTCGTCGAAAACGTCGATGATTTTGCGGGCCTGTTCGTCCGCGGAATATTTGCGTGTGGATGTGTACGAAACCAGCGCGACGGTCGTCAGGATCGCCAGAACCGCAACGACAATCAGGACTTCCACGACGGAAGCGCCGGTCTGTGACGAGAATTTTTTCATAAATTTCGGGTGATTTTCCGCATAATAACGAATCGGAAGTGCAAACGGCAGACACTGGGCGATGTTTGTGGGACTTTAAACCACATTAAATGTTAACAAATTAATTATGTTGTAGTCAATTAAAATTTGTTGAACATTACTGGGCATGGTTTGCACGTTGATTGATGATTGGCGTGAGTTTCGGGTGGTTTTCCGGGCTTTTCAGCGATAAATTCGGGTTTATCTTCGAGTCGCCCGTCCGGTTTAAAGACACAAAGCGAATGTTCTCCGAAAAATCCGGAAAACATTCGCTCGGAAAAGCCCGCGGCCTTCGTAATGAAAGCCGCCGATGTCAGGCGTTGAGCCGCTTCAGAAGATAGTCCTTCAAATCGGCGATCGGAATCCGCTCCTGGCCCCACGTGTCGCGGTCGCGGACCGTGACGGCGTGGTCTTCGAGCGATTCGTGATCGACCGTCACGCAGAACGGCGTCCCGATCTCGTCCTGCCGCGCGTAGAGCTTGCCGATGCCGCCGGTGTCGTCGTAAACCGTCCGCATCGACGGCAGCAGGTCTTTTTTCAGCTGTTTGGCGAGCGCGACGATCTCGGGCTTGTTCTTGGCGAGCGGCAGCACCGCGACCTTGATCGGCGCGAGGTCGTTTTTGAGCTTCAGGATCACGCGGACCTCGCCCTTCTCGTTGACTTTTTCGGTGTAGGCGTCCATCAAAACCGCGAGCAGCGTCCGGTTGACGCCGACCGACGGCTCGATGCAGTACGGATAAAAACGCTGGTTGGTCGCCGGATCGAAATACGAGAGATCCTCGGTCGAATCCGGGTTGAGCCGTTTGCCGTCGAGGCCCTCGGGCTTTTTCGAGTGGGTCTTGAGATCGAAATCGGTGCGGTTCGCGATACCCATCAGCTCGTCGAACTGCGCGTCGCCCTCGCGCTCGGGGAAAAAGCGGTACAGGATATCGACCGTCCGGTCGGCGTAGTGCGCGAGCTCTTCCTTCGACTGTTCGTAGAGTTTGAGATTCTCGCCCGAGATCCCGAGCGACGCGAACCATTCCTGAAAGCCGTCGATGAATTCCTGATGAATGCGCGGCGCGTCCTCGGCCTGACAGAAATATTCGAGCTCCATCTGCTCGAACTCGCGCGTCCGGAAGATGAAGTTGCCGGGCGTCACCTCGTTGCGAAACGCCTTGCCGATCTGCGCGATGCCGAACGGCAGCTTGCGCCGCGAGGTGTCGAGCACGTTCTTAAAATTGATGAAGATGCCCTGCGCCGTTTCGGGCCTGAGATACGCGAGCGCCGATTCGTCCTCGTCCGACGAGACCGGGCCGACGGTCGTCCGGAACATCAGATTGAAGGCGCGCGCCTCGGTCAGATCGCATTCCTTGCCGCTGCCGGCGTTGCACGACGCGTCCTTCGGGCAGGCGACGTCCTGCAGCTTATCGAGCCGGAAACGGCCCTTGCAGGTCCGGCAGTCGACGAGCGGATCGCTGAAGGTCGCCTCGTGGCCGCTGTATTTCCAGACGAGCCGGTTCTGGATGATCGACGAATCGAGGCCCTCGATGTCGTCGCGCCCGTGGACGAGCCAGCGCCAGAAGCTCTGCTTGATGTTGTTGGCGAGCTCGACGCCGAGCGAGCCGTAATCCCAGCTCGAGCCGAGGCCGCCGTAGATTTCCGACGCGGGAAAAACGAACCCGCGCCGTTTTGCCATACTTACGATTGTTTCGATATTCGGTGCTGACATAATACGATTTCGGATTTCGGATTTCGGATTTCGGATTTTCGATCCGCCTTCCACTCGAAACTCGAAGTGTAAATTTTACAACGAACAACGAACGACGAACAAAGAACGAAACAAAAAAAAGGGAAACTCTTGCGAATCTCCCTTTTCTTCTCTTCTCCGTTGGGTGGTTTCGTTTATTCGTCCGGCGTCGGCAGCGGCGCGCCCGGCGGGACGAACCAGACCACGAAGGTCGTTTTCGGCCGCGGTCCGCCGTTGATGATCGAGATCCTGCGCGGATCGACCGCCCGGGTCTTGACGAGATAATCGAGCGTCCGTTTGCTCAGCTTATCGTAGGTGTCGCGGGTCATCCCGGCCTTGTCGGTGCCCTGATAGATGATGATGTAAAGCTGCGCGTCGGGGCTGCCCTGCAATTGGATGACGCAGTTGTCGAGACGCGCTTTGGCATCGTCGAACGGGCCCGGAATAAACTCGTCGCACTTGATCTTCTCGGGCTTCTTGACTTCCTGAACCTCGGTCGGGAACGAGTTTTTCTGGTGGCAGGTCTTGCCGTAGACGTCGTCGGTCACGTCGAGCTCGGCGGTGATCGTCTGATTGCCCATCCCGGTCGTATCGACGGTGATCGCCGAGGTTCCGAGACCGCTTTTGATGACCGTGCTTTCGGGCGTCACTTTCCAGCGGTAGTTGAGCGGCGTCGCCGAATTCGCGACGCGGTTGAACGCGGCAAACGTCACCAGTTCGCCGGCGATGACTTTCTCGGGCGCGCTGACCCAGACGTCGTACGGGCACGGCCGCTTGATCTGTTCTTCGATGTATTTCAGACAGACGCAGTTTTTACGTTCCTTGATGATCTCGACTTCACGGGTGCGCACGCCGTCCGGAAAGGCGATCTCGATCTTGTGGATGCCCGGTTCGAGGATGAACTCGGCACCCTGATTGACGCCGGTCATTCCCCGGTCCTGACCGTCGATCTTGATCGGATAGCTGGCCGGCGAGGTCTTGACGCTCAAAACGCCCATATTCTTCGGGTATTTATTCTTATCGTCGCCGCCGAAGCCGAAGGCCGTGGTCAATCCGATGGTGAGCATCAGCCCGATCGCGAATAATAAATTGTAGTGAATCTTACGCATTTCTTTTTCCTCTGTCATATTCCGGGCCGGCCGCGCTCGCGGCCGCGGCCCGAAAACAATCCTTATTCCTCCGTCTTCGACGCGTCCTTTTTACCGAATCGGCGGCGCGCGGCGAGTCCGATTCCGGCCAGTCCGGTACCGAACAGCAGAATCGTCATCGGTTCGGGAACCGGTTCGGGCGGCGGCGTCGGCGTCGGCGTCAGCGTCGGCGTCGGCGTCGGTGTCGGTGTCGGCGTCGGCGTGGTGGTCGGCGTCGTGGTCGGCGTCGTGGTCGGCGTCGGCGTCGGCGTCGGCGTGTCCTTGTCGCGCTTGATGATGAAGGCGACCGGCACGGCGGCGAGGCCTAACAGCGGCCATTTCGGAAAACCGCCCTTAGTCGTGATATACGGCGACGTGCAGTCGCAGACTTCGTCCTCGACGACGTCGGTTTTCGTTTCGACGATCACGCGGTCGTCCTTCTGCGCGTCGGGCGTGTCGCCGTCGTCGTCGGCGAGAAACGTCTGATCGTTCGCCAGCCGCAGCAGCGAAAACGAGCCGGTCTGTGCGGTGCCCGGCTTGACGTTGACGACCTGCACGACCTGATTGAACTTAACAGGCGCCGCCTCGGCGGAAAGAGCGGCCGTCAGCAACGACGTCAGGCTGAAAGCCGCCAGAAAAAATCTATACTTATAATTTTTCATCTCAATGTACCTAGCCGAATCAAAAATTCCCGTGAAATAGACTTACACAAGTCTTTTTCCGAAGACTTGCCGATCATTTTTATACCAGAGGGCTTATCGCAGAAACTATATCAAAAAATCAGATAAATTGCACTATTTAGGAGGCAGTTTATCGCTTTTTCGCCCCTGATTTTTACTTCTTATGCCGGCTTTTCACCTCTGAAAAGACGCAATGCGCCGGAATTTCCAAAAATTTTCAAAAAAACTATTATTTTTTTCGATTTTTTTTCGGCCGCCGGCTTTTTTGCCCGCCCGCCGGTGTTTTTCCGCCGCGCGCGGCGTGCGCCGGCCGGCCGTTTCGTCTTCAAATAACCTGCCGTCTTTTACAAATTAGCAAAGACCGCCGATTTTCGATTTTGTCGCCGTTTTTTTACCTGACCGCGATTTTTTTCGATTTGTCCGCTGTGTTTTTTTTAATTGACGGCTGTGTTTACGAAACTGATGGCGTTGTTTTTCCATCCGGTTCCGCTGTTTTTTGCGTGACAGTCAAATGACGCGAATCTGCCGCCAGGACGGAGCGCCGGCAGCTCGGCCGGCAAACGGCGCGCAAGCGGCGTCGAGCGCTGCATTTTCCTATTATCTTCGAGGAAATGCAGCGTTTGTGCGTTTTTCAAACGCATTGCCGGCAGGATGCCGGCGTTCCGTTTGCCGGCCGAGATGCCGGCGTTTCGTAACTTTGTCAAAAAAGGCGCGTGGGCAGCAACCTGCCCGCGCGCCTTTTTTATTCGATAAAGCCTTTCGGGTTAGTTCGAATGGGCTTTCTTTTCTTCCTGCAGAACGGCTTTGCGGGAAAGCTTGATCTTGTTGCCTTCCTTGCCGATGCATTTGACCATAACCTGCTGGCCTTCCTTGAGCTCGTCGCGGACGTCGCGGATCCGACGCTCGGAAATTTCCGAGATGTGGAGCAGGCCTTCGACACCGGGGAAGATTTCGACGAACGCGCCGAAATCGACGATCCGCATCACCGTGCCGAGATAGGTTTCGCCGATCTCCGCTTCGGCCGTGATCGCCTTGATCCGGTCGATCGCCGCCTGGGCCGCGTTGCCGTCGGCGGTCGCGATCGAGATCGTGCCGTCGTCGGCGATGTCGATCTTCGCGCCGGTCTCCTCGGTGATGCCGCGGATCACCGAACCGCCCTTGCCGATGACGTCGCGGATCTTGTCCGGATGAATCTGGATCGTGATGATGCGCGGCGCGTAGGGCGAGATGTCCTCGCGCGGTTCGGCGATCGCTTCCTTCATAATGCCGAGGATGTGCATCCGGCCCTTGCGCGCCTGTTCGAGCGCTTCCTGCAGGATCATCGCGTTGATGCCGCTGATCTTGATGTCCATCTGGAGCGCGGTGATGCCGTTTTCGGTTCCGGTGACCTTAAAGTCCATATCGCCGTAGTGATCTTCGGCGCCGGCGATGTCCGAGAGGATCGCGTAGCGGTTGCCTTCCATCACGAGGCCCATCGCGACGCCGGCGACCGGGCGTTTGATCGGCACGCCCGCGTCCATCAGGCTGAGACAGCCGCCGCAAACGCTCGCCATCGACGACGAGCCGTTCGATTCGGTGATGTCCGAGACGATCCGGATCGTGTACGGGAAATCGATCTCCGCCGGGAGAATCGCTTCGAGCGCGCGGCGGGCGAGGTTGCCGTGGCCGATCTCGCGGCGCGACGACGAGCCGACGCGGCCCGTCTCGCCGACCGAATACGGCGGGAAATTGTAATGGAGCAGAAAACGGCGCTTGGTTTCGCCCTTTTCGAGATCGTCCATAAACTGCTCGTCGTCTTTCGTGCCGAGCGTCGAGGTGACGATCGCCTGCGTTTCGCCGCGCGTGAAGAGCGCCGAACCGTGAACGCGCGGCAGCCAGCCGACTTCGCACGAGATCGGGCGGATCTCCGAGAATTTGCGGCCGTCCGGACGGCGGCGGTTGCCGAGAATGTCCTCGCGGAAGATCTTTTCCTTGAGCGCCGAGAAGACCTTGCCGGCCATCGAGCGTTTTTCCGGCTCTTCTTCCGGATAGCTTTCGACGACTTCCTTTTTCAGGGCGTCGATGCCGGCGTAGGTCGTCAGTTTGTCGCGGCCGGTCGAATCGAGCGCCTCGCGGAGCCGGTCGGTGTAGTTTTTCTCGACCTCGGCCGAAATTTCCGGGTCGAGCTCCGGCACGACGAATTCGCGCTTGGTGATCTCCAAAGCCTTGCCGAGCTCTTTCTGCCACAGGCAGAGCCGCTTGATCTCCTTGTGCGCGAGCATCAGCGCTTCGACCATAATCTTTTCGGTGACTTCCTTCGCTTCGGATTCGACCATGCAGATCGCTTCTTCGGTGCCGGCGACGACCAGATTGAGATCCGATTCGCGGCGCTCGTCATAGCTCGGGTTGACGATGTATTTGCCGTCGACGAGTCCGATGCGGACGCCGGCGATCGGGTTGACGAACGGGATGTCCGACAGATACAGCGCGCACGACGCGCCGGTAATCGCGATCACGTCCGGATCGTTTTCGGTGTCGGCCGAGATGACCGTCCCGATGATCTGCGTTTCGAACCGGTAGTTGTCCGGGAAAAGCGGACGCACCGGCCGGTCGATCAAACGGCAGGTCAGCGTTTCCTTTTCGCTCGGGCGGCCTTCGCGGCGGAAATAGTTTCCGGGGATGCGGCCGGCCGAATAGGTCGATTCACGGTATTCGACCGTCAGCGGAAAGAAGTCGAGTCCTTCCTTCGGAACGCGGGCGCTGACGGCGGTCACTAAAATCATCGTGTCGCCGTATTGAATGACAACGGCGCCGTCGGCCTGTTTGGCCACCTTGCCCGTTTCGACCGTCAGTTCGCGGTTGCCGAGCTTGATTGATTCTTTCAAATATTTTTTATTTCCCATTAGTGATTCCTCATAAACAAAAAGCGACAGGTGCGATGCCGTGAAGCTCCCTGCCGCCTTTGAACTTTATTATTCAACGACCGTTCTCTTCTGCCGGAGGCATTATGCTGTCACGTTCAGCGACCTCGGGCAAATTCTTCGAGAGAATCTGTTCTAACAATGGCTCGAAGATGCCAATTTTTCGAGTGGAGAGTAGTGAGTGGAGAGTGGAGAGATGATTTTTTCTCCCGACTCTCGACTCTCCGCCCGCAACCTATCGACGTAATTTCAGTTTCTCGATGATCGTATGGTATTCGTTGATGTTTTTACGCTTGAGATAATCGAGCAGTTTACGACGACGCGAGACCATTTTCAATAATCCGCGACGCGAGTGGTTGTCTTTCTTGTGCACTTTGAAATGCTCGGTCAGTTCGTTGATGCGCTGCGTCAGAAGCGCGATCTGAACCTGCGACGAACCCGTGTCGGTGTCGTGCTGCTTATAATCGTTGACGATTTTTTCCTTTAATTCGGTAGCTGTAGCCATAAATTCTTAATTACTAAAAATAGCCTCTCCTTATGCTCGCAGTAACTCCGCTTCTGAAAAGCGGTAACCGCGAAAATTTTTATTTAACTCTTAATTCTTAACGGTTAATAGTCTTTAACAAATTATCACAATCGCCCGACAACAATCAATCGTCGCGGCTATTGCCTGAACTCTTCCATAAACTTGGTCGAAAAATCTCCCTTCTGGAATTTTTCGTCCGACATAATCTTGAGATGGAGCGGGATCGTCGTCTTGATGCCCTCGACGACCATCGCTTCGAGCGCCCGCCGCATCCGCGCAATCGCCGTCTCGCGGGTCCGCGCGTGGACGATCAGCTTGGCGATCATCGAATCGTAATGCGGCGGCACGACATAGCCCGGATAAACGGCCGTGTCGACGCGCACGCCCGGCCCGCCCGGAATGTTGAGCGCGGTGATCCGGCCCGGGCTCGGCGTAAACTTGACGGGATCCTCGGCGTTGATCCGGCATTCGATCGAATGGCCGAAGATCTGAACGTCGGCCTGTTCGTAACCGAGATCGCGCCCCTCGGCGATCAGGATCTGGTTGCGGACGATGTCGACGACCGTGATCATCTCGGTCACCGGATGCTCGACCTGAATGCGGG